>DATCFY010000148.1:0-19829 GCA_036509255.1 Streptosporangiaceae bacterium
TGCTCCCGCCCTCCCCGGCGACCCCCGGCTCAGGCTGCCCCCAGCTTCACCTCACCGCTGCGACGGCGAGGAGATGGACGGTCTCTCACCCCCATCCGAAACAGCAGCGCCTCGTGGCGCACACGAACCGCAGGCACATGATCAGTGATCATCACGGCCAGAGCCCCGGGCGTGCAACTCTGCTGGTCAGGGCCATGGATGCGATTGTCGGCACGCACAACCCGGGGCGGCGGCCAGGTCAAGCTCCCCGCGCAGGGCGACGACCGCCTGGCCGCCGACATTGCGGATGCTGAGATCCACGTTGAACATGGGCCTTCCCTCATGATTGGGCAGCCAGGCAGCGGCCGAGGGACGGCGGGATGGGCCTGGCATTGGGCCACCGGGTCTGTGACGAGGCCGGGATCCGGGCCGGCCGCGCCGGCACCACGGTGCTGCTGCGGATGAGCCTGTGGCGCAGTGCCCTGCCCGGGGGCCGGGAGGGCGGGACTTTCCGGCGGAACGGGACGCACCATCGACGCTGGAAGCCGATTGAGTTCGCCGTCAGGCCCGGACCTCGCCTTGCTGCCCGAGCAGGAAGGCGCCGCCATGATCAGTGCCGACCTGAGTACCCGCGACTACGGCAGTCACCTCGTTGTCACGCTGCGCGGGGAACTGGACGCTGTCGATGCCTGGCCCAGCGTCACACCGCCGGCCTGGTGCCGGGCGCCGCGCCGCACGCAACCCGCCCCGGTTCCCCTGGCTGGATGTCGCGCGGCGCCTGCCGGGGTGAGGACTCTGAGCTTTTCTTTCCCATCGCGGTGACGGGCCCGCGCTGGCGCAGATCAGCTCGGCGAAGGCTGTCTGCGGTCGCTGCCCGGTGCAGGCGAACTGCCTGTCGTACGCCCTGATCACCCGGCAGGACGGCATCTGGGGCGGGACCACCAGAGGAGAACGCTGGCCTGGCGCGGCGCCCGCAGCGCGGCCCCGGGCCGGACCTGCCGGCCCGCGATGAGCTTTCCGCCAGCCAGGGCCAGGCCCGCGCTGCCGCCAGCACGGCGGCCCGCCGACAGTGTCGCCGGCCTGCTGGCCCGGTGGGCACGGCGACCAGGCCGCATTCGCGGCGCTGTATACCGCACGCGGCGCAGGTGTTCGGCCTGGTGAGCCTCAGGGTGGGCGACACCGCGGCGGCCGAGGACGTCACCGGCCGGGTATACCGGCGCTGCGGCACACCGCCGCCCGCTCCGATCCCGCCCGCGGCAGCGCGCATGCCTGGCTGCTGAGCGTGGCCCACCGCCGCGCCGCCGGGGAACAGGCACCCCCTGTCGCCGGCCTGGCTGCCTGCGGGCCTGCAGCGCCCCGACACGCCCTCGCGTGAGCTGATCCTGCTGGTCTGTGCTACCGCGGCTACACCGCCGCGCAGACAGCCAGCCTGCTCGGCCTGCCGGCCGGCACCGCGCTAGCCCGCCTCCGCGCGGCGCTGCGCGCGCTGGCCTCGGCCCCGCCCCGGAGCCAATGGCTCCAGCTGTAACGGCCCTCCGCTCAGGTCCGTGTACCAGCCGCCGACGGGCGAGTCCCCCGGTGCGGCCGGGGCGCTCAGCGGGCCGCGGCGCTCATCAGACGGCCCGGCGGCAGCGTCCCGGAACCTGGCACATCAGGCCGGCACGGTAGGTCGTGATACGATATATATAATGGCGGGATCTCAGTGGTCCCGCGGTTGACATCGTTGCTCCAGACCCCGGTGACGCTGCTCCGAGCCTTTGCGCTCGGAGCAGGCAGGAGGAAAGGGAGCGACGGTGGATTCCTGCCCGCCGGGCAAGCAGCCCGAGGTCATCTGGAGAACCCCAGTGCGCCAAGACAGCCGGCGGGGTCTGCCGGTATGACGCCTGGGGCCTTCTAGCCGACGCTGCGGAGTACCACGGCGGCGAGCCCGGTGCGCGACACCGCCGAGGAAACCATCAGTGCTGGCATCCTGCCAGCACCTCTGTTCTCTTCACCGCGACCCCGCCTTCTTTGCAGCGCAACGTAGGTGAGCAGCAGCAACGCCAAAAATAGAGGGGACCGATTATGGGCATGACCGCGGCTGACAATCTGTGCGACCGCCTGATCGAGTGGGGGGTCGATACGATTTACGGGTTTCCGGGTGATGGTATCAACGGCATCCTGGGCTCGCTGCGCCGTCATCAGGACAAGCTTCGCTTCATCCAGACCCGCCATGAGGAGATGGCGAGCTTCATGGCCTGCGGGCATGCGAAGTTCACTGGCCAGGTGGGGGTGTGCATGGCCACGTCGGGGCCGGGTGCCATTCATCTGCTGAACGGCCTGTATGACGCCAAGCTTGATCATCAGCCGGTGGTGGCGATCGTCGGCCAGACCTTCGTGCGGGCCATCGGCGGTGACTTCCAGCAGGAGGTTAACCTGCTGCAGCTGTACTCCGATGTGGCCTCGTCCTGGTGCCAGCAGGTCAACACGCCCTCGTCGGTCCGCCATATCATCGACCGCGCGTTCCGGATTGCCCAGGCCGAGCGGACCGTCACCTGCGTGATCGTGCCGGCTGACGTGCAGGACATGGACGCGGTGGAGGAGCAGCCTAAGAAGACTCACACGGTTCACACCGGGGTCGGCTGGTGGAAACCCCGCTCCATTCCCTCCGCTGACCAGCTGCGGCAGGCCGCCGGCATCCTGAACGCAGGTGAGCGGGTGGCCATGCTGGTGGGGGCTGGGGCCATGGAGGCCACTGACGAGGTCCTGGCCGTGGCCGACGTGCTCGGCGCCGGGGTCGCCAAGGCGCTGCTGGGCAAGGCGTCGGTTCCCGACGACGTCCCCTACTGCACCGGGAGCATTGGGCTGCTGGGCACCAAGCCGTCGTGGGACATGATGCAGGACGCCGACACCCTGCTGATGGTGGGATCGTCGTTCCCGTACTCGGAGTTCCTGCCCACCACCGGCCAGGTCAAGGGCATCCAGATCGACCTGACGCCGCGGATGCTGTCCATCCGCTACCCGATGGACCTGGCGCTGACCGGCGACGCCAAAGAAACCCTGGCCGAACTGCTGCCTCTCCTGCACCGCAAACCTGACCGTTCATGGCAGGACAAGATCGTCGGCAACGTGCAGGACTGGTGGGCGCTAATGGACGACCGCGGCCAGCCGTCGGACCTGAACGGGCGGATCCGGCCTCAGGGCCTGTTCTCGGCGCTGTCACGTCATCTGCCCGACAATGCGGTCCTGTCATCGGACTCGGGGACCTCGGCCGACTGGTACGCACGCCATATCAGGATCCGCCGCGGCATGAAGGCGTCCCTGTCAGGAAACCTGGCCACCATGCTCCCGGGCGTGCCGTACGGGATGGCTGCCAAGTTCGCCTTCCCGGACAGGGTGTCGGTGGCGATGGTCGGCGACGGGGCCATGCAGATGGGCGGCATGGCCGAGATGCTGACCGCTGCCAAATACTACAAGACGTGGGCTGACCCCCGCTACGTGGTGCTGGTGCTCAACAACGAGGACCTCAACCAGGTGACCTGGGAGCAGCGGGCTATGGAGGGCGATCCCCGTTTCGAGGCCTCCCAGGCCATCCCGTATGTGTCCTACGCCGACTGGGCCGGCCTGATCGGGCTGAAGGGCATCAAGATCACCTGCTCGGATCAGATCGAGGCTGCCTTCACCGAGGCTTTCGCCGCCGACCGGCCGGTCATCGTCGACGCCCTGACCACCCCTGATGAGCCGCCGATGCCTCCCCATGTCACCTTCGAGCAGGCTAAGGCGCTGACCGAGTCGGTCCTGGCCGCGCCGTCGGAGGGGTTCGCCGGGGCTAAGGAGGGCGTCCGGGAGATGGTCCAGGAATTCATGCACCGGAAGGACTGAGCATGCCCAGACGTAGCAGTTCCGCCGCCCACGGCGAGGTGCACGGCGCCGAGCATCTCATCGACCGGGTTGTCGCCGATGTCGCCCACGGCCGGTTCGAGCGATCCCTGGCCGGGCTGACCGCCGTCGCCGCGATCGTGACCACCAGCGAGATCTACATCGAGCATTACAAGGCGAGCTTCGGCAACAAGATGATGTGGAGCCCGATCATCGTGACGCCGCCGCTGGCGGTGGCCGGCATCGCCGGGGTGTTCTCGAAGAAGTGGGCCAAGACAGCGCTGCCGGTCACCGCTGCCATCTACTCCATTACCGGCCTGGCCGGGGAGTATTTCCATATCCGGGGCGTGGCCCGCAAGCCGGGCGGCTTCAAGCTGGCCTCCTACAACCTGCCGATGGGCCCGCCGATCTCCGCGCCGGGCCTGATGGCCATGGTCGGCGGGATGGGCCTGCTGGCCGCCCTGCTGAGAAGAGAGGATTAGCAATGGCACCGGACCGCGCCGGACCGGCCGCGGGGCGTGACCTGTCCAAGCCGCATCACCTGCCCAACCTGCGCCCTGGCAGGGAGCCGCCGGACAAGTCCTGGCTGCAGGGACAGCGGCGGGGAACGACCCCGCAGATGATTGGGCGCTACCCGGACTTCGATGTCCTCGCGTCGTCGGCCAGCTGGGATGAGGCCACTACCAAGGTCGTGCTGGCGCGTCTGCACCTGGCTGATCAGTTCCGGTTCTTCGCGGCGGGGGAGCTCGCGACGCTGCGAGCCTTCTGTGACGTGACGGTGGCCCAGGACGGTGAGCCCCGGGTGCCGGTGCCGGAGATGATCGACGCCAAGCTGGCCGCTGGCCGGCTGGACGGCTACCAGTACGACGGCATGCCCGACGACCGCGACGCCTGGCATCTGGTGCTCACTGGCCTGGACGAGGTCGCCGAAGACCGTTACGGGCAGCCGACCTTCGCGGCCTGCGACGCTGACGCCAGGGAGGCCATCGTCGGCGACCTGGCTCGGGCGCAGCTGTCCGGCGGCAGCTGGGAACAGCTGAACGTGAAGCGGGCCTGGTCAGTGTGCATGCGCATGATCCTGGCCGCGTTCTACTCCCATCCGTGGGCCTGGAACGAGATCGGGTTCGGCGGCCCCGCCTACCCCCGGGGTTACATGCGTCTCGGGCCCGTCAGCACGCTGGAGCCCTTCGAGTCAGCCGGGGCGACCTCGGAGGATCCCGCCCGGATAGATGCGGGGGACGGAGCGTGATCCGCAGCCTGCTGAAGGGCGCAATCGGGCCCAGGGACAACGACTCCCGCTTTCTCCTCGACGTGCACCGCCGGGATCTGCCAGGCGAGGACACGATGTGCCGTTATGGCGACGCCGACGAGGTGGACATGTGCATTGTCGGAGCGGGCGCGGGAGGGTCGGTCCTGGCGCAGCGCCTGGCCAGGGCTGGGTGGCGGATAGTGATCATCGAGGCGGGCCCGTTCTGGCATCCCGATGAGGATTGGGTCTCCGACGAGGCCGGCTCTCATGACCTGTACTGGACCCAGAAGCGGATCATCGGCGGCGCCGATCCGATCGAGCTGGGCAAGAACAACTCCGGCCGCGGCGTCGGCGGCTCGATGGTGCATTATGCCGGCTACTGCCCGCGCTTCCACCCGTCCGACTTCCGCACAGCTAGCGTCGACGGCGTCGGTGCGGACTGGCCGATCAGTTATGACGAGCTGCGGCCGCACTACGAGATGGTGGAGCGTGAGCTGCCCGTGGCCGGCCAGGACTGGCCGTGGGGGTTCCCGCACAAGTACCCGTTCTCGCCGCACCCGGTGTCGGAGGCGGCATCGGTCCTGTGGCGCGGCGCCATCGCCCGGGGCATCAAGATGCGCGTCGGGCCGGTTGGCATCGTGAACGGCACCTTCGGGAACCGTCCGCACTGCATCTACCGCGGCTGGTGCCTGCAGGGCTGCAAGGTCAACGCCAAAGCGAGCCCGTATGTCACGCACCTGCCCGACGCGCTGGCGCACCGGGTGGAGATCCGGGCTGGCTGCATGGCGGCACGCATCGAGATCGGCCCCGGAGGCCGGGCCAGCGGCGTGACCTACATCCGTGAGGACGAGCACGCCGAGCGGATGCAGCGAGCGCGGTTCGTGGCCGTGGCCGGGTACTCCATCGAGACTCCCCGGCTGCTGCTCAACTCCGCCTCCCGCTGCTTTCCCCACGGCCTGTGCAACAACGAGGACCAGGTGGGCCGGTACGAGATGGTCCAGGGCGCCACCCAGAGCGCGGGCCGCTTCGCTACCGAGCTGCGCATGTACAAGGCGCCACCGCCGCAGGTGTCCTCGGAGGACTTCTATGAGACCGACGCATCCCGCGGCTTCGCCCGGGGGTTCTCCATCCAGACCGTTTCCCCCCAGCCGATCGGGTGGGCCGAGCACGTCCTCGCCGACGGCCACTGGGGCCGGGCGCTGCGCGAGTACATGCGCGACTACAACCACTGGACCACCGTGGGAGTGCTCAACGAGCTGCTCCCGCACCCGGACAACCGGGTGACCCTCGCGGCCGAGACCGACCCGTACGGCCTGCCGGTGGCCCGCTTCGACTACACCCTGGGCGGCAACGACAAGGCCAATATGGCCTACTCTGCCACGGTCATCAAGGATCTGCTGGACGCGGCGGGAGCGCAGGACGTCCTGACTATCCAGCGCTTCGCTCATCTGGTCGGCGGAGCGCGGATGGGCACCTCGCCGGATAACAGCGTCGTCGACGCGAACCAGCGGACGTGGGCGGTGCCCAACCTGTTTGTCGCCGATGGCAGCGTGTGCCCCACGCAGGGGTCGGCCAACCCGGCGCTGACGATCATGGCGCTGGCGTCTCGGCTGGCCGGGCGGATTACCTCCGGCGCGGCCATGACACGCGCGGACCGGTAGCGCATGCGCGGCGAGCCAGGCACGACCGAGCCAGGCGGGACACGGCGATGACGAGGCTCATGGATTTCCCGCTGTGGATCGTCATTACCCACTTTCTCAACCTGTTCCTGCTGCTGTTCCTGGCCCGGTCCGGCCTCGAGGTCCTCTCTGCCTTCCCGAAGTTCTACCTGTCCGACGACTGCCCGCCCGGCAAGGAGTGGCTCCGGCTGACCCGCAAGGTCGTGTCCGCCGACGCCGCCCACCCGTGGAGTTCCCTGGACGAGGAGGAGGCCTGGTCTCCGGTCATCGCCCTTCCCGGCCGCAAGAACCTCGGTCTTGGCCGTCACTGGCACTTCCTGACCGTGCAGTTCTGGATCGTCACCGGGGCCGTTTACATAGCGTTGCTGTTCGCTACGGGGTACTGGCAGACGCTGGTCCCGACTAGCTGGGAGATCTTCCCGGACGCCTTGCGGGCCGTCGGCACTTACCTGATGCTTCATATCCCGGCCCCCCAGCCCGGGCTGCCGTTCAACGCCATCCAGCAGCTGTCCTACTTCTTCGTGGTCTTCATCCTGGCGCCGCTGCAGATCCTGACCGGTGCCGCGATGTCCCCGGCGGTCCTGGCCCGCTTCCCCCGTTACGTGTGGCTGTTCGGCGGCCGCCAGCGGGCGCGTAGCCTGCACTTCCTCGGGCTGTGCGCCTTCGCGGCCTTCACTGTCGTCCACACCGTCATGGTGATAGTTAACGGACTCCCGCGCTTGTGGACTGTCATTGTCCTCGGCCACCCCGAGACCGCCCCGTACTCCGATCGGGGCGAGGCACTGATCATCGGGTTTGCTGGACTGGCCGGCGTGGTGGCAGCCAGCGTGGCGGCCACTGTCCTCAGCCGCCGCTACCCCCGGGCCGCTCAGCGCATGCTGGGCCACATCGTGAACCCCATGGAGAGGGCACTGTCGCGTGCGTTCACGTCCCGCCAGCGTTACGCCTGGGCGGACATTTCTCCTTACCATCGGGTGAACGGTTACCCGCCGCCGGACAAGCGCTACGCAGAGCTCGTCGCCGGCGACTTCACCGACTACCGCCTCCAAGTCGGAGGGCTGGTCGAGTACCCGGTGTCCCTGTCGCTGGCCGAGCTGCGGGGGCTGGGCACCCAGTCCCAGATCGTGAAGCACAACTGCATTCAGGGCTGGTCGGCCATCGCGCAGTGGGCGGGCGTGCCCGTCGCCGCCCTAATGGAGCACGTCCGCCCGCTGGCGGGCGCCCGGCACGTCGCGTTCTACGCCTTCGATGACAAGGCCGTCACCGAGGGCGAGGGCCGCAGCGGGTACTTCTACGGGACCATCCCGATCCACCTGGCCGCCAGCCCCCAGACGATCCTGGCCATGGAGATGAACGGCAAGCCGCTGCCGATCGAGCACGGCGCTCCGATCCGGCTGCGGGTCGAGACCCAGCTGGGTTTCAAGATGGTCAAGTGGGTCCGGGCCATCGAGTTCGTCGACGACATCTCCACCATCGGGCAGGGGCAGGGCGGATGGCGCGAGGACCAGCAGTTCTACGCGAACGCAGCCGGGATATGAGCCGACCGCGGGTCGTCATCGTCGGGGCGGGCTTCGCCGGGCTGGCCGCGGCTAAGGCCTTGGCCGGCAAGCCCTGGTACCGTGCCCGGGTCGACGTGACGGTGGTGGACTGCCGCAACCATCACGTGTTCACGCCGTTCCTCTACCAAGTGGCGACGGCGCTGCTGGAGCCATCGGGGACGGCGCAGCCCGTCCGCGCGCTGCTGCGCAAGCTCCCCAACATCGATGTCCGCCTCGCCCAGGTCACGGGCCTGAACCTCACGCTGCGCCGGGTGGAAACCGACCGCGGCCCAGTCGCCTACGACTACCTCATCCTGGCCGCCGGGGCGGTGAACGACTACTTCGCCAACCCGCGGATCGCCGGCCGCAGCCTCGCCCTGAACGACCTGGACGAAGCCCTGACACTGCGCAACCACATCCTCGGCTGCTTCGAGGCAGCCCGCTGGGCAGCCGGCGACCCGGCCCGCCGTGCCCGGCTGCTGACCTTCGCGGTGGTCGGCGGCGGTCCTACCGGAGTGGAGTTCTCCGCCGCGCTGGCCGTGCTGGTCAAGGAGCTCACGGGGCGCGGCTTCCCCGGCATCGGGGCTGCGGAGCCGCGTATCGTCCTGGTCGAGGCGTCCGCCGCGCCGCTCGGGTCTTTCGCCGCCGACCTGCGCGAGGCCGCCGCCGCCGGGCTCCGGGCCAGGGGAGTCGAGATCCGGTCGGGGGCCGAGGTGACCGACGTGGATGAGGACGGCCTGACCATGGCGGGCGGCGACCGGATCGATGCCGTGACAGTGGTCTGGGCCGCTGGCGTGCGTGCGAACGCGCTCGCCGCAGCACTGCCGGTCACCGGCTCGCATGGCCGGGTTGTCGTCGATCCGACGCTGCAGATTCCGCGTCACCCGGAGATCTTCGTCGTCGGCGACATGGCCCAGATCCCGGGCCGCGCCGGTCCGTTGCCGATGGTGGCCCAGGTCGCGATCCAGTCCGGCCGCCGCGCAGCCCGCAGCGTGCTTGCCCTGTGCGCGGGGGGAAAGGCCAGGCGTTTCCGGTACCGGGACCTGGGCACCATGGCCACGGTGGGCCGGGGCGACGCCGTGGCCCAGATCGGGCAGCTGCACCTGTCCGGCCTGACTGGGTGGCTGGCCTGGCTGGGCGTGCACATCGCCCGCACCGCTGGCCCCGAGGCCAAGGCCAGCGTGATCCTCGGCAGCGTGCGGGGCTTCATCTTCGGCGTCCGCCCCGTCCAGATCATCACCGGCCCCGGCCAGAGGGCCAGCGTCCGGCCCGAACTTGCCGGGACGGCGACGGGACCGGCCCGCGACCCGCGGCCGCCGGCCCGGGCTGGCCTGCCTAGCGTGAACGTCGGCAATGCAAACGACTTCGGGCGCATCGCCGCGCTCTCCTGGTGGACCCAGGACCTCCCCGGGCGGCGGCCCGCGCCCGGCCCATCGCCCGGCTCCCTCAAGAGGCTCAGCACCCGCATGACCAGGCTGCGGCACGCGGCGTTCGGGATCAAGTCCCAGGCCAAAGACAACTACAGCCCATGACCGTGACCCCAGAGATCCAGGCGGCTCGGCACCTTGGCCTGCCGCGCAACGGCGCTGGCGCCGGCAGAACGGAGACGGAACCGGTGAACGGGAAGTTCCCCGGCAGCATTCCTCAGCCGCTGCCGGACCTGGCGAGCATCGGCACCGCCGCCGCGATCGAGCGGGCCGGCACGTGAGTCCCGCACCGAGGACGACCGCGGCGACCCCAGGCTACGCCGATGAGTTCCCGCCCCGCGTCCTGCGGGAGTACGCCCTGCTGGCCGACGGCGAGCGCGGGATCCTGGTCGGGCCCCAGGGTGACTGCGTATGGATGTGCGCGCCGCGCTGGGACTCCGACGCCGTGCTGTCCACCCTGATCGGCGGGGGAGGGGTATACGCGGTCACGCCGGAGCAGACCCGCTACGTGTGGGGCGGCTACTACGAGGCCGGCTCCCTCATCTGGCACAGCCGGTGGGTGACGACCACCGGGATCATCGAGTGCCGCGAGGCGCTCGCGTTCCCGGCCGACCCCGGCACGGCGGTCGTGCTGCGCCGGGTGACCGCCGTGGAAGGCGCGGCCCGGGTCCGGGTCGTGCTCGACCTTCGCCCCGGCTTCGGCCGCCACGCCATGGGCGACCTGCACCAGCATCAGGGAATCTGGACCGCCCGCGCCGCCGGCCTGCACGTGCGCTGGTCAGGCGGCGCGGACGCCAGAGCCGAGCGTGACGGAGCCCTGGTCGCCCACCTGGCCCTCGCACCGGGCGCCCATCACGATCTCGTCCTGGAGGTTGGCGGCAAGCCGGGCGGCCAGCCGGCCGATGCCAGCGCGGCCTGGGAGGCGACCGAGGCGGCCTGGGCAGCGGCCGTCCCGCAGCTGAGCGAGACCCTCGCCCCCCGGGACGCCCGGCACGCCTACGCGGTGCTGCGGGGCCTGACCAGCGCCGGGGGCGGCATGGTCGCCGCCGCCACCATGTCGCTGCCCGAGCGGGCCTCCGGGGGGCGCAACTATGACTACCGGTATGCCTGGATCCGGGATCAGTGCTACGCCGGCCAGGCCGTGGCCGTCACCCAGCCACATCCGCTGCTCGACGATGCTGTGGCCTTCATCTCCGACCGGGTCCTGGCTGACGGCCCGCAGCTCAAGCCGGCCTACCGGATCGACGGCGGCCCGGTACCCGATGAGAAGCGCCTGCCGCACCTGAGCGGCTACCCGGGCGGAGCCGACAAGGCCGGGAACTGGGTCAACGGCCAGTTCCAGCTCGATGCCCTGGGAGAGGCGCTGCTGCTGTTCGCCGCGGCGGCGCGGCACGACCACCTCGACACCGGGCACTGGCGGGCGGTGGAAGCGACCGCGGCCGCGATCGAGGCCCGCTGGGGCGACGCGGACGGAGGGATCTGGGAGCTCGGCAATCAGCGCTGGGCGCACTCGCGCCTGATGTGCGTGGCCGGCCTGCGAGCCATGACCGCCAGCGCGTCGCCCGGCCAGGCAGCCGCGTGGAGAAGCCTGGCCGACACCATCGCCGCCGACGCCGGGGCGGACTGCGTGCATCCCAGCGGGCGGTGGCAGCGCTCGCCCAGCGACGAGCGGGTCGACGCGGCCCTGCTGCTGCCGGCGATCCGGGGCGCGGTGCCGGCCGGCGACCCGCGCAGCCAGGCTACCCTCGCTGCGGTCGCGGCCGACCTCGGGCGGGAGGGATATGTGTACCGGTTCCGCCAGGACCAGCGGCCCCTGCAAGACGCGGAAGGAGCGTTCCTGCTCTGCGGTTACCTGATGACCCTAGCCACGCACCAGGCGGGAGCGGAGGCCGAGGCCATCGCCTGGTTCGAGCGCAGCCGGGCGGCGTGCGGGCCGCCGGGACTGTTCACCGAGGAGTTCGACGTCGGCCAGCGCCAGCTGCGGGGCAACATCCCGCAGGCGTTCGTGCACGCTCTCCTGCTCGAATGCGCCGCTCGCCTGCCTCGCCCGTGGCAGGCATCGGGATGGAAGGAAACGTGATGGCCACGCGACCCTCGGGCGAGCAGCTCGAGATCCGGACCGGCCCGCAGCGGGCGACCGTCGTCGAAGTCGGCGGCGGCGTGCAGGAGTACTCCGTCGGGGACAGGCCGGTACTGGACCCCTACCCAATCGATGCCATGTGCGGCGGCGCCCACGGGGTGCCGCTGATCCCGTGGCCGAACCGCCTGGCGGATGGCGCGTACCGCCTCGACGGCACCGATTACGGGGCCGCTCTCACCGGGCCAGGCAAGCACAACGCCATCCACGGGTTCCTGCGCTGGCGGCCCTGGCAGGCACTGGAGCACGAGGCCAGCCGGGTGGTGATGGGCACCCGGCTGCACCCGCTCCCTGGCTATCCGTTCCCGGTGGACGTGCGGGTGGCCTACGAGCTGGGCGACAGCGGCGTGACGGTGGCCACCACCGCCGCCAACCGCGGGAACCAGGCCTGCTCCTGCGGGGCCGGCCAGCGCCCCTACCTGCCGCCGGGCGGCGGCCGGATCGACGACTGCACCCTGGAACTCGGCGCCGCCACCCGCATCCGCACCGACAACGAACGCCAGCTCCCGGTCGCCACGGCGCCCGTCGAGCAGACCAACTTCGACTTCCGGGCCGGCCAGCGGCTCGACACGCCCTTCACCGACCTGGCGCGCGACGACCAGGGCCGGGCCTGGGGCCGCCTGGCGGCCGCCGACGGGAGCCGGGCCAAGCTGTGGGGGCACGCTGAGCCCCTCCGCGCCGCCGTCTCGGGCTGGGAACCGGGCCGATGACCTGCCCGCCCAACGCCTTCCAGAGCGGGCAGCGGCTGATCCGCCTGGAACCAGGCCAGTCGCTCACCACCACCTGGGGCGTCCGGCTGGTCCCGGCATGACACCGCAGGTAAAGCCGTGGGCGACGCGGTCGGCTGCAGTCAAACCGCGCGGCACGACCGGCGGTAACGCCCGCGCGACGCACACTGAGCCCTGTCGGTGCGCCAGCACAGTGAGCGCCAGCAGCAGACCTACCCCATTGACAGCGATACGGAGGTCAGCATGAGCACGCATCATCCCGGACAGGTAGTCGTGGTGACCGGGTCTAGCGGCGGCATCGGACGCGCGACCGCGCAGGCGTTCGGCGCCCGCGGCGCAAAGGTTGCTCTCCTCGCCCGGGGCGAGGAGGGCCTGGCCGGTGCCGCCCGCGACGTCGAGCGGGCCGGCGGCCAGGCACTGCCCATCCCCACCGACACCGCCCACCCCGGCCAGGTGGAGGCCGCCGCGGCGAAGACGGAGGACACGTTCGGCCCGATCGAGGTGTGGGTCAACGCCGCGTTCACCTCGGTGTTCGCCCAGTTTCACGACATCACTCCCGAAGAGTACAAGCGGGTCACCGAGGTCAACTACCTCGGTTACGTCTACGCCACGATGGCCGCGCTCAACCGGATGCTGCCCCGCGACGCGGGCACGATCGTGCAGGTCGGCTCTGCGCTGGCCTACCGGGGCATCCCGCTGCAGACTGCCTACTGCGGCTCCAAGCACGCCATCCAGGGATTCCACGAGGCCCTGCGCTGCGAGCTGCTGCACAACAAGAGCAACGTGCACGTGACCATGGTGCAGATGCCGGCGGTGAACACGCCCCAGTTCGACTGGGTGCTGTCCCGGCTGCCCAAGCCTGCCCAGCCGGTCCCGCCGATCTACCAGCCCGAAGTCGCCGCCCGCGGCGTCCTGTACGCCGCCGACCACCCCCGACGGCGCGAGTACTGGGTCGGCGGCAGCACCATGGCCACCCTGGCGGCCAACGCCATCGCCCCCGGCCTGCTGGACCGGTACCTGGCCAAGACGGGTTTCTCCTCCCAGCAGGACAACCGGCCCGTCCCGGCCGATCCGCCCGCCAACCTGTGGCAGCCGGCCGACGGACCAGATGGGCACGACTACACCGCGCACGGCAGCTTCGATGCCCGGTCCAAGGACCGCAGCCTGCAACTGTGGGCTTCCCACCGGCACGGGCCGCTCGCCGCGGCGGCAGCCGCGCTGCTCGCGGCCGTAATCGCGGTGACCGCCGCGCGGGCACGGCGATGAAGGTGCTGCCCGTAGTCCGGGCCGGATACGGCATGGTAGAGCTCGCCGCGCCGGGGCTGCTCGCTGAGCGGCTGCTCGGGCAGCGGCTCGACCCGCCCGCCAGGCTGATCGCCCGGATTCTCGGCGCCCGCCACCTCGCCCAGGCCTGCCTGTCCGGCCCCGCGCCCACCGCTGCGGTCCTCGCGCTAGGCGTGGAGGTCGACGCGCTGCACACTGCCAGCATGATCGGCGTGGCGGTCCTCAGCCGGCAATGGCGCCCGGCCGCGCTCATCAGCGCCGCCGCCGCGACCGGATTCGCCACCGCGGGCGGCCTGGCGACGCGGAACGCGCGGCGTCATCCGCCTGGGCGAGTGCGCCACGGCCAGGCAGTGCAGCTGCGCGACAGATGGGCGGAGCAGCTGGCACGGTACCTTATCCCCCCGATACGCGCAGTGCGTTAAGGAGCCAGCATGATCGACACCCCGATCCGATCCGTGGATGCCGCCGTCTACACGGTGCCCACCGACGCGCCCGAAGCCGACGGCACACTCAGCTGGGATGCCACCACCATGGTGCTGGTACAGGTGCACGCCGGCGATGCCGTGGGTACCGGCTGGACCTACGGGCCGGCTGCGTGCGCCGCTGTGATCACCGACACACTGGCCGGCATCGTGCGAGACCGGGACGCTCTCGACGTCGGCGGGGCGTTCGACGCGATGGTCAAGGCGGTCCGCAACGCCGGCCGCCCGGGGGCAGTGGGCTACGCGATCTCCGCTGTCGACGTGGCACTGTGGGACCTCAAGGCCAGGCTGCTCGAACTGCCCCTGCACCGGCTGCTCGGAGCCGTGCGGGACGCGGTGCCGGTCTATGGCAGTGGCGGGTTCACCTCCTACGGCGAGCGTCAGCTCCGTGACCAGCTGACCGGCTGGGCGGCCGAGCAGCGCATCCCCCGCGTGAAGATCAAGATCGGTCAGTCGTGGGGCACCAGCACCGGCCGTGACCTCGACCGGATGCGCCAGGCGCGCGCAGCCATCGGTGAGCAGACGGAGTTGTTTGTTGACGCCAACGGCGGCTACGGGCGCAAGCAGGCGATCCGCGTTATGCGCGCTGCCGCGGACCTGGACGTGCGCTGGTTCGAGGAGCCCGTCTCCTCCGACGACCTAGACGGCCTCCGGGAGGTCCGCGACGCGGTGGCACCGGACGTCACCGCCGGCGAGTACGGCTACGACCTGTTCTACTTCCGCCGCATGTGCGCCGCCGGCGCGGTGGACTGCCTGCAAGCCGACGTCTCCCGGTGCGGCGGGATCACTGAATGGCTGCGGACCGCGGCCGTCGCTGCCTCCTACGGCCTGGACATATCCGGGCACTGCGGCCCGCACCTGCACGCCCATGCCGCCGCCGCAACCCCGAACCTGCGGCACCTGGAATGGTTCCACGATCACGTCCGGATCGAGTCGATGTTCTTCGACGGAACACTCGACCCAGCTGGCGGTGTCATCCGGCCTGACCCGGCCGCGGCCGGCCACGGCCTGACCCTGCGAGGCTGCGACGCCGAGCCCTACCGCATACAGTAGTCCACCAGACTCGATCGAACCCTGACGTCACCACCCCCGCCCAAGGGCCAGCAAGGAACACGACCGGACCCCGCAACGGCCAGTAACCTGCGGTCCCGGGCCTGAAAGGTGCTCTCCCACCGCCGGGAAACCCGGTGGCGACGTTGACGAGAACCCACGCTATGTCCGCGGTATGTACGATCAGCGCGAGCAGCGGGCGTGACGCCCAACGCTCCACCCCAGACAGCAGTCGGCTACCCAGCGATCGCGCATGATCGGCTGGTGGATCTGGTTCGGCCATACCAGCTCCTGAGAGCTCAGACTATGGGCAACTTCCATTGCAGCGCAGCATACGACCGCCACGGTCGTGACAAATGAGTGGAGTCCGGCGAACGGCGCGGCAGCCACGAGGTCAGTGGGACCTCCAGGCACCGCCGCAGCCACTGAGATCAGACCGTACCCCGTTCCGATCGAAGATAGGGCCTGGCTGGTGACCTGTGGTTTGCCGGGGAGTGCCCGATCGTCGACCCATCCCGCTCAGTCACTAACTGCAGCTTTCCTGCAAGTTGTAGCCGTGCCCAGCGGACCGAACGTGTCCGGCGACTGCTGGAGCCGGTCGGCCGCCCAGCGCGACCGGGCCACCTGCACGCACGCTGGTGCCATGCCATCTGTCTGCGCCGGGTGGCAGGCCCATTCAGGCAGAGGAACCCTCGATGGTCTTAAACCCTCGGAAATGGCCGTCGAGCACCAGCCCGGCCTTGGTCATCAGGTCAGCCTCGGAGAACGGCTTCTCTACGAGGACCACGCCGGGGTCGAGCCTGCCCTGGGAGGCTGGGGCAGGCCGGGCGTAGCCGGACATGAAGAGCACCTCGATGCCGGGTTTGATCGCCCGCATTTTCTCCGCGACTTCCTTGCCGAGCATGTGCGGCATGACAACGTCGGTCACGAGCAGGTGGATCTCGCCCGGGTGGGTGCTGGCAATATCAAGGGCTTCCGGGCCGTTCCCGGCAGTGGTCACCTTGTAGCCGTTGCGGGTGAAGATCCGCCTGGTTACCTCACGCAGGGCTGACTCGTCCTCGACGACCAGAACCATCTCTCCGATGGGCACCCGCCGGTATGTTGCGGGTTCCACCGTCGGGGCGGTCTCTGTGGTGACAGGCGGGGCGATGGTGACGGTCGTGCCAGCGCCAGGCTCGGAGTGGATCCGGATGTGGCCGCCGGCTTCGGTGACGATCCCGTAGACAGTGGCCATGCCGAGCGCGGTCCCGGTGCCGTCCACCTTGGTCGTGTAGAACGGCTCGAAGGCGTGCTTGATAACCTCGCTGGTCATTCCGGTGCCGGTGTCACTGACTCGCAGCCGCACATTCTGTCCCTGCCCCGGCCTGGATCCCCCGGCGGCGGAGTCGCCGTCCACAGTGATGTTGCTGGTATCGATGGTCAGCCTGCCCCGGGCGGGCATGGCGTCGCGGCGTTGACCGCGAGGTTCACCAGCACCTGGCCCAGCTGGCCTGGGTCGACCAGCACTGGGTGCAGATCACCGGCGAGTGAGATAACAAGTTCGACACCCTCGCCGAGGGTCCGGTCCAGCATTTCCTCCACCCCGGTGATGACGGTGCCCAGATCGAGGACCTGTGGCTGGATCACTTCCCGGCGGGCGAAGGCAAGCAGCTGCCGGGTGAGGCTGGCCGCCCGTTCACCGGCCCGCTTGATCTGCCCGAGGTCACTGCCAGCCGATTCGCAACACCGGGCCCAGTCCGAGCCGGTCGCGGCGGTGAGCTGCTCGGAGGCAAAGGTCACGTAGTTGAGGATCACGACGAGGAGGTTGTTGAAGTCGTGGGCGACCCCGCCGGCCAGCTGGCCCCAGGTTCTCCATGCGCTGGGCCTGCTGGAGCTGCTCCTGCGACTTGTCCTCTTGCGCCTGGAGGAGCCCGCTGCGGACCAGCAGCTCGTTCTGGTCATGGGCATCAGGCGGCTCGTGCAGCCCGCGCGATATTGTCACTGCGCTCACGGTGTCCCCAATCGCGCCGGCGACCGGCGACCCGGTCAGCGACACCGCGATGGCCGTCCCATCCTTGCAGCGCCGTCCCATGTGGTACTGCTTCACCTGTTCACCGCCGACAATCCGCCGCAAGACCTCGGCCTCCGCGTCATGCTGACCCTCGGGGTAGAGCACCTGCGCCGCGCGGCCAATGATGATTCTCGCCAGCCCACCGCAGGCACCGGAGCGAACGCCATCTGCGAGAGAGTCATAGGTACCCTGCGCCGCGAACTCTTGTACCGACTGCTGACCGTCAATGAGCACCATCTGCGTCGGGTGCTGACCGAATACCTGCTGCACTACAACACCGGAACCGTTCTCTGGGCCAGCTCGCACCGGCTCAAGCTCACACCCGGCCACCGAAGATCAATCTTGCCGGGTACCGGATCCGCCGGAAAAGTCCTCGGCGGACTCACGCACGAGTACCAGATCGCCGCCTGACATCCCAGGCTGTTCGAGAAGGCTCAGGTCACCGCCTTGATCGTGTATTCGAGCCCAACAGGAAGACTGTGACTCGGCCGACGTGGAATCCGCTTCCTCATCTTGGCCCGGCCCCGAGTACCTGCCCCTGCCAATAGCCCCTGCTGTGATCGATCCTCACTGCTGGACTGCCGGCCGCTCGGCTCATTATGTTCACCAGCGGCACTGACCCGGTCCGCAGGCGGCACCGGTTTCTGATTCAAGCCGACTGCAGGTGGTCATCGGTGGCGCCCCCAGAACTCCACCACCAGCCGCGCCGGACCTGTGACCGTGATGTCGTGCTGAACACCTGGCGGGATCGGCTGGGCAGAACCCACGGCCAGGACACCCGCAAGGGGCGGGCAGGCCCCCAGGTGGAAACCCACCACCCTGCGGATCACCCGGAGCATCCCCCACACGCCGCCCGCCGTGCGATGCGAGCGCTGCAGCCCCGCAGGCAGCGTGTCCTGGTCCCATGGCCCTGCGGTCCTGATCAGGACGAGGCCTTGGGGCATCTCAGCCCGGTCGCACGGCGGGCAGCTGATCCCCGGTACCCACCCGTGCCTGGCGTCCGGAAGCATCGATCACCCACGGCCGGCTCTGGAACGGAGGATCATGACGCATGTGCTGGCTGTGCAAGCACACCAGCTCGGCCACCCAGCCGCCCTCCTTATCCTGGCGGAACCCGGTGATCGCCTGGACCATGGGAACGCCACCAATTGCTGCCGCTGTAGCTTTCTGGCGGACCGCCCACATGGCCATCTTCGCCGGCCGACTGACCGAGACGGTCAATCGTGGCCTGGGCTGTTCCACTCGGTCACGAGCGGGCCGAGGACGGAGGCGAGATGCTGGAGCTCGTCGAGGTGCGCGGGGGCCAGGCGGTTCAGGCGTCTCTCGCCATCAGGGGTGAGCCGGACGCGGGTAAGACGCCCGTCATTGTCGTCGCCCCATCGCTCCACCAGCCCCGCAGCCTCGGCGCGGTCAACCAGCTCGACAGTGCTGTGATGACGCAGCAGCAGATAGCCGGCGAGATCCCCGACGGTCGGGCCCTCCGCTCCTGGATGGCCCTTGACCGCCAGCAGCAGCTGGTGCTGGGCCGGTGTCAGGCCCACCTCGCGCGCCTGGGCCTGGCTCCAGTGCAGGAACCGGCGCAAGCCGGTCCGGAATGCCAGCAGGTGCTCGTAGTCTTGCTGGGCCAGCTGACACACATCCCCCACCACCCGTGTTGCTGGATTCCGCTGTGCCATGGAACCGGAACGTTTCGGGATCAGCATAAGCCCGCCAGGCACGGTGGCCGTGACGCCTGCTGGGATGGCCGGGCGGGGCCCGGCCGGCGAAGGACGAGCCGCCTGCCCGGGCTGCCTAGCCTGCCGCACGCACCCTGCTTGCGGCGAGCACGGCGCGGCTGGCTGCGATCACGACCGCTCCGGCCCATATGTTGCTCCAGTACATCGACGCGGTGATGGAGACCTTCGCGTCCAGGATGACCGGCCAGATGATCCGCCAGAATCGGCCAGCAGGCTCGCTGCCTGCAGGCCCGTCAGGCCGCGAAGGCCAGTGATCGCGAGCAGGCCGACGGCGGCCACCGCCAGGCCGATGATCAGGTCGCTGACGGTGGCGTTCCTCAACTGTGATGTCGCCAGTGCCAGGACCCAGGCCGAAACCGCGGCCACCAGGCCGGTGAGCCTCACCATCACGGCGGGGAACTGGGTGGCGATTCCCGGCGGAGCCGCCGAAGGGGCGCCCCAGGCGCGGCGCCGGCGGTCACCGTGTACCGGCTGGCCCGTGCGGGGCACAGCCTACGAGGTGCCGACCGCCTCGTGCCGGTTGGCGCGCATGATGTCCTCCGTGCCAGCGGGATCGGCCGGCAGGGCCCCGCAGGGAAGGACGGGTCGCCTGTCCAGGTTACTTAGCCTGCCGCACGCGCCCTGCTTGCGGC
>DATCFY010000149.1:0-10034 GCA_036509255.1 Streptosporangiaceae bacterium
CACGCCGATCGCCGGCAGCCCCCTGATGTCCAGGCCGGTCGCTTCGATCAGCCAGCCGTTCACCGCGGAGTCGAAGAACTCGTAGTAGACGACGTTGTTGAGGTGCCCGTACACATCGTTGTCGGCCCACCGGGTGCTGAAGCGGCGGTGCACGGGAAAGTCGCTCGCGGCCGGCTCCTCGCCGGCCCCGTCATCGGCCGACCGCATCGGGACCTCCCTGCCGGGGATGCATAGTGCTGGTATGCAAGCACACGGTGCTGCTTCCTGCTTCGTCTGCCGGAAGCATGGCGACCCTAGCCTGATGCCCGGCGGGCCCGTCGAGGCGGACGAACTGGTGCTCGTCTCGCACCTCTCGCCGCAGGCTCCCGGCCGCAAGGGGCACCCTGTCTACCTGGGGCATCTGTTCGTGGAGCCGCGCAGGCACGCCGCCGGCCTCGCGGACCTCACCGAGCCGGAAGCCCAGGCGGTTGGCTTGTGGTGCACCCGGGCCAGCCGCGCCCTGCGGGAGGTGGCCGGCGCCGAGCATGTGTACGCGGCGGTCCTCGGCGACCGGGTGCCGCACCTGCACGTTCACCTGCTGGCCCGCTATCCCGGCACGCCGCCGGAGTTCTGGGGGCTGCAGGCCGACGAATGGCCCGGCGCGGAACGCGGCACCGAGGCCGAGGTCGCCGCCCTGGTTACCCGCCTTCGCGAGTACCTGGCGACTTGAGTGCGCGATCCGCTGTAGCGCGCCTCGCCGCCGGCGACTGTGGGGTGATTCCGCTGCCTGGCAACGGTTTGAGCACGAACGCGGAAGATCCGGCAAATGTAACACTGGTAACACTGGCCACTCAGACCGCAAAATTCGTGGCCGAAGGAGCCGCCGCAGGGCGGCCGGACCAATTGCGGACGCTCCAGCGCCGCGGGAGCAGCGGTTTCGGCCCACACGGCCACGAGGCTCCCGGAGGGTCAGGCCCGGGTCTCGGCCAGGTGCGCACGGATGATCGAGGTGAAGTCGGGGTCGGGGGCCAGGCCCAGGCCTGCCGCCCGGTCGCAGCGGAACCGCGCGGCCCAGCCCGCCACCATCCCCGCCACCACCGGGTCCGGGACCCAGTCGATGAGGCTGGTTATCGACGGCCCGGCCACCTGCTCCAGCGCGGCAACCATGTCCCCGACCGTCACGGTCAGGCCGGGCATGGTCACCGCGGTCCGGCCGCCCCAGAAATCGTCGGGCGACGTGGCGGCGCACCGCAGTGCTTCGATGGCCCGGGCCGGGGAGGCCAGCGCCACCTCGGCGGCCGGATCGACCGGGCAGACGGCGCGCTGGCCCGCCAGCGGTTCGCGGATGATGCCCGACATGAAGCCCGAGGCTGCGGCGTTGGGCCGGCCGGGGCGCACGCTGACTGTCATCAGCCGGATGCTCCGCCCCCGCAGGAACCCCTTGCGCGTGTAGTCGGCCACCAACTGCTCGCCGATGAACTTCTGGATGCCGTAGCTGGTCTGCGGGTCCGGCAGCGTGCCGTCCTCCACCACGGCCGGGAGCGGGTGCTCGGTGGACCCGCCGAAGACTGCGATCGAGCTCGAGTAGACCACCACCGGGCTGGTGCCCGCCGCGCGGCAGGCGGCGAGCAGGGCCTCGGTGGCGTGCAGGTTCGCCCGGATGCCCAGGTCGAAGTCCGCTTCGCACTCCCCGCTGACCGCGGCGGCGAGGTGGAACACCACGTCGGCGGCGGCCAGCGCTTCACGGCCCGGCTGCCCGGGAGCCACCAGCCCGCCGAGGTCGCCCTCGATCACGGCGACCCGCGGATCGGCGGCCAGGTCCGGCGGTGCTGGGGCCTGATCCAGGAGCGTCACCTGGGACAGCGGGCGCTCGCCGGCACCCGCGACATCCAGCGAGCCTGCCGCCAGCAGGTCCCGGGCCAGGCGGCTGCCCAGGAACCCGGCGCCGCCGGTGATCACCACATTTGGCACGGCGTCTCCGTTCTCGGCCGGGGGCGTGGAATACAGTGCGATCTTAAGCAGTGGTGATCGCCGGTATCCCGATCCCGGGTGGCGGATCTGCCGAATCCGGCCGTGGCCCGGCGCGCGACCACATGAATCCGGGGGACCGCAGGCGCAGGGGAAGGGGCCAGGGTGCTGGGCGACATGCGGCCCGACGCGGCCGAGGTGTTGGCCGGGCTGCCCCCGGCCCGCCCCGACAGCGAAGCTCTCCGGGATTCGATCCGCACCCTGCGGGCGGAAGGCGACCTCCTCCTGGGGGTCCTCGACGACGACCCGACCGGGTCGCAGGCCGTGCACGACGTCCAGGTCGTGACCGTGCTGGAGGACGACGCCTACGCGGCGGCGCTGGCCGGGCCGGCCGCCACCTGCTTCGTGCTGACCAACTCACGCAGCCTGGACGGGCCGGCCGCCGCCGACGTGACGACCCGGGCCGCCCGCGGCCTGATCACTGTGGCTGGACGGCGCGGCACCCGCATCCAGCTGATCAGCCGGAGCGACTCCACGCTGCGCGGGCACGTGATGGCGGAGGTCGCCGCGCTGCAGGCGGTCCGCCAGGACATGGTCGGCCGCGGCTACGACGGCGTGCTCCTGGTCCCCGCGTTCCTGGAAGCCGGCCGGGTCACCGCGGCCGATATCCACTGGGCGCGCACGCCGGCCGGGCTGGTCCCGGTCGGTGAGACCGAGTTCGCCCACGACAGCGCGTTCGGGTACGGCGCTTCGGACCTGACGGTTTTCGTTGCGGAAAAAAGCGGGGGGACGATCCGGCCGGAGGATGTGCGCAGCATCAGCCTGGCGGACATCCGGCTCGGCGGCCCGGCCCGGATCCGCGAGGTGCTGGCCAGCGCGGCCGGCGGGGCGTGGGTGGTGGTGAATGCCACCGAGTACTCCGACCTGGACACCGTCGCCCGCAGCGTGCTGGAGGCCGAGCACGAAGGCCAGTCGTTCCTGTTCCGCACCGGGCCGTCGTTCGTGCGGGCGCTGAGCGGCCTGGGACCCCGGCCGCCCCTGCGCGGAGCGGAGATCTGGGGGGAAGGGCGCCGCCGGGACGGGCACGGCCTGGTCGTCGTGGGCTCGCACGTCGGGCAGACCAGCCGGCAGGTCGCCGCGCTGCGGGCCCGCGGCGCCACGACCGACATCGAGCTGGACGTACCCGCGGTACTGGGCGGCGGGCCGGACGTGACCGCCGCCACCGCGCAGCAGGTTACCCGGGCGCTGGCGCATTCCGACGTGCTCCTGTACACGAGCCGGGACGTCGTCGCGGGCCGGGACGGGACGGACAGTCTCACGATCGCCCGCACCGTGTCCGCGGCCCTGTCACGCACCGTCCGCGACGCGCTGGCCGCCCGGCCCGCCTGGGTCATCGCCAAGGGCGGGATCACCTCGCACGACGTGATGCTCCACGGGCTGGGGATCCGGCGCGCCGAAGTGGCCGGCCAGCTGTTCCCCGGGATGATCTCGGTGTTCCGGCCGGTCGACGCGGCGCCTGAGGCGGTCGGGATGCCGTACGTGGTCTTCGCGGGCAATGTGGGGGACGACGGGACGCTGGCGCAGGTGGTGGCGATCCTCAACGGCGGGCAGGAGGTCTCCTGATGCGAGTCGGCTGGCTGGGGCTGGGCGCGATGGGCGCGCCGATGGCGGGCTGCCTGGCCCGCGCGGGACACTCGGTCGCGGCGTACGACATCGTGCCGGGGCGGGCCGCGGCGCTGGCCGCGGACGGCGTCGGGGCCGCGGCCAGCATCACCGGGGCGGTCCGGGACGCCGGGATCGTCGCGATCATGGTCGCCACCCCGGACCAGGTGGACCAGGTGCTGTTCGGGCCGGGTGGCGCGGCAGGCACGCTGGCGGCCGGCACGGTCGTGGTGATCATGGCGACAGCCGGTCCCGAGGTTGTGGCGGAAGCCGCCGCCCGCCTTGGCCGCAGTGGGGTCAGCGTGGTCGACGCCCCGGTCTCCGGCGGGGTGCAGCGCGCCGCCGCGGGCGACCTGCTGATCATGGTGTCCGGCACGGAGGACGCGGTCGGGCAGGCCCGGCCGCTGCTCGACGCGCTGGCCCGCAGCGCCCCGCTGGTCGGCCCGGCCCCCGGCGATGGCCAGCGGATGAAGCTGGTCAACCAGTTGCTGTGCGGGGTGCACATCGCGGCGGCGGCCGAGGCGCTGGCGTTCGCGGAGTCGATGGGGCTGGGTCCGGGGGAGTGCTGGCGGGTGCTGCGGGACGGGGCCGCCGCGTCGTTCATGTTCGAGGACCGGGGCGCCCGGATGGTCGCCGGGGAGTTCAGCTCACCGCACAGTGCCCTGGACATCTTCGTGAAGGACATGGGCCTGTTCAGTGCGGCGGCGGAGCACGCCGGTGCGTCCGCGCCGCTCACCGCGGCCGCGCGGCGGCTGTATGACCAGGGGCACGAGCGGGGTCTGGGCCGTCTCGACGACGCCGCGCTGATCGAGGTGCTCCGCCAGGACCGGCCGCCGGCAGGTAGCCCTGGTCACGCCGGGCTCGCTGACTAGAGTCAAGAGGATGGATGCCTCGCTCGTCAGCCAGGTGCGGCGGTTCAACCGGACCGTCACCCAGCGCGCTGGAGCGCTGGACGATGAGTTCCTGGCCCGGGGCCGCCCGCTCGGGCAGGCACGCCTGCTGTGGGAAATCGGCGCGGACGGCACCGACGTCCGCACGCTGCGCGCCCGGCTCGACCTGGACTCGGGCTACCTGAGCCGCCTGCTCCGGGCGCTGGAGGCCGACGGGCTGGTCGTCGTGGACGGCAGCGGGCAGGACCGCCGGGTGCGCACGGCCCGCCTTACCCACGGCGGCCTGGCCGAACGCGCCGAGCTCGATCGTCGCGCGGACGAGGCGGCCGCGTCGATCCTCCGCCCGCTCAGCGAGTCCCAGCGGGACCGGCTGGCCCGCGCGATGGCCGAGGTGGAGCGGCTCCTGGCGGCGTCGGCGGTCAAGGTGGCCGTGCGCCATCCCGCGGACCCGGCGGCCCGCACCTGCCTGCGGGCCTACGTGCAGGAACTCGGCCGCCGGTTCGACACTGGCTTCGACCCGGCCCGGAGCCTGCCGGCAGCGGATCAGGACCTGAGCCCGCCCGCGGGACTCTTCCTGGTCGCCACCCTGCACTCCGAGGCGGTCGGCTGCGGCGGGCTCAAGTTCCACGGTGACGCGCCCGCAGAACTGAAGCGGATGTGGATCGCCCCGGCCATGCGCGGTCTCGGGCTCGGCCGGCGGCTGCTTACCGAACTGGAGGCGCAGGCCGCCGCGCACGGGGTTACCGTCCTCCGGCTGGAAACCAACGGCACCCTGACCGAGGCGATCAGCCTCTACCGGGCGTCCGGCTACCGCGAGGTGGCCGCGTTCAGCGACGAGCCCTACGCCCATCACTGGTTCGAGAAGATCCTGGACCAGAACCCGGCTTGACGTATTCCCATATCGGAATATGATGTTGTCATGGCGCGGGCAGCAACGACGGCGGATGCATTCAACGCGGTAGCCGAACCCCGGCGGCGGGAGATCCTCGACCTGCTGGCCGGCGGGGAACGGCCGGTGAATGATCTCGTCGCGCTGCTCGGGCTGGCCCAGCCGCTGGTGTCCAAGCACCTGCGGGTGCTGAGGGAGGTCGGCCTGGTGGATGTGCGCGGGGACGGCCGCCGCCGGGTGTACCGGCTCAACCCCGGGCCGCTGAAGCCCATCTACGACTGGGTGAAGCCGTACGAGCAGGCCTGGTCGCAGCGCTTCGACCGGCTGGACATCGTGCTAGAGGAACTCAAGGCAGAGGAGGACGGGGAGAATGGCCGTGACGAGTAGCCGCCGGGCAGAGGTAACCCTGCCGGCGGACACGCAGATCCTGATCACCCGGGAGTTCGACGCTCCCGCCCGCCTGGTCTACCGGGCCTGGACCACACCCGAGCTGGTCCGGCGCTGGTGGAGCGGGGACCGGGGCCAGATGGTCAGCGCCGAGATCGACCTGCGGGTCGGCGGCACCTGGCGCTTCGTGATGACCGCGAACGCCGGATTCGAGGTCGCGTTCCACGGCGAGTACCGGGAGATCGTCCCGGCCGAGCGGATCGTCTCGACCGACGTCTTCGAGGGCATGCCGGACGCGGCGGCGGTGAACACGATCACGTTCACCGAGGTGGATGGGCACACGACGGTCCGGATGCTCGTGCAGCACACTAGCCAGGAGCACCGGGACGCGCACATCAACTCCGGCATGGAAGACGGCCTGCAGGTGGTCCTGGACCTGCTGGAGGAGGTCGCCCGCTCGCTGCGCTGAGCAGGGCAGTGAGGCTTCGCACGGGGATCGCGGATCCGCGCGGACGGGGCAGGACACCTCGGCACAGGCCGCGCCCAGCTCAGCTGGGCGCGGCCTGCGGGTGCTGGGAGGACGCCGCCGCCGGATCCAGGTCGGACACCTGGAGCCGGTGCGCGGGCTCCGCCGGGAACGGCGCCGTGCTGTCGATCTGCAGCGCCGAACTGACGTGCAGCAGTTCGCCCGGCGCCAGCAGCCGCCAGCCCGGGTCATCATCCATCCGCTCGCTGGCGATGACCACTGACGCCTGGCGCGCCAGGTCGGGGGACAGCGCGTGGATCCGGTGGCTGGCCGCGTCGAGCGGCTGGCCGGTGCTGGTGCCCAGGTCCGCCGCGCGGCCGTTGGCCGGCTGGCCCCCCGCCGCCGGCCCGCCGGCCGTGTGCCCGCCGGCCGTAGGGCCGCCGGCCGGGCGGTCCAGCACGTACAGCTCATGGGTGGCCGGGTAGCGCAACGCCCACAAGTCCGTCGCGGTGATGAGCACCAGGTTGAGCGCGTACACGGGCAGCCGCGCGCTGATCCAGCCGATCGCCTCGGTCAGGCCGGCGGTCACGTCCCCGCCATGGCGCCGGGTCTCCGCCGTGATCAGCGCGAAGATCCGCTCGCTGTCGGTCTCGCCGCCCACCAGCCCCGCCGCGCCCAGTTCGGCCAGGCGCCGGTCCAGCTCGCCGAGGCCCTGGACCACGCCGTTGTGCGCGAACAGCCGGTCGTCCTGCACGAACGGGTGAGTGTTGGCCATCGTGTGCGCGCCAGTGCTGGCGTAGCGGACGTGGGCCACGAAGGTGGTGCCGCGCAGGTCCCGGGCCGCGGCCGCGAAGTGGGCATCTTCCCAGGCCGCGATGGGCTGCTTGCTGACCGCCGGTTCACCCGTGCGCCCGAACGTCCCGACCCCGGCGCCGTCGGGGTTGCGGTGGCTCTGCGCGTCCAGGCTGTCCGGGGCGTCGATGAGCCAGAACCTGGCCGCCACGTCCCGCGTGCCGGCGTGCAGCCCGAGCAGACGGCACATGATCTGCCTCTACCGGGCTGCGGCGGAGGGTGGCAGATGGCTCACCACTCCACCGTATGCGCCGATCCCGGAATTTATCTCGCGTCCCTCCCGAACCAGCCAGGCTCCGCTGGCGACTTCCGGTGCTCCGGCCGGCCCGCTCAGTGATGGCCAAAGCCTCCTGCGGCTGAATGACCGCCGTCCCGGTGACCGTCATGCCCGTGCGGGCCGACGTGGTGCCCGTCCCCGCCGGGGCCGTCCGTCCGGTGGATGCCCAGGAAGTGGGTGCCCACGACATCGGAACCGACCACCGCGCCGCCTTCGATGACCGCTGTCAGGGCGTGCACGCTGGCCGCGATGACCTCTTCCATGGCCGGCAGCAAAGCCGGGTCCGTGCCCCTCTCGGCGGCGCTCGCCCAGGCCAGTTCCCCGCCCGTCTCCCCGGCCGCCTCCCCGGGCACCGGGCCCGGGACCAGCCCGGTGCGAGAAGCCGGGCCGCCCACTGTGGACCGGCCCGCCGTGGTCTGGGCGATGACTTGCTCCCGCGCAAGCTGGGCCATCCGGGCCCGCGCGGGCTGGCCGTCCCGGCCCGGATACAGCACGTCGCCCAGTCCGATGGCGCTGGCCAGGCCGGCCAGGGCCACCTGGGCCAGGCCGGCCGCCGGCCCGGGGGACCGTGTGACGGCATCCAGCCGCGACCTGGCCGCGGCCGCCCGCGACACGTCGGTGACCTGGTAGCGCGGGGTACCGAGGATCCGGCTGGGCTCCAGGTGCAGTACGCCGGCTGAGATCAGCCGGGCCGCGTAGGCGGTCCGGATCCCGCGCCGGGGGAGACCTACCCACGTCTCCGGGCGCGGGGGAAACGGTGCCCCGGCGAGGCTGAGCAGCGCCGCGTCCAGTTCCGCGTCCCCGGTAGCGGTCCGGCCCCCGGCTACGATCCGGCCCTCGGTGATCCGGGCCCGCCCGGCCGCCGCCAGCCTGATCAGCTCGGACGCCATCAGCGCGAAGTCGATCCGCCCCCTGGTCATAAGCTTCCCGTCCCGCGGCCGGATCGACAGCACGAACAGGTCGTCGCCCAGGGTGGCCAGCGCGGAGCCGGACGGGGACGGATCCATGACGCCGACATTAACCGCCAGGCCGTGCCCGCGACATGCGGCCGCCTCATGCCGTGCCGCCGCCTGGCTGCGAAGGCCGGCGGCCGTCCGGGCCCCGGGGGCCGGCTGATGATCAGGCGATTGGTGCCGCTCCAGCGGCGCCCCGCCCGGCCCCGCGCGGCGCCGGGCGGGCTGAGCAGCCTTCTTTTCCCGCTGGGAACTGGGATACCGTCTTGAGAAAGGGCCATGAACGCGACCATGCGCAGAGCATGGGCGTAACCCGCGAGGGCCGGTGGGATCCGGTGCCGTCATGAGCGGGCCGGCGAGGAGGAGTGCAGCGTGCGCGATGCGGTGATCGTGGAGGCCGTCCGGACGCCGGTCGGGAAGCGGAACGGCGGGCTGTCCGGGGTGCACCCGGTATCGCTGTCAGCCCACGTGCTCAGGGCCCTGGCCGAACGGTCCGGTGTGGACCCCGCCCTGGTGGACGACGTGATCTGGGGTTGCGTCGGCCAGGTGGGCGAGCAGACCTTCGACATCGGCCGGAACGCGGTGCTGGCGGCGGGCTGGCCGGAGACCGTGACCGGCGTGACCGTGGACCGCCAGTGCGGCTCCTCCCAGCAGTCCGTGCACTTCGCGGCGGCCGGCCTGATCGCGGGCCAGTACGACGTGGTCGTGGCGGGCGGGGTGGAGTCCATGTCCCGGGTGCCGATGGGCTCCTCCATCCAGGGCGCCAACCCGTTCGGCCCGGAGTTCTTCGAGCGCTACGAGGGCGTGCTCCCCAACCAGGGCGTGGGCGCCGAGATGATCGCCGAGCGCTGGGGCCTGTCCCGGACCCAGGTCGACGAGTACTCGGTCGGCTCGCACGAGAAGGCGGCCGCCGCCCAGGACGCCGGCCGGTTCGAGGGCCAGATCGCGCCGATCACGAACGACCAGGGCGAGGTGATCAGCGCGGATGAGGGGATCCGCCGCGGCACCACGGTCGACGTGCTGGCCAAGCTGAAGACGGTGTTCAAGCCGGAAGGCGGCGTGATCACCGCCGGCAACTCCTCGCAGATCTCGGACGGCTCGGCCGCGCTGCTGATGACCACGTCGGAGAAGGCCCGCGAGCTGGGGCTGACCCCGATCGCCCGGGTCCATACGGCCGTGCTGGCTGGCGCCGACCCGATCATCATGCTGACCGCGCCCATCCCGGCCACCCAGAAGGCGCTGGCCCGCAGCGGGCTGAACCTCGACGAGATCGGCGCCTTCGAGGTCAACGAGGCGTTCGCGCCGGTGCCGCTGGCCTGGCTGGCCGACCTGGGCGCCGACGCGAAGGCGCTGAACCCCAACGGCGGGGCGATCGCCCTGGGCCACCCCCTCGGCGGGTCCGGCGCGCGGCTGATGACCACGCTCGTGCACCAGATGCGCGACAACGGGATCCGCTACGGCCTGCAGACCATGTGCGAGGGCGGCGGCCAGGCCAACGCCACCATTCTCGAGCTCCTCTGACCAGGTAACCCGGGCCCGCGGGCCCGGCCGGGAAAAGTCAAAAGCCAACTCGCGCCGGCCATGGCCCAGGGATCCGGCAGCGAGGGGGCCTAGCGGGAGCGGGTCACTAGGGCACCATCGTTCTCTCGGGCACTCTAGGGTGCCCGTAGATGGGACTCGGCGGGAGCCGGGGTGACGGTCTGTGCGGGTC
>DATCFY010000150.1:0-15507 GCA_036509255.1 Streptosporangiaceae bacterium
TGGCGGGTGTCCCACCAGGGTCACTACGTCTATCTCCTGCCGCCGTCGGGAGCGGAGTTCCTGCTCATCGACCAGAGCGACCACCCCCAGCCCAATCCACTCAGGGACTGGCAGCAGCAGGAGGCCAACCGGGAGAGCACCAATCCCAGCTACCACCGGATCCGCCTTGAGTCCATGCACTATCCACAGGCGGAAAAGGCCGCTGACTGGGAATTTACCTACAATCGCCAGGGCGTTCTGACCCACGTTCTCAATCGCAATATCCTGGCCGACGCTCATCACGCCTACGCCCTGTACTGGTCTACGCCCGAGAGTGAGTGGGGCCAGAGCTGGCACATCTTTAAGGTCTTGGAGCAAACATTCCGGCCTGCCTCGCCATAAGCGCGACCGCTGAGGGCGCATCCTTTTGTGATTGTTCATTTTCGGGGCAGGGCAGGACAACCGAACACAAACGTTCGCGCTTGCGGTGGGACTGGCGGCGTCCAGGATCCAGCAGGCCCTGCCCCGTGCCCGGGCAGGGACGGCGGTGCCAGGGGCTGCGAGCGCGAAGGTGACTGCGGTCAGTCCGGGACCGCGACGATGACGTCGGAGGCCTTGATTACCGCCAGCACCCCGCTGCCCTCAGCCAGGCCGAGCTCGCGGGCCGCCTCCACGGTGATGGAGGCCACCAGCCGGACGCCGTTCGCGTCCAGGACGATGTTCGCGGTGGCCTCCCCGGCGGTGACGCTGGTAACGGTCGCCCTGATCTGATTGCGCGCGCTGAGTTGCATGCCCACTGTCCTCTCTGAATCTGGCCTGTCGTGATCATGGCCACCGGTCCGCTGGGTATCTGCCCAGGCCCGGCGTCGCCAAAGCACTGCGCCCCGTGGCAAGCTCGGCAGTATGGGAAACGAGCAGGACAGCCTGGACGAGAGCGCGGCATGTGAGGTCGCCCACGGTCATGGCACCGAGCCGGGCACCGACCGGACCCTGATCGCCGCGTTCGCGTCACCTGTCGCTGAGTTCCTGCTGCACTTCGCGGGCGACGCCGGCTACCGCGTGCTGCTGCTGGAACCCGACCCGGACCGCGCGGCCAGCGCCCAGATCACCGGTTACGAGGTGACCGGCGACGCCGCGAAGTACCTGGACGCCACCGCCGACCTCGTGGTGACCGACCACCACCGGCCCGAACTCGGGGTGGTGCTGCGCGACGCGCTGGCCAGCCCGGCGCGCTGGGTGGGGATCATGGGCAACCCCAGGCATCCCGGGCCGCACATCGAGGCGCTGGCCGAACTGGGCGTGGCCGACGCCGATATCGCCCGGGTGCACCGGCCGATCGGGCTGAACATTGGCTCCCGCACTCCGGCCGAGATCGCCATCTCCACCCTGGCCGGGCTGATCGCGGACCGCAACGGCCGTCCCGGCGGCTTCTCCTTCTAACTGCCCGGGTCCTAGTTCGGCATGTGGTGCTGGCGGGGGTCTATGGGACAGATGGGTTCGCTGGGGCTGGAGGCTGTTGCTGGAGTTCAGGGGCACGTGGGGTTGCTGGGGCTTAAAGGCCAGGTGGTTGGCTGCTGTTCAGGGGGCAGGTGGGTTGGATGGGGTCGAAGGGTCCAGCGGGTCCGGTGGGGTTTGAGGTCAATGGCTCGGGTGGGTGGAGGGGTCTGGCGGGTCGGGTGGCCTTCAGGCGTTAGCCACGGGGATCCAGACCTGCATGGGGCGGCCGTCGCGGTTGTCCCACTGGAAGTACGGGATGGCGGTAGTGGTGACCGGCTCACCGTCGGCGTCCCCGCTGGCCTGTGCCCCACTGGCCGGTGCCGTACCGGCCGCGGCGTGATAGGGCAGGCCGGGCTGCTGCGGCTGAGGACGGTGAACCGCGCTGGCCCGGATGAGAATGGTGCTGCCGACGCCGGGGAGGGTGGCGCTGACTTCCTCGAGCTCGCCGGGGGCAAGGGCCAGGTCCGCCACTTCCGTCCCGGCGGGCTGGTCGGCCTGCTCGACGCAGTAGACCAGCGGGCCACGCTCGATCGCGGCCGTTCCCCGGACCGCCTCGACCCGCCGGTCGGGGTAGGTCAGCCGGGGCGTGGTGTCCAGTTCGAAGCGGAGCACATCGCCAGGGCGCCACTGGCCGCGGACGACCAGGTACCCGCGTTCGGGGTCCGCCTCGACGAGGTCTTCGTTGCGGCGAATTTGCGGTACCGCAGACCAGGCCGGCACGCGCACGGCCAGCCCGCAGGCCTGCGGCGGGGCGCTCGTGACCCGCAATTCGACCGAGCCGGCCCACGGGTAGTCGGTGGCCATCTCGACGGTCAGGACCCCGCCGGCCAGCGGGGCGCTGAGCGTCGCGCAGGTGAACTGCTGCACGTACAGGGTGCCGGCAGACACCGTGGCCAGGTAGTGCTGCAGGGAGGCCATCGTGCGCATGATGTTCGGCGGGCAGCAGGCACAGTTGAACCACTTCCGGCGCCGGCCCGGATCGTCCTTCTCGAAGTGGTCCGCCCGGCGCTGCAGCGGGTTGACGTAGAAGAACCGGGTCCCGTCGGTGGCGGTGGACGAGGCGAAGCCGTTGTACAGGATCCGCTCCATCAGGTCCGCGTACCCGGCGTCCCCCGTGGCCAGGAGCAGCCGCCAGGCCCACTGGAAGCTGGCGATGGCCGCGCAGGTCTCATTGTAGGCCCGGTCCGGCGGCAATTCGAAGCGGTCCCCGAAGCTCTCCCCCTCGTGCCGCGAGCCGTTGCCGCCGGTCAGGTAGGTCTTCGCGGCGACCATGTCGGCCCACCGGGTCAGGCTGGACTGGAGCAGGGCCGCGTCGCCGGTTTCCGTGGCGACGTCCGCGACCCCGGTGTCCAGGTACAGCGCGCGCACCACGTGCCCCACCTCGGTCACGGTGTCCCGGACCGGCTCGTGATCTTGCAGGTACCGGCTTCCGAACCCGGAGTCCCCGATCAGCCCGTGCCCGCGCTGCTCGATGAACTGGCCGGCCAGCCGCAGGTACGGCTCGTGGCCGGTTTCCCGGTACAGCTCCGCGAGCGCGCTCTCCACGATGGGGTGGCCGTCGATGCCCTCCTGCCGGTCCAGGAAGTGATCGACCAGGTGGTCCGCGAACCGGCGGGCCACGGCGAGCAGCGCCGGATCCCCCGCGCCGCGCTGGCAGGCGATGCCGGCCTGGATCAGGTGGCCCGCGCAGTACAGCTCGTGGCTCGAGGCCAGGAAGCTGTACCGGGGGCGGCCGGTGACCTGCATGTAGGAGTTCAGGTAGCCGTCGGGCTGCTGCGCCTTCTCCAGCAGCAGGGTGGTCTCGGCCAGGAAGCTGGCCAGCCCCTCGTCCGGCGACCGGCCCAGTTCCCAGCCGATCGCCTCCAGCACCTTGTAGATGTCGGAGTCCATGAACACCGGGCCCCGGTACCCCTCGCGGGCCCCGGAGACGGCCAGCCGGACGTTGGCCAGGTTCCCGGCCGTCTCGAGCTGACGCAGCGCCAGGGGCAGGCTGGCCTCGGCGTTGCGTTGCTGCCAGGCATGCAGCAGGCCCGCGGACAGCCGGGCACCCCCGCCGGACACCGGCTGGTGGGCGACTGTGGCGGACGCGGATGGGACAGCCGGCCCACGGCCAGGCTGGGACTCACCGGAGGCCGTCATGAACTGACCCTTTCTAGGAATACGTTTTCCTTCGTAAGCTAGGACCCACGAGGGACAGCGTCAAGACTGGTCAAATCGGCTTATCTCTGACCATCGCTGGCTCTGGGGGACGAGGACGACAATGGAGCAAGGGATTGCCGGCGCCGGGACCTGACCTGAAGCGGCCGACCATCCGGGACGTGGCCGCCCTGGCCGGCGTCTCGGTCGGGACCGCATCGAAGGCCCTCAACGGCCAGGGCAAGCTGCGGGCCGAGACCCGGGACCGGGTAGCGGCCGCCGCCCGGGAACTGGGGTTCGCGCCCAACGTGCTGGCCCGCGGCCTGCTGGCCGGGCGGACCTTCACGGTGGGCGTGATCACCACGGACAGCTTCGGCCGGTTCAGCATCCCGGTCATGCTCGGCGCCGAGGACGCCCTCGGGGCCGGCCAGATCTCGGTGTTCATGTGCGACACGAGGGACGACCCGGAGCGCGAGCGGCAGTACCTGGACATGCTGCTGTCCCGCCGGGTGGACGGCCTGATCGTGGCCGGGCGGCGGATCGAGCCGCGGCCCAGCATCGGCCCCACCCTGGGCGTCCCTGTGGTGTACGCGATGACCCAGTCGATGGACAGCGACGAGCCCGCGATCCTGCCCGACGACGCCGGCGGCGGCCGCCTGGCCGCCGAGCACCTGGTTGCCCTGGGACGCCGCCGGTTCGGGCACATCACCGGGCCGCCGCGGTTCCTGGCGGCCCGGATGCGCGCCCGGGGCTTCTGCGACGCGATAGCCGAGGCGGGCCTGCCCTTCACCGCCAACGACGTGCTCTACGGGGAGTGGAGCGAGGCCTGGGGGCGGGAGGCGGCCCGGCTGGTGATGCACACCTCACCCAGGGTCGACGCGATCTTCTGCGGCAGCGACCAGATCGCCCGGGGCGTCTCCGACACCCTGCGGCTGATCGGCTGCCGTGTACCGGAGGACATCGCCCTGGTCGGGGTCGACAACTGGAGCCCGATGGTGCTTGGCGCCGACCCCCCTCTGACCAGCGTCGATATGTGCCTGGAAGACATCGGCCGGGTGGCCGCGGAACACCTGCTGCTGGCCATCAACGGTGAGCCCGGGCACGGCCCGCACACTGTGCCCTGCCGCCTCGTGGTGCGGGCCTCGACCGGGGCCGGGGGGCCATGAGCGGCCCGTACCGGGAACGGCCCGGGACCGCCGGGGCTCGCCTCCCCGTACCCAGCTTGACCTGCGGGTATGTGAGCGGTCACAATCCGCCCGGGCATCGAACCGGAATCCGCATACTTGTATCTAGCAAGTGGGTACACAAGGTGTTATCTGTGGCTATTGAGTCTGGCCACGGCTGAATACGGTAGGGCAGGGGCAAAAAACTCCCGCCTGGCGCCTGCCCGGACCCGGGCAGGCGGCGGGCGGGAGCGGGCGGGCAGAGCGGGCGGGCAGAGCGGGCGGGTGGCCTCAGGCAGCCGGCCCCGCTGGGCCCTGGATAACAGAAGAGCAAGCGGAACTGGCCGGCGGAATCTGGACGGGTCGAGGCAGCGGAGCCCCGGGCGGCGGGACGGGACGGCGGAAGGAGGCGGTACGTGGCACTTCCCGATCGCGGGCGGGGCCGCCCACCGGTCATGACGGACGTCGCCCAGCTGGCCGGCGTTTCCCATCAGACCGTGTCGCGGGTCCTCAACAACCATCCCAACGTCCGCCCGCAGACCAAGGAGCTGGTCCTCGCCGCGATCAGCGAGCTTGGCTACCGGCCGAACGCCGCAGCCCGGACCCTGGTCACCCGGCGTACCCACACGCTGGGTGTGATCAGCTTCGACACCACCCTGTACGGGCCGGCCTCCATGCTCTACGGCATCGAGCGGGCGGCCCAGGACACCTACTTCGTCTCCATCGCCAGTACCCCGACCCTGGACCGGCGCTCGGTGCTGGGCTCGGTGGAGCGCTTCGTCGGGCAGGGCGTCGAGGGGATCATCGTCATCACCGCGCAGGTCTCCGCGGTGGAGGCGCTGGCCGACTGCCCGTCCGACATCCCGCTGGTCGCGGTGGGCTGCCGGACGGCCCTGCCGCTGCATTCGGTCGCCGTCGACAACGCCGGGGGCGCCGCGCTGGCCACCCGGTACCTCCTCGGGCTGGGCCACCGGACCGTCCATCACCTGAGCGGGCCACCCTCCTGGCTCGACGCCGAGGCCCGGGTGGAAGGCTGGCGGGATGCGCTGCGTGAGGCGGGGGCCGTCGAGCCGGAGCTGGTCTCCGGCGACTGGTCTGCGGCGTCCGGGTACGAGAGAGGGCAGCAGATCGCCCGTGACCCCAGCGTGACCGCCATCTTCTGCGCCAACGACCACATGGCGCTGGGGCTGGTCCGTGCGCTGGCGGAGCAGGGGCGGCGGGTGCCCGAAGACGTCAGCGTGGTCGGGTTCGACGATGTCCCCGAGGCGGCCTACTTCCTCCCCCCGCTGACCACGGTGCGGCAGGATTTCGGCGAACTGGGCAGGCGGGCACTGGACTCGCTGGTCGGGCTGATCTTCGACCGTGACGTGGCCCCGCCCGCCGAGCCGGTCATCCCCGAGTTCGTGGTCCGCTCCAGCGCCGCACCCCCGGCGACCTGACCGGGCCGGACCAACCAGCTCCGGCGGCTAGCTCCGGCGGGGCGTCAACCACCCAGACCAGATCGAGCAGGCAGAACAGGACAACGATGACTGTTAGCGCTCACGACAGCGACGAAGGGCCAGGCGGCCAGGAGGACAGCTACGTCGTAGGGGTGGACTACGGCACCCTGTCGGGCCGCGCCGTGGTGGTGCGGGTCAGCGACGGCGCCGAAGTCGGCACGGCGGTCTGCGCCTACCAGCACGCGGTGATGGACGCCAAGCTGGCCGCGACCGGCGACCCGCTACCGCCGGACTGGGCCCTGCAGGATCCCGAGGACTACCGGGACGTGCTGCGCGAGGCGGTTCCGGCCGCGGTGCGGGCGGCGGGCATCGACCCGGCCGCGGTGATCGGCATCGGCACCGACTTCACCGCCTGCACCGTGCTGCCCGTCCGGCGCGACGGCACCCCGCTGTGCCAGGTGCCCGGGCTGGAAGGCCGCCCGCACGCCTACCCCAAGCTGTGGAAGCACCACGCGGCCCAGCTCCAGGCGGACCGGATCAACGCGCTGGCCCACGAGTGGGGCGAGCCGTGGATCGGCCGCTACGGCGGCAAGATCTCCTCGGAGTGGCAGTTCGCCAAGGGCCTCCAGCTGCTGGAGGAGGATCCGGACATGTACCGGCAGGCGGATCGCTGGATTGAGGCGGCCGACTGGATCATCTGGCAGCTGTGCGGCACCGAGACCCGCAACACCTGCACCGCCGGGTACAAGGGCATCTACCAGGACGGCCAGTACCCCACGACGGAGTTCCTCGGCCAGCTGAACCCGGGCTTCGCCAGCTTCGCCGAGGACAAGCTGGCCCACCCGGTGTCGCCGCTGGGCAGCCGGGCGGGCGGCCTGACCGCCGAGGCGGCCGGCTGGACCCGGCTGCCGGAGGGCATCGCCGTGGCGGTGGGCAATGTGGACGCGCACGTCACCCCGCCCGCGGCCAACGCCATCGCGCCCGGCCAGATGGTGGCCATCATGGGCACCTCGACCTGCCACGTGATGAACTCGGCGACGCTCGCCGAGGTGCCCGGCATGTGCGGGGTGGTGGACGGCGGCATCGTCGCCGGGGAGTACGGCTACGAGGCCGGGCAGAGCGGGGTAGGCGACATCTTCGCCTGGTTCGTTGATCACGCCGTCCCGGCCGACTACCGGGACGAGGCCGAGCGGCGCGGCGTGCCGCTATTCGAGCTGCTGTCGGCCGAGGCCGCCAGCCAGCCAGCCGGCGCGCACGGGCTGATCGCCCTGGACTGGCTCAACGGGAACCGCTCGGTGCTGGTGGACGTCCAGCTGTCCGGCGCCATCGTGGGCCTGACCCTGGCCACCCGTCCGCCGGACATCTACCGGGCCCTGGTGGAATCGACCGCGTTCGGTACCCGGGTCATCATCGACGCGTTCTCGTCGTCCGGGGTCGAGGTCACCGAGTTCGTGGTGGCCGGCGGCCTGCTCAAGGACTCGTTCGTGATGCAGGTCTACGCGGACGTGCTGCGGCGGCCGCTCAGCGTCATCTCCTCCGGCCAGGGCCCGGCGCTCGGCTCGGGCATCCATGCCGCGGTCGCGGCGGGCGCCTACCCCGACGTGCCGGCCGCCGCCGCGGGCATGGGCAGCAAGCACGAGGCGGTGTACACGCCTGACCCGGCGAGCGCCGATGTGTACGACGAGCTATACGCCGAGTACGTGCGGCTGCACGACTACTTCGGCCGGGGGCCCAACGAGGTCATGCACCGGCTGCGCGCCCTGCGTGACCGGGTACTCAGCGCCGAACCCGGCGCCCCGGACGAGGACGCCCCCGACCAGGACGCCCCGCAACCCGCAGCCGCCGGATCCGGTACCGCGGAATCAGGCCATCAGCAGACCCCCAGCCCGGAAGGCAGCCAGCGATGACCACCGACCACGCGGCGCTCGCCGCGATCACCCGCGCCCGGCACCACGTCTGCGCCCTGCACGCCGCGCTCGTGGAGAACAACCTGGTCGCCTGGACTTCGGGCAACATCTCCGCCCGGGTGACCGGCGCGGGCCCCGGCGGCGAAGACCTGATGGTGATCAAGCCGAGCGGTGTCGCGTACGCGGACCTGACCCCCGAGTCCATGGTGGTGTGCGATCTCGACGGCAACGCCGTGGACGACGGCTTGAGCCCGTCCAGCGACACCGCGACCCACGCCTACGTGTACCGGCACCTGCCCGAGGTGGGCGGGGTAGTGCACACCCACTCCACCTACGCCACGGCGTGGGCCGCCCGGGGCGAGGCCGTGCCGTGCGTGATCACCGCGATGGCCGACGAGTTCGGCGGGGAGATCCCGCTCGGGCCGTTCGCGCTGATCGGCAGCGACGAGATCGGCCGCGGCATCGTCAGCACCCTGACCGGCCACCGCTCCCCCGCTGTGCTGATGCGCAGCCACGGGGTGTTCACTATCGGCCGTACCGCGCGCGACGCGGTCAAGGCCGCGGTGATGTGCGAGGACGCGGCCCGCACCGTGCACCTGGCCCGGTCCTATGGCGAGCTCAAGCCGCTGGCGCAGGACCAGGTGGACGCGCTGCACCGGCGGTACACGGAGGAATATGGCCAGCAGGCGAAAGGAATGTGATGAGCGAAAGCAAGCCGCGTATCGGGATCCTGGGGATCATGCAGGATCTCTACGACGACATGATCCCGGGCATCACCCAGCGGCAGGAAGGCTACGCGGCGGAACTCGCGGCCCATCTCTCCGACGTGGGCGAGTTCATCCCGAGCAAGCCGATCAAGTACCGGGAGGACGCGGAGCGCGCCATGCGCGAGTTCGAGGCGTCTGACCTCGACGGGCTCATGGTCGTGATGCTCACCTACGGGCCCGCGATGCGCGTGGCCCGGCTGCTGTCGGAATCCCGGCTGCCGGTGCTGCTGGCCAACATCCAGCCCGAGCCGAACGTCACCCCAGCCTGGGACATGGCGGACATGACCTACAACCAGGGCGTGCATGGCGCCCAGGACACCGCGAACGCGATGGTGCGCGGGGGCAAGCGATTCGTGGTGCTCACCGACGACTGGAGGAGCGATTCGTTCCGTGAGGACGTGAACCGGTGGGCCCGCGCCGCGGCCGCGGTGACCCGGTGGAAGTCGCTGAAGACGGCGATCTTCGGGTACGCCATGAACGACATGGGCGACATCCGGGTAGACGAGTCCGCGCTGGTCAGGTCGCTCGGCCCGGAGATCCTCGCGGTCGCCCCCGGCGACATGTACCGCGGCATGCTGGACGTCACGGACGCCCAGGCGAACGAGGTCATCACGTTCGAGGACGAGAACTTCGAGATCGATCCGCGGCTGTCCGCGGAGGAGCGGGACGACCACGCCCGGATGCAGGTGGCCATCGAGCAGATCCTGATCGACCGCGGGTTCGGGGCGTACACCGCCCACTTCGACGCGATCAGCGACGACGGCCGGTTCAGCCGCCTCCCGCTGGCCGCCGCCTCGTCGCTGATGGCCAAGGGTTACGGGTACGCGGCCGAGGGTGATGTGCTGACCGCCTGCCTGGTCTCGGCGGGCCACACCCTGATCGGCAACGCGCACTTCACCGAGATGTACGCGATGGACTTCCCGTCCGACTCGATCCTGCAGAGTCACATGGGCGAGGGGAACTGGAAGATCGCCCGCGCGGACCGGCCGGTCAAGCTGATCAAGCGGCCGCTCGGCATCGGCCGGCTGGCTGACCCGCCCACGTTCCTGTTCCAGTACCAGCCCGGGCCGGCCACCCTGGCCACGCTGGTTTCGCTGGAAGGGACACGGTTCCGGCTGGTCTGCGCCGAGGGCGAGAACCTGGACAGCCAGGAACTGCCCGCGCTGGAGATGCCCTACGGCCAGTTCCGGCCGGCGTCGGGCGTCCGGGCCTGCCTGAACGGCTGGCTGGCCGCAGGCGGGCCGCACCACGAAGTGATGAACCTGGGCCACCACGCGGCGGACTGGAAGGTGTTCTGCCAGCTGGCCGGCATCGAGTTCGTCCAGGTCTGAGCTTCTCTGCATGCTGGCCCGCGGGACGGCCTCGGTCTCGTGAGCGCCCCGGCGGGCCAGCATGATCGCGGGGGCCTAGCTCAGCTGCGGGACGCGGACAGTTATTGATCACGATCATGAATGCTGGCCGGCGTGGCGGCGGCACGGCTGCCGACGTGGCGGCGGCACGGCGGTTTCCGCACACGGACTAGCCAGATGATCAGCGTCATGCCGCCCGCCAGCCCGGTGAACCTCTCCCGCCTATGTGCGCGGCCAAACCGGGGATAGCGCGCCGGCCACGGGGCCCCGGTCATCCGGCGCGAAGGCAGACTCCGGCGGGCTCCGGGTCCGGAGGGGCTCGTTCCGCACGGCGAGGCCCATGCCAAGGGCGGGCCGGATTCGGCGCACGGCGGCCCCTAACCTGCGGCTGCACTTCGTCGCCCCGGCCAGCGGGACGGCCATCAGCTGACCCATCCGCCGGTCCAGACGGCACCGCGAGACGGTCCGCGCTACATTCGGTGGTGTGGCGGTTACGGGGGGACCTCACGGTTGTGCGTACCCCGGCCCTGGATGGTTGCCCATGACAAACCGCAGCAAGGGATGGCTGTGGACTCGTGAAGTGGTGAGCCTGCCCGCCCGTAACCAGGAACCGTCTGCCGACCTGGAGTGGGACTGGACCTTACGGGCCGACGGGTCAGTGTGGTGGCGGCTGACCCGGGTCCACGGCCGGGACGAGCACAACGACTGGCAGTGCGCCGGCCAGCTGGACGGAACCGCCTGGAAGGCGCTGGCGGCGGGCCGGCTGACACCCGCTGACTTCCTGGAAGCCTGCGCTCGCGACCACGGGCATCAGCTGTCCCTGCCGCGGCACCGGTCGGACCGGCGGGAGAAGTGCCCGGCCTGCGGGGCGCTGGCCGCTCAGGAACCCGACGGGACACTCATGCCGCACCAGCGACCCGCCCAGGACTGGCCGGCCAGGTTCGTTCCCTGCGCTGGCCGGCCCCCGAAACGACGGTGAGCAGTCCTCCCGCACTATCCGGCCGCATTACCCGGCCGCGCGCCTGGCGCCGTGCCATTAGGTTGCTGGCATGGACCGCGCCAGCTCGCCGAGCGGGTACTCCGGCACCCCGCTGCCCGTGAAACTGGGTGTCAAGCCCGGCCAGGCCGTGGCCGTGCTGGGCGCTCCGGCCGGGTTCGCGGAGAGCCTGGCCGCGCAGGCCGGCGTGGAGGTCCGGCCGGACCTGGACGGTGGCACTCCGTTTGATGTGATCATGTTCTTCGCGCCGTGGCGCGCCGACCTGGAGGCGGAACTCGGTCACTTGCGCGAGCACATGGCCCCGGCCTGCGCGCTGTGGATCGCCTGGCCGAAGCGCGCCGCACGGGTGCCCACGGACATGAGTGACACCGTGGTGCGGGAGGTCGCCCTGCCGACCGGGCTGGTGGACAACAAAGTCTGCGCCATCGATGCGGTCTGGTCCGGCCTGCGCCTCGTCATCCGCCGCGAGCTGCGGTAAGCGGAACTCGCCGGGGACGCCCCCTGGCCATCACCGATCAGCTCGCCGGGGACGCCCTGGTCCTCAGCCGATCAGGTGGTGGCCCTCGAACTCGCCGAGGTCCTCCCGGTACAGCTCCAGCCCGACCCCGTTGGGGTCACGGAAGTAGATGCTGTCCTCGACGCCGCGGTCCGGCCCGAGGTAGTCGATCCCGGCCTCGTCGAACTTCTTCCTGGCCGCGTCGTACTGGTCCTGCGGGATGGAGATGGCCAGGTGCTGAACACCGCCGATGGTCTCCTGCCAGGCCGGGTGATCGTGCCCGGGGAAATCGAAGAAACCGAGCATGTTCTTGTTGCCGATGTCGAAGAAGAAATGGCTGGAGCCCGCGTAGTCCCGGTTCTCCACGAGCTCGACCAGCGGGAAGCCGAGGAATTCCTGGTAGAAGCGGATGGTCTCCTCGACGTCACGGCAGATCAGCGCGAGATGGTGGACGCCACGGACCGGGGTGGCGGGCCGCTCGCCCACCGGGCGCAGGTACCGCTCGCGCAATTCCTCGCGCCGGGCCCGGACCTTTTCGAGTTCGGCTCCCTGGGGCTGTGGCATGACCGGCCTCCCTGCGTAGACGCCCGCGGCCGTTCCCCGGCGGCAGCGCCGGTTCCGGCCAGCCCCAGGCTAGCCCAGCCCGCCGGCCCAGCCCAGCCCGCCGACCCCGCGCCGCCGCCTAGCCGGCCTGCGCCGCGCTCAGCCCGCCCGGCCCGCCCGGCCCCGCGCTCAGTCCGCCCGGTTCCCCGGCACGATCACCACCGGGCACAGCGCGTGGTGGGTGACCTGGGTGCTGACCGACCCCATCACCAGCCGGGCGAAGCCGCCCGCGCCGCGTGCCCCCACCACGAGCAGGTCCGCGTCCGCGGAGGCGTTGATCAGCTCGTCGGCGGCCAGGCCGCTGAGCGCGCGGACGGTCACCGGCACGGCCGGCGCTTCGCCGCGCCGCTCCACCGCCTGGTTCACCAGTTCCTGGGTGGCCTTTTCCGCCTGAGACCGGCTTTCCTCTTCGACCGGGTAGTAGTCGGCGGGCGCGTACCCGGGACCGTAGATGCCGGAAACGATCGGGCTCACGCTGATCACGGTCAGCGGGGCCTTCCTGAGGTCGGCCTCGTTCAGGGCCCAGTCCAGGGCGCTGAGGGAGTGTTCCGAGCCATCCACCCCGACGATGATGCCTGGCATCTTCTGGTCTCCTTCCGCCGCCTGCCCTGTTCTCCCGTGCCTGTCCTCTCCAGGCTAGGAGTACCCAGCCGGCCGGGCCGGACCGCCCTTCCCTCGGACCGGGAGCTTTCGGCTGCGCGGCCATTGCGGTCACGGGGCATTCAGGACACCGGGCATTCAGGACACCGGGGAATCCCGGCCCCGCACTAGGACTAGCCAGCGTGTCCAGGCTTAGGCTATAAGCGGCAAGACGTGCGTATTTGCGCAGCCCGGCCCTCCCCAGCGGGCCTGGCCTGGCGGAGGGGCATGCCACCGGTGGACGACGCGGGCAACGGCACGGCGATCCGGGTATTCCTGCTTGACGACTACGAAATCGTCCGGAGAGGGGTGCGTAACCTCCTCGACGCCGAACCCGGTATCACCGTAGTCGGCGAAGCCGAAACCGCCGCTGCCTCCCTGGTCCGCATCCCCGCCCTCAAGCCCGACGTCGCCATCCTCGACATCCGCCTCCCCGACGGGGACGGCGTCACCGTCTGCCGCGACCTGCGCTCGAGCATGCCTCAGCTCGCCTGCCTGATGCTGACCAGCTACGCCGACGACGAAGCCCTGTTCGGCGCGATCATGGCTGGCGCCGCCGGTTACGTCCTCAAGCAGATCCGCGGTAACGACCTGGTGGCCGCCGTCCGTACCGTCGCCTCCGGACAGTCGCTGCTGGACCCTGACGCGGCCGGCCGCGTCATCCGCCGCATGCGCGACACCGCCGCCGCGGCCGATCCCCTCGCGGGCCTCACCGACCAGGAACGGCGCATCCTCGCGCTCATCGGCGAGGGCCTCACCAACCGCCAGATTGGCGCCCGCCTCTTCCTCGCCGAGAAAACCGTCAAGAACTACGTCTCGGGCCTGTTCGCCAAGCTCGGCATGCAGCGCCGCGCCCAGGCCGCCGCCTACGCCACGCGGGTCTTCGAGCAGCATCCAGGCCGCGACGGCTACGGGCGGCCGGACCGCAGATCGCTCAGCTGACCGGCACCCGCCAGTCGAGCTGGGTGCCGCCGCCCTCGGCGGGGTCGATCGTCAGCCTGCCGCCCAGGTCCGCGGCGCGCTCGGCCATGTTCGCCAGCCCGCTGCGCCGGGTGGTCCGGGCCATCCCGGTACCGTCGTCCCGGACCCGCAGGATCAGCTCCGGCCCCACCTCCACGGTCACGTCCACCCGGCGGGCCGCCGCGTGCCGGGCCGCGTTCGACAACGCCTCCCGCAGCGCGCTGAGCATCTGCTCGCCCGCGTCCGGTGGGACGGCCTCGTCGAGCGGCCCCACCAGCCGGAGCGACGGGGCAAACCCCAGCGCGGGGGTCATCTGGTCCACGACCTCGAGCACCAGCGCGCGCAGGCCCTGCCGCCTGGCCTCGCCCCGTGACTGGAGCGAGAAGATGGCCGAGCGGATCTCCCGGATCGTCTCGTCGAGGGCATCCACGGCGCTGCTCACCCGGTTGGCCGCCTCGGGCCGGGTCAGCAGCGGCATCGCCCCCTGGAGTGACATCCCGGTGGCGTAGAGCCGCTGGATGACCAGGTCATGGAGGTCCCGGGCGATCCGGTCCCGGTCGGAGAGGATGGCCAGCCGCTCCGCGTCCCTGCGGTGCTCGGCGAGTTCCAGCGCGATGCCCGCCTGCGCCGCGAAGGTCCGGACCATCTCCACGGCCTCGGGGGCCAGCGGCATCGCCCCCTGGTCGCGGCCCACCGTGAACACGCCGCGGACGTCGCCGGGAGCACCCAGCGGGAGGACGATGGCCGGCCCGAGCGGGATGTGCTCCCGGGCCGCGGCTACCCGCTCGTCGTGGCCGAAATCCTGCAGGGTGAGCGCCTCACCGGAGGACAGCACCTGGCCGAATACCGAGGCGCTGACCGGGAGGACCAGCCCCAGGGCCGCATGCGCACCTTTCCCTGCCGCATGCTGGGTGACCAGCTGCTGGCCGTCGGGGGTGGGCAGCGCCAGTGCGACCAGGTCCGCCCCGGACATGTCCAGCGCCTGCTGCGTGACCATGGCCAGCACCTCACCCGGCGCGGCCCCGGACAGCAGCCTCCCGGTCATCTCGCTGGTCGCGCGCAGCCAGCGCTGCTGACGGCGGGCCGCCTCGTACAGCCTGGCGTTGTCGATCGCCACGCCGGCCGCGGCGGCCAGGGCGATGAGCAGCGCTTCGTCCTCCTCGTCGAACTCGGCACCCCCCTCCTTCTCGGTCAGGTAGAGATGGCCGTAGACCTCGTCCCGGACCCGCACCGGGACGCCGAGGAAGCTGCGCATCGGCGGATGCCCGGGCGGGAAGCCGCTCGATTTGGGGCTGGCCGAGATGTCCGGCAGGTGCAGCGGGCGCGGGTCGGTGATCAGCGCGCCGAGCAGGCCCCGGCCCTCTGGCCAGTGGTGGATCGCCGCGATCTGGTCGTCGGCCAGGCCGACGGGGACGAATTTAACCAGGCCGCCGTCTTCGCCGATGATCCCGAGCGCGCCGTAACGGGCCCGGACCAGCGTGATCGCGGCCTCGACGATCTGGTGGAGCACCGTTTCGAGGTCGAGGTTGGTGCCGACCGCGACAACCGCGTCCAGCAGCGTGTAAACCCGGTCCC
>DATCFY010000151.1:0-7719 GCA_036509255.1 Streptosporangiaceae bacterium
GCCGATCCGGCCCATGGCGTAGGCCGTCCGGCTGGAGACGTTCACCCCGGCGTTGGCGTTGGCGATGGTGGAGTTCACGATGGCGAGGAAGACGAAGAACCAGAACAGCCCGTACAGCGACCGGGCCATGCCTTCCCAGGAGGCGGCGCCGGTCCCGGTGGTGAAGTGGACGAACCTGGAAGGGCCGTAGGCGACGTCCACCGCGTAGGTGGTGAACACGTACAGTGCCCCGATCAGCAGGGTGGCCAGCAGCACCGCCCGCGGGATTGTCCGCCGCGGGTTCCTGGCCTCCTCGGCCAGCGGCGCGGCCCCCTCGAACCCGCCGAAGGCCAGGATCGTGTACACCGAGCCGCCGATCACCCCGGTGATGCCGCGGAACCCGGGCGGCGTGTACTTCGTGGTGAACACGCTCAGGGTGTTGTGGCTGCCCGCGTGGACCACGAAGAAGACCGCCAGGACTCCGAAGACCGCGATCTCGGACAGGCCGAGGATGGTGCCGAGCCGGGCCGACGTGCGGATGCCGTAGAAGCCGGCCGCGAGCACGATCACCGCTCCGGCCAGCGCCCACGGCCACCACAAGCTGGCCGGGTAGCCGGACCATTCGGCGTTCATGGTGGCGGCGGTGGTGAACCCGAGCTGGAGCAGCACCAGCGGCGGGATGAGGAAGCCGACCAGCACGTACCCCCAGGCGACCAGGAAGCCCACCGCCGGGTGCAGGCCCCGCGCGGCATATGTGGCCAGCGACCCGGCGGACGGCATCTCCCGGGCCAGCAGGCCGATGCTGCAGGCGCAGAACAGGCACGCCACTAAGGCGAAGACCACTGCCAGGGGCAGCGAGCCGCCGGCGAACGCGACCCCGGCCGGGATCGAGGCGGCGATGGCCGCACCGGGAGCCATGTCCGTGATGCTCTGGAAGAGCACCTCGCGCAGCCCGATGGCGTCCCGCCGCAGGCCCAGCGCGCTGGTAGCAGATTCCCGGACCGTCATGGCCACCTCCGCGACGCATGCTGCCGATCCAGCGATGATCTCACGGCGCGCCGTCGCCCAATAGGCCCAAACGGACCGTCCGTGGCCGCCCGGCCCGGCCCGGCCGGTCGGCCACGGCGCCGGTGCCGGCCGAGGGCACGGCGGGGTGACTAGGCCGGGTCGCGGTGCCCGTTGCTGCTGTAGGCACCCGGGATGCCCTGCGGGGGCAGTGACACCTCGCCGGTCACGTCCGCGGCCAGCCGGACGCTGTCCCCGTTGACCAGGCGGACCTCGGTGCCGGGAAGCACCCGGTCCCCGTTGACGAAAGTCCCGTTGGTGGAGTGCTCGTCCCGGATTGTGGCCTGCCCGGTGTCACTGACGGTCACCGTGGCGTGCCGCCGGGAGACATTGTCGTAGCTGGCGAAGGCCGCGGCGACCAGCGACTCCTCCGGGTCACGGCCGAGCACCAGCGAAGTGCCCGCCGGGACTTCCACATTGCCGGTAGGGAACACGAGGCGCAGCACCACGGGCGAGATGATGCCCTTCCGCGGGGGCAGCGGCTCACGGCACACCTCGCAGAACACTGCCGCGGGCTCCCGGATGGCCGCCCCGCAGTGCGGGCAGGACGACCCCGCAGCCGGGGCCGCCGCACCCTCACGTTTCGGGTACTTCTGCATAACCGTCGGCGAGGCAGGCTCGTCGGGCGTCTTGCGCCGGGGCAGGTTGGCGCCGCACGTGAAACAGATGAGATCGTCCTGCTGAACCTCAGCGGAACAGGCAGGACAGGTCAGGGTCGCCATGTCGTCCTCCGGGACGGCGGCAGGGAGGTGTTCACGAGAGCCTAACGCTCGCGGGACGGCGCGGGTGCCCGGCCCGTGAGCGCCGCCCAGTAGCATCGCGGTCATGCGGCGTCACCAGCCGGTGAGGGGCACCGATGATCAGTTATGCGCTCAGCGATGAGCACCAGGAATTGCGCCAGACCGTTGCCGCCTTCGCCCGCGACGTAGTGCGGCCGGTCATCGGCGGTTACTACGAGCGCGGCGAGTTCCCCTACGACCTGATCGCCCGGATGGCCAAGCTCGGCCTGTTCGGGCTGCCGTTCCCGGCGGAATTCGGCGGCATGGATGGCGATTTGCTCGCCCTCGGCCTGGCCCTTGAGGAATTGGCCCGGGTGGACTCCTCGGTCGCCATCACGCTCGAGGCCGCGGTGGCCCTCGGGGCCATGCCTATCTACCGGTTCGGCACCGAGGCGCAGCGCCGCCGCTGGCTGCCGGACCTGTGCTCCGGCGAGCGCCTGGCCGGGTTCGGGCTGACCGAGGCGGGCGGGGGGTCTGATATCCCCGGCGGGATGCGGACCACCGCGCGGCTGGACGAGGGCAGCGGGGACTGGGTCATCGACGGGGCCAAGTCGTTCATCACCAACGCCGGGACCGCGATCACCTCCCTGGTCACGGTGCTGGCCATCACGGGGGGAGACCCCGGGGCTCCGCGCCAGATCTCGTCCATCGTGGTGCCGGCCGGCACCTCCGGGCTGACCGTCGGGCCGGAGTACTCGAAGGTCGGCTGGTGCGCCTCGGACACCAGGGAACTGGCGTTCGCCTCGTGCCGGGTCCCCGCGGACCACCTGCTTGGCGAGCGCGGCCGCGGCTACGCCCAGTTCCTCCAGATCCTGGACGAGGGCCGGATCGCGCTCGCCGCGCTCGCGGTCGGCCTGGCCCAGGGCTGTGTAGACGAATGCCTGCGCTACACCGGCGAGCGGGCGGCGTTCGGCCACCGGCTCGGGCACTACCAGGCCATCCGGTTCAAGCTTGCCGACATGGAGGCGCGCACCCACAGTGCCCGGCTGGCCTGGTATGACGCCGCGGCGCGGCTCATAGCCGGGCAGCCGGTCAAGCGGCAGGCGGCCATCGCCAAGCTGACCGCCTCGAACGCGGCGATGGACAACGCCCGGGAGGCCACCCAGATCTTCGGCGGCTACGGGTTCATGAATGAGTTCCCGGTCGCCCGGTTCTACCGCGACGCCAAGGTGCTCGAGATCGGCGAGGGCACCTCCGAAGTGCAGCGGATGATCATCGCACGGGAACTCGGGGTCCCCGACTAGGACCAGCGCGGGGCAGTGGGCGCGGCGCAGTTATGGCCGAAAGACCGGGGCCGCTGAATAACCGCCGCGCGGCCGGCGGGCGCGGTGCGGTGCCATGATTCGGGTATCCCGGCGGGCCGATCCGAGTTCCGCGGGTAAATGGCCGTCCGGGAACCGGCGGTGGGTGCGGCGGCGGGACGCGGCGCGGGAGTCCCCCTGGGGCGGTCACCAGCATCGTCAGCAGTGGCAGGCCGGCCCGGACCCGGCCTCGCGAGATTACTCTGGACCGCGCGTACCTGGGTAGTCTTAGCGCTCTTCGCACATACCGGGCTTAGTTAGTACAGAACGAGCCACGACCGAAGCGTCGGCGAGTACCCTACTGACGTCAAGGCATCCGGCAAACATCACGCTAGAGCAGCGCTTTCCTGGCATAAGGTATTGATCACTGCCGATGGTGAGACGTTAGGGTTAGCCCTTGGCCGCGCCCGCGCGCGGGGCTTGCAGAATCGTCACCCGGGAAGGGGTGCGTCATGTCAGTTCCGCCGCAAGTACTGCGGGCCTGCTGGCTCGCCACGCTAGCCAGGTGAGAGGTGCAGAGGCTGTGCGGTCCCGCAGCAAGATGAGCGGTAACGAGCTGGCTGGCGATCCAGGGTCAGTTGAGCCGTCTACCGAGGCCGGCCCTGCTCCGCGTGCGCCCGCGGAGCTCGACGGCCGGGAGGACAGCGCCGAGGCCGGCGGTCCCGGCCAAGCCAGGCGCCAGGGCGCCGGCTCGCGCCGTGCGCTGAAGAACTGGCGGGTGCGTTCCCGCCTGGTCCTGCTGATCGCCATCCCCACGCTGACCGCCGTGGTGCTGGGTGGTACCTCGATCCTGTCCTACGCCCGCAGCGCCACCGCCAACGGGCGCGTCCAGCAGCTCGCCGCGCTCAGCGCGAACGTCACGGTTCTCGCCCAGAATCTCGAGGACGAGCGGGACCAGACGGTCCGGTTCATCGGGCTCGGGGATTCGGGTCAGGGAGGCCGGGGTTCCAGCGCACAGCTCAGCGCCCCCCAGCTCAATGTGGTGAACCAGCAGATCGCCCTGACCAACCAGACCGCCGGGGTGGTGCAGCGCGAGCTGAGCCAGATCAATGGCTCGTTCTCGACGCAGACCCAGCAGCAGGCGGCGGCGGCCCTCACCGCGCTGCAGAACCTGCGGCAGCTGCGGAAGGCAGCGACCCTCACCCAGCTGCCGGCCCTGGTCGTGGTGGACAAATACGCCACGATCATCCAGGAGCTGATCGCGCTGATTGACGTGACCGGCCAGGGCGCCAGTGACGCGACGCTCGGCCAGTCCATCCGGGTGCTCAGCCTGGTGTCCCGGATGAAGGAAGAGGCTTCCGAGCAGCGCGCCATCCTCACTTACGGCCTGGCGGTCGGCCATCTCAGCCCGAACCAGCTGAACGCGCTCAACCTGGCGCTCTCCGAGCAAGAGGGCAACCTGGCCTCGTTCAACACCACGGCCAGCATTGCGCAGCGCAACCTGTGGAACAACAGCGTGGCCACGTCCTTCGTCTTCGAGGCCAACGCCCAGGAGACCCAGGCGATCAACCTCGCGCAGCACAACGGGAACCTGGGGACCGACATCAACACGGTCGACGACTGGTATGGCGCCATGTCGAACGAGATCGACTCGCAGATGGGCTCGGTTGAGCGGGCCCTCTCCGCGCAGATCAGCTCCCGGGCGGCGGCACTGCATAAGTCGGCACTGACCGCGGCCATCGCGGTCGGCGCGGCGGTCCTGCTCGTCCTCGCGCTGTCGCTGTTCCTGACGGTGGTCATCGGGCGCTCGATGGTCCGCCCGCTGCGCCGGCTGCGTGCGGGAGCCCTGGAAGTCGCGGGCGTGCGGCTGCCGGAGATGGTCCGGCGGATGAGTGAGGCCGACGGCGGCGGTTCCTTCGACGTCGCCCCCATCGACGTGGACTCCTCCGACGAGATCGGTGAAGTGGCGCGGGCGTTCGATCAGGTCCACCGGGAAGCGCTCCGGCTGGCTGCGAACGAGGCCGCACTGCGCGGGAACGTCAACGCGATGTTCGTGAACCTGTCCCGGCGCAGCCAGTCCCTGGTCGAACGCCAGATCCGGCTGATCGATGATCTCGAGCAGGGTGAGCAGGACCCGGAGCGGCTGTCCAACCTGTTCCAGATGGACCACCTGGCCACCCGCATGCGCCGCAACTCTGAGAACCTGCTGGTCCTCGCCGGTCACGAGGTCTCCCGGCGGTGGAACCAGCCGGTGGCGCTGGTGGACGTGCTCCGTGCGGCGGTCTCCGAGATCGAGCAGTACGAACGGGTCTCGATGAACGTCCAGCCCGGCATCTCCGTTCGCGGCCAGGCCGTCAACGACGTGGTGCACCTGGTGGCCGAGCTGGTGGAGAACGCCACCTCGTTCTCGTCTGCGGAGACGCCGGTGACCGTGTCCGGGCACCTGCTGAACAGCGGGGGAGTCCTGCTCGACATCAGCGACCAGGGCGTCGGTATGGGCGCCGAGGAGATGGCCCACGCCAACTGGCGGCTGGATAACCCGCCTGTGGTGGACGTGGCCGTGTCCCGGCGCATGGGCCTGTTCGTGGTCGCCCGGCTGGCCGCACGGCACGGCATCCGGGTGCGGCTGCGCCCGGCGACGACCGGCGGCCTGACCGCCCTGGTCTGGCTGCCCGATGAGACCGTGACGCACGAGGGCAATGGTTCCCCGGCGGGGCTGCGCCGGTTCGACCGGAACGGCTCGGGAAGCCCCGACCCCATTGAGGCTCTCTCCGGGAACGGTGGCGGCGGGGAGTGGGGCCCGCGCCGCGGCCGCAGCGCCGCCGAGGAGGCGGTGAACGCGGCCCGCGCGCCGCGCTTCACCCCGCTGCACGCCGAGAACGGCGATTCAGCGGCCACGGCCGGCTTCCCGGCGATGTCCCCGGCCTGGGATGACCCGGCTCCCTCGTCTCCCGGCCCCCTGTCGCCCACGCCCGCGTGGGACGATGCGCCGCCCCAGCCCGACGCTCCGTCCTGGGAGACCCCGTCGGCCCAGCCGTCCGTGTCGTCCTGGGATGACCCGCCGCTGGGCCCGCCGGCCACCCCGGCGCCGCCGCCTGCGGCAAGTACCGGCCCGCTGCCCTCGGTGCCCAGCAACGGCAACGCGCCGGTGTTCGGCACGTCGCTGAGTGGTGACGGCGCCAGCGCGCCACCCCGGCTGCCCACCCGGCCGGTCCGCAGCCTCGGCAGCAGTGATCCCGGCCAGGCCCGGCGGGAGGTCGTGGTGCCGCCGGCGGCCCCGGCGGGTGAGGGAAACCGGCTGCCCATCTTCGAATCGGTGGAGTCGGACTGGTTCCGCCGTGGCCGGCACAGCGCCGACCGGCCGAACTCCTCCTCCGCTGCTGCTGCCGCCGCACCGGACAGCAACAACTCCGGCGCCTGGACCGCCTCTGCCGCGGACGAGGGCTGGCGGGCCGCCGAGGCGGTCAGCAAGCCGGCGTCGGGCGGGGTGACCCTGTCCGGCCTCCCGAAGCGCGTTCCCAAAGCCAACCTGGTGCCCGGGACCGTGGGTGCGAACACCACCGAGGTGACGCCCCCGCCGGTTCGCTCGGCTTCGGTGACCAGGCAGCGCTTCGAAAGTTTCCAGCGAGGCGTTCGCGAAGCGCGTGCCGCCGTTAACAGCGAGGATGATGCTGACGGTGAGGGAGACGATGTGACATGAGGAGTCGAGCGGGATTGCCGAACATGCTGGTGCTTATGGTGGGGTCGCCGAGAGAGGAGGGTTCGTGAGTCCGCTAACCCGTCCGGTCCAGGACCTGAACTGGCTGATCACGAACTTCGTGGAGCGGGTCGCGTCCGTCGCGCATGCCATCGTGGTCTCGTCTGACGGACTGCCGCTGGCGTACTCGAACGGCTTCCCGGCCGACCGGGTTGACCAGCTGGCGGCCGTGACTTCAGGCCTGACCAGCCTGACGCAGGGCGCGTCCCGGGTCTTTGAAGGCGGCCCGGTGACGCAGACGGTCGTGGAGATGCAGCGCGGCCTGCTGCTGGTGATGGCGATCAGCGACGGATCGAGCCTGGCCGTGCTCGCATCCGCTGATTGTGACATGGGCCTGGTGGCCTACGAGATGGCGCTCCTCGTCGAGCGGGTGGGACGGGCCCTCACGCCGGATATGCGCGGGGCTCTGCGGTCGGAGGATGGCAGATAGTGACAGGAGAGACCGTTGTCCGGCCCAGGCCTGGATGACTGGCCGCCGACAGGTGGCCAGCACGGCACCGGGTCCGGCGGCGGAAAGCGTTCACGTGGTGCCGAACCCGCTGGGAGCGGGCTGGTCCGGCCATATGCGGTGACCGGGGGCAGGACCAAGCCCCGGTACCAGCTCCAGATCGAGGCGATGGTGGCTGCGTCTCACTATGAGGCGCGCGATCTCTCGAGCCTCAGCCCGGAATGCCAGGCCATTCTGGGGTTCTGCCGTGACTGGCGCTCAGTAGCGGAAATATCCGCCGTGCTCAGGATGCCCCTGGGCGTGGCTCGCGTCCTGGTCGCTGATATGGCGGTGGAAGGGCTGGTCAGGGTTCACCAGCTGGACCATGCACATGGCCGCCCAGATCTCAACCTGCTCGAAAGGGTGCTCAGTGGACTTCGCAAGCTCTAGTCCCGTGCGGGGCACGGCTGG
>DATCFY010000152.1:0-6058 GCA_036509255.1 Streptosporangiaceae bacterium
GACACCGCGGCCAGCCGCACCGGCAGCGGCCCCGCCAACCTGGCCACCATCCGCGCCACCGTCATCGCGGCCATCCAAGACGCCGGCTACCTGCACGTCCCCGAAGGACGGCGCGACCACACAACACCAGCCGAAGCCCTCCACCTCCACGGCCTCGATTAAGACAGAAGCGGACATTCACGGAACACGCCGGAGCCCTGCCCGTCGAAGGCGAGCATTCGCATCACCCCCCAATCACGAGCATTCGCATCACCCCCCAATCAAGCCAATCAAGGGTGTCTCGCCCCGGCAGCGGCCAGTAGCGCCCAACGGCCCTAATACGCCTGACGAACGGCCAGAACGAGCGGCCACCAAGGACGGCCGCTCCCAGGACGGGGACCAACGGGAAGGGGCGCGGGACGAACAGCCCTAGCACCGCCCGGCGGGCACCGGGTTGGCTGAACGTAGAGGTCTTTCCAGCAAGGTCGTGATCACTATGAAAGGCCCATTCAAGCTCGCCCGGAAACTGCCCTGGGCAACTGCAGCACTGCTCGCCGCAGCGACGATGATCGCCACAGGCGGAACGCCCGCCACTGCACGCGAAGCAGCCACGGCACAGCCACAAGCGGCGCCGGCTGGCCTGGGCGGCCGGGTGTGGAATGTCATCCCGGTCCGCGCCAAGGTCGTCGCGCTCACCTTTGATGCCGGGGCGAACGCGGACGGCGTGGCCAGCATCCTGAGCACCCTGAGCCAGGACAAGGTGCCGGCCAGCTTCTTCCTGACCGGCAACTTCACCAGCAGCTTCACCGCCCAGGCGAAAGCCATGGCGGTCGCGGGCCGGGTGGGTGACCATTCGGTCTCGCACCCGTATTTCACCCAGCTGACCGACGCGCAGATCCGCCAGCAGGTCCTCGGGGCCCAGCAGACCATCAAGACGGTGACCGGCACCGACCCGGCCCCGTGGTTCCGCTTCCCCTACGGTGACTACAACGCGCACACGGTCTCAGTGGTGAACGCCACCGGGTTCGTGCCGGTCGGCTGGACCGTCGACACCCTCGGCTGGGAAGGCACCTCAGGCGGCATCACGACAGCGAAGATCGTCAGCCGCGTCCTCGGCAGCCTGCGGCCCGGCGAGATCGTGCTCATGCACTGCGGCTCCAACCCCACCGACCATTCCACCCTGGACGCCGACGCGCTGCCGTCGGTGATCAGCCAGCTGCGGGCGCGCGGGTACTCGTTCGTGACCCTGGACGCGCTGCGCGGCCTCGGTTACCACGTGCTGACCTCGGGTGGCGGGGTGTCCAGCTTCGGCGCGCCCGGCTACGGCGCCGCGGCGCTGCGGGCCGGGGTGGCGGGTGTCGGCCTGGCCGCCGACCGGGCCACCGGCGGGTACTGGATGCTGAAGTCCAACGGCGGGGTGAGCAACTTCAACGCCCCCTGGTCCGGGTCGCTGACCGGGAAGATCCCGGCCGGGCAGACGGTCACCGCCATCGCGGCCAGCCCCTCGGGTGGTTACCTGATCCTTGTCTCCGGCGGCGGGGTCTACGCGTACGGCACCCCGGGGTACGGCTCCAGCGCGGGCAGGCTTCCGGCCGGAGTGAAGGCGGTCGGGATGGCTGCCGACCCGGCCACTGGCGGGTACTGGATCCTGAAGTCCAACGGCGGTGTGGACAACTACAACGCCCCCTGGTCCGGGTCGCTGAAAGGGAAGATCCCGGCCGGGCAGACCGTGACCGCTATCGCGGCCAGCCCAGGCGGGGGTTACCTGATCCTTGTCTCCGGTGGCGGAGTCTACACGTTCGGCGCGCCCGGGTACGGCTCAGCAGCGGGCACGCTCCCGGCCGGGGTGCGCGCGGTTGCGCTGGCTGATGACCCGGCCACCGGCGGATACTGGATCCTGAAGTCCAACGGCGGCGTGGCCAACTACAACGCGCCCTGGTACGGATCCCTGAACGGCGCGATCCCCACCGGCCAGACCGTCGCGGCGATAGCCAGTCAGTAGTGCCGCTCACACGACGTGAGCTACGGAGCACGTCCCGGCCCAGATGCGCCACCCTCGCGCGGATGTGGTGATTACCACAGGGCCGCTCGTGATCGGCCCGGGGATGGCGGTGCTACCGCCGCTGCCGCGGATGCTGTTCTGGATCGGGTACGTCACCGAACAGGTGCTGGTGGTCAACGTCCGCGGCTTCGGCCTGGTGCTGATCAGCGGCTGCGGCCACCCGAGGCGATTATGTCGAACACCGGCCGCGGGATCCGCTCGGTGAACAGGCTGATCAAGATCAGGACCTGGCGCACGCTGCGCAGCGTACTGGCGATCAGCAGCTGTGGTATGCCGAGCAGCCACTGGACCAGCGGCCGCCACTGGGCAATGTGAGGGGCCGGCCCGGAACTCAGCCGGGCCGGGTAAGCAACAGGCACAGAAATCGAGGCCTCCCAAGGTTTGGCACAGCCTCCCAGTTTCAACGGTGGGCGGGTGCCAGGTGCCTGCACCGGCGCAAGGTCCCTCGCGTGCTGATCGCACAGCATCGCTGGCAGGACGTTTGGCCCTGACGCGGCGAGTTGGCGGCGCGGAGGCTGGATACATGGGCATTACGACCGGCCGGGGGCGGCTGTCGGATCCGGGGCGGCGGCCGGCCGTGGGTGCTCGCGCCGGGGCGGCGGGGACGCGTATCGCCTTGACGGACGTGCCGCCGGTTCGGCGGGCGACAGCGTGGTCAGGTCGGTGGACGATGTGAACCTGCATCTGGACGAGGCGGCGTTCGCAGTGGTACTGGGCCCGTCCGGGTCGCGCAAGACCACGTTGCTGAACCTCATCGGCGCGCTGGACGCGCCGACGGTCGGCACGATCCGGCTGGCTGGCCGGGACCAGACCACCGCATCGCGCCCGGAGCGGACGCTGATCCGCCGTCACACGGTGAGCTTCATCTTCATGGGCTTCAACTTCCCCTCACCGCTACCACCGGCTGCTAGGCAATAAGCAGTCGACATGACTTCGCGGGCGGTGGATACACCCAGATCCGGACGGCCGCCGCCGGCGGCCGGCGAGCTTGCGTGGCACACGCTCGGCGCCGACCAGGTCCTCCGCCTCGAAGGGGCAGACGGGCAGCGCGGCCTGAGCTCGGCTGAGGTGGCCGCTCGGGCCCAGCGGTTCGGCCTGAACAAGCTCGCCGCAGGTAAGGCCGAGCCCCGCTGGCACGCGCTCCTCCGCCAGTACGGCGACCCGATGCAGATCGTGCTGCTTGCGGCAGGCATCGGCAGCCTGTACCCCCTCAGGCAGCTCGGCACGGGCCTCCTGCTGATCCTGCTGACGTTGTTCAACGCGATCATGGGCCTGCGGGAGGAGGGGAAGGCCGTCGCGGCCGTCGCCGCCCTTCAGAAGATGATGATCATCAAGGCCAGGGTGAGGCGGGATGGCCAGCTGGCCGAGATCCCCGCCGAGCAGCTGGTGCCCGGCGATATCGTCGCGATCGAGGCGGGCGATATCGTGCCCGCGGACGGGCGGCTGCTGACTGCGGCCAGGCTGGAGGTCGCCGAGTCCGCGCTGACCGGGGAGAGCCTGCCCGTCAGCAAGTCCACCGGCGCCGTGGTGGACGCCGACACGCCCCTCGGCGACCGGACCGACATGGTGTACATGAACACCGACGTCGCGCGCGGCACGGGCGATTTCGTGGTCACGGCGACCGGGATGGCGACCGAGGTCGGCCACATCTCCGGGATGCTGCAGGAAGAACAGGACGTCAAGACCCCGCTCACCCGCCAGATGGACCGGCTGTCGCAGCAGATCCTAGTGATCGCAGGCCTCGCGCTGGTCGTGTCGATGGCGCTGAACCTGGCCCGCGGCGACACGTTCATCGCCGTCTTCAACGCCGCTGTCGCCTTCGCCATCGCCGCGATCCCGGTGGCGCTGCCCATGGTGGTCACAGTCATCCTCGCCTACGGGACCGAGATGCTCGCCAAGGCCGGCGCGATCATGAAACGCTTGCCGTCGACCGAGACGCTCGGCTCCACCTCGGCGATCAACACAGACAAGACCGGCACGCTCACCCTGAACCAGATGACCGCGGTCCAGATGGTGGCCGCGGGCCGCCGGTATGCGATCGATGGAAAGGGCTACTCGACCGCCGGCCGTATCACCCGCGTAGCCGGGGAGGCGGACATCCCGCTGGACGAGTTCCTGATGCCGATGGTGCTGGCCTCGGACGCGGTGGTCAAAGACGGCGAGCTGATCGGCGACCCGACCGAGGGCGCGCTGGTCGTGCTGGCCGCCAAGGGCGGCATCGACGCGGTCTCCACCAGGGAGCGGTACCCGCGGATCGCCGAGCTGCCGTTCGACACCGCGTACAAGCTGATGGCCACGTTCCATGAGATGACCGACGCGTCGGGCCGGGAAGTGATCCGCTGCTTTGTCAAGGGCGCGCCGGATCAGTTGCTGGAGCGGGCCGCGACAGTGTCCGACGCCGACGCCGGGCCGGTGCCAGCCGACGGCGAATCCCGGCAACGCTACCTGGCCGGGAACCAGCGGCTGGGCGAGCAGGGACTGCGGGTGATCGCCACCGCGCGCAAGGACCTCGACCCAGCGGCCTTCGATCCCGGTGCCGACCTGCTCCCGCTGGTGACCGGGCTGGAGCTGCTCGCCTTGGTCGGGATAGTCGACCCGCCGCGCCCCACCGCCAGGGCCTCGATTGCGACGGCGGCGAAGGCCGGCATCCGGGTCCGGATGATCACCGGCGACTACGCGGTCACCGCCGCCACGACCGCCCGCCAGCTCGGCATCCACGGCACGGTGATCAGCGGCGCCGAGTTCGGCGCCATGAGCGACGAGGAGGCACTAGCCAAGATCGACAACATCGGCGTGATCGCCCGCGTCAGCCCACAGCACAAGGCCCGCCTGGTCGACGTCCTCAGGAAGCAAGGCCAGATCGTCGCGATGACCGGGGACGGCGCCAACGACGCGCCGGCCGTGAAGAAGGCCGACATCGGGATCGCGATGGGCATCACCGGCACCGAGGTGACCAAGGAAGCCGCGGTGATGATCCTGACCGACGACAACTTCTCCACCATCGTCAAGGCCGTGGAGCTCGGCCGCGGGCTGTATGACAACCTCGCCAGGTACATCCGGTACCAGATCGGCGGCCTGTTCGGCTACATCATCACCTTCCTCAGCGCCAGCATCTTCAACATCGCCGGCGGCGAACCGCTCCTTCCGCTGCAGACGTTGTGGGTAAGCTTCACCACCCTGTCCATCCAGGCCATCGGGCTCGGATACAGCAAACCCGCCGCCGGGCTGATGGACCGCCCGCCCCGGCCGCCAAGCCGGCCGATCCTGACCCGCGGGCTCATCGCCTGGCTCGCCTTCGTCGGCCTGCTGATGGCAATCGGCACCCTCAGCGTGATCAGCTGGGCGGACCACGCTCACGGACTCGCCATCGCCCGGACCATGGGCATGGTCACGTTCGCGCTGTTCGGCCTGTTCTTCTCGATCGAGTCAAAAGACGAACGGGACTCGGCGTTCTCCCTCCAGACCTTCTCCGGCAAGACGTTCCTCATTACGACCAGCGTGTCCCTGGTCCTGCTGGTCCTGTCAACCGTTCTGGGCATCTTCCAGGCCGTGATGAAGACCACCCGGCTCGACGTCCGGCAATGGCTGCTCTGCACCGCCGTGGCCCTGGCCATCGTCGCGGCCGCCGAGATCCGCAAAGCCGTGCGGCGGCGGACCGCCGCGACGTGATCCAGCCCGCCAGGTCCCCGCCCGGCCGGAGCCACCACCTCCTGAACGCCGGCCCCGGTTCTGCTCGCCGCCGCCACGGCTGTCGCGGTTGCGGCCGTCCCGGCGTCCGCCTCGCCCCGACCCAGGCGTCCCCGGTGGTCGGGCACGTCTATGTCAATGACAACACCGCGGGAACGAACACGATCGGGCCTTCGACCGGCACGCGGGCGAGATGCTGACCCCCGCGGCCGGGTCCCCGTTCGCGGCCGGCGCCGGAACGGGGGCCGGGCTGGCCTCCCAGGGTGCGCTGCAGATCTCGCCGGGATGGCCGGTTCCTGATCGCCGCCGAGGCCGCCAGCAACCAGATCT
>DATCFY010000153.1:0-2028 GCA_036509255.1 Streptosporangiaceae bacterium
CTGGATCAGCAACTACTATAATCGGGTCCGGAGACATTCGACACTCGGGTATTTGACACCCGGGGAATACGAACTAGGATATAGGCAACTCAGTCAATTGGCAGCCTAATCCCGGTGTCCAGAAAAGCGGGAACACTCCAACGGGCTGCACGCCGCCCGTCGCGGCGACTACCGGGTGATCTACCGCATCGACGGCCAGCACCGCCGCCTCGACGTCGTGGCCATCGAACACCGCTCCGATATCTACAGGCCACGGCAATTCTGAAAGCCGCCCGGTCTGCGGCTATTTATGTCTTCCATGACTGCCCGGGCTGGCGCAGGCTCGGGTGAGGTGCCCGGCCGGATGCTCTCTTTGCGGCTGCCCGCCCTAGGTGATGGGTGTGGCTCTTTCATGGGATGCGTCCTGGCCGGGTGCCGTGGCGGGGCGTGGCTCAAGAAGGGTCTGGTCAGCTCGTAATAGCGTTGACCGTTCTCGCCGGCAAAGTGATCTGCCCCAGGGTGAGGAGGCATGGCGATGGACAGGGTGGTCATCGGGGTTGACCCGCACAAGCTGTCGGTGCAGCAGCAGGACCTCGATCAGGGCGCGGGTGCCCGCGCCGTCGCCGTGCGCGCGGCGGGCCGCGGCCCAGAACGCGTCGTGCGCGGCGGTGAACGTGCCGGCCTTGCGGGCCTGGACCAGTGCGGTCGCGCCGGGCATCGCGCCGGGTTTGCGGGCCAGCACTTCCAGGTAATGGTCCAGGACCAGGGTCTGCGAGCCGCGGGTCACCGACCGGGCGTGCCGGGCGACCTCTGCCCGGCCATCAAGGACGATGACTTCGGAAGCGCGCAGGAACACCCGGACACGGGACCCGATCAGCGCGACCGGAACCGAGTAATGGCACTGCCGCACGGTGATCCGGCCGAACCTGTCCACCCGCGGGGTCAGCAGCAGCCCGGCCTCGAAACTCTCTTCCGGCAGCGGGGCCAGCAGCGGCGCCTCGACGGCGAAGTCCTGCCCCACTGCCCGGATCCGGCCCTCGATCCGGCGGCCGTCGTCAGCGGCGTCGTCCAGGTCGATCCGGGTGTTCAGCTCAGCCAGGGTGCCTGCCTCGGGCACCGGGACCAGGTGGCTGCGGCGGAACCGGCCGACCTCGCCTTCCACTCCGCCTTTCTCGTGGGCCCCGTCGATGCCGGGCATGCAGTAGAACGCGTCGAACCCGTAATGGGAGCGGAACAGCACCCACCTGTCGGACTCGGTGCGGTCGCGGCCCATCAGGACCGCGACACCGCCGACCGCAGGTTGTCATAGCGGATCTTCCCGGCCGGCACCCCGTCCAGCACGGCGAAAGCATGCAGGTGGCCCTCGATGAACGCTTCCTGCCCCTGCGAGGCGAACACCCGGTGCACCGCCTTGCCCGAATACGACAGCCGCAGCGTGAACAAGAAGCACTTCGTCATCTCCCCGGCCAGCCGGATCCACACATCACCGAAATCGACCTCGGCCTCCGCCCCGGGCAGATGCGTCTGCAGCACGAACGCCGTCTCCGTCCCGCGGCCCGCGGCGGCCGCGATCTCTGGCCGGCGCCGGGCCACATAGTCACGCACCGCCGAGTAGGACACCGCGCTCACGCCATGCTCATCAGCCAGCCGGGCCAGCACGCGCCGTGCCGTGTGACGCTGCTTGCGCGGCGCGTCCAGGTCCGCGGTCAGCATCTCGTCGATAACGGCCTTCAGCGGTTCCAGCCGCGCCGACCGGCGCACCGGCACCTTGCGCGGTAACGGAGCTGCGCTATCGAGTGCCTGGCGGACCGTGCGCCGGTGCACCCCGTGCCGCTCAGCCAGGGCCCGGATCGACATCCCGGAAACCCGCCGGTCACGGCGGATCGCCTCGAACACCTCCACCCTGGACAGCCCCAACGGGCCTCCTCGGCAGCGGGTGCCCCGATCGTCCCACGCGCACCACCCGGCGGGGCCAGATCAAACCGCCGCAACACCCCGATCCGCCGCCAGGTGGGGCCATATCAAGCCGTCCTGGTGGGGCCACATGGA
>DATCFY010000154.1:0-2989 GCA_036509255.1 Streptosporangiaceae bacterium
GGCCCGCTGCTGACCTACCTGCGGACCCTCGGCATCGACGGTGAGGGCGCTGACGCGCTGCCCGCCGTCAAGGGCTACGACGACTCGACCGGAGTCGGCTCGCCCAAGAACTACATCCAGGATGCGCCCTCGCTGCCGACACCGTAGCTAGCGGCACCAGCATCACGGAGGGGGCGGCCCACACCAGGGCCGTCCCCTCCGGCGTAGCCAGGGACAGCCGGGCGGGCGTGGGGTTCGTTGCGGAAAGAAAGCGGCGGCAGGCGCGGCGCGAAGGCCGGCCGGCTCAGCTGTAGTGCGCGGCGATCTCCGCGGCCGCGGCCTCGCCGTACACGGCGCTCACGCGCTCGGCCAGCGCCCCGGGCTTCAGCCCGTACTCCTGCGTGCCGACCGTCTCCAGCACGTGCACCGCGAGCATGTTGCCCAGCTGGGCGGCGCGCTCCAGCGGGAGGTCCCAGGCCACCGCGGCCAGGAAACCCGACCGGAAGGCGTCACCGGTCCCGGTTGGGTCGACCTTCCGCACCTCCGGAACCGCCGCAACGAAAACCGGATCGGCGCCGGCGCGCTCGATCTTGGCGCCTGCGGGACCGAGGGTGGTCACCCGGACGCCGACCCGGGCCAGGATGTCCGGACCGGACCACGAGCTCTTCCGCTCGATGAGGGCTTCCTCGTACTCGTTGCAGAACAGGTAGGCCGCGCCGTCGACGAGCGCGCGTACCTCCTCGGCAGCCAGCCGGGGCAGCTGCTGCGACAGGTCGGCTGCGAACGGGATGCCCAGGTCCTTGCACTGCTGGGTGTGGATGAGCATGCCCCCGGGATCGCTGGCGCCGATCAGCACCAGATCCAGGCCGCCAGCCCGCTCGGCCAGCGGGGCCAGCTCGATGTCGGCGTCCTCGCTCATCGCCCCGGGGTAGAACGAGGCGATCTGGTTGCCGTCCACGTCGGTGGTGCAGACGAACCGCGCGGTGTGCTGGGTGGTCGACTCGCGGACGCCGCCGCAGTCCACCCCATGACCGGCCAGCCAGGCGCGGTAGGGGGCGAAGTCCTCGCCGACCGCCCCGATCAGCAGCGGGCTGAGCCCGAGGACGCCGAGGCCGAACGCGATATTCGCCGCCACTCCCCCGCGCCGGATCTCCAGCGTGTCGACGAGGAATGAGAGCGAGACCCGGTCCAGCTTCTCGGGGATGAACTGCTCGACAAAACGGCCGGGAAAGGTCATCAGGTGATCGGTCGCGATGGACCCGGTGATGGCTATGCGCACTGCCGCACTCTAGGCGATGCCGGGGACCGCTGGAAGCAGCACGGCCGGGAGGTTGCCCTCCCGGCCGCTGCCGTGCATCTTTTTGCGGTGCGTGGTGATTAGTGGAACGAGTCGCCGCAGGCGCACGACCCGGTGGCGTTCGGGTTGTCAATCGTGAAGCCCTGCTTCTCGATCGTGTCCACGAAGTCGATGGTCGCGCCCATCAGGTACGGGGCGCTCATCTTGTCGGTGACCACGTGCACGCCAGAGAAATCGGTGTCGACGTCCCCGTCCATCTCACGCTCGTCGAAGTACAGCTGGTAACGCAGCCCGGAACAGCCGCCCGGCTGGACGGCAATGCGCAGCCGCAGGTCGTCACGGCCTTCCTGTTCCAGGAGACCGGCCACCTTCGCTGCCGCGGTGTCGGTCAGGATGACACCGGTGGTTGTCGCCTCATTCTGGACCGTCATATGTGTTAACTCCCGCGTTGGACTGCCGCCGCGTCCGCGGCGCTGCCTGATCTCCTGCTCCAACCATATGTGCTCGCCGGTCATTCCGGGCGGGGCGGGCCGGCTCGGCAACTTTTCCCGGCCCGCCGCAGGGCCAGGGCCTGGGCGGGGCCCGGGTCAGGACCCGGCGAACTGGACGCCGCTGGTCCAGGTCTCGCTGCCGTCGGGGCGGATCAGGTAGCCAGCGTAACCGGGCAGGTCACCCACCGCCGCCAGGACGGCGTCGCCGCCCACGGCCAGCGCGGTGGCCAAGGCATCCGCCATGGCCAGGCTGGGCCCGGTGACCGTGGCCGACGCGGCCCGGCTGCCGGGCTGCCCGGTGTGCGGGTCCACCAGGTGCGGACCGCGCTCGTAGCTGCCGGAGGTGGCGATCGCGCCGCGGACCTCCAGCACCGCGGCCAGCGCGGCCGGCCGCCACGGGTGGCGGATCCCGGCCCGCCAGGGCTCCCCCGGGGCCGGCCCGCCGAATGCCGCCAGGTCACCGCCGCCGTTGACCAGCGCGGCGGGCAGGGCGGCCCGGCGGATGGCGTCCAGCGCCCGGTCCACGGCCCAGCCCTTGACCAGCCCGGTCGGATCGTAGCCACCGGGCATAGCCCACGGGTCGAACCAGCCGCCGGACGTCTCCCGGGCCTCCTCGCAGGCCACCCGCACCTCGGCCAGGCAGGCTGGCCCGCCCGCTTCGGACATCTCGCCGCGGCGCAGCCGGCTCAGCGGGCTCCGCGGATCCCAGGTACTGAACACCGCGTCGGCCTCGTGCAGCAGGGCGCAGGCCGCCCGGATGGCGGCCTCCGGGTCAGGCCGGGCCAGTTCCAGTCCCGGGGGCGGCAGGCCAGCTGGCCTGCCGCTGTGCTGCCCGCGGGATGGCCCGGCGGGCAGCACCGCGAATGAGACGACCGTGCCCATCACGTGCTCCGCGTGGGTCACCGGGCGCTGGCCGGAGCCGGGTATCGCGCCGCCGGAGGGGGCGCCGGGCAGGGCGGGCGGCCCGGTGGGAGGCGGGCCGCGGCGGCGGCCCAGCCTCACCGGAAGTGGGCCTTATCCAGCGCGGCCTGCACGGACAGGGCGTAGGCCTGGCTGGTGTACGTGGCGCCGGACACTGCGCTGATGCGGGCGCTCTGGGCCGCCAGGACCTCGCTGCGCAGGGTGGGCAGGACCTGGGCCGCGAGTTGCTGGGAGTACTGCTCGGCGGTGCGCAGCACCGGGACCGTGATCGCGGTGATGCGGCCGCCGCTGATGCTTACCC
>DATCFY010000155.1:0-2661 GCA_036509255.1 Streptosporangiaceae bacterium
CCGCCGATCTTGATTTCGTCCAGCGCCTGCGACACGAGGTCAGCCCTCCACTCGGAGCTTGTCGGCGGCCCACAGCACCGACTTCACGATGTTCTGGTAGCCGGTGCACCGGCACAGGTTGCCGGACAGCGCCCAGCGGACGTCTTCCTCGCTCGGGTCCGGGTTCTCGTCCAGCAGGGCCTTGGCGGCCATCATCATCCCGGGGGTGCAGAAACCGCACTGCAGGCCGTGCTCCTCCTTGAAGCCCTCCTGCAGCGGGTGCAGCTCGCTCGCGGTGGCCAGCCCCTCCACGGTGCTGATCTCGCGCCCGTCCACCTGCACGGCCAGCATGGTGCAGGACTTGACCGGGCGGCCGTCCACCAGCACCGTGCATGCGCCGCAGTTCGTGGTGTCGCAGCCTATGTGCGTGCCGGTCAGCCCGAGCCCGCGGCGGATCAGGTGAGCCAGCAGCAGCCGGGGTTCCACCTCCGCGATCTTCTTCTGCCCGTTGATCGTGAACCGGATCCGGCGCATCGGGACATCGCTGATCTCGTCGCCGTGATCCTCATACACCATCGTCATGTCAGGCTGCCCTTTCCACGGTGCTGTCGGCCCTCGGGCCGGCGGCGGCCCGGGCCAGGATGCGGGTCACGAACGTGTGCACCATGTGCCGCTTGTACTGCGCGCTGCCGCGATGATCGGTCCGGGGCCGGGACGCGTCTGCGGCCAGCCCGGCGGCCGTCTCGATGGCCTCCGCAGTCAGCGCCTGGCCGGTCAGCGCGCGGGCCGCCTCGGTGGCCGCGATGGTGGAGCCGCCCACCCCGGTCAGCGCGATCCCGGCCCGGGTCACGGTGTCTCCTGAGGTTTCCAGGGCCACCGCCACCCCGACCGTGGCGAAGTCGCCGACCCGGCGCTCCAGCTTGAGGTATCCGCCCGCCCGGGCCCCTGTGGCGGGCGGGATCACCGCCTCCACCGCGACCTCGTCGGGTTCCAGGACGTTCTCGAACGGGCCGGTGACGAACTCGGCCATCGGCACGCTGCGCCGGCCGCGCGGGCCCTGGGCCACCACCGACCCGCCCAGCGCCAGCACCACCGACGCCCAGTCACCCTGCGGGTCGGCGTGGCAGAGCGAGCCCACCAGCGTGCCCCGGCTGCGCACGATGGGGTCGGCGATCAGCGGCGCCGCCATGGCCATGGTCGGCTGCGAGGACTTCAGCAGCGACGAGCGCTCCAGGTCGGCGTGCCGGCACAGCGCCCCGATCCGCAGCGTCCCGTCCGGGTCGGCGCGGTGGTAGTCGAGGCCGGGCACGTTGTTGATGTCCACCAGGAGCTCCGGCGAGGCGAAGCGCAGCTTCATCAGCGGGACCAGGCTCTGGCCACCGGCCAGCACCTTGGCGTAGTCCCCGCCGTCACGCAGCGTGGCGATGGCCTCGTCGAGGGAGCGCGGTGCCTCGTAGCGGAACCGAGACGGGTACATCCGATCCTCCAGGGTCCTGTCCGGACGGCACTGTCCTGCCGAACGCCGGATCGTGGTTCAGTCGTCGTCGCCGGCGGTGCTGGCGGCCTCGCCGGCCCCGGCGCCGGCGGCAGGAGCACCGCCATCCGTGGCGCCGATGGTGGTGGCAGCGGGCCCGGCGGGGCTTCGTTGCGGAGAATTTTCCGGATCAGCCACCGCGACGGGGAGCGTGTCCTCCTCCGGATCGGGGCGCGGCTCCTGATGGGGCGGCCAGGGCCCGGCGACGGGCTGGCCGGCGACCTTCAGGTAGTCGATGAGCTGCGGCCAGGCCCACACAGTGGGGCTTTTGCCCTCTTTCGGGGCGTTTTCGATCAGCTCGTAGAGGCGCGGGTTACCGCGGCTGTGCCCGTCGGACTCGATCCGCATCAGCCCACTCCTACCCATGATCAGACGGCATCTATGCCTCTGTGAGGTGAGCCACATACTGCGCCGGCCGGCAGGCGTGCGCAATACGTGAATAAGTGCTTGCTTAACTGCGCCCCCGGGGGCCCCGGGCCGGCCTGCCCGAACCGGGCGGATCAGCTCCAGATCGTCACGTAGACCGGCGGCCGGAACCGCGACGGCGGGACACCGGCGGTGGGAGCCCGCATCAGCTGCATGGCCTCCGGCGTGGTCAGGAAGCGGCGCAGCGCGCTGGCCACCGTGCTCCGGCTCTGGCGTTCCAGCATCGTCACGTGCCAGCAGCCGTCCACCGGCGCGCCCGGCACGTCCACCAGGGACAGCTCCCTGCGGCGCAGCTGCTGGGTGACGAGATGCTCGACGGCCGGCGCGACCCCGGCCCCGTCGGCGGCCGCGGCCCAGGCGGCGGTCTGGTTGGGGAACACCCCGATCATGTCTTCCGGGATCCGCAGCGCCTTGAGCAGCTGTCCCGTGTCGCTCTCCGGATCGGTGCCGGACGGGTCGACCAGCCACCGCCACTGCTGGGGGCTGCCGCGCAGCCGGGACTGCCCGGCGGTGACTACCACCAGGCGGTACCGGAAGATCGGCTCGCTCACCACGGGCAGGTCCGGGTCACCGGCCACCCTGGGGCCGATGGCCACATCGGCCAGCCGGTTACCGACCAGCACCCCCATCTCCTGGGTCACGGCCACCCCGGCGGACACCTCGAGCGGCCCGGCGAAGCGCCGCCGGAACGCCTCGGTCAGCGGGCTGGCCACGAACTCGGC
>DATCFY010000156.1:0-3631 GCA_036509255.1 Streptosporangiaceae bacterium
AGATACCTTGGCGGGTATATCCATGAGTCGCGGGCGGAGTGGTGGCAGAAGTGGACAGCCAGGAGTGGGACCAGCGCTACGCCGGTGCTGAGCTGGTGTGGACGGCCCAGCCGAACAGGTTCGTCGTGGAGGAGTTGCAGGCGCTGCCACCCGGGCGGGCGCTGGACGTCGGTGCTGGTGAGGGGCGCAACGCGGTATGGCTTGCTGACCGCGGCTGGCAGGTTACCGCGGTGGATTTTTCGGCCGCCGGGCTGGATAAGGGCCGCCGTCTGGCCGGGGCGCGCGGTCTGGCCATCGACTGGGTGCACGCTGATCTGCGCGACTACCAGCCCGGGGAAGGCTCCTTCCAGCTCGTGCTCATCGCCTACCTCCAGCTCCGCGAGGCGGAACTGGACGGCGTGCTGCGCCGGGCCGCGGCAGCGCTGGCGCCCGCAGGTGTGCTGCTGGTGGTGGGCCACGATGTGACCAACCTGACGGAGGGGGCCGGCGGCCCGCCGGATCCGGCTGTCCTGTACACGCCGGAATCCATCACGCGCGCTCTCGGCGGGCTCACCGTGGTCCGGGCGGAGCGAGTCCGGCGCCCGGTCGCCACAGGCCAGGCGGTGGATACCCTGGTCCGCGCCGTCCGGGACTGATCAGGAGCAGGCAACCGCAGGCACGTTCCCGCACCCACCGCGACGGCTCATCAGCAGTCGGGCCAGCCACCGCTGGCCGGGTCAGCCATTCCAGGCAGCCCGGGAAATGGCTGATGCCATCCAGGAATCACTGACTGAGCCAGGCTTCCGCGCGGCGGCGGGCTCCGGGGCCCGTTCTTGACATGGCCTGCACATGTTCGCGGCACCGGCTGCATGGCCGCGGCGTGTACTGAAAGTGAGGTTGGAAGGGCGTGAGGATGATGATGAAGCGGACGATGATGGCGCTGGCAGCGGTCCCGGCGGTGCTGCTGGCCGGTGGCGGTGTCGCGGTGGCGCAGGCGGCGGGTGCTCCGGCGGGCACGGCGGTTGTCCAGCAGGCGGACGTGCACCACAGCGGCGGCGCGTGCCGTCAGCACCAGATGGCGCCGGTGGTGACGGTGACGGCGCGGCGCGGCCATCAGGGCTGCGGAGGCCAGGGAAGTTGCGACCGTGGGCACGCGGCTGACCAGCAGGGTGCCGGGGCCGGCAGCGGGATGATGACCCGTGCGCACCACGGTGATGACTGCGGTGACGGCTGAATGCCAGCCAGGAAGTGAGAGACGATGTCCCGGCCGCCTGGTGGCCGGGACATCAGCATGTCAGGAGGCGGGCAAGGTCAGGGTGAATGCAGTCCCGCCGCCGGGTGGGCTGGTGGCGGTGATGGTGCCGCCGTGGGCGGCAGTCAGTTCCGCGGCCACGGCGAGGCCGATGCCGCTGCCGGCCCGGCCCGCTGCGGCGGTGCCGCGCCAGAACCGTTCGAAGATGTGGGGCAGGTCGGCGGCGGGGATGCCGGGGCCGGTGTCGGTGACGGTGAGTTCCGCGTTGCCGCCGGCGGGGCGGGTGGTGAGGGTGACGTTCCCGCCGGGCGGGCTGAACTTGGCCGCGTTGGTCAGCAGGTTGGTGACGATCTGGGTGACGCGGGCCTGGTCGGCGTGCACCATGACCGGGCTGGCGTCCACGGTCAGGTGCACCTCGGCGTCCTCGAACTGGGCCTGGAGTTCACCCGCTGCGCAGGCAGCAATCTTGGCGAGGTCGGCGGGGGCGCGGTCCAGGGTGAGCGTCGCGGACTGGGCGGCGGCGAGCGCGGACAGGTCCTCGACGAGCCGTTCCAGGCGCAGTACCTCGTCGTGCAGTGAGGTCAGCTTGCTGGTGGTGGGTTCAGCGAGCCCGTCGAGCAGTTCTTCGGTGGCGCCGCGCAGGATGGTGACCGGGGTGCGCAGTTCGTGGGCGGTGTCGGCGACCATGGCCCGGCGCAGCTCGTCCTCGCGCTGCAAGGTGCCTGCCATCGCGGCGAAGGCCGCGGAGACCTGCCCCAGCTCGCCGGGGCCGCGGCGGAGCAGCGACACCGCCTCCGGGTCGCCGCGTTCGACAGCACCGGCCGCGGCGGCTAGCGCGGTCAGCGGCCGGGTGGTGCGCCGTGACACCCACAGCGCCGCGGCGGCGGCCAGCAGCACGGCCAGCAGCGCGCCGGCGGCGACGGCCCGCAGGATGGCGTCGCGCGCCTGCCAGGCAGCGGTCTGGGATGCTGCGGGAAAGTCCACCAGCACGGTGCCGACCTGCCGCCCGCCTGCCATCACCAGGACCCGCGCCGTCCCGGCCGCCGAGGTGGCCGTGGCCCCGGGCCCCGGGGTAGCCACCGGGCTTGCCGCGGCCGCCGGGAAGGCGGCGGACCGGGCGGCCAGGGCAACGCTGTCACCTTGGTGATGGCTGTGCGACGGTTCGGTGCTGTGCCCGCCGTGATCCATGCCCGGCATGTCCGGGCCGCCGGTTCCGTGCCCGGGCTCGTCGCCCGGCTCGTCGCCTGGTTCGTGGCCCGGCATGTGGGCCGGCGTGATGGTGGTGACCTGCCGGCCGGAGGCGCCGAGGATGATCAGCCGTGCGCCGGTGCTGTCGGCGAGGGCCTGTGCCCCGGCGAGGTCCGCTTTCTGCCAGGACCCGGCCCTGGCATAGGCAGCGGACAGGGCAGCGGCGATGTCGTGGCGCGCCTGGTCGCGCTGGGAGGCCACCAGCCCGCTGGTCTGGCTGCGCACCGAGACCACGGCGAGCACTGCGAGCAGCGCCACCGCGCCGACCCCGACGAGGGTGAACGCGGCGAACAGCCGCCACCCCAGCGGCCCCAGCAGCCGCCCGCGAGACTTCCCCATACTCCCAGGCAACGCGGCCCGCGGGCCTGCCGTTAGGGGCGTTGGCCCTGGCCGCCCGGGGCGTCCGCCCCTCCCGGCCGGCCCGCCCGTGTGGTCGGATCGGTCTGGGGGAGAAGGTGATGGCAGTGACGCAGTGCGTGCTGGTCGTCGAGGACGAGCGGAAGATCCGCGACCTGCTGCGCACCTATCTCGAGCATGACGGGCTTTCCGTCATCACCACCGGGTCCGGCGCCGAGGCGATCACGCTCGCCGGCCAGTCGCATCCTGACCTGATCGTGCTGGACCTGCGGCTGCCCGATGTGCCCGGTGAGGACGTCGCCCGTGAAGTCCGCACCCAGGCAGCCATCCCGATCCTGATGCTCACCGCCAAGACCGGTACCGCCGACCGCATTCACGGCCTGGAACTCGGCGCTGATGACTACGTCACCAAGCCGTTCAGCCCCCGCGAAGTGGTCCTCCGGGTCCGCGCCATCTTGCGCCGCGCTGCCGGCGAGGCCGATGCTGAACAGCTGGCTTCCTACGGCGGCGGCCAGCTGCTCATCGACGAGACCCGCCACCATGTCACCGCGCACGGCCAGCCCGCGGGCCTCACCTCCACCGAATGGAAACTGCTCACCACCCTGGCCAGCGTCCCGGGCCGGGTATTCACTCGCTACGAGCTCGTCAACCGGGCCCGCGGCTATGAATACGAAGGCTACGAGCGCACCATCGACTCCCACATACGCAATCTGCGCCGCAAGATCGACACCGGTCCCCGCGAACCAGGGCTCATCGAGACAGTGACTGGTACCGGCTACCGGCTCGCCGTCACCC
>DATCFY010000157.1:0-50690 GCA_036509255.1 Streptosporangiaceae bacterium
GGCGCAGGATGTGCACGGTCTCGGCGATCTGCCCGTAGTGGGTGATGGCGTCGCCCAGCGGGGTGGGCTCCGTATCGCTTTAGGCTCCCCGGCTAGCTACCGGCTTACAGTAGTGTCACCACGAGTATTCCCAGGTCAGGATAGGGATACTGTCATCCTCGACACCGCCCGCGCGAGGGACGAGCCTGGGAGCATGCGATACGACAGCAGCATCACCTCCCTGTCCTGGATCCCGTCCGAGGCAGTCACCGGCCCGACCCGGCTGGCCTTCGACTCGGGACTCAGCCACTACGACGAGCCGCCGGACGCCGAACTCGGGGATCTCGGGGAACTCCGGGCGGCGGACAGGTTCCGGTTCGCCAACGCCCTGCGAGCCTGGATCGACGTCGCCGACGACGGGCAGATCAGGGACGCCGGCTACGCCGGGTCCGGCCTGATCGGCTCCACCGCGCTCCAGCTGGCCGGACTGCGCTACCGCTTCCAGGCCGTCAAGCTGCCTGACATCCAGCGGCCGCCCGAGTACGGGCCGGGCTGGGTGCGGTTCGTGCAGACCGTTGGCGGCCGCACCGGGGTGCCCATGCCCCGGCCGGTCAAGCACCCCCCCTACGTGCAGTGGCTCGCCCCGCTGGTGTGGACCACGCTGACGCTGACCCTGCACGCCGACGGCACCATCGAATCCGCGATGACCGGGGCGAGCGCGTTCCCCCGGCACTGGGTCTACGGCGCCGACGGCCGCCTGAGCCACAAGTCCGGCCTGACCGACTACGCCGGCTGGTCCAGCACGTCGTTCGGTAAGCACAGCCCCTGGGGCGACGAGGATTCCCCCGCCCTGGTCACCGCGGTCGAGACCGCCCTGGAACGGGCGCTGTCCGTGCAGCTCATGCACGGCGCGGCCAGGCCGGTGATCAGCCGGTCCAGCGAGGGCGACACGCTGGTCCGCCAAGGCGAGCCCGGCACATCGGTCTACCTGGTGCTGGACGGTGTCATCCGGGTGGAGCACGACGGCAAGCCGCTCGCGGAGTACGGCCCGGGGGCCATGCTGGGTGAGCGGGCCCACCTGGAAGGCGGCAACCGGACCTCGTCGCTGGTCGCGGTCACCGACTGCCGCGTGGCGTCGGTCGAGGCCAGCCAGTTCGACCACGACGCGCTCGTGGAGCTGTCCGGGGGGCACCGGCGCGAAGACGCCGGACGGGGCTGACGTGCGCGTACACCTCTGCGGCGTGCGCGGCTCGACACCCGCACCAGGCGCGGAGTTCCTCCGTTACGGGGGCCACGCGTCATCCGTGGCGATCAGCCACGACGATGCGGCCGGGCCAGCGCTCGTCCTGGACGCGGGCACCGGCCTGCGCCGCGTCACCTCCCTGCTCGGCGGCGGGCCCTTCACCGGCACCATCCTGCTCACCCATCTGCACTGGGATCATGTGCACGGCCTGCCCTTCTTCGGGGGCGGCGACCGCGACGACGCCCGGGTGACCCTGCTGCTGCCAGCCCAGGAATCCGGGGTGAGCGCGGCCGCGGCGCTGGCCCGCGGCATGTCCCCGCCCCATTTCCCGATCGGCCCGGAGGGATTGCGCGGCGACTGGACGTTCGCCTCCCTGCCCCCCGGCCCGCTGAAGGCCGAAGGCTTCACGGTGGAGGCCCGCGAGGTTCCGCACAAGGGCGGCCGGACCTACGGTTACCGGGTCAGCGAAGGCCACTCGGTGCTGACCTACATCCCCGACCACTGCCCCACCGCGCTGGGACCCGGCCCGGACGGGCTGGGCGAATACCATCTGGCCGTGCTGGACCTGGCGGCCGGCACGGACCTGCTCATCCACGACGCGTTCCTGCTCGCCCCGGAGGTACCCGCCGAGGCGGTGTTCGGGCACGCGGCCGCGGAGTACGCGGCGGGCCTGGGGGCGAGGGCCGGGGCGCGGCGGGTGGCGCTGGCCCACCACAAGCCGGACCGCACCGACGACGAGCTGGATGAGGTGGCCCGCTCGTTCGCCCCCGGCGGCCCTGCGGCCCCGCTGACGCGGCGTGCCCTGGGCCCATCAGGCCTACCTGGCACACCGGAGATCTTCGTGGCCGCGGAGGGCGGGATACTCGAGCTATGACCCCTGCCGCACCCGCTGCCGATGCCCTCGTGGTCGGTTCCGGCCCTAACGGACTGTCCGCAGCCATCACGCTGGCCCGGGCAGGCCTCAAGGTCCGGCTGATCGAGGGCTCGGACACGCCGGGCGGCGGCTGCCGGACCGGTGAGCTGACCCTGCCGGGGTTCCAGCACGACGAGTGCTCGGCGGTCCACCCGCTGGCCGCGTCCTCCCCGTTCTTCACCAGCATCGACCTGGCCGCGCACGGAGTCACCCTGTGCACCCCGAAGGTGGCGTTCGCCCATCCGCTGGACGGCGGGCGCGCCGCGGCGGTCACCGGCTCGGTTGAGGAGACCGCGGGCAGCCTGGGCCGGGACGCGGGCGCCTACCGGCAGCTGATCGGCCCGCTGGTCCGCGACAGCGGGCTGACCCTGCCGGAAATCCTCGCCCCGATCAGGTCCGTGCCCCGGCACCCGCTGGCCATGGCCCGGTTCGGCCTGGAGGGCCTCCTGCCCGCCAGCGTGGTGGCCCGCCGGTTCCGCACCGAGGAGGCGCAGGCCCTGTTCGCCGGGGTCTCCGCTCACTCAATGCTGCCCCTGAGCGCCCCGGTGACCAGCGCCTTCGGGCTGCTGCTCACAATGACGGCGCACACGGTGGGCTGGCCGGTGGTCGAGGGAGGCAGCGCCCGGCTGGCCGGGGCGCTGCTCGCGGAACTCGCCACCCTGGGCGGCGAGGTGGAAACCGGCCGGTGGGTACGGTCGCTGGACGAGCTGCCGCCCGCCCGGGCCGTCCTGCTCGACGTCACCCCCCGCCAGCTGCTGGCGCTGGCCAGCCGCCGGCTGTCCGGACGGGAACAGTCGGCGCTGCGCCGGTTCAGGTACGGCCCCGGGGTGTGCAAGGTGGACTTCGCGCTCAGCGGTCCGGTGCCCTGGGCGGCTCCAGCCTGCCGGGAGGCGGGCACCGTGCACCTCGGCGGCACCCTGGCCGAGGTGGCGGGCAGCGAGGCCGACGTGACCGCCGGCCGGATGCCGGAGCGCCCGTACTGCCTGGTGGCCCAGCCCGGCGTGGTGGATCCCAGCCGCGCACCGGAGGGCCAGCACACCCTGTGGGCGTACTGCCACGTGCCCTCGGGCAGTCCCGCGGACGTCTCCGGCCTGATCGAAGCCCAGATCGAGCGGTTTGCGCCAGGGTTCCGCGACCTGATCCTGGCCAAGTCGGTCCGCACCGCCACTGACATGGAGCGCTACAACCCGAACTACGTGGGCGGCGACATCAACGGCGGGGCCGGGACGCTGCTGCAGACCGTGCTGGGGCCCACCCCGCGCTGGAACCCGTACCGGACGGCGATCCCCGGGGTCTACCTGTGCTCTAGTTCCACCCCGCCCGGCGGCGGCGTGCACGGCATGTGCGGCCAGAACGCCGCCCAGACGGCCCTCGCTGACCACTTCTCGTGACCGCGGGGTCTGCCCGGCAGGGCCTGACCAGGCCCGTTGCCTGCCACGCCGAACTCGGCACGCCGGACATAAGAGTCGCTCGTCGGGCAGCATCGAACGCTTTCGCCAGAAGGTCGCCGCTGGTCTTGTCTGCGCCGTGCCGTTCCGAACCGCCGCGACTTCCTCGTAGTAGCCGACCCGGCTGGTCGCGATGACCGTCAGCCTCCAGGCATGCAGGAGCCGCTGCAAATGCCGGTAGCCGGCCGGGTCATGCGCAGCGTCGACGGCTTCGCGGTACTGGCGGAGTTCCATGGCTGGGTCATCCTGAACCTGCTCGGCCGGGGCGGCAGCTCGCTGGGCGAGGAGGAGCTGACCGGGCAGATCGTGCACGGCCTCAAGATCGGCGAGGACGCGGTGCACGCGGCGGCGGCCGAACTCGCCTGGCATGGGCTGATTAGCCGGGTGACCCAGGCGGGCGAAGGGACGCGGCTGGCTCTCACGGCCGCCGGCGCCGCCCGTTTCGACCAGATCCAGGGCGGTATCAGCGAGGTCACCGCACGGCTGTACGGCGGGCTGCCCGAGACGGACCTGGCCATCGCGCACCGCGTGCTGGCCACCGTGACCGAGCGCGCCAACGCCGAACTCGCGCACACCGGACCGGCCACAGCCCGCTGATCTGCCCCGGCCAGAGCCGACCCGGCCCGCTGGCCGCCTACGGGATGAGCGCGATCTTGCCCTGGGTGTGACCCTCCATGATGGTCTGGTGCGCCTGCGCCACCTCGGCCAGCGGGAAGGTCCGGGACACGATCACCTGGAGCTTCCCGTCCTGGGCTAGCCGGGCCAGCTCCAGCCGGGCGGCCGCCCGGATCTCGGTGCCCGGGTCGGCACCGGGCGCCCCGCCCAGCACCTGGATGCCGGTGGCCAGCCCGCGCTCGAACGAGACGATGGTGGCGATCCTGGTCCGGTCGGGCACCAGCACGAACGACACATCCAGCGCCTCGTCCGAGCCGGTCAGGTCCAGCGCGACATCGACGCCGTCCGGCGCGATTCCCCGCACCCGGTCCATCAGGCCCAGGCCGTACTCGACCGGGATCGCGCCCAGACTGCGGAGCAGGTCGTGGTTCGCCGGCCTGGCTGTGGCGATCACGGTGGCGCCGCGGTCCACCGCGAGCTGCACCGCCATCACGCCCACTCCCCCGGCAGCCCCGTTGACCAGCACGGTGTCCCCTGGGCCCACCCCGGTGGCGGCCAGCAGATGCCAGGCAGTCACGCCGGTGAGCATCAGCCCGGAGGCCTGCGCCCAGTCCAGCGTGTCCGGTTTGGGTACCAGCGCGGAGGCCGGCACCACCAGCTGGGCGGCATAGGCGCCAGGGGCCCGGAAGGCGATCACCTTGTCTCCGACCTCGATCGGGCCGGCCGGGCCTGCCGCGTCGGGCCCGACCGCGGTGACCGCGCCGGAGGCCTCCGAGCCCAGCCGCAGCGGCAGCCGCTCAGGGTCGGTGCCGAAGTCCCCGCTGTAGACCTTGTAGTCGACGGGGTTGACGCCCGCCGCCCGGACCTGGATGAGCGCCTCACCCGGACCGGGCTCCCCCGGCCCCTGATCGGCGATCTCCAGAACATCGGGTCCGCCGAAGGCGGTCGCGATTACGACAGCTGACATGTCAGCCCGAGCCCCCCTTCGCTACCGCTTTCGTCCTCCCGGGGTCATTCCCTCCGGCGCGCCCGCGAACCGATGATCCCGGACGCCCGCCAGGCCAGAATCGACCGGCGCGAGAACGCGGAGAGAATCGACTGCGCACTTCCGGCCGAAGCGACCGAAAACAAGGACGCCACCGAGCCGACTGACCCGATAGACAAAAGCGAACCAGCCGACCCGATCGAGAGAATCGAGCCGGCCGATCCAATGGACAGGATCGAGCCGGTCGACCCGATACTCAGGATCGAGCCGACTGAGCCTGCAGCCGACGGGCTGGCCGGTGGTGAGCCAGCGGACAATGGGTTACGGATGCTCCGCATGATGGCATTCTCGCAGCCCCCGCAGATCACAACCGGAAGCGGGCCGCGCGAAACCGTCAGACGGGCCGGCCCGCCGCAGCCTCGAGGGATTCGGGGTGCACGCGGCGGTAATGCTCAGTCAGGACTTCACTGGCCTGGCCGGGCTTGTGGGCGATGGTGCGCTGGCATATCTCGCAGCGCAGTACCGGGAGCTGCGTCACGGTAACGGGATAACGGGGCTTACTCATCTCAGGCCCCATGATGCCAGACCCGGACGCTCCGATCACCCCGCAACGCCGTTAAATATGCAGCTCCCGGCCCCTTAGTCGGACAGGCACCCGAGAGCCGGACAACACGCAAGATGATCATTAACCACGCCTGTGGCTTGCAGGAAGCTGTACGTGATCGTCGATCCGACGAACGTGAAGCCGCGCCGTTTCAGGTCCTTGCTGATCCGGTCGGACAGCTCGGTCTTGGCGGGCAGTTCCGCCGTCGTGCGCGGGCGGTTGACCAGGGGCTGGCCGTCCACCCAGGCCCACAGGTAGCTGGCGAACGACCCGTGCTCCTCCTGGGCCGCCAGGAACGCCCGGGCGTTCCGCACCGTGCCCGCGACTTTCAGCCGGTTGCGCACGATGCCGGGGTCGGCCAGCAGCGCCGCCAGCTTGGCGTCCTCGTATCCGGCGATCCGCTCCGGGTCGAAACCGTCCAGCGCGCGGCGATAGTTCTCGCGCTTGCCGAGGATCGTGGACCAGGACAGACCGGCCTGGGCGCCCTCCAGGAGCAGCATCTCGAACAGGTAGCCGTCGTCCCGGGACGGGCGGCCCCACTCGTCGTCGTGGTAGGCGCGCATCGCGTCCGAGCTCTCGGCCCAGTCGCAGCGGTGCGGTGCGTCGGGTTCGTTCATCAGGGCCAGCGTCCCACGAGACACCGACACCCGCGGTCATCCCTCTGGCGGGGCTCCTTCATCCGACGCCGGCACCCCCAGCATCTCCGCGAACCGGGCCACCATCATGTCCCGGCCCTTGACCTGGGCCACCACCTCCGCCGGGAGGAGATCCTCGCTGCCGGGCCGCTGGCCCGAGCCGCCCTCGGGACCGATCGGCACGACGATCCCGGGCGGCGCCGGCTCGTACCGGCTCAGCCCGGCGTCAGGGTCACCGGTCCCGGCGGCGTCCGGTCCCGCCTCGATGAGCGACCGGATGTTCCCGGCCACGATCGCGGCCTGCCGGCTCGCCGCGCCCGCCACCTTGCGGTCCGCGGTGGACACGTCCCCCAGCGCGAACACCCGGTCCTGCCCCGCGACCTGCAGCGTGGGCGTGACCTCGATCATCCCGTCCGCGGTGCGGGCCCCGGCGAGGCCGCCAGCCAGATAGTCGCTGACCGGGATGACCCCGTAGCAGCGGAACCAGAGGTCGGCGGTCACCTCGCGGCCGGCCTGCGTGGCCACCGTGAACGTCCGCAGCTCCCCCGGCTCAGTGGGCGGGGCGGCCCGCAACGGGCTGCCCAGCAGCACCTGCACGCCCAGCTCTTCGAGCTGGCGGTGCAGTTCCGCCTTGAGGTCGGCGCGGAACGGGCCGCCGAGCACCTCGTCGGCCACGTCGACCAGCGTCACCTGCTTCGACGGCCAGACCGCCTTGATCTCCCCGGCAAGCTCGATGCCGACCGCGCCCGCGCCGACCAGCAGCACCCGGGCGGCTGCGGCTAGCGCCTCATGGGTGCCGAGCGTCTTCTCCTGCGCGTCCACGGTCCGGTCCAGGTCGCTCTTGGCCGGGAACGGGTAGCTCGACCCGGTGGCCAGCACGATGTAGTCCGCCGGGAGTTCCTCGCCGGAGGCCAGGGCCACCCGGCCGGCGTCCACCTTCACGGCCCGGTCCGCCGCGACCCGGCCGTGGCTGAGCAGTCCGCCGTAGGGCAGGTAGATCCGCGGCAGCCAGCTCGGGTCGACCAGCGCGCGCAGCGCGGCGACGTTGTGCACGAACGCGTCTTTCGGCTCGACCAGCACGACCGACGCGATGTCGTCGAGTTGCTTGGCCACACTGATCCCGGCGTAGCCGCCACCGATGACCACCACGGCCGGCCGGGCCGGGGAAGGCTCGCTCATCTGAACTCCCTGTCTGTCCGGCTCTGTCTGCCGGGACGGCGTCCCGGCGGCCGGCGCTAACTTCGCCGCCATCCGGTAACGCATCTAGTCTGTTCCACAGAACATCTGTCATGCAACTCATCAGTGATACAGCCGATCTACGCTAAGCTGCGGTTATGTCCGCGCGATCCGGGTCCCAGACTCGATCGAACCCTGCGCCGGAAAAAGCCGGGCCGGAAAAACCTGGGCCGGATGCGGACTCCTGCGCCCTCAGCGACGATCTGGGCTGGGCACTCGGCGTGGTCTTCCGCGGCTATCTCCGGGCCTCCCAGGACGCCCTGGCTGATCTGCCCGGGGGGCCGCGCGGATTTCAGGTGCTCGCTGCGGCCGCCCGCGATCAGCACGGCAGCCAGCTGGCCCTGGCTCACCGCCTGGGCGTGGACCGCACCGTCATGACCTACCTGCTGGACGACCTCGAGACCGCGGGCCTGATCGAGCGCCGGCCCGACCCGGCCGACCGCCGGGCCCGGCGCATCCTGGCCACCGCCCGCGGCCGCGAGACCCTGGCCGATGCCGCCCAGCGGCTGCGCGCCGCCGAGGAGCGGCTGCTGAGCGGCCTGGATGGCGAGCAGGACCCCCGGACTTTCCGGGCGTTGCTGCGCCAGCTGGCCCGGCACCTCAGCGAGGCCGACCCGGTGCGCGGCACCTGCGATGCCACCGCCGAGGTCATCGGGACGGACGGGAGCGGCGGCCCGGTCCTGCCCTGCTAGCCTCCGGGCGCATGACAGAGCAGATCTACCTGGGGAACGCGGCCGCCGACGCACCGGCCGGCCGCGGCTGGCTGCTCGGCCACTTCCAGCCGGACGGCGACCCTCGGCACAGTGACGACGTCGAGATCAAGTGGGCCATCCACCCCCTCGATGACCGGCGGCCGGAGTGGGTCACCGGGGAACAGCGCTCGGCGGCACTCATCCTGATCAGCGGCCGGTTCCGGGTCGAGTTCCCGGGCCGCAGCGTGCTGCTCGCCCAGCAGGGTGACTACGTGGTGTTCCACGGCGTGAACCACTCCTGGCACGCGGAGGAGGCCTCGGTGGTGGTGGCAGTCCGCTGGCCCTCAGTTCCCGGCTACGCGCTCCCCCGGCCCGACAATGGAACCGCCACCGTCACCTAGGAGGAACAGTGCGGGTACTGGAGCGTTTTGCGCTGGATGGCCGCAAGGCCGTGGTCACGGGCGGGAATCAGGGACTGGGCAAGGCGTTTGCCGCCGCCCTGGGGCAGGCGGGCGCCGAAGTCATGATCGTGGCCCGGGACACCGGCCGGAACGCGGCGGCCGTTGCGGAGATGAAAGACCAGGGCCTGGCCGTGTCCGCACTGGATGCGGACATCACCCGGGACGCGGACGCGGTCATCGACCAGGCCGCCGCCCAGCTCGGCGGGCTCGACGTCCTGGTCAACAACGCCGGCGTCTGCTACCACGGCGAGTCCTGGGAGGTCACCGACGCGGAGTGGGACGAAGTGTTCGACCTGAACGTCCGGGCGCTGTGGCGTTGCAGCCGGGCCGGCGGGCGGCACATGGCCGCCGCGGGCGGCGGCTCGATCATCAACGTCGGCTCGATCTCGGCGCTGATCGTGAACCGCCCGCAATGGCAGCCCGCCTACAACGCGTCCAAGGCCGCGGTGCACCAGCTGACCAAGTCGCTGGCGGCGGAGTGGGCCGGGGTGGGCATCCGGGTCAACGCCATCGCGCCCGGCTACGTGAAGACCGAGATGGCCCCCGTGGACCAGCCGGAGTTCCGGCGGCACTGGATCGAGGACACGCCGCAGCAACGCTACGCGCTGCCCGAGGAGATCGCCCCGACCGTGGTGTTCCTGGCCAGTCCCGCGTCCGCGTTCATGACCGGCTCGGTCCTCGTCATCGACGGTGGCTACACGCTCTACTGATCCTTTAAATTCGCCGCAACGAAAACGGCACCCGGCCCCGTCCTACCGGTACCGGGCCTGCCAGCGGGTGCGCTGCACGGCGTCGTCGACCTGGGTCCCGCTGAGCTGGGGTGCGACTCCGTCAGCCACCGCGGCCCGGCCCACGGCGCGCGCCACCGCGGTCGCCGTCTCGGGCAGATGCGCCCGGTCCGGCAGCAACATCCCGTGAGAGTCGCCGTGGATCGTCGCGGCGCCGCCGATGGCCGAGCCCGCGGCCGTCATCATCGCGTCGGTGATCCGGGTCGCCCGGACTGCGGTCACGGCCAGCCCCACCCCGGGGAACACGTACACGTTGTTGCACTGGGCCACGGGGACGGCGGTCTCACCGACCTTCATGGCCGGGAACGGCGACCCGGCCGCGACCAGCGCGCGCCCGCCGGTCCAGTCGGCCAGGTCCTGCGGCCGGGCCTCGCTGCGGCTGGTCGGGTTGGACAGCGGCATGATGATCGGCCGCGGCACGCGGGCGGCCATGGCCCGGACGACGTCCTCGGTGAACGCGCCGGTCGCGGTGGACAGCCCGATCAGCGCGGTCGGGTGGACCGCCTGGACCACGTCTATCAGCCCGGCCCGGCGGCCGGTGGTCGGGGCGGGCACGACCCCGGCCGGGTGGGCATAGCGGCGCTGCGCGGGGCTGATCCCCCGGCGGTCCTCGGTGAGCAGGCCGCCCACATCGACCACGTAGATCTGGGCCCGGGCCTCCTTGTCACTCAGCCCGTCAGCGATCATCGACCGGACGATCTGGTCGCAGACCCCGATCCCGGCCGAGCCCGCGCCCAGCATCACGATCCGCTGGTCCCGGGGCCGTGACCCGGTGGCCACCGCGGCCGCGGACAGCGCGGCGGTCACCACGGCCGCCGTGCCCTGGATGTCGTCGTTGAAGGTCAGCAGCTGGTCCCGGTAGCGGTCCAGGATCGGCAGCGCGTGCGGGGTGGCGAAGTCCTCCCACTGGAGCAGCACCTGCGGCAGCTCGGCCCGGACGGCCTGCACGAACCGGTCCACGAAGTCGTCGTAGTCCGGGCCGTCCTCCCGGCGGTGCCGCCAGCCCAGGTACATCGGGTCGTCCAGCAGCTCGGGGTTGTCGGTGCCCACGTCCAGCAGGACCGGCAGGGTCCGCGCCGGGTCGATGCCGCCCAGCGCGGTGTACAGGGAGAGCTTGCCGATGGGGATGCCCATCCCGCCGATGCCCTGGTCGCCCAGGCCGAGCACGCGCTGCCCGTCGGTGACTACGATGACGTCCACCTCGCGGCGCGGCCGGTTGCGGAGGATCTCGCCGATCCGGTCCCGGTCCGGGTAGGCGATGAACAACCCGCGGGGGCGCCGGTAGATCTCGCTGAAGCGCTGGCAGGCCTGCCCGACCGTGGGCGTGTAGAGGATCGGCAGCATCTCCTCGGCGTGGTCGGTGACCAGCCGGTAGAACAGCGTCTCGTTCGTGTCCTGCAGCGCGCGCAGGTTGATGTGCCGGGCGATGTCGCTGGGCTGCTCCCGGAACGCCTGGTAGGAGCGGGCCACCTGCTGCTCGAGGGTCTCCACCACGCTAGGCAGCAGCCCGCGCAGGCCCCGCGCAGACCGCTCCTCCTCGGTGAACGCGGTGCCCTTGTTGGCGAGCGGGTCCTCCAGGGCCCGCACGCTGGAACGCTGACTCTCGCTGCCGCTCATGCGCTCACGCCGCCTTCGCCGTCACGCTGCCCGTGCTGTCCCGGTGCCCGCACTGCCACCCGGGCCTTACCCCCTGATATGCCCACGATCGCCTGCGTAGGCTCACATCATGACCCAGCCCATGCTGGAGGTGACCGGCGCGGTCAAGGCGTTCGGGAAAGTGACGGCCCTCAGCGGGGTGGATCTCGCCGTGCCGCCGGGCCAGATTGCCGCGCTGCTGGGGCCGAACGGGGCCGGCAAGACCACGCTGGTCCGCATCGTGGCCACGCTGGTCCGCCCGGACGCGGGCGTGATCAGGGTGGACGGCTACGACGTGCTGGCGGATCCCTACGCGGTCCGCGCCCGGATCGGCCTGACCGGCCAGTACGCGGGGCTGGATGAGGCGCTGCCCGGCCGGGCGAACCTGATGCTCATCGGCCGGCTGGCCGGCCTGAGCCGCCGGACCGCCCGGGACCGCGCGGCCGAGCTTATCGACCGGTTCGACCTGGCCGCTGCGGCTGGCCGCCCGGTCGGCACCTACTCCGGTGGCATGCGCCGCCGCGCCGACCTGGCCGCCAGCCTGATGGCGCGGCCCCGGCTGCTGGTCCTGGACGAGCCCACCACCGGCCTGGACCCGGCCGGGCGGCTGGAGCTCTGGGAGTCGCTGGCCGCCCTGCGCGACGAGGGCACCGCCATGCTGCTCACCACCCAGTACCTGGAGGAAGCCGAGCGGCTTGCCGACCTGGTGCACATCCTGGACCAGGGCCGGATGGTGGCCAGCGGCACCCCGGCTCAGCTGCGCGCCCGGACCGGAACCCAGCTCGTCGAGGCCCGGTTCGAGCCGGCCAGCCTGGTCCCGGCCGCCGCCCGCGCCCTCGTCGCGCGGCTGGGCCTGCCACCAGACGGCGTGCACGCCGACCCGGCCGCCGGGCGGCTTACCCTGGTCGCCCGGGATGGGGTGGGCACGCTGCTCGAGGTGGCGCAGGCACTGGCCGCGGACGGATTGGCCGTGGCCGATCTGGGGCTGCGCGGGCCCACCCTGGACGAAGCCTTCCTGGCCCTGACCGGCCAGCGCGCCGCGGGGCGGGCAGCGCCTTGACCGGGGCGGCGGCGTACGTGACCGGCGTGGCGGCGCCGTGACCGGTGTGGCGGCGCCGTGACCAGCATGGCGGCGCCGTGACCAGCATGGCGGCGCCGCCGGGCCCGGTGTCTCGCCCCGGCCCCCGCCGTACCGCGTGGGAGGCCACGCTGATCTGCGGCCGCCAGCTCGCCATCCTTCGCGCCAACCCGAGCCGGCTGCTCTACCCGCTGATCCAGCCGATCGTGCTGCTGGTGCTGTTCCTGGCCATCTTCGCCGGGCTGGCCCGGGTCCCCGGCGCGACGTACCGCCAGTACCTGGTCCCCGGCATCATCGTGCAGAACGTGGCGCTGACCGCGCCGACCGTGGGGCTGGGCCTGGTGCTGGACGCGGCCAGCGGGATCACCGACCGGTTCCGGTCCCTGCCGATCGCCCGCAGCGCGGTGCTGCTCGGCCGGATGCTGGCCGAGGGCCTGATCTTCCTGGTCCAGGCGCTCCTGGTGCTGGGCGTCGCGTCGCTGCTGGGGTTCCGGGTCCGGACCGGACTGCCCGGAATGGTGGGCATCGTCGCGGTCGCGGTGGCCTTCGGCCTCGCGCTGGGGATCACGATGTGCTGGCTGGCGCTGCGGATCAATGACCCGGACACCGCGGGCCGGGCCCTGTTCCTGCCGATGGTGCCGCTCACGTTCATCAGCTCGACGTTCACCCCGATCGACCGGCTGGCCGGGTGGCTTCAGCCGCTGGCCCGGGCCAACCCGGTCACCGCCGCCGTTAACGTGATCCGCACCCTGGCCGACGGCGGCCCGCTCGGTCGCGAACCGCTCTACCTGGCGGTCTGGCTGCTCATCCTGTCCGTGCCGCCCGGCCTGCTCGCCGTCCGGCGCTGGCAGTCCGGCTAGCTCCTAACCCGCCGCCCGTCCAGCCAACTCCTTGACCATGAAGATGCGCCGGTAGCCGTGCTCGGTGGCCCGCCGCACCTCCCGGTAGCCGAGGCGGGCGTACACCGCCTGGCTCTCGGTCATCACCTCGTTCGTGTAGAGCGAGAGCTGGGCGAGCCGGCGCCGGGCGGCCTCCTGCTCGGCGAACTCCAGCAGCCGCCGCCCGAGGCCGGTGCCCTGGGCACTGGGATGCACGGCGATGTTCTCGATCAGCAGGCTGCCCGGCTCCGGGGTCAGTGAGATCAGGCCCATGACCGGCTCGCCGATCACCCAGACCAGCCCGGCCCGGGCCGGCCTGGTGTAGTCCCGCAGCATCGGCGCTGGCGGCCGGTCCATCCGGGTCAGGTACTTCGTGTACGCGGCGGTCACCACCTCGCGGACCCGCGGCAGGTCCGCCGCCGTGGCCCGCCGGGGCACCACCGCCGCGTCCATGCCCCAAGTCTGCCGCCCCGCCCACCCCATGGTCACACCGCCCGGTCGGGGTCACGCGGCCCGGCCCCCGGTCCCAGCAGAACCTCCCGTCCTGTGCGACCCCACCTTCCTCAATGACCCCGTCCGTCTCGAGTCCCATTAGTCCCATCAGCCCCTCCCAGCCTCTTTTCCCGCGGAACGTGCGCCGAAAACGGGCCAAACACCCGCCAGAACGCACGTTTCGCGGGAAAAGTCAAGATCGACGTGACTCATGATGCTGGTGGGGCGAGCGAGGGCGGGCCGGGGCGAGGGTCGGCCGGGTGGGCCGGGCCGGGGCGAGGGTGGACGGCGGGCCCAGGGTCCTCGTGGGGCGGGGAGGTGGTCAGTTCCGGGGGGAGCCGCCGGTGCTGGGGCCGGGATTGACCGGCGACGGGTGGCCCGCGCGCTCCGGGTCCGCGGCGCCGTCACGGGCGGCACCGTCCGCGCCATCAGGGCCAGCCTCCGCGGGGGCGTTGGTGCTGACGGCCTGGCCGCCCGCGCCCGCCCCGTCAGCGGCGGCGCCGTCAGCCGCGTTCGCCGCCGTGTTGACCGCCTGGCCGACCGCGCCGGCCGCCGCGGCGAGGGGGTCCGTGGCCTGCCAGACCTCGCGCGCGATGACCTGGAGGGCCCCGGCCGCCGGGATGGCCAGCAGCGCCCCCACGAACGCGCCGAATATCCCGCCGATCCAGCTGCCGATTTCCCCGCCGACCAGGATGGACAGCAGCACCAGCAGCGGGTTGACCCGGACCGTGCGGCTCATCACGATCGGGTTCAGCACGTGGTTCTCGAGCTGGGTGTAGATGAGGAACACGACCAGCGTGACGATCCCGGCGGTCAGCGAGTGGGCCGCGGCGAACAGCACGGTGGGAATCCCGGCCAGCGCCCCGCCGATCATCGGCAGGAAGTCCACCAGCGCCACCCACAGTGCCCACAGGAAGGGGAACGGCACGCCCAGCACCAGCAGCGTGACGTACACGACCGCGCCCGCGATCACCGAGGTGAGGACGTTGCCGAGCATGTACCCGGTGACCGAGCGGTTGACTTCGTGCGCGACCCGCCGGTACCGCTCAGCCCGCTCCGGGGCCATCGAGCCCAGCAGGGCGGTCCGCATCTTCGGGCCTTCCAGCAGCAGGAGCAGCACCAGCACGAAGATGGTGAACAGCTCGAGCAGCAGGGTCAGCGCGCCCTTGCCGAGGCTCAGCGCCGGCTTGGCCAGCCCTTCACCGAAGCTCACCAGCTTGGGCGCGTTCTTATTCACCCACGCCTGCACGTGATACTTGGTGACGAGATGGCCGATCCAGCCCGTGCCGTGGGTTGCCGCAGCCACGTAGCCCGGCAGCTTCAGGGCCAGGTGGTTGATCCCGTTGGCCAGCGGGTACCCGAAGGCGAAGGCGAGGCCGGCGAAGACGACCAGCCCCCACAGGGTCACCACCGCGACCGCCCAGCCCCGCCGCCGGATCTTCCAGTGCTGCAGGGCGACCACCAGCGGGTTCAGGATCACCGCGATGAACGCGGCCACGATGATCAGCAGCAGCACGTCGCGGAGCCGGTAGACCACCTTGGCCAGCATGTAGACCGCGATCACGACCAGCGCGACGGCCAGGATGGTCCGCAGCGGGACCCCCCGCGCCTCCGCGGCCGCCCATAGCCGGGCCCGCCGGGTCAGCGGTCGTGACGCGTTGTTGGTCATGTCGCCATCATCGCAGCACTGCCTGGCGACCGGGATGAGGCTCCGCCTCAGGGGTACCACTTCGCAGTCCGCCAGTTTCCGGAGCGCGCCGGCCATGGCGGCCAGCGCGGTTTACCGGAAGACTTGATTACCGAAGGAGAGGAGCCCACCGTGCCGGTGAACGAGCGGGCCGGGCAGCCGGCCAGCCAGGCGGATCTGGTGGACGTGGCCAAGCTGGTCACGTCCTACTACGCACTGCACCCGGATCCAGCAGTCACCGAGCAGAGAGTCAGCTTCGGCACGTCGGGACATCGCGGCTCGGCGCTGCGCACGTCGTTCAACGAGGATCACATCGCCGCCACCGCCCAGGCCATCTGTGACTACCGGGCCCGGGCGGGCACCACCGGCCCGCTCTTCCTCGGCCGGGATACCCACGCGCTGTCCGAGCCCGCGTTCGTGACCGCACTGGAGGTGCTCGCCGCGAACGAGGTGACCGTCCTGGTGGACAGCCGGGACGGGTACACCCCGACACCCGCCCTGTCCCGGGCCATCCTGGCCTACAACGACGGGCGCACGGACGGCCTGGCCGACGGGATCGTGATCACCCCGTCGCACAACCCGCCGGAGGACGGCGGGTTCAAGTACAACCCGCCCGACGGCGGCCCGGCCGGGTCGCAGATCACCTCGGTCATCCAGGACCGGGCCAACGAGCTGCTGGCGGGCGGGCTGCGCGAGGTGCGGCGCGTGCGCTACACACGGGCCAGGAGCGCGCTCACGACAGCAACATTTGACTTCCTGGGCGAGTACGTGGACCAGTTGCCGGCCGTGGTGGACCTGGACGTGATCCGCAGCGCGGGCATCCGGATCGGCGCCGACCCGCTGGGCGGCGCCAGCGTCGCGTACTGGGGGGAGATCGCCGAGCGCTACGGGCTGGACCTGACCGTGGTCAACCCGGACGTGGACGCCACGTTCCGGTTCATGACCCTGGACTGGGACGGCCGAATCCGGATGGACTGCTCCTCGCCCTACGCGATGGCCTCGCTGATCGACCGGGCCGCCGAGTTCGCCATCGCGACCGGCAACGACACCGACTCCGACCGGCACGGCATCGTCACACCCGACGCGGGCCTGCTGGACCCCAACCACTACCTGGCCGTGGCCATCGACTACCTGTACCGGCACCGGGCGGACTGGCCCTCCGACGCCGCGGTGGGCAAGACCATGGTCAGTTCCTCGATCATCGACCGGGTGGCCGAGGCCGCCGGGCGCGCGCTGACCGAGGTGCCGGTGGGGTTCAAGTGGTTCGTGCCGGGGCTGCTGGACGGCTCCATCGCCTTCGGCGGCGAGGAGAGCGCCGGAGCCTCCTTCCTGTGCACCGACGGCCAGGTCTGGACCACCGACAAGGACGGCATCATCCTGGCCCTGCTGGCCTCGGAGATCGCGGCGGTGACCGGGCAGTCCCCGGGTGAGCGGTACCGGGACCTGGCCAGCCAGCTGGGCGACCCGGCCTACGCCCGGATCGACGCGCCCGCGACCAGGGCGCAGAAAGCGCTGCTGGCCAAGCTCTCCCCCGAGCAGGTCAGTGTCGGCGAGCTCGCGGGTGAGCGGGTGGTCGACCGGCTGACCCGGGCCCCGGGCAACGGCGAGCCGCTCGGCGGCATCAAGGTGATCACCGAGAATGGCTGGTTCGCCGCACGACCCTCGGGCACAGAAGACGTCTACAAGCTGTACGCGGAGTCGTTCGCCGGCCCCGGGCAGCTGGCCCGCATCCAGGAAGAAGCACAGCAGATCCTGGATGGCGTGCTGAAAGTAGCAGATGGCACGTGAGGGGTGGGAGATGGCAGATCAGCGGGTTCTGGGCATCGTGCTGGCCGGCGGGGCGGGCAAGCGGCTGGCGCCGCTGACCGCGGACCGGGCCAAGCCGGCCGTGCCGTTCGGCGGCGTGTACCGCCTGGTTGACTTCGCGCTGTCCAACCTGGTCAACGCCGGGATCTTGCGGATCGCCGTGCTCACCCAGTACAAGAGCCACAGCCTGGACCGGCACATCTCCACCACGTGGCGGATGAGCACGTTGCTCGGCAACTACGTCACGCCCGTCCCCGCCCAGCAGCGGCTCGGCCCGCACTGGTACACCGGGTCGGCCGACGCGATCTACCAGTCGCTGAACCTGATCTACGACGAGAAGCCCGACCTGGTCATCGTGTTCGGCGCGGATCACGTGTACCGGATGGACCCGCGGCAGATGATCCAGGAGCACTGCGACCAGGGGGCCGGCGTCACCGTCGCGGCCATCCCGGTGCCGCGGGAGGAGGCGACCGCGTTCGGCGTGATCCAGGCCGGTGCGGACGGGCACACGCTCGAGGCGTTCCTGGAGAAGCCAGCCGACCCGCCCTCGCTGCCTGGCCGGCCTGATGAGGCCTACGCCTCGATGGGCAACTACCTGTTCTCCACCGACGTGCTGATCGAGGCGCTGCGTAAGGACGCGGCCAACCCGAACAGCCGTCACGACATGGGCGGCGACATCATCCCCCTGCTCGTGGACGAGGGCGCCGCGCACGTCTACGACTTCATGACCAACAAGGTGCCCGGGGCGAGCGAGCGTGACGCCGGCTACTGGCGTGACGTCGGCACGCTGGAGTCCTACTTCGAGGCGCACATGGACCTGTGCGCTATCCACCCCGTGTTCAACCTCTACAACGACCGGTGGCCAATCCTGACCAACGTGCCCAGCCTGCCGCCCGCCAAGTTCGTGCACGACAACGGCGACCGGGTCGGCCGGGCCATCGATAGCCTGGTCAGCAACGGCGTCATCGTGTCTGGCGGGCTGGTCCGCGAGTCCGTTCTCTCCCCCGGCGTGCGGGTCAACAGCTGGTCGAGCGTCGAGAGGTCGGTGATCCTGCACAACACGATCATCGGCCGGCACGCGGTGATCAGGAACGCCATCCTGGACAAGAACGTGACGGTGCCCGAGGGAGTCACGATCGGCGTGGACAAGGATCACGACCGGGAACGCGGCTTCCTGGTGTCCGACGGCATCACGGTGGTGGGCAAGAGCCAGAAGGTGACGGTATGACCGTGGCCGGTGATCCCTCCGCACCGGCCCGCGCAGACCGGCTCAAGGTGGCCCTGCTCACCCGGGAGTACCCCCCCGAGGTGTACGGCGGCGCGGGGGTGCACGTCACTTACCTGGCCCGGGAGCTGACCGGGCTGGTCGACCTGACCGTCCACTGCGAGGGCGGTGACCGGCCAGGGGCGGTGGCTCACCGGCCGTGGGAACTGCTCGCCGGAGCGAACCAGGCGCTGGCCACCATCTCCACCGACCTGTCCATGACCGCGGCGGTGGGCGGGGCGGACCTGGTGCACTCGCACACCTGGTACGCGAACCTCGCGGGGCACCTGGCCTCGATGCTGTACGGGGTGCCGCACGTGATGACGGTGCACTCGCTGGAGCCGCTGCGACCGTGGAAGGCGGAGCAGCTCGGCGGCGGGTACGCCCTGTCCAGCTGGTGCGAGCGGGTGGCGGTCGAGTCCGCGGCCGCGGTGATCGCGGTGTCCGAGGGGATGCGCGAGGACGTGCTGGCCGCCTACCCGGCGGTGGACGCCGGCCGGATCCGGGTCATCCGGAACGGGATCGACACGCGGGAGTACGCGCCGGACGCCGGGACTGCGGTCCTGGAGCGGTTCGGGGTGGATCCGTCGCGGCCGCTGGTCATCTTCGTCGGGCGGATCACCCGGCAGAAGGGGGTCCCGGTACTGCTCCGGGCGGCGGCCGGCCTGCCGCCGGAGGCGCAGCTGGTCCTGTGCGCCGGCCAGCCGGACACCCCCGAACTGGCCGCCGAGGTGGCCGGGCTGGTGGCGAGCCTGCAGGCGGCCCGCACCGGGGTGATCTGGATCCCGGAGATGCTGACTAAGCCTGAGGTCATCCAGCTGCTCAGCCACGCCACGGTGTTCGCCTGCCCGTCGCTGTACGAGCCGCTCGGCATCGTCAACCTGGAGGCGATGGCCTGCGGCACCGCGGTGGTGGCGTCCCGGGTCGGCGGCATCCCCGAGGTGGTCAGCGACGGGGAGACCGGGCTGCTCGTCCCGCCGGACGACCCGGCTGCCCTGGCGCAGTCGCTGAACGCGCTGATCGGCGACCCGGTGCGGGCGGGCGCCATGGGTGCGGCGGGCCGCAAGCGCGCCGCGGCCGAGTTCGGCTGGGACGCCATCGCCGCGCAGACCACGGCGCTGTACGCGGAGCTCACCAGCTGATCTGCAGCGCGCCCACGGGCCGCCGCCTTTCTTCGCCGCACGTCGGACTCTGGCGTGACCGGGCCCACGCTGCTAGTTTGCGCCGCCTGTCGCAAAGTGAGACCTCGCCGCCTTGCCAATGAACAAGTATCGGACAAGTCCTGCCGGTGCCACAACGTAACGGGAGAAGCCGTGGGCGACGAAGCACCGACTTCCGGCACACCAACGTCCAGCACGGAGAGCACCTTCCGGCTGATGTACCGCAGCCGGAACATGATTCCCGCGGACCAGCGCAAGACCGAGCTCGGCACGTTGTTCTCTGTCGCGCGGTCGAATAACAAGAAGCAGCAGATCACCGGGGCTCTGCTGATCTACGGCGACTGGTTCGCCCAGGTGCTCGAGGGTGCGGAGGCCCCGATCCGGGCGCTGTTCACCACCATCGAGCAGGATCCGCGGCACGAGAACATCTCGGTTATCCAGTCCGGCCCGGCTGATGGGCGGGTGTTCTCCCGCTGGGCCATGGCCCGGATCTCGGTGGAAGGCGAGCCGGATATCCGGCTCATCGCGCACACAGACGGGATCGCCCCGGCCATGGACCGCGGCAGCACCCCGGGGCAGGAAGCGGTGCTGGACGTTATGCGCGCGGCCACCCGCGGTGACGCGCACGCGCACTGAAAGCAGAGCGGCCAGTACACGCTGAACGGCGCCGTCAGCGCGGACCGGCGCGACACAGACGCGCGCTGACCGGCGTGGCGGGCCAGCTTCCGCCGGTCAGCGCGTCCCAGGGCCGGTCAGGGCCGCCCGCTGCTGCGGGGCGTCCCAGTCCAGGATCGGCCCGGCCGGCACGATCCGCAGCGGGTTGAGCTGCGGATGCGTCCCGTAGTAGTGCCGCTTGATGTGGTCGAAGTCCGTGGTGGTGCGGAACGCCGGCATCGAGTACAGATCACGCGCATACGGCCACAGATGCGGATAGTCGGCCAGGCGCCGCAGGTTGGCCCGGAAGTGGGTGACGTACACCGCGTCGAACCGGGCCAGGGTCACCCACAGCCGCACGTCAGCTTCGGTAAGCAAGTCCCCGAACAGGTACCGCCGGGTGGCCAGCCGCTGGTCGAGATCATCCAGGGTGGCGAACAGGCTGGCCACCGCGCTGTCGTAGGCCTGCTGCGAGGTGGCGAACCCGCACCGGTAGACGCCGTTATTGACCGTCGTGTACACCCGCTCGTTGAGCGAATCGATCTCCGGGCGCAGCGGGGCCGGGTAAAGGTCGAAGGCCGGGTTCGCCCAGCGGCCGAACTGCGTACCCAGGTCGATGGTGATGTCGGGGAAGTTGTTGGAGACGATCCGGCCGGTCTCCTTGTCCCAGAGCACCGGCACCGAGACGTGCCCGTCGTAGCCCGGTTCGGTGGCCTGGTAGGCGTCCCTCAGGAGGGTGAAGCCGTTGACTGGATCTGGCGTGTAGCCGGGGCCGTCCCGGAACGCCCAGCCGCGCCCGTCCCGGATCGGGTCGACCACCGACATCGATATCACGTCCTCGAGGCCCAGCAGTGCCCGGACGATCGCCGAGCGGTGCGCCCACGGGCAGGCGAGGGAGATGTAGAGGTGGTAGCGGCCGGCCTCGGCACGGTAGCCGGTGGATCCGTCCGCGCTCACTCGCCCCTGGAACTGGTAGAGCGGGCGGACGAAGGCGCCGTCCGCACGGGGCGGAGCCTTCACCTGGTAGTCACCGTAGGTCTCGAAGTCGATTGGGCTGGCCACGGCGGCGGCGGTGGTCATAACCTCATCCCTCGGTGGTCAAGCCGGGGTGATCACATCCGGCGCATCTTGATGTAGCGCACTATGTCATCCCGGTTGATGATGTTGATGACGATGAAGCCCACCAGGCCCACCGCGACCACCCCCGTCAGCACTTTCATGGCAATCTCCCAGTTCCGCGCGCCACTGGCGCGGGCGGATGCTTGTCCAGGCGGCCGGGTTAGACAGCCTCGAAGCTGACATACCCGCCGCGGGAAGATCGAAAGGCCCGGACCGGGTCAGACCGCGGCGGTGCCGATCAGCCCGTTCCTGGTGACCAGGGCGGCCAGTTCCTCCTCGGCCAGGGTGGCCGTCCCCGCCGGGCGGGCGGGCAGGACCAGGAAGCGGTTCTCGGCGCTGGCGTCCCAGACCACGATCTGGGTGTCCGGCGGAAGCAGCAACCCGAACTCGGCCAGGACCTCGCGCGGCTCGCGGACCGCACGTGAGCGGTAAGCCAGGCTCTTGTACCAGCTGGGCGAGGGGCCGAGCAGCGACACCGGGTAGCACGAGCACAGCGTGCAGACGATCATGTTGTGGGTGCCCGCAGTGTTCGCCACGACCTTGAGCCGGTACCCGCTCCCCGCGTGCGCGGTGTCGAAGCCCAGCTCGGCCGCGGCCGCGTTCCCGTCCGCGAGGAGCCGGCCAGCGTAACCAGGATCGGACCAGGCCCGGGCCACGATCCGGGCTCCGTTCAGCGGCGAGGCCCCCGCGTACAGCCGGGCCAGCACGGCGTCCAGTTCCGCGTCGGTGGCCAGCCCGGCGGCGAGCACCCGCTCCTCCAGCTGGCGCAGCCGGACGGCCGCCGGCTGCTCGGCGTGCCCCGCTCCCATCAGCCGACCTCCTCCAGATAGGACTCCCACAGGTCCACGACGACCGAGTGCGTCCCGCTGCCCCACAGCCCGGCGGCGGGGAATCGCACCGCGTAGACGGTCTCGACCCGGGGCGGAGCGATGCCCCGGGCCCGGTCATCAGGTAGCGGCCACTGCCCCGCCACCTCGACCACTTCCCCGGTCTGCCCACGCACGTAGCCAGGCAGCCGGGTGTGGTGATCTGGATCGGCCAGCCGGGCCCGGACCCGGGTACCGGGGCTCAGCGTCACCCGTCGTCCGTGACAGCCAGCGGGCCATCGTCAGGGAGCAGATCATCAGGGAGCAGGGCCTTCTCCGCCAGGAGTGTCTCGATGGCGCGCAGCCAGCGTTCGTAGTAGCCCAGCCGGAGGTAATCCTGGGGCGGGATCCGCTCGATGGCGTCCCGGAACTCATCCCCGCTGTAGAGGCCCCGGGCGCGGAGCACGCCGTTCAGCGCGTAGACCCGGGCCTCCCAGTCATGGTCGAAGGGGAGGCCGTCCTCGCCCAGCGGGACCGGGCCGAACCCGGTCTGGCCGCCAATGTCGTGCGCCCGGCTCACGCCCTGCCTGCCCATCCCTGCCATCGTGGTCCTTCCGCACAGCGCGGGCCGTGCGGAGAGCTGGCGGGTCCCGGGGGGTGACGAGGAGGGAACGTCTTCGCGGCCAAGGCCAACCTGCGCGGCCACCTTCACACCCTCTGCAGTGGCTCTTCGGTGGGTCAACGGCCCGGGACCCGCTTGAACGTTACCTCGGCCAACGGCCCGCTGGAAGGTTCCGGAGGGCAACAGTTGCCCAGCGTCCGCGGCGCCGGGTGGCGCCGTCCCCGGCTGCCCTGACGCGGTCCTTCCGGGAAGGCATCCGCGCGCCCGGCCGTTGTAGCAATCCTGGGACAGTCGAAACCTGGAGGGGTGCGATGCAGGTTGAGGTGTGGGCGGACGTCATCTGCCCCTGGTGCGGTCTGGGCACCCACCGGCTGGAGGCGGCGCTGGAGCGTTTCCCGCACCGCGACGAGGTTCAGGTGACCCATCATTCCTTCCAGCTGGACCCGGCCGCGCCAGCGGGATCGAGTGAGCCGGTCCGGGACATGCTCAGGAAGAAGGGCCTGGACGATGGGCAGATTGACGCGATGACCCGGCGGGTCGAGGACCTGGCGGATAGTGAGGGCCTGCGGCCGTACCATGTCCTGGACAACAGGGTGGGCAGCACCGCCCTGGCGCATGAACTGCTCGCGTACGCGGCCGATCACGGCCAGCAGGCCCAGGCCTGGAACCGCCTGTTCACCGCCTACTTCGGTGAGGCGCGGCCCATCTTCACGGAAGAGGACCTGGTGAGCCAGGCCGGCGAGATCGGGCTGGACCCGGAGGACGCACGGGAGGCGCTGCAGTCCCACCGGTACGCGGACCGGGTGGCCGACGAAGGGCGCGAAGCGGCCGAACTGGGCGCGACCGGCGTCCCCTTCTTCGTGATCGACCGCCGGTACGGCGTGGCCGGCGCCCAGCCGGTGGACACGCTCCTCGCGGCCTTGCAGCAAGCCTGGGACGAGCGGCTGGTGCCCGGCCGGTCCTGACCGATGACCGGGCCGGCCTGGTCCCGTTCGGCGGCCCCTACCCCCCACCGCTCGCCGAACGGGACCAGGACGGTGTCCCCACGCCCGCGCCAGGCGTGGGGACGTTCGTACCCCCCTCACCTGGGGCCACCCGCACACTGGAGCGGGCCCAGGGCCCGTTGCCCAGTCTCTGGGCCGCCCCGGGCTGCGCGCAGCGGCGCGGATAACCCTCGGACAAGGTCGGACAGCCCGGCCATCGCCCGCCGACCTGACTAATTCACCCGTTGATGTCAACTCACGGCGTCCCCCAGGAGTCATGCAGACACAGGACGGCGCGCGCCGCCGCCCTGTGGCCGTTGATCTCGAGGGGGGATGTCATGGCCACTGAGGGGGGACCCGGGGCTGCTGGCCCGCGTGACGAAGAGCCGCAACCCGCGGCACCAGAGGATGATCCCAGGCAGCCAGACCCGCGGCGTATCGCTTCCCAGCCGGACTTCGGGCGGGAACTGACGCTCGCCCGGCAGCGGGCCGGGCTGACCGTGCGGGAGGTGGCCCGGACGGTGGGCATCCCGGCCAGCACCGCCGGGGACTACTTCGCGGGCCGCCATCTGCCCCCGCCGAGCCAGCCCGCGTTGCTCGCGAGGATCCTCCGGGCCTGCGGCGAGACGGACGCGGCCCGGCTGACCGAGTGGACGAGTGCTCTCAACCGGGTCCGCCGCGGGCCCGGACGCCGGCCCGGGGCCACCGCGGCGCCCTACCGCGGCCTGGCCAGTTTCCAGTCTGAGGACGCCCCGTGGTTTTTCGGCCGGGAGGAGCTCACCGCCCGCCTGGTCCGGCTGGCCACCGCGGCTCCCGCGCCTGGGGTGCCGCTGGCGGTGGTCGGGCCGTCCGGCTCGGGCAAGACGTCGCTGCTGCGGGCCGGTCTGATCCCGGCGCTGCCGGACTGGTCCCGGCGAAAATTAGCGCTCTTCACCCCGGGGGCCACACCGCTTCGCGAGCTGGCCCGGCAGCTGGCCGGGCTCAACCACGAGGTGCCGGACGAGGCCGGGCTGCCTCCGGCTGACCCGGGCGAGCCCGCGGAGATCAGCGGCATCGAGGCGGCCCTGCGCCGCGACCCAGGCGAGGCGCCCCGGTTCCTGCCCGGCCGCACCGGCCCCGGCGATACGTCCTGGCTCATCCCCGGTGGCGGCGAACCTGGGCTGCTCATCGTGGTGGATCAGTTTGAGGAAATCTTCACGGCCTGCCGGGACGAGGTGGAGCAGCACTGCTTTATCGCAGCGATCTGCGCGCTGGCCGGACCCGCCGTGGTGGTGCTGGCGCTGCGGGCCGACTTCTACGATCGCGCGCTCCGGCACCCGGAGCTGGCCCGGGCGCTCCAGGAGCACCAGGTCGTGGTGGTGCCGATGACCCGGCACGAGGTACGCCGCGCGATCGTCGAGCCGGCCCGCCTGGCCCACCTCGAGCTGACCGACGGCCTCGTTGAACTGCTGCTGAGCGACCTCGCACCGCGTTCCCCGGTCGGCAGCCCGCCCGGCGCCGGCCACGAGGCCGGCGCCCTGCCGCTGCTCTCCCACGCCCTGCGCACCACCTGGTCACGCAGCCACGACGGCCGGCTCACCGTCGCTGACTACCAGGCCAGTGGGGGCATCCGGCACGCGATCTCGCAGACCGCCGACCACGTCTACGGGTCCCTCGATGAGGAGCAGCGGGACATCGCCCGGCGGCTCTTCCTGCGCCTGGTGTACGTGGCCGACGACGCGCCGGAGACGCGCAGCTCAGTGCCGCTGGCCGAGCTAAGCGACTGGCCCGGCCAGGCCGCGTCGCCCGGCGAGGTGCTCGACCGGTTCGTCGCGGAGCGGCTGATCACCGTGGACGCGGACCGGGCGCAGATCACCCACGAAGCCCTGCTCACCGCCTGGCCGCTGCTGCGCAGCTGGATCGACGGCAACCGGGAGGGCCTGCGGATCCGGCGGCGGCTCAGCGATGCCGCGCGGGCCTGGGACGAGGCCGGGCGGGATCCCGCGGCCGTGCTCCGTGGCGGCCAGCTGGCGATGGCCCGGGAATGGGCCGACGATCCGCTGAACCGGGACAGCCTGGGCACGCTGACCCGGGCGTTCGTGGATGCGGGCATCGTGCAGGAACGGCTGCAGCAGGCCACGGAGCGCCGCCACACGCGGCGGCTGCGCCGCCTGGTCGCGGCGCTCACCGTGCTGGTCCTGGTGACGGTCGCGCTGGCCGGGTACGCGTTCCAGCAGCGCCACGAGGCGACCAGCGCGCGGGACACCGCGACGACCGCCAAGAACACCGCGCAGTCACGCGAGGTGGCCATCGAGGCCGACCAGGTCCGCGGGCAGAGCGCCGGGCTGGCCGCCCAGCTGAGCCTGGCCGCGTACCGGATCGCGCCGACCGCCGACGCCCGGGCCAGCTTGCTCGAGTCGTCCGGCAGCCCGGCCGAGGCCGGGCTGATCGACTCGGCCGGGGTAGTGGAGGCGGTCAGCCTCAGCCCCGATCACCGGGTGCTGGCCGTGGCCGGCGCCGACGGCAGCCTGCGGCTCTGGGACGTGGCCCGGCCCGCTCACCCGGTCGCCATGGGCGCCCCGCTGCTGCCCGTGAACCGGAAGGCTCCGCTGTACGCGGCGGCGTTCAGCCCGGACGGCCGCATTCTGGCCGTCGCGGGCGCGGGGCAGACCGTGCTGCTCTGGGACATGCGGAACCCGGCTCGTCCCGTCCGGCTCGGCGCGCCCCTGACCGGCCCGGCGGGCACCGTGTACTCACTGGCCTTCAGCGACCGCGGGTCGCTGCTCGCCGCGGGCAGCGCCGATGACACGGTGAGGCTCTGGAGCGTGGCCGATCCAGAGCATCCGGCCGCCGTGGGCCGGCCACTGACCGGGCCCGCCAGCTTCGTGCAGTCGGTGGCGTTCAGCCCGGACGGCGCCATACTGGCCGCGGGCAGCGCGGACAAGACCGTCCGGCTGTGGAAGGTGTCGAACCCGGCCCACCCGGTAGCGCTGGGCAAGCCGCTGACGGGACCTACCGATGTGGTCGATGCGGTGGCGTTCAGCCCGGATGGCCGGACGCTGGCCGCCGGGAGCCGGGACAAGAAGGTCTGGCTGTGGAACGTGACCACGCCCTCCCGGCCGGTCCGGGAGCGCACCCTGACCGGGGCCACCGACTGGGTGAACGCGGTCGCGTTCAGCCCGGACGGGCGCAGCCTGGCCGCCGGCGGCAGCGATGACCGGGTGCTGATCTGGAACCTGGCCACCCAGGCGCTGACGGCCACACTGCCGCAGCCGCAGCCGGTCACGTCGCTGGCCTGGGACGCCGCCGGCCGCCTGGTGGCCGGGGACGCGGACGGCCATGTCCGCGACTGGATGCTGCCCACCCCGGTGCTGCGCACGGGCGGCCCGGCTTACAGCGTCGCGTACAGCCACAGTGGCCATCTGCTGGCGGTCGGCGGCCTCGATCTCCAGCTGTGGGACCCCATGACTCACACCCTGCTGGCGGCCGCCCGGGTGCCAGCGAACACCGACGTCAATCCGGTGGCCTTCTCCCCCGGCGGGACCACCCTGGCGGCCGGGTACAGCGATGGGAAGATGCAGCTCTTCGGGATCACCCACGGCCGGTCGCTGGCTCCCCTGAGCCAGCCGGTCCTGGCCTCTGCGAAAGGCATGGTCGAATCCGCCGAGTTCAGCCCGGATGGCACGCTGCTGGCCACCAGTGGCGACGATGGGACCGTGCGGCTGTGGAACGTCGCCGACCCCGCACATCCCCGGCCGGTGGCCACCGTGCACGACTCGGGCACCTACGTGTTCTCGGTGGCGTTCAGCCCGGATGGCCGCACGCTCGCGGCGGCGAGCGCAGACGACCTCACCAGCCTGTGGAACATCAGCCAGCCGGGCCACCCCACGAGGATCGGGAAGCCGCTGACGGGCCCGGCGAGCTACGCCATCTCGGTCGCGTTCAGCCCCGATGGCCGCACCCTGGCCGTGGGGAGTGCCGACAAGACGGTGCGGCTGTGGAACGTCACCGACCTGGCCCGGCCGGTCGCGCTGGGGCGGCCGCTCACCGGACCGGCCGGCTACGTCTACTCGGTGGCCTTCAGCCCGGACGGGCAGACGCTGGCCAGCGGGGCGACGGACGGCACCGTGTGGCTGTGGCACGTCAGCGACCCCGCCCGGCCCCGCCTGCTGGCCACCCTGACCGGCCCGGCGGAACAGGTGTGGTCGGTGGCGTTCTCGCCGGCCGGCAGCACCCTGGCCGCCGCCAGCAACGACGGCACGGTCCGGCTCTGGGACACCCAGGTCCGCGCGGCCGCCGCAGGCGTGTGCGGCACCGGAGGGCAGCCGCTCAGCGAGGCCGAGTGGGCCGCCTACGTTCCCGGTCGCCGGTACGCGCCGCCGTGCCGGTGAGCATCAGCCTGGACGTCCGCCGGTGACCGGCCCAGGGGGCCCGTGCCCTCCTGCTGAGTGCGGCGGCCCGGATAACCTGGGCCGTGCGCACTAACGACGAGGTCGCAGCGCTGCTCGCCGAGTACGCCGACCTGCTCGCCATCACCGGCGGCGACGGGTTCCGGATCAGGTCCTACGAGAAGGCGGCGCGTTCGGTCGCGGGCTACCCCCAGGACCTGGCCCGGGTCGATCCCGCGGAGCTGGACCGGATCCCGAACGTCGGGCGGGCCATCGCCGCCAAGATCCGCGACTACCTGAGTACGGGGCACATCCGCCAGCTGGACGCGCTGCGCGCCAAGGTCCCGGACGGGGTGCGCCGGCTGACCGAGATACCCGGGCTGGGGCCCAAGCGGGCCATGAGCCTGTACACCGAGCGCGGCATCGACTCCGCGGATGAGCTCTCCGCCTCTATCGCCGCGGGCCGCCTGGAGGGGCTGCCCGGCTTCGGCCCCAAGTCCGAGGGGAACCTGCTCCGCGGTATCGAGCTGATCCGCAAGTCCGCGGGCCGGGTCCGGATCGACACCGCGATGGACCTGGCCGCGGAGCTCATCGCCAGGCTGTCCGCCGTGCCCGGCTGTACCCGGTGCACGTACGCGGGGTCCCTGCGGCGGATGCGGGACACGATCGGGGACGTGGACATCCTCGCGGTGACCGCGGACCCGCCCGCGCTGATGACCGCGTTCCGGGAGCTGCCGCTGGTGGCCGAGGTCATCGCCAGCGGCGACGCCAAGACCTCGATCCGGACCGCCGACGGCATCCAGGCCGACCTGCGGGTCGTCCCGGAGGGCAGCTGGGGCGCGGCGCTGCTGTACTTCACCGGGTCGCAGGCGCACAACGTCCGGCTCCGGGAGATGGCCATCCACCGCAGGCTGAAGCTGTCCGAGTACGGCCTGTTCGACTCCGAGACCGGAGCCTGCCTGGCCGCCGCGACCGAGGAAGAGCTGTACGAGCGGCTAGGGCTGCCCTGGATCCCCCCGCCGCTGCGCGAGGACAGCGGGGAGATCGAGGCCGCACAGCGCGGCGAGCTTCCCGTCCTGGTCACCGAGGCGGACCTGCGCGGTGACCTGCACACCCACACCAACCTCACCGACGGCGTCGCGTCGCTGGCCGGCATGCTGGAGGCGGCGGCGGCCCGCGGCTACGCCTACTACGCGGTCACCGACCATGCCCCGAACCTGTTCATGCAGCGCATGACGGACGAGAAGATGCTGGCCCAGCGGGCCGAGGTGCGCCGCCTGGACGGGCAGTACGGCGGGATGCGGCTGCTGCACGGCACCGAGCTCAACATCGGCCCGGACGGCGAGGTGGACTGGCCCGCGGAGTTCCTCGCCGGCTTCGACCTGTGCGTGGCCTCGGTGCATTCGCACTTCACCCAGCCGCGCGAGGAGATGACCCGGCGCATGCTGCGGGCCATCGAGAACCCGTACGTGGCCATCCTGGGCCATCCCACCACCCGGATGATCGGCCGGCGCCCGCCGGTGGACGCGGACCTCGACGCGGTGTACGAGGCCTGCGCGCGCACCGGCACCGCGATCGAGATCGACGCGTTCCCGGACCGGCTGGACCTGTCGGCCGAGCACGTCCGGCTGGCCCGGCGGCACGGGGTGGCGTTCAGTATCGACAGCGACGCGCACGCGGTCGGCCACCTGGACGTGATGCGGTACGGGGTCGGCACCGCGCAGCGCGGCTGGCTCAGCCCGGATGAAGTGATCAACACCTGGCCGCTGGAGCGGCTCACCGCGTTCCTGCACGCCAAGCGCCAGGCGTCCTGACCGGCCCGCTCAGCCGGGCGGCGCCGCGCGCAGGTAATGCGCGAACCAGTCGCGAGCCAGCGACGCAGCCTGCTCCAGCGTCCCGGGCTCGGCGAACAGATGGCCGGCGCCGGGGATCACCACGAGCTGGCTCTCGGCGCGCAGCTGCGCCCGGGCGGCCTGGTTCAGCTCGAGCACCCGGTCGTCCAGGCCGCCGACGAGGAACAGGGTGGGGGCGCGGACCGCGCCCAGCGCTGTCCCGGCCAGGTCGGGCCGACCGCCGCGGGAGACCACGGCCGCGATCCCGCTGCCCGGTTCCGCGGCGGCACGCAGCGCCGCGGCGGCCCCGGTGCTGGCCCCGAAGTAGCCCACCCGGGCCTCCTGCAGGCCGGGCTGCCCGCGGAGCCAGGTGGTAGCCGCGGCCAGCCGGCTGGCCAGCAGGCCGATGTCGAACACGTTGGCCCGGTCCGCTTCCTCCTCCGGGGTGAGCAGGTCAAACAGCAGGCTGCCCAGGCCGACCACGTGCAGGGCCCCGGCCACGAACATGTTGCGCGGGCTGCTGCGGCTGCTCCCGGAACCGTGCGCGAACACCACCACCCCGCGCGCGCCGGCCGGGATGGCCAGCCGTCCCGGCAGCGGGACCGACCCAGCCAGCACGATCACGTCCCGGTCGGCGGGAGCCCGGTCTTCCGCACCGGCCTGGGCTTTCCCGGACTCCGCTCTCCCGGACTGGCGCAGCAGGTCGACCACTTCCTCGTCGCCGGTCTGCGCGAAGTCCTGGTACCACTGGCCGATGGCCAGGAACGGCTCGGGCTCTTCCACGCAGACCACCTCGTCCGCCACGCTGGCCAGCGCGCCGATCGAGGCCGGCGGGGCGACCGGGACGGCCAGCACCACCCGGGCCGCCCCGTGCGCCCGGGCCACCTGGCAGGCCGCCCGCGCGGTGGAGCCCGTCGCGATCCCGTCGTCCACCACGATCGCGGTCTTGCCGGTCAGCGGGACCCGCGGAAGGCCAGCCCGGTAGCGCTCCGCCCGCCGCCCGAGCTCAGCCCGCTCACGCTCCTCGACCGCGGCGAACTGCAGGTCGCTGATGTGTTCCGCGTCGACCACGTCGTCGTTGACGACCCGGACACCGTCCTCGCCGATCGCCCCCATGGCCAGCTCAGGCTGGGCAGGCAGGCCGATCTTGCGGACCAGGATGACGTCAAGCGGCGCGCCTAGCGCCCGGGCGATCTCATAAGCGACCGGGATGCCGCCCCGGGGCAGGCCGAGCACGACGGTGCCTGCGCCCCGCTCGATCATCAGCTGGCCGGTCAGCAGGCTGGCCAGCCGCTTCCCGGCCTCGGCACGATCGAGGAAGGGCACTGGGTCCACCCCCGCTCACGTCTCGACCAGCGACGTGAGCAACCGCCGGGTCCGCACGGCGTCCTCCCCGCGGCCGAATTCCCCGGCCACGAAGTCGGTCACCCCGGCGTCGGCCAGGTCGGCGAGCTGCGCCTCGACGGACGCCTCGTCCCCGACCAGCGCCACGTCCGCCGGACCGGCTGCCCCCTCCCGGTCCAGCATGGCCCGGTACGACGGCAGCTGGCCGTAGATGGCGAAGACCTTGGCCGCCCCGGCCCGGGCCGCGTCCGGGTCGCTGGTCACGCAGATCGGCAGGATGCACACCACCCGCGGCCTGGGCCGGCCGGCGGCCTCCGCCGCGGCGGTGATGGTCGGCACGATGTGCGACCGGACCGTGGCCGGGCCGGTCATCCAGAGCACGGTGCCGTCCGCGAGCTCGGCGGCCAGCCGCAGCATCCGGGGCCCGAGCGCCGCGAGCAGCAGCGGGACCGGCGTGGGCCCGGGAGTGGTCAGCGTGACGTCGGCGCTGAGCTGATTGCCCGCCACCTTGGCGGGCTCCCCGTGCAGCAGCGGCCGCAGGATCGACAGGTACTCCCGGGTGTGCTCGACGGGCTTGCTGAAGTCGTAGCCGAACATGTGCCTGATGACGATCTCGTGGGAGGTGCCGACACCCAGGGTCAGCCGCCCGTCCGTGGCCGCGGCCACAGTCAGCGCCTGCTGGGCCAGAGCCGCCGGATGCCGCGGGTAAGTGGGAACGACGGCCGTGCCCAGTTCTATGCCGGGCACCTGGCTGCCGGCCACCGCGAGCGCGGTCAGCGCGTCGAGCCCGAAGATGTTGTTCAGCCACGCGGACGTGAAGCCGTCGTCCGCCGCGCGGCGCAGTGCGTCGCGCACCTGGACCAGTGGTGGCCGGCCTTGTGGGTCGGTTCCGGACGGGTCCGGCACTGACACGCCAATCCGCATGAGGGTTCTCCGCTCCGTCTCAAGCACGCTCAGCTTTGAGTACGCGTTCAGTCCTGCCCCGCATAAGCCACGGCTACCTCCGCCGCCAGGCCCGCGTTGTCGGCGATTAGCTGCCGGTTGACCTCGATACTGCGCCCCCCGCTCAGCTCGTGCACCAGTTCCAGCACCGCGGGAGTCACCGCCTGCCCGCGGATCCCCTGCTCGCGGACGCGTTCGACAGCGTCGGCCAGGATCGGCTCGATGTCCAGCGCAGGATCCGGTGGCCTGGTCAGCAGCACTCCGGACGGTCCGTTGAGGAGCCAATGTGCAGCGGTGAGGCGAGCGGCCTCCGCGGCGCCGGTCACCACCGCGGACACTGGTGGACCACCGTGGGCGCTGTAGAACATCGGGAGCGTGCGGATGCGCCAGCCCAGCACCGGCACGCCGAGGGTCTCCAGCAGTTCGGTGGTGGCCGCCACGTCAAGGATGGATTTGACCCCGGACGACACCACCAGGGCCTGAGTCCGGGCGATCTGCTGCAGGTCGGCCGAGACGTCCGGGACCGTGGCGAAGCCCCGGTGCACCCCGCCGGTGCCGCCAGTGGCCATGAACCGGATCCCGGCCAGCCGGCAGACGGCCAGCGTGCCACCGACCGTGGTTGCCCCGAGCGCACCCTGGACCAGGCAGGCGGCCAGGTCGCGGGCCCCGGTCTTGCGAGCCGCGTCGCCGGCGCTGGCGAACCGCTTCAGGTCGGGCTCGGTGAGCCCGATCCGCAGCGTCCCGTCGACGATGCCGATCGTGGCGGGCACCGCGCCCGCGTCCCGGACCCGGGCCTCGGAGGCCAGCGCCACCTGGACGCCCTCGCCGCCGGGGAAGCCATGCGAGATCAGGGTGGTCTCCAGCGCGACCACGGGCCGGCCGTCATCCAGGGCGTCCTGGACTTCTTCCGTCACCAGCGGGTCGATTCTCATGGCATCGCTCCCATCTTGGCCACCGCCCGCGCGGCCGCAGCCAGGCCCAGGCTGATCCCGCCGACCAGGTACCCGGCGGCGAACGCGTCGCCCGCTCCGGTCGAGTCCACCGCATCGACCAGATGTGCCGGGTGCTCGGTGCCTGCGGCGCGCGCGCCCCGGGCGCCCAGCTTCACCACCAGATCGGTGCCCGGCAGGTCCCCAATGAGGTCCGCCTCGGCCTCGTTGCCGAACACGACCTCGGGCCGGAGCCGGCCGAGCAGCGCCCGGAACCGCGCCGCACCGTACTCATTCAGCACGGCCGTCGACGATAGGTCAACGCTGAGCCGGGGCACGCGGGCGGCCGCGGCCAGCGCGGCCCCGCTGACCGGCGCCCGGGTCAGGCTGTAGGCCGGGAGGTGCAGCAGGCCGCAGCCCGCGAGCCAGCCGTCGTCGAGGGCGTCCGCGCTGAGCAGCGGGCCCACGCCCCGGTCGGTCAGCATGGACCGGCTGACGCCGTCGTGCGACAGCGAGACCACTACCCCGGTGGGGCCGTCCAGCACCGGACCGTGCAGGTCAACGCCCCGCCGGTGCAGTTCGCCGGCGACCAGCTGGGCGGCCAGGTCGCTGCCCCGTGCCGCGATGAGCCGGGCCTGGCCGCCCAGGGCCACGATCCACGCCGCCACGTTGGCGGCCTGGCCGCCGGCCCCGACCCAGGTCCGCGCGGAGGTGTCGGTCTCCTCCGCCACCGGCCCGTCCGGGCACACCACGACGTCGAGGTGCGCGTCGCCCAGCACGCAGAAGAGTGTCACTCGGTGCTGGTGTCCCATTCTGTGGGTGAACGATGTGCAATTGATCATCTCACCAGGCTGGACGGCCACTACGCTGAGCCCCGGCGACTTGCGGCACAGCAGAGCCGCGGTTTGCGTGTAATTGGTCTGCCTGTAGTTGGTCTGTGTGAAATCGGTCTGGGCGAAGGAGAATCAGATGCCCCTGTTCGGGAGCGGATCGGGCGACACGCCGTCGACCTGGGAACCACGGGCTGCAGACAGCCGCCTGGCGCAGACCGCGGGAGCCCAGCCGGGCGGCGTGTTCACCTCGGATCTGTCGGTCTCGGAGTACGTGCTGCTCGGCGAGGCGGGCTTCGAGCCGCTGGGGTTCGTGGTCGGCTCATCGATCTACCACATCGGCCTGCAGGTCGGCCGCTGGTCGCAGAACGCCGAGCTGGACGTCCTGACCCAGGCCATGTACAACGCCCGTGAGCTAGCCATGACCCGGATGCGCTCCGAAGCTGACCACCTGGGCGCCGACGGCGTGGTCGGGGTCTCGCTGCGGATGCAGATGTATGTCTGGGGCCAGGAAGTGCTGGAGTTCGTGGCTACCGGCACCGCGGTCAGGGCGCTGGGCGGCGAGGGCGCGCACCGCGCGCCGGATGGACGGGCGTTCACCTCGGACCTGTCCGCCCAGGACTTCTTCCGGCTGCTGGCCGCCGGGGCCGTGCCGGTGGCGTTTGTGCTGGGCACCTGCGTGTACCACATCGCGCACCAGTCAGCGATGCAGGCGCTGCGGCAGTCCGGACGGAATCAGGAGATGCTCCAGTTCACCCAGGGGGTCTACGAGGCCCGCGAGCTGGCCCTGATCCGGATGCAGACGGAAGCGTCTGACGCCCGCGCATCCGGCATCGTCGGCGTGAACGTCGCGGTCTCCAACCACGTCTGGGGTGAGCACGCGACCGAGTTCCTGGCCACCGGGACCGCGATCCGGCGGCTCAGCGAGGAGCACCGGCTGCCCGCCACGACCCCCAAGCCCACGTTCACGCTAGGCCTGGACAACTGACTTAACTGGTGGGCTTACCGGCCCGCAGTCCCGCATGCTGGGCCCATGCGATCGGTCTGCGTGTTCTGCGGCTCCAACCCGGGGCGGCGCCCGGAGTACCTGGCGGGCGCCGCGGACCTGGGACGAACCCTGGCGGCCCGCGGGCTGAGGGTCGTCTACGGCGGCGCGCACGTCGGCACCATGGGCGCGCTGGCGGACGCGGTCCTGGCGGCGGGCGGCGAGATCGTCGGCGTGATCCCCGCCCTGCTGGTAGACGCTGAGGTCGCCCACCCGGGGCTGAGTGAGCTGCGGATTGTGGACGGCATGCACGAGCGCAAGGCGACGATGGCGGCGCTGTCCGACGGGTTCATCACGCTGCCCGGCGGGCTCGGCACCCTGGAGGAGTTCGCGGAGATCGTCACCTGGGCCCAGCTGGGACTGCACGCCAAGCCGACCGGGCTGCTGAACCTGCTGGGCTACTACGACGATCTGCTGGGGTTCCTGGACCACGCGACGGACGAACGCTTCGTCCGGCCGGATCACCGGGAGCAGATCCTGGCCCGGCCGTCGGCCAGGGAGTTGCTGGCGGCCATGGACAGCTGGACGGCGCCGCCCCGGACTCCGGCCAAGTGGATCGACGCCGACGGATCGGACATCGTCCCCGGCCCCCTGACCAGGACCGCGAAGTATCCATGACGGTTCAGCAAGGCCGTCGCGTCCAGTGCCGCGCCTCGCGCCAGCGACGTCGCCGGGGTCGGGCATCTCGTCGGCTACGACAGTCCGACACAGTTCAGCCGCGAGTACCGCCGCTTGTTCGGCGCCCCGCCTGGCCAGGATGCCGCCCGCCTACGTGCAGGCACCCTGCGGCCCGGATGTGCCTCATCTGCCGTGGCCGCGCCCCGCGCGACGGTCGGCCACGAAACGGTACCCACCGCGGCTCCCGGCAGCTTTTCTCCTGGCCCGTGAACCGGCCGCCGCAGATTGACCGGGCGGGCCGGGCATAACTGGGGGCCGGGGGTGGCTAGTACAGCCAGAGAGGTAGGACGGCGGGGACCGGGAATGACCTCCGGCCCGGCTCGGTTTACATACCCTGGAGGGTATTCCGGCAGTCGGGTACCCGTTAAGACGAGGAGACACTCCATGGCTACGGTCGAACTGACGGGCCAGAACTTTGAGTCCGTCGTGGGCGGCGCGGACATGGTTCTGGTGGACTTCTGGGCGTCCTGGTGCGGCCCGTGCCGCATGTTCGCCCCAGTCTTCGACAAGGCATCGGAGAAGCACTCCGACGCGGTGTTCGGCAAGGTGGACACGGACGCTGAGACCGCACTGGCCCAGCAGTTCAACATCTCGTCCATCCCCACGCTGATGGTGATCAGGGACAACATCGTCCTCTACGCGCAGCCGGGTGCACTGCCCGAGCAGGCGCTGGAGGAGCTGATCACCAAGGCCCGAGAGCTCGACATGGACGAGGTGCGGGGGAGCATCGCCCAGGACGACTCCGGGCACGATGGGCACGACCATGACCACGCCCACGAGCACGAGCACGAGCACGAGCACACCGAGAACCAGAGCTAACCCGATCCCCAAGCCAGAACGAGGCCGCCGGCCATCCGTGGTGGCGGGCTCGTGGCGTGGGTAGGCTGGCAATCGCCACCTCCACCGGCAGGCCAGGGCTGCTCGGCAACGGCCCGGACAAGACGTGCACAACGCACTCAGACAGCATTGATGACTGGACCTTTGCCGGTCGCGAACACTATCGCCGGGCCAAGGGCGCCAACCTGCTCCTGGGCTCGTACCAGAATGGCCATTTTTTCGCATTCGCTCAATGGACCTCGACGAATGACGCGGACGTCTTGTTCGAGCAGGATGGTTTGCGGACGACGGCCGATGACCAAGAGCCCAATCCGGAGGACGGACATTGTCTCGCACCCGGCACCCGGGTTCTCACCGATGACTTACGATGGGTGCCGATCGGAACGTTACGTCTCGGTGACGGCCTGGTCGGCTTCGACGAAGCACCCGGAGTGGGACGTGAAAGTCGGCGTAAGTACCGCTGCGCCGTAGTTGAGGCTACAAAAGAGTGACGCTTCCGTGCGATGAGATTACGTTCAGTGACGGCACGGAGGTGGTGTGCTCGGATGATCATCGTTGGCTGGTCAAGTGGGGGAACGTCACCGAGTGGCGGCGCACGGACATGCTTGAACCAGGCGTTTCGATGGTTTCGCGCCCCTTGACGACCTGGAAAACCGTCGAAAGTTATGGCGCTGGTTACCTAGCTGCCGCCTTTGACGGCGAAGGCTGGTATAGCCGTGGTACCACAGGGGGAACGCACGCAATCGGATTCGCTCAGCGTGAGAATGAGATGCTGGACAAAGTTCGCGCTGAGCTGAAAGAGCACGGGTTTGCCTACAACGATTATCTCAATCACAAGCCACAGCCAGCCAACTTCACGCGCAGCGAAGATATCCACACCCTGACCATCATCGGCGTCTTGGAAACATCCCGGCGGCAGCAGCGCCGACCCGAAACGCTCCGCTTCCTTGGAATGATCCGGCCGGCTCGTCTGCTCAGCAAGTTTTCTGTTGAAAGTCTTGGAAGCATGTACTACGCGCCATGGGTGACGGTAAGTAGCGTCCGTTTCATAGGGCCGCGCCGGGTGATTGCCCTCCAGACTTCATCCCGGACTTTCTTTGCCGAGGGATTCGCGGCCCATAACTGCATCCTGAAGGTCGGCGCTGACGGCCAGCAGTTCGACACCTGGGTGACCTGGGGCGCGCTACAGCGGTCCAGTCGCTCGTGGAGTGCCGCCTGCCTGGACGAGGCCTGGGTCATCGTCAGCGAGGATGACGCGAAGGCGGCCAGCCTGGACATCGCGGCCCTGCGCCGCGACATCGACGCCCTGCACGGCACCGGCGGCAGCTGACAATTCAAATTCTCCGCAACGAAAACCGTTCGCGGCCGGTCCGGGCCCCGGGGTTCACGAACCCCGGGGCCCGGGGCCGCCGGCGTCTCAGGCCTCGAGCGGCACGGCGGGCCAGTCGAGCATCCGCGCGCCGATGACCGCCACCCGGAGCGCGAGTCCCTGCGCCGGGTCAGCCGGGTCCCGGCCGGTGAGCTCCCTGACCCGGGCCAGCCGGTAGGTCACCGCCCGGACAGACAGGTGCAGGCGGCGGGCCGCCTCGGCCGCCACGCCGCCGCATGCGTAGTACTCAGCCAGCGTGGCCAGCAACGGCCCCGCACCGCCCCGGGCCCGCACTAGCGGCGTCAGGAGCGCGCTGACCAGGTCGGTGATGGCGGTCCGGTCGCGCAGGATGACCTGATAAATGAGCAGGTCAGAGGCGTCCACCACGGAGTCGGGCATGCCGAGGCGGGCCGCCACGTCGAGCGCGTCACCCGCCTCGTCGAAGGACCGCCGCACGCCGCCGGGTCCCGGGTAGGCGCGGCCGAACGCGACCCGCCACGGTCGCGGCTCGTCCGCGATCAGGTCCGGGTGGCCCCGGGCGAGGGCCCGGGCCAGCGCGACAGCGACCCGGCTGGCCTCGCCTCCGTCACTCACGCCGGTCACGGCGACGAGCCGGCCGCCCCGGGTGATCGTCAGCGATGGTGACGGGGCCGCCGCCTCGGCGACCAGCCGGTCGATTTCCTTGCCCAGCGGCCTGGTGGCGTGCACCCCCGACGCGTACTCGGCCAGCACGACCAGATGCGGCCCCGCCAGCCGCAGCCCCAGTCGCTCGCCGCGGACCAGCAGATCGGCCGCGTCCCGGCCGGAGAGCAGGTCATCGACGAACTCCAGGCGTTCCGCCTCCTCACGGCGGGCGATCGACCGATGGGCCCGCTCGAAGCCCTCAGCCGCCGCCGCCACCGCGTCGTCGGCCGCCCGCAGCACACCAAGCCCGGCCGCGCGCAGATCGGCCAGGCCGGGCAGCTCGCGCCACAACCGCCAGGTCGCCGACAGGTACAGGTCGACCAGGCCACGCAGGGCCACCCCACTCTCCGCGGCCCGCTCCCCCGCGCGCCCGTACTGGGCGAGTTCCGCCGTGGCTAGCCGGCGGCCGGTGCGGGCCGCGTCCGCCACCGCCGGAAGGTAGTCGGCGAGCAGCTCCGGTGCCACCCCGCCCGCTTCCCGGCTCGCGGCGCGGGCGATCGCGTCCAGGTCAACCTCTCCTGTGGGGAGATTGCCGGAGACCGGCAAGTTCATGGGGCCAATCTTAGCCGGTTACGCCCGATGACGGCAGATCACCGGCAATGGATAGTGGTCGGAGGTCGCTGGTGAGACTGAGGCCAGCACCACGAGGAGACCGCAGTGACCATGACCCGCCCGCCTGCTAACGCGCCCGCTGGCCCTCCCGCGTGGGAGCCCGGAGACCCTGGGCAGGATCCCTTCCGCAGGGCCAGCTTCCGTGTCGCCGGGATACCCGTCACGCTCACCCCCGGGGCGTACCTGCTCGGGGTGCTGGCCGCCGGGTTCAGCGCGCTCACCTTGCCCGTTCTTGACCCGGGCCGATCCGTGACGGCCTACCTGGCTGCCGCCGCGGGGCTGGTCATCGTCCTGCTGGGCAGCATGGTCGCGCACGAGCTGGCCCACTCGATCGTGGCCCGGCGCTACGGCCTCAGCGTGCCGGTCACCGTCGGCCTGTTCGGCGGGCTGAGGCACGGCCGGGACCTGCCCGGCCCTGCGGCGGAGCCGGAGCGGCCCGGCCCGCACGCCCAGTGGCGGATCGCCGCGGCCGGGCCGCTGACCAGCCTGCTGCTGGCCCTGGCCAGCGCGGCTGCGGCCGTCACGCTGTCCGCGCTCGGCGCCGGCCCGCTGGCCGGTGCCGTGGCCGCCACCGCGGTCTGGATCAACGGCCTGCTGGCCGTGGCCAACCTGGTCCCCGGGGCGGGGCTGGATGGCGGGCGGATCGTCCGAGCGCTGGCGTGGGCGCGCTCGGGCGATTCCACCCGCGCTGGCCTCATCGCGGCCCGCTTCGGCCAGGTCAGCGGCGCGATCCTGACTGGCGCCGGGGTGACCGCGCTGGCGCTCGGTCATCTGAGCGGTCTCTGGTTCGGGCTGATGGGCCTGATGATGGTCGCGGCATCCCGGGGCGAGGCCACCCAGGTGCGCACCTCGGCCGCGCTGGCCGGGATACAGGTCCGCGACATCCTTCCGCCGGACGGCGGACTCGCTCCCACCGCCCGCGGCTGGCAGACGGTCCAGGACTTCCTGGAGCTGCAGAGCCTGGACTCTGATGGCCCCGGCCAGCTGGCTCACCTCGGCACGACCGCGTACCCGGTTCGTGATTTCGACGGCCAGCTGTGCGGCCTGGTGACGCTGACGCAGCTGCTGGCCGTGCCGGGCAGCCAGCGGGCCGGCACCCGGCTGTCGCAGGTCGCCACCCCGGCGGCCGCCCTGACGTTCACCACGCTGGATGAGCCAGTGACCGACCTGCGGGCCCGGCTGGCCCGTGGTCCTGAGCAGAACCGCCCGGCGACCCCGGCCTCCCTGCACACCGCCCTGCACACCGCCGGGCACGCCCTGGTACTCGGCCCGAGCGGTGAGCTGGCCGGCCTGCTCACACCCGCCGACTTCGCCCGGGCGGCACAGTTCGGCACCCTGCGGCCGACCACGGCCGGAGCCGACCCAGGGCCACGCTGACCACCAGAGGAGCCCTCTGATGCACGACGCCTTCCATGTGCCGGTGTGGCTGTGGATCGTCGCGCTCGGGGTGGTCCTCGCGGTCGCCGGTGCCGATCTGCTTCTCGCCTCGCGCAGACGTGGCCACGAGCCGGGGCTGCGCGAGGCGGCGCTGTGCACCGCCGGGGTCGTCGTGCTAGGGGCGCTGTTCGGCGTGGCCCTCGCCGCCGTCGCGGGCCCCAAGGCTTCAGGCCAGTTCTATGCGGGCTGGCTGACCGAGTACAGCCTCTCGCTGGACAACCTGTTCGTGTTCGTCCTGCTGATCGGCCGGTCCGGGGTGGCGGCCCGGCTGCGCAGCCGGGTCCTGCTGGCTGGGATCGGGCTCGCCCTGCTGCTGCGCGCCGTGTTCATCGCGGCGGGCGCGGCGGCCCTGAACCGCTTCGACTGGGTGCTGTACATATTCGGTGCGGTGCTGCTGGTCACCGCGGTGCGGATGGCCGCGGGCCGGGCCGGGCCGCCGGACCCCACGAGTGCCGGGCCCAGCATGCCGGGGCCGAAGTTCATGCGCCGCGGGCTGGCCGACCGCCTCAGGCGGCACCCGCACGGGCCGCTGCTGGCCCTGATCGCCGCGATCGCGGGCGCCGACCTGGTGTTCGCGATGGACTCCATCCCGGCGGTCTTCGGCCTGACCCGCGATCCCTACCTGGTGCTGGCCGCGAACGTGTTCGCCCTGCTCGGCCTGCGCCACCTGTACTTCCTGATCGGCGGCCTGCTGGACCGGCTGGTGCACCTGACCGCGGGGCTGTCCGCGATCCTCGCGTTCATTGGGCTGAAGCTGATCGCCGAGGCGCTCTACGACTCCGGGGTGCACCGGATCGGGCCCGTGCCGGTGCCGCACGTCGATACCTGGGTATCCCTGGGCGTCATCGGCGGCGTGCTCGCCGTGGTCACGGTGACCAGCCTGATATCCACCCGGCACCGCCGGGAAGACGGCGCGCTCAGCCCTTCCCGGTCAGCTCACCCAGCTGAGCGGCCACCTCGCCCGGCGCGACCTTCCGAGTCTCACCAGTAGCCCGCTCGGTCAGCTCGACCATGCCCTCGGCCAGCCCGCGCTTGCCCACGGTGACCCGGTACGGGATGCCGACCAGTTCCGCGTCACGGAACTTCACCCCGGCCCGCTCGGCCCGGTCGTCGATGATGACCTCGAATCCGGCCGCGGCCAGCTGGTCGTAGAGGGCCGCGCCTGCCTTGGCCACCTCGGCGTCCTCGGACTGGGCGACGGTCACCACCACGGTAAACGGCGCGACGTTCACCGGCCAGACGATGCCGCGCTCGTCGTGGTGGCGTTCGATGATGGCGGCGATCGCCCGCTCCACGCCGATCCCGTAGCTGCCCATGATCAGCGGTTTGGCCTTGCCGTCCGGGCCGAGCACGGTCGCGCCGAACACCTTCGAGTAGCGGTCACCGAGCTTGAAGATGTGGCCGACCTCGATGGCCTCGATGAGCTCCAGCGGTTCCCCGCACTGCGGGCAGGCCTCCCCGGCAGCGACCTCGCGCAGGTCAGCCCACTGGCCCACGGCGATATCCCGGGCCACCTCCACGCCGCGCAGGTGCATGTCATCGACGTTGGCTCCGGTGACCATGTCACGCCGTCCCTCGAGCGCCCGGTCCGCGATGATCGGCAGCCCGCCGACCCCGACCGCGCCCAGGCTTCCCGGCAGCGCGCCGAGGGCCTCCCTGATCTCATCCGGCTGCGCCGGGCGGACCGAGGCCGCGCCGGTCGCGTCGATCAGCTTCTGCTCGCTCAGCGCGTGGTCGCCGCGCATCAGCACCAGGGTGAGCTGGCCGTCCAGCACGTAGACCAGCGTCTTGATCTGCCGCGTGGCGGGTGCGTCGTACCCGGTGGCCAGGTCCTCGATGGTCCGCACCCCCGGGGTGTCGAACCGCTCCGGGGTATCCAGGCCAGGGCCGTCGGTCACGTCGGCCAGCCGTGACGTGGCCTTCTCGATGTTGGCCGCGTAGTGGCAGGCGGGGCAGTACACGACCAGATCCTCGCCGGAGGGCGAAGGGCACATGAACTCGGTCGAGTCGCTGCCGCCCATGGTGCCGCTGGAGGCTTCCACGGGGATGGCCGGGATCCCCAGCCGCTCGAAGATGCGCACGTAGGCGGCGTAGTGCCGGTCGAAGGCCGCGTCCAGGCCGACCCGGTCCAGGTCGAAGGTGTAGGAGTCCTTCATGGTGAACTCACGGGTCCGGATCAGCCCGGCCCGGGGCCGCGGCTCGTCACGGAACTTGGTCTGGAACTGGTACCAGGCCTGTGGCAGCTGCTTGTGCGAGTTCAGCTCGGTGGCCAGGAACGCGAAGATCTCCTCGTGCGTCATGGCCAGCGCGAGCCGGGCGCCTTTCCGGTCGGTGAGCCGGAACATCTCTTCGCCCATGATTTCCCAGCGTCCGCTGCGCTCCCAGACCTCGGCCGGGTGCATGTCGGGCAGCAGGACCTCCTGCGCGCCGATCGCGTTCATCTCCTGCCGGATGATCTCGATGACCTTGGCCCGGACCCGCACGGCCAGCGGCAGCAGCGAGTAGTGCCCGGCCATCAGCTGGCGCATGTACCCGCCCCGCAGCAGCAGCCGGTGACTCGGCGCTCCCGCGTCCGCCGGGTCCTCCCGCAGGGTAGGGATGAACATCTGTGACCAGTGCATGCGCGGGGACTCTCCGTGTGGAACGACAGTGTGCTCGCTAGTCGGTCTTGAATAACGCTCAGCGGGTTAGCAGCTTAGTGGGCGTCCGCGCCTGGCGCGGCGCGCACACGCAGCCCCGGCTCCAGCGGCGGCGCGCCGACCGCGCAGTTCGTCAGGCACTCCGGCTCGGCCACCGGCTCCCCGGAGGACGGCCGGAGCACATTGTTGTCGACCAGCAGCGCCGATCCCGCTGCGGCCAGCACCATCAGGCCGGAACAGATGAGCATGGCCTCGCGGAACCCGTGGTCCAGCGCCCCCGTTTCGTGCAGCGCGGCGCCGCTCAGCCCGACAGCGGCCGGCAGGCCCGCCACGGACAGCAGGCCCGCGGCCCGCGCCGTGGCGTTGTTGACCCCGCTGGCCACGCCTGCGTGCCGTTCATCGGCGCTGGCCAGCACGGTGGCGGTCAGCGGGGCCACGGTCATGGACAGCCCCAGCCCGAACAGCAGCACCGCGGGCAGCACGTCGGCCACATACGAGGTCTGCGGGCCGATCCGGGTGAGCAGCGCCAGCCCGGCCGCCGCGACCAGCAGTCCCCCGGTCATCAGCCAGCGCGGCCCGAACCGCTGGGCCAGCGCGCCGGCCCGGGACGACAGCAGCAGCATGGCCGCGGTGGAGGGCAGCAGCGAAATTCCTGCCTGCAGCGGCGTGAAGCCTGCGACCACCTGGAGCGTCAGCACGAGCAGGAAGAACACTGCGCCCATCGCGCCGTACACGATGAACGTGATCAGGTTGATGGCGGTGAACTGGCGGGACGCGAAGATCCCCAGGGGCAGCATCGGCGGGACCCGCTCGGGGTGCCGGGCACGCCGGCGTTCCAGCAGGACGAAGGCGACTCCGCACGCCACGCCCGCCAGGGCCGGCCCGAGCGAGGCGAGGAGCGAGGCGGACGGCGCCTCGATCAGGCCGTCGGTGATGCCGGCCAGCGCCAGCGCGGCGAGTACTGCGCCGGAGATGTCGAACCGGCCCTGGGCGGTAGGGTCGCGGCTCTCGGGGACGTGCCGGATGGTCACGGCGAGCACGGCCAGGGCGAGCGGCAGGTTGAGCAGGAAGATCCAGCGCCAGCCGATCGAGCCCACGATCCAGCCGCCGAGGAACGGGCCGATCGCCCCGGCCACGCCCCCCAGTCCGGACCAGGCGCCGATAGCCCGCGGCCGGTCATCGGGCGCGAACGCGGACTGGATGATGGCCAGCGAGCCCGGGGTCAGCAGCGCCCCGCCGATGCCCTGCAAGGCCCGGGCCGCGATCAGCACGCCGATGTCCGGGGCCACGCCGCACAACGCGGAGGTCACCGCGAACCAGGTCACGCCGATGAGGAAGACCCGGCGGCGGCCGAACCGGTCCCCCAGCGCCCCGCCCAGCAGGATCAGGCCGGCCAGGGTCAGCGTGTAGGCGGTCACCACCCACTGCAGCCCGGCCAGCGAGGTGTGCAGCTCCGCGCCGATGGTCGGCAGGGCCACGTTGACGACGGTGGAATCGAGCATGGCCATGCTCGACCCGAGCACCGTGGCCGCAATGATCCACCGTCCGCGCGGCTGTCCGAGCCGGATCCGGTCGGGCGCGTTAGTGGTCACCGGAGCCATCACCTGATGTTCTCACTCAGAAGCATCGGGTGCCATCCAGCCAGTGATCAAGAACCCTCCGGGACCCGGTCGGCCCGTCCCGGAGTGGCTCAGGAACTGCCGCCGCACATGTCGAGCAGCTTGTGGACGGTGGCCGCATTCCGGGCGGTGCCCGCGCTCTGCTTCGACAGCGGCCGGGCCGCCCGGGTGAGCAGCGTGGCCAGCTCGCTCCGCCCGAAACCGTCCGGGGTGTGCAGGAACAGGGCCTGCCCGACGTAGCGCGCCGTGTCCCGGCTGCCCTTCTGCGCCGCCTGGGCCTCCGCCTCGGCCACGCTGGCGACCATCTCCGGCGTCGGCTTGCCGGGCAGGAACACCACGTGCACGGCCCTGAGGTCCGGCTCATCCCGGTACGGGTTGTCCGCCGCGACCCGGGCCAGGTCCGCGCGGGACAGCACGAGGACCCGGCACCACACGCCGGTGCGCTCGCCGATAGCGGCCTCCAGCGCGGCGGCCAGCTTCGCGTTGCCGGTCTCGCTGGCGGTGAAGACGACGTTCCCGCTCTGGATGTACGTGGCGACATCCTCGTGCCCAAGCGACGTCACCATGTCGCGCAGATCGGCCATCGCGACCTTGTTGCGCCCGCCGACGTTGATCCCGCGCAGCAGCGCGACATGAGTAACCACGCGGCCACCCTAACCAGCGGGGCACCTGGCCCAGTAGGGCCACACCGGACCGGACCTAGAATGCACGGCGTGGCTGAACCCGATACGGCGAAGGATGGACAACTACCCGAGCGGCACGCCGGCCGGGTGATCCTCCTCGACCCCGGCGACCGGGTGCTGCTGATGCGCTACGACGACTCGCTGCCCAACGGCCGCCACTGGACCACTCCCGGCGGCGGGCTGGACCCGGGTGAGGACTACGCCGCCGCGGCCGTCCGTGAACTGGCCGAGGAGACCGGCTGGACTGACATCCCGCTGCGCCATGAGGTGCTCCAGCGCAGCCTGACCATGGAGTACGGCGGCCGCCTGGTGCACCAGTACGAACGTCACTACCTGGCCCGGACCGAGCAGCCAGCCCGCGCGCTGGGTGACGTGGCGCAGATGCACGCCGCCGACGGGATCGCCGCCTGGCGGTGGTGGAGCCTGGCCGAGCTGGACTCGACGGCCGAGGTCATCTGGCCGGCCGGACTTGCGGACCTGATCCGTAGGGTCTTGGCTGAGGAGCGGGCCGCCGGCGGAGCGGTCAGCGGGGCCTGATCACGGGGAGGCCGGGCCGATGGATCCCATGCCGGAGGACTGGAACCGGGCCGTCGCGGTCGTCGCGCACCCGGACGACCTGGAGTACGGCGCGGCGGCCGCCGTGGCCCGGTGGACCAGGCAGGGCAAGCACGTCGCGTACCTGCTCGCCACGCGCGGCGAGGCCGGCATCCAGGGGATGACCCCGGACGTGGTCGGGCCGCTGCGCGAAGACGAGGAGCGGCGCAGCGCCGCCGTGGTCGGCGTCCAGGAGGTTCGCTTCCTGGACCACCCGGACGGGCTGCTGGAGTACGGCCTGCCGCTGCGCCACGACCTGGCCGCCGTGTTCCGTGAGGAGCGTCCCGACATCGTCATCACCATGAACTTCGATCTGACCTGGGGCGACAGCGGCATGGTCAACCACGCCGACCACCGCGCGGTCGGGCTGGCCGTCCTGGACGCCGTCCGGGACGCCGCGAACCCCTGGGTGTTCACCGATGCCGGGCCGGCCTGGGGCGGCGCCAGCGAGGTCTACGTGGCCGGCGTGGCGGATCCCACCCACTACGTCGATGTGAGCGACACGATCAGCGCGGGCGTCGACTCGCTGCGCGAGCACAAGGCCTATCTCGACGGCCTGGGCCGTGACTTCGACCCCGACGAGTTCCTCCGCAACATGGCGGGCTACACCGGCCTGGCGGCTGGCTGCGAGTACGCGGTGGGGCTGCGCCGGTACACCACGGGCTGAGGTTTCACCCGTCCCGGGTTTGGCAGCTGCCGGGGTTGGTAGCTGGAGTACGGTGCGGTAGCCGAGCCCCGGGAGACACCATGCGCTACGCGGTACAGGAGAAGCTCTTCTCGGTCGGTGACGACTTCTGGATCACCGATGAGCAGGGCGGCAAGGCCTTCCTGGTGGACGGCAAGGTGCTCCGGCTGCGGCAGACCCTCGAGATCCAGGACCCTGGCGGGCGCGTCCTGGTGACGGTGCGCAAGAAGCTCGTCACCATGCACGAGACCATGGAGATCGAGCAGGACGGCACGTTGGTGGGGACCGTGCGCAAGGCGCTCGTCTCGCCGCTGCACCACCGCTCGGTAGTGGACCTGGCCGACGGCAGCCAGCTCGAGGCGGTCGGCAATGTCCTGGACAAGGAGTTCGAGATCACCGCGGGCAACCAGGTCCTGGCCCGGATCTCGCGCGCCTGGTTCCGGATCAGGGACACCTACGGCGTGGACGTGGCCCCGGGCCAGGACGACGTCCTGTTCCTGGCCATCGCCGTCGCGCTGGACCGGATCCACTACGACGACGAGCAGCGCGCGCGGCAGTAACCGGCCCGCGTCAGACGGGGCAGGCCCAGTCCGCACGCCCGGCCCGGGGATCGCCGCCACTCCCCGGGGGCGGGAACAGCACCCGCAGCGTGAACGCCTCCGCGGTCGGGCCGTGCGCGCGCAGCCGCCGCACCCGGTCCTCGGCGTCATCCGTACCGGGCACGGTCCCGCGGGGGATCCACCACAACGCGGTATACGCCTCTGTCATCCGCTCGAACCACTGCCTGCGCCGGGCCAGGACGGCCCGGTGGGCGTCGGAATACACGAAGGCGGCGAGCGCTTCGGGTGATGTCCAGACTGACAGGTTGACGATGACGCCTGCGCTGCCCGCCTCATCCCATTCGAACGCGTGCACCGCGGTGGCGTTGCCATCCTCGGTCTGCAGCCGCCACACGAACCCGGGCGCGGCGTCCGCCGCCGCGTTGACCGGGTCGAGTGCGGCCACGAAGCCCGCGAGCTGCGGGCTGTCCAGCGGGGCCCGCAGCCGCCCGATGTTCACCTGCGCTAGCGCGTAATCCACGCCCCCATGCTCCCACCAGGTCTCCCCCACGCCCACCCCTCATCTCGCGGCATGGCCAACGCCGACGTTTCACGCGCACGGTTCGCTTTCCCGGGGTGTTTTGTCCGGTACGGCGCACGGCCCGCGTGAAACGTGGACGGGAGGGGCCAGTGTGACTCGCCGGGCGACGAGGTGGGCCTGCCGTGGAGGAAGGGGCGCAGAGGAAGGGGCACACCAGTGTTCCCTGGGGCGTCCCCATACATGCCTTGACAGTTATATGCCTGATAAAGCATCCTAGCCGATATGAGTACGGTGTTCGGGGTGCTGGCCGAGCCGCAGCGGCGGCGGATCCTCGACCTGGTCCGGGACGGCGAGCGCTCGGTGGGGGAACTCGTGGCCGCGCTCTCGATGAGCCAGCCCGCGGTCTCCAAGCACCTGCGGGTGCTGCGCGAAGCCGGGCTGGTCGAGGCCCGGGTGGACGAGCAGCGGCGACTGTACCGGCTGCGGCCGGAGCCGCTGCGCGAACTCGACACATGGCTGGCCCCGTACCGCTGGGCGTGGGACACCAGCCTGGACCGGCTGGAGACGCACCTCGGCGAGATGGCCCGCCGCGAACCCGACGCTAGTCAGGAGGACAGCTGATGAAGGGCACCCTCGAGCAGGCCGGCCCGCACTGGCGGCTGCGCTTCACCCGCGACCTGGACCACCCCGTGCCGCGGGTGTGGCAGGCCGTCACCGAGCCCGCCGACCTGGAGGCCTGGTTCCCGTTCCGGATTACGGGTGACTGGGCCGTGGGCGGCTCGCTCACGTTTTCCGACCCGCAGAGCCGTGTCCCGGATTTCACCGGCGAGGTGCTCGCTTACCAGCCGCCTGACATGCTGGAGTTCCGCTGGGGGCCGGACACGCTGCGGCTGGGGGTCGCGGCCCGGGAGAAGGGGTGCACCCTCACCCTCCTGCACACGTTCGACGAGCTCGGCAAGGCGGCCCGGGACGCGGCCGGCTGGCACGTGTGCGTGGAGGCTCTGGCCCGTCACCTGGACGGGGACGGCGCGCCGTCCGCGAACCTGTGGGCCGAAGTTCATCCGGGCTATGCGAGCTCGTTCGGGCCGGAAGCCTCGGCGGCCGGCGTACCGCCTGGGTACCAGCCCGCGGAACACTGATCGGCCAGCCCGGCCGGCCTCTAGAGTGGCTGACCGTGGCAGGACGTGGCACCCCGGCAACCGCGCTGCTGGCCAGGCAGCGCATCGCGCACACCGTGCATACCTACGAGCATGACCCGCGCCGGGCCGGCTACGGCCAGGAGGCCAGCGATGTCCTGGGGGTCGCGCCGGAGCGGGTGTTCAAGACCCTGGTCGCCCAGGTGGACGGCGCCCTGACGGTCGGCGTGGTCCCGGTGGGCAGCCGCCTCGATCTCAAGGCGCTGGCCGCGGCGGCGGGCGGCCGGAAGGCGGCCATGGCCGACCCGGCGGACGCGGAGCGGGCCACGGGCTACGTGGTCGGCGGCATCTCCCCGCTGGGGCAGCGCAAACGGCTGCCCGTGGTGATCGACGCCTCGGCCCTGGGGTTCGCCACCATCTTCTGCAGCGGTGGCCGCCGCGGGCTGGAGATCGAGATCGCACCCGGCGACCTGGTCCAGGCGGTGCAGGCGACGGTGGCCGGCATCGCCCAGGCGGCGGCCTAGCCATCGCCCGGCCTATCGCTGTTGACGGTTTTCCTAAAAGTGATATCATATTGATAGTCCCCCTGGTGGTGTCGGGGACTGCGGTAATAGGGAGGTATCCCGATGCGCCCATCAGATGAGAACGCCGTTCCTCGGCGGTCGATCCTCGAGAAGCTGCTGGTCAGGAACTGGGAGTACAGCTTCCCGCGTTTCTTCCTGGGTTTGCGCCTTGCCATTGGCGTCATCCTCGTTGCTGTCGGCATCCTTCTGGTCCCTCACACCTACTTGGGACTGCTGCCGCTAGCCTTCGCGGCGCTGGCCTTCGTGTTCGGCCCCTTCATATACAAGAAGGTCACCCAGAGTCGGCCGGCAGTTTCATAGGGGCGTCCGCAGCCGCATCGGCCCGGTAGCGGGCCTACTCGCGTGCCTCCCATCCCGGATAGTTGCAGGACCGGCGACTCTCGGCCTGGTTCAGTCGAGCGTGACCGCGGGCCGTGGCCGCAGGCGACGCAATAGCGCTCTCGAGGGGTTGCGGCCGACGCCGGGATGAGCCACCTGAGCAAATGGCTACCGTCGCTGGTAGTGGCGGCGCGCCCGCGCGAGCGGGGCCTCAAGCCAGAGCGCGGCGCGCGAATCGCCGGGCCGGGCACTGCTGGACTGCGCATCCTCCACCGACACCAGCACAGAAGCGGGTCCGGCGCCGTGTGATCGGATAGCAGCATGGCGGATAACCCCATGAAGGTCAGGATCGGCGTCTCACTCGGCGCGGCGGGTGTCCCCGCCCAGTTCAGTGCGGCGGTGGACGCCCTGGAGAAGGCCGGGGTCGATTCCCTGTGGCTGCCGGAAATGGTCTACGGATCACTCGTGGACCCGCTCATCGGCATGACATACGCACTGGCCCGGACGTCCCGGCTGAAGGTGGGCACCGGGGTGGCGGTGCTGCCCGGGCGCCACCCGGTGCTGGTGGCCAAGCAACTCGCTACCCTGGCCGGCCTGGCCCCGCGGCGGGTGCTGCCCGTGTTCGGCCTTAAGCCGGCCCGCCCCGCGGAACTGGCCGCGTTC
>DATCFY010000158.1:0-2048 GCA_036509255.1 Streptosporangiaceae bacterium
GGGCTCGGGTGGGTGGTGCTGCTGGTCACCAACCTGGGCGGGCTGCCCGGCCTGCTCGTCGAGCAGCTGGTCTGGGCCAACCTGCTGGTCGGGATCTTCAACCTGCTGCCCGGGCTGCCGCTGGACGGCGGCCGGATGCTGCGCGCCGGGGTGTGGAAGGCGACCGGCAAGCCGGGAATGGCGACCATCGTCGCGGCCTGGGCCGGCCGGGTGCTGGCCGTGGCCGTGCTGGTGGTGCCGGTGGCCCTGATCGTCTCGGCGGGCCAGCAGGTCCAGATCTTCGACGTAGTCTGGCTGGGCGTCATCGCCGCCTTCATGTGGGTCGGCGCCGGCCAGTCGCTGAAGGTCACCCGGGTCCGCGAGCGGCTGCCCGGCCTGCAGGCCCGGACGCTCGCCCGGCGGGCCATCCCGATTCAGGCCAGCCTCCCGCTGGCCGAGGCCATCCGGCGCGCCGACGCTGCCGGGGCCCGTGCGCTGGTCATCGTCGACCACGATGACAAGCCGATCGCGATCGTCAACGAGAGCGCGGTCATGGCCACCCCACCGCAGCGCAGGCCCTGGATAGACGCGGGCTCGCTGGCCAGGACCATCGACCCCGGCCTGGTGCTGCCCGCCGACCTGTCCGGGATGGCGCTGCTCGAGGCGGTCCGCCGTTCGCCGGCCACCGAGTACCTCCTGGTCGAGCCCTCGGGTCAGGTCTTCGGAGTGCTGTCGTCCACTGATCTCGATCACGCCTTCGCCGGCGTTTAGCTGCCCGGCCGCCGGCCTCCGTGGCGCCGTCTGGCTACCCGGGCCGTCGCCCTTCAGGGCGCTGTCCAGTTGCCCGGCCGGCGGAGCGGGCCACGCCACGCCACCTCGCCTGAGGTCAGGGCACGCCGCGGCACGGCTACATTGGCGGTCGTGATCCGTCAGCGCCGCGGCCCCTTCGCCCCTGGAGACCAGGTACAGCTCACCGACCCCAAGGGCCGCAAGCATCTCGTGCTCCTCGCGGAGGGACGCACGTTCCACACCCACCGGGGCGGGCTGGCCCACGACGACCTGATCGGCGCCCCCGAGGGCACCGTGGTGAAGTCCTCCGGGGGCACGCCGTACGTGGCGCTCCGGCCGCTGCTGGCCGACTTCACGCTCTCCATGAGCCGCGGCGCCGCCGTCGTCTACCCGAAGGACGCGGCCCAGATCATCGCGCTGGCCGACATCTTCCCGGGCGCCCGGGTGCTGGAGGCGGGAGCGGGCTCGGGTGCGCTGTCCTGCTGGCTGCTGCGCAGCGTGGGGGAGGACGGGCTGCTGGTCTCCTACGAGCGACGCGCGGATTTCGCTGACATCGCGCGGGCCAACGTCGAGCGCTTCTTCGGCGGACCGCATCCGGCCTGGCAGCTGCGGGTCGGCGACCTCATGGAGGTCACTGGCGGCCTGGCCGATGTGGTCGGCCAGGCCGGCGCGCCCGCACCGGCCGACGAGCCAGGTGCGGCGGACCCGGCCGGCCAGGTGTTCCCCAACGGCCGGCCAGACCACGCCGGGCCTGCGGATAGTTTCGACCGGTTGGTACTGGACATGCTGGCGCCATGGGAGTTCGCAGACCTGGCAGCCGACGCGCTCATCCCCGGCGGGGTGCTGTGCTGCTACGTTGCGACCGTGACCCAGCTGTCCCGGACAGTGGAGTCGATCCGGGAGCAAGGCAGCTTTGACGAGCCGACGGCCTGGGAGTCTCTGGTCCGCGGCTGGCACGTTGATGGACTGGCAGTGCGGCCAGAGCACCGGATGGTGGGCCACACGGGATTTCTCATCACGGCCCGGCGGCTGGCCCAGGGAATCACCGCACCACCGCGCAGGCGCAGGCCCGCGAAGGGTTCCCGGGAAGAGTCTGATCAGTGAGAATGTCAGCGGCAGGCGGCACGAGGTTACGCCGGAGCCTCGGATAGGTAGGGTCTAAGTGAAGTCTGCTCTCGGAAGGGGGTGGGGGCGTGGCCACTCGGGATGAAGGATCGCGCACCGCGCGCGAAGACCAGGTTCAGGGCCTCACCACGCAGATCTCCTTTCTCGAGGAGGAA
>DATCFY010000159.1:0-2571 GCA_036509255.1 Streptosporangiaceae bacterium
CCGGTCTCCGCGACCACCCTGCGCACCGCGTCGCTGATCCGGTGCGGGCGATCAGACTTCGCCAGCCGCCGCCGCCAGTACACCAGTGTGGAGGGATCAAACCCGCCATGATCGAGCGGGAACCCGCATGCCGCCTTCCACCGCAGGTCACAGCGGGCCGCCTCCGCCGCCTCCGCGTCGGAGTAGTCGTGCAGCACCTGCAAGACCAGCACCGACGCCATCACGCCCGCCGGAACCGACGGCCGGCCCCGCCCCGACGGGAACAAGTCCGCGAAATCCTCATCACCGAACAGCTGACCGCGGTGCGCGGCCAGGAACGCGAACATGCTCCCCGGCGGCACCAGATGCCCGACCAGCGCCCCGGCATCCAGCAACTGCCGGTCCATCCGCTCTTTGCCCTGCATCCAGAAATCATCCCAGACGATCGAACACACTGCCGGCAGACCTGCTGGTCCGCCAGGCTCCATTATTCAGAGCCCTCCTAGGACGGCTCTGAATAACCCGTGACTGGCTGTCCGGTGTTTCTGCCGGCAGTGTGTTCGAGGTTCTGGGATGATCTTCTCATGCAGGGGAGATCGCGGCTGGACCGGGAGCTGCTGGACGCTGCGGAGATGACCGGGCACCTGGTGCCGGCGGGCAGCGTGTTCGCGTTCCTGGCCGAGCACCGCAGGGAGCTGTTCCCGGACAGTTTCACGGCGGATTTGTTCCCGTCGCGGACGGGCCGGCCGTCGCTGAGCGCGGACCTGGTGGGCAGCGTGCTGGTGCTGCAGGCCCTGTATGACCTGTCGGACGGGCAGGCGGCGGACGCGCTGAAGTTTGATATCCGGTGGAAGGTGGCGTGCGGCCGGTCGCTGACGCAGATGTCGTTTGACCCGTCGACGCTGGTGTACTGGCGGCGCCGGATCGCGGCGTCGGGCCGCCCGGACCGGGTGTTTGACGCGGTCGCGGAAGTGATCGCGGCGACCGGGGTCCTGGCCGGCCGGCGGAAGCGGGTCATCGACTCGACGGTGTTCGATGACGCGGTCGCGACCCAGGACACCTGCACGCAGCTGACGGCGGCGATCCGGAAGGTGGCCCGGGTGGTGCCAGGCGCGGCGGATGTGATCGCGGCGGCGTGCAGGCTGGATTACTCCCGGCCGGGCAAGCCGGATATCGACTGGGACGACCCGGCCGCGAAGCAGCAGCTGGTGTCGGACCTGGTGAATGACGCGCTGGCGGTACTCGCGGAGCTGGCCGGGCCGGGCGCGCCGGAGCGGGACGGCGCTGCGGCGGATGCGCTGGGGCTGCTGGCGCTGGTCGCCGGGCAGGACGTGGAGCCCGCGGAGGGATCGGACGGGACCGACGGGCGGTGGCGGATCGCCCGCAAGGTCGCCCCCGACCGCGTGATCTCCACCGTCGATACTGAGGCTCGGCATACCCGCAAGTCGAAGTCGAAGCGGCGGGACGGGTTCCGCGGGCATGTGGCGGCCGAGCCGGAGACCGGGCTGATCACCGACTGCGAGATGACGATGGCCGCGGGGGACGGCAGCACGGATGCGGAGAACGGGGTGAAGATAGCTGCCCGCGACCGGTTCCGTGGCGTCTCGGCTGGCGATCCGGCCAGCGGCCCGGCGGGCGCGCAGGCACGCGATGACGCGGCGGCCACGCAGGACGGGCAGGTCCGCGACGACGATGATGTGGCCGGCAGCCCGCCGGGCGAACCGGGGCTGGAGATCTACGGCGACTCGGCCTATGGCTCGGGCCAGGCCCGCGCGGACTACCGGGACGCCGGGCACGACACCGTGATCAAGCCCGGTCCGCTCAAGCCCGCGGTGCCCGGCGGGTTCACTATCGATGACTTCATCGTGGACGAGGAGCAGGGCACCGTCACCTGCCCGAACGACGTCACCCGGCCGATGAGCAGCAAGCGGTACGTCACCTTCGGCGCCGCGTGCGCGGGCTGCCCGCTGCGGGCGCGGTGCACGAAGGCTGAAGGCGGCCGGTCGATGGAGATCCACCCCCACGATGGCCTGCTCCGCCAGGCCCGCGCCCGGGCCAGGACCGGGCAGTTCAGGCAGGCCTACCGGACCCGGGCGATGGTCGAGCGGGTCATCGCCTGGACCGCCACCTGCAACGGACGCCGGGTCCGGCTCAGGTACATCGGCGCCACCAGGAACAACGCCTGGCTGCACAAACGGTGCGCCGGGATCAACCTGCGGACCCTGGTCAACGCCGGCCTGACCCGCGACGGCGGGGCCTGGGCCCTGGCCTGACCCGCCTCCCACCCCTTCCACGGCCTTCCCCGCCGCCGGACCGGCCCGGAAGGCCGCTCAGCAGCCCGCCCGGCAGCCCTGCACATCAAAACCGGCACGAGCCCGAACAGGTCACTGCCATACCCTGACCCACCGAGCGAACAGAAGCGACCCGTCAACGAGCCTTGTTCAGAGCCGTCCTAGGCGGTGAGGCCGGCCAGGCCCTGGCTGTCCGCCACGGCCAGGCCTAGTTCCAGCAGGGCGGGGGTGGCGTCTGCCAGGCCAGCTGAGAGCGGGTCGAGGGCCTGGCCGGCCAGGTGGCGGTAGTGGATGCTTTCCA
>DATCFY010000160.1:0-40011 GCA_036509255.1 Streptosporangiaceae bacterium
CGGCGGGATCGGCCAGTCCAGTGCCGGCGAGAGCGGTCTGGAGCATCTTGCGCAGGGTGCCGTGGCTGATCGCCCGGTTCTCGGTCCGGAAGCGGCGCTGGAACAGCAGCGGAGCTGGCGGCATCCAGGTGCATTCGTGCCAGTCGTAGGCGGGGACCAGGGGCACTGTGCCGGATGGCTCACGGACCCGGCTGATGATGGCGGAGAGCACGTCGGCGAGTTCGGGGCTGACGACGAGGAGCCGCTCAGCGTCGGTCTTGGAGGGGGCGATCTGCAGCAGGGGCACGATCTCGCCGGTGGTCGGCAGCCGGTATTGCACCAGGCTGTGGTGACCGATCTCCAGAAGTTCCTCGATCCGGATGCCGGTGAGCCGGAGAACTTCCACTGCGGCCCATGCCCAGAACGCGTACTCCTCCTCGTGCCAGAGATCGCGCCGCTTTCCGCCGGGAGGCCCGTCTGCCCAGATCCTGGGCGTGATCGTGCTCTGGGCGAGGAGGGATCGCGTCAGTGTCTGGCCGGCAGCGGTGAAGATGTCCCCGGGTTCGGTTTGCCGGGCGGCATGCAAGAGGGCCCCGGCTGTCTTGCGCTGCCGGTCGGCCGCGGCGACCAGAACGGGAAGGACGGGCAGCCGCTCGCGGGTTCTGGCGTCCATCCGGGCCTTGCGGCGCCGCACGGATTTGCGGTTGCCGATCTCGTCCTGGCTGACGGGGCAGGGCACGACCCAGTGCGCCCACCGGGCCGGGTCTTCGATCGCCCACTGGGAAAGGTCGAGGTAGAAGGACCGCACGCTGGTGAGGCACTGGCCATAGGAAACCCGGGGAACGGAGACGGCGGTCTTGTGGCCGGCCTCGGTCATGACCGTCCCGGGCTGGGTCAGCAGCCGCTGCCGCCAGGCAGCGGCGACCTCGGCAGGCAGGTGCAGGCTGGCGATGCCCGCGTGGTGGGTCTCGAGGTCCTTCCAGAACCGCCTGCCCAGGTAGTAAGCCAGGGCCCGCAAGCTGTTGTAGTCGAGTCCGGGCTGGCGTTCTCGCAGGTAGTCCACGAGCAGGTCGCGGATGGGCCGGCATGCGAGCTGGTAGCGGCCGATCAGTTCGTCAGGGGTCTTCTGCCCCCCGGTGCGCAACTCCCGCAGCCGGGCCGGAGCCTGACCCTGGAGGATGCCCAGCTCATGCAACATCTGGTAGAGCGCCGGGCCGTCACCAGGCCAGCCCGCCAGCACGCTGGTCTCGACGTCCAGCAATTCCAGGATGTCACCGGCGATGATGTCGGTCAGGGTGCCGCCCTTGACGGCGATGATCACAGAGCTGCGCTGCAGGGTCCGCGTCCGTGCCCTCGCGGAGATGCCGGAGTGCCCGTCGCAGCGCGCCGTCAATCGTGCGAATCCGGCTGGGTCACGGGCCTTGGCAAGGTCGCGGGAGAGGGCTCCTTTGATGGAAGCCGCGGACACAAGCCAGCTCAGCGAAGGGCGAATGAGATCAGCGCAGATCGCTACCCTCAGCGCCGCCGACAGCTCTGACGGCAGCCACTGAGACCGCCGGCCGCGGCCCTCCAGCCAGAGCAACGGCAGTTCCCGCCAGCCGGCTCCAGCCGCCTCAGCGCCGCTGACCCGCCAGCGTTCCTGCCATGTCTTACCAGGCTGGCTTTCGAGCCAGTCCAGCAGCCGGGCCAGCCCGCGGACCCGCTTGCCCTCGGTGCCGGCGTTCGCGAGGACGAACGGCGGACTAGTTACCTGCGCCCAGGCCTCCTCGCGGCTTCGCCGGGTGGCGGGCCAGCACGAAGCCGCAGCCCGGGCGGGGAAGCGTGCGCGCGCCGATTCCCCCTGACTCTTGAGCCTCAGCGGCCAGACGGCCGGGCCGGTCACCGCCACGACGGTCACGATGAACCATTCCCGAACAAGACATCCAGGGTCTCCGGCCGGTAGCCGGGGGCAGGAGCAGGCCGGGCCCGCCCGGCCGCCTGCCGGGCCTGCCCGGCGTGGTGGGCCAGTACCCGGCGGATCACGTCCTCCTTGCGGGGAGTGAGGTAAAGCTGGGTGGTCGCGAGCTGGGCATGACCCAGGACCGACTGCACGTCGGTGAGCGGCAGCGCAGGGTCCTCGGCCATCCGGTAGGCCGCCGTGTGGCGCAGCGAGTGCAACGTCGCCGCCGTGCCCGCCCGCTCATTGACCCGTTCGAACATGCGGTGCGCCGCGTGATAGGTCAGCGGCCGCGCCGGCCGGCGGAGCGCCCACCACAGCGGCTGCCGGCGCCCCCGGGGAATCAGCTCCTCCATCTCCACCTGATAAAGCCGCAACCACACGAACGCATCAGTGGAGGCCGGCAGCTGCTGCAGCTCACGGGTGCCCTTGCGCACAACGGTGATCAGCTGCCGCCCCGGATCGAGGCCCGCCAGCGTGGCCGACAGCAACTCCGACGCCCGCGCCCCGGTAGACACGTAGAACGCGACCAGCGCCCGGTCCCGGTGCGACGCCAGCTCCGCGAAGATCTCGTTGAACTCCTCGTCCGGCACACTGCGCGGGATCCGGCTGGGCACCCGGGGCCGGTAGAGCCCGCCGCGCTCGTTGCGATAGGGCTCCATCGGATTGTGGTACGCACCGGGCCGCCCGCCGCGGCGGGAGCGGTGCAGCGGGAACGGATTGATGACCGGCCCGGTGCCCGCACTCTGGTGAAAGTCATAGAAAGCACGCAGCACTGTCTCGCTGTGCACACGAACCGACGGCGCGTACGGCTCTCCCACCGCGGAGTCCTCGGTGGCCCGGGCCTGCCCCCGCCAATGCGGACGAGGCTGCTTGCCGGCAACCCGCAGCCAACGGGAAAAATCACGAGCCTCCACGCGATTCACCCGATCCCAGGCGACCTCGATGGCCCACAGGAACCGGAACCAGCGCAGCAAATCCATCCCGTAAGAACGAACCGTGGAATCCGCCCGCCCCGCCGCCAAGAGGTCACGGAAGTAGACAGTCACCGCCTCCACCGTCACACCACCGACGTCAGCCAGCCGGTACGGCTCGTAGCGATCCCCAGTCTCCGTGAGACCACCGACGAGCGGCACAACCAGAGCCGCCAGATCCCTAGGCAAGCCACCGTCTTCGATCATGGGGCCTGACCATGGCAGGGCAGTCAGCACCTGTCCCCTGAACAGGGGAAACTACCGCTGCAGTTCAGTCAATAGGTAGCAGCGGCAGCCCAGCCCGCCCGAACATCTGGCGCTTGATCATCTTGATGTGATTGACCAGGCCCTCGACGGGACCGGAGCTCCAGGGGGTGGTCAGGCCGAGCGCCCCGGTGTCGAGGTCCTGTTCCAGTTCCCGGGCGAAGGACGCGAGGCTGGCCAGGCCGGCGGTGCGGGCGTCGCTGGGCCACTGCGGCAGGTCCTGGCCGGTGAGCTGGGTCAGCAGGGCGGGAAACGCGCGGCCAGCGCCCCTGCTCGGGGAGGCGCAGTCATGCCCGATGCCCATCGGAGCGGGCCGGCCTGCCATCGCCCAGGCAGCGAGGACTCCCCAGATCCAGCCGGTCCCGGGCTCGAGTCACACGCTGCGTGCGGCCGGGGCGCGCCGCCGGGCCCGGGCCCGCCGGCCATGCTGCCAGCCCAGGGTTGCCCCTGTGACCTGGGAATCAAGGTAACCATCAGGGCAACCGCTCGGGTGCCTGTCCAGGCTTACATCACATGATTGTCCCGCGGCCGGCGGTGCACCAGCCATCCGCCGACAGCTCCCGTGTTCCCGAGCTCACAGGAGGCACCCAGTGACCAGCCCAGGCCCCGCCCGCCAACCCGCGGCAGTGCATGCTGAACGAGCCACGCCGCAGCATGCTGACTGCCACCTCCTGAGCGGGCAGGGGGGATCACCCGGCAAATGGAGAAGCTACAGGGCCGGGTGGCCAGGGGCATGGGCTGCCGGCCTCGCCGCGCTCCGCGGCAGCGGCAGCCCGTCTGACGGCAGGCTGCCTGTCCTCACCTGCCACGCCCGAGCTGTGTGCCGGCCGCACGACACCCGGCCGGCGCCTGCCGTCGTCACGTCCATTGAGCGTGCCGGGGAGATCAGATGCCCCTGACACCGGAGGATGTGCGGAACCGGCAGTTCGGGACCACCAGGTTCCGGTCCGGGTACGACCAGCACGAGGTAGATGCCTTCCTGGAACTCGTCGAAGAGGAACTGGTTGACCGCGACCTGCTGCTTGAGCAGGCGGTGGGCGAGCAGACCCGGTGGCTTGATCCTGGCCAGGAACCGCCTCCCGCACCTGGGTGGCAGGCAGACCCGGGCCCGGTGAGCGCGCCGACTGCCGAGGGCGCGATAACCGCCGCGGCCCGTCTGCTGGAGATGGCGGAGGAGTCGGCAGCCAGCACGGCCGCCGAGGCACGCCAGGAAGCGGACGACATCCTGAACCGGGCCCAGGGCGAGGCCAGCACCATCCTGACCGCGGCACGGCGCCAGGCCGCGCAGGTCACCAATGATGCCCAGGTCCTTGCGGCGCAGGTCGAGCGGAGCGTACAAGAACGACGCGACGATGCCCTCCGGCCGCTGACCGAGCAGCGTGATGAGCTCCAGCGCCATATCGCCGGGCTGCAGGCGATCGCACGCGAGTGCCGCAGCAGGCTGCGAGCGTACGCGGACGAGCCGCTCCCCGGCCTCGACGTCGAACCCGCAGACCAGGAGACGGTCCAGATCGGCGAAGTGGTGCCGGTCTCCGCCGGCGGCATCATGCCGCCATCCGGCCATGGCAATGGCAACGGCAGCGCGCCGGAGGCCTGGACCGTCCCGGGCGCGCGCCAGATACCTGATCCCGCCGTCCCATCTACGTGCACCGGCCCCGCCCCCCGTGTCCCCCCGGAGGAGGCAGGCTCCCCGGCACCGGGCCCGGATAGCGAGCCGGGTGACCAGCGCGGCACACAAGGCGCCGGCCCGCGATGAGCCTGGCTGCCGCCGCCACGCGGCCAAAGGGAAATCGCGGAATCATTACCCCGGCCCAGGCCAGTGTTGGGCGTGCTGGATGGCCCGCTGGAGCAATACCGGCGGCAGTTCCCGCAGTGGTCTACCCACCCGGTAGCCAAGGGCACCGGCTACACCGCCCGCGGTGGCGGGCACCGGGCATGGGGACCGGACCTGCTGAGCCCGGCCCTGACGATGGCCGCGGAAAGCGGGATGCTGGGGGACGTGCTTGCGGTCCTGGCCTTTTCGGGCCGCCCAGGCTCCGTGGCCGCGGACTGTGGCCACCCAGTGGTGGCAGGCGAATGGCAGACCGGCTTCCGCACCTGCGGCAGTTGCCCTCCGCTGCCAGGACCGTGAGCGACTCCCCCAGCCAGGTGGGCCCGGCGGCCAGCGGAGGTGGCGGATGAGCATCGGCGAGACCCTAGCCCAGGCTCGTCGCCGCGCAGGTCTTAGCGTGGCCCAGGTCAGCGAGCAGACCCGCATCCGGCCGCTGATTATCCGCAGCATCGAGGCGGGCGAATACTCGCTGCGCGGCGGCGAATTCTCCGCCCGGGAAGACATCCGCAGCATCGCCGAGGTCGTCGGGGCTGACCCCGGGCCGCTGCTCGAGATGTATGACCGGGGCCGCCGGGCGCCCGGGCCCGTCCCGCTGGCCAGCCCGGATGCGCCGCTTCGCCCGCCCAGGCCGACATGGCACCGCCAGCCGGCCTTCATGCTGGCCTTCGGCGTGGTAGCCATCATGCTCACCATCAGCTCCGTCGGGTACCGCCTCATGCAGGAGCCCCAGCCCGGGCCCGGGGCGGCCGCCGTGGCGGCGGACAACCACGCCAGCCTGCTGCACATCACGGCCGGGTACGCGGGCCAGCCGGACGGGGCACCTGCACCGGGGCCTGCACCGGGGCCTGCACCGGCGCGGCCTCCGGGCCAGGAGCAGACGGTGAGCCGCGCGCACTCGATGGCCCCGGTGGGCGCGGTTGCGTTCGGCCCGGGCGGCCGGGGTGACGGCGATGATCCGCAAGGCGCCTGGCTCGCTATCGATGGGCACCGGCGCACCGCATGGCACACCGACAGCTATATGACCGCCGGCTTCTGGACCCAGCACCCAGGCACCGGCCTGCTGCTGGACATGGGCCATCCGGTCAATATCACGGCGATCCGGGTCACGCTCGGGGCGGCCGCGGGTGCCAGCTTCCAGATCCGCATCGGCGACCAGCCAAAGCTAGCGGACCTGCGGGCGGCGGCGAGCTCGGCAGGCCCAGGCGGAATCGTGAGGATGACAATGGCCCGCGCGGCGACCGGGCGTTACGTACTGGTCTGGTTCACCAGGCTGCCCACCGGCCCCGGCGGGACCTTCCAGGCCGACGTACATGGGATCGGCGTGAAAGCCCAGAGCTGACGCAGGGTGCGGCGGCCCGCGGGCCCGTCCCCGCCGCCTCCGCGATTCCCCGAGCCCCCGGATCTCCCCGCCACCGACCTGGACGGCTACCACGCCGCCTGCCAGCAAACCGAGCAAGATCGACAGGACACCATCAGCCAGCTGCGCCTTGGATGGGAGGAAGCCGACCTTGACCCGCTGGTGTCCGCGCTGGCTTCCGCGCGACGCGCCAAGGAAGACGCCGAGAGGCAGATCCGCCACCTGGTCGCCTACGGACGCGAATTCGTCCAGCCCCCGCCCCTACACCCTCGGCGACCTGGCCGGGGCGGCGGGAATGTCGGTCTCCGGGGGACACACCGGCTACGACCACCATGACGTCGATGCCGTGGCCGAGGCTACCGGCGCCCGGGCCCGGGAGTGGCGGGCCCCCGACGCGACCGACAGCGCCGTGCTCACTGACCTGCTCAGCGACCTCGCTCGCCGCTGCCAGAGCGACCCGGCCCGGCCTGGCCAGGTGAACGACAGCCTGACGGCCGCGGGCTGGACCCCCCACGCGCCGGATGCCCGCACCCCCGGCACCAAGGCGACCAAACGGTACATCCGCCGGGAACGCACCTGGCCCGACGGCACCACCCACCGTCACCCTGTACCAGGAAGCCAACCACGTCAGCGCCTCCGGAAAGATCGCTGACACCGACCCCCGGCGTTTTACCCTCGACTACGCCGACAACGACCCTCAGCAGCTGGACACGCAGCTGGCCGAGTTCACCCGCCGCATCGACGACTTGGACGCCGCCCGGGCCGGCCGGACACAGCAGCGCGTCTAAACGCCTCACTCACCCGGGCCAGCCCGGCGCTCAGCGACCGGGCCGGCCCGGTCACGATCACGATCACGATCACAACGAGCCGGACCACGCCCGGCGGGCAACTGTCCTCGGGTTTTGCCAACGTGGCCGGACATGCGCGGGCCCGGATCGAATGATCCCCGGCCAGCCGGGGTTTCGGCTGCCGGTCAGCCCGCCATGCTGGCGAACATGCCGGGCTCGTAGGAGCCCCCCTTCTGGCGCACGATCACGGCGAGCCGGTTGGCCGCGTTGATCATGGCGACCAGGGCGACCAGCGCGGCGATCTGGTCGTCGTCGTAGTGCTTGCGCACGTGGGCCCAGGTCTGGTCGGACACACCGTGGTGCGCGTCGGCGAGGCGGGTGCCCTCCTCGGTGAGCGCCAGCGCGGCCCGCTCGGCCTCGGTGAACACGGTGGACTCGCGCCAGGCGGCGACCAGGTTGAGCCGGACCGGGGTTTCGCCGGCGGCCGCCGCCTCCTTGGTGTGGATGTCGACGCACCAGCCGCAGCCGTTGATCTGGCTGGCGCGCAGGCTCACCAGCCCCTGGGTGGCCTTGGGCAGCGGCGACTGCTCGATCACCAGGCTGACGTTGTAGATCCGCTTGGCGATCTTGGCGCCGATCTCGTTGGTGAACAGATCGATACGGGGTTCCATGACTCGTCCTCACTCGTGGAGTCGCGTGCCGCGCGGATCGTTCGCGCGGCGTCCTTACGGACATGGAGATGCCGGCGCCCCGGTCCCTGTGACGCCGCCGCACTGTGATGTGCGGCACCGGCCGTGGCTGTCACAAAGCGGTAGGGACCGGCGTCTTGTGCGTGTGGCACAGTCGAGAGCGGACGGGCAGGAGCCAGGTATGAGCGAGCAGGGCGAGCCAGCAGCGGACACAGCCGAGCTGCTCGCTCGTGGCGGCCGCATGGACTCCGCCACTGAGGGGTTCGTCGCCTACCGCAACCTGCTGTTCACCGTCGCCTACGAGATGCTCGGCTCGGCCGCCGACGCCGAAGACGTCCTGCAGGAGACCTGGTTGCGGTGGGCGGGCGTCGATCTCGGCACCGTGCGGGATCAGCGGGCATACCTGGTCCGGATCACCACCCGCCAGGCGCTGAGCCGGCTGCGCACGCTCCGCCGGCGCAAGGAGTCCTACGTCGGCCCCTGGCTGCCCGAGCCGCTGCTCACCGCGCCCGACGTGGCCGAGGACGTCGAGCTGGCCGAGAGCGTCTCGATGGCGATGCTGCTGGTGCTGGAGACGCTCACGCCGGGCGAGCGGGCGGTATTCGTGCTGCGCGAGGTGTTCGATCTGGAGTACGACGAGATCGCCGAAGCCGTCGGCAAGAGCCCGGCTGCGGTCCGCCAGATCGCCCACCGGGCACGAGCACACGTCGCTGCGCGGCGACCGCGCGGGATAGTTTCCGCAGCCGAGGCCCGCGGCGCTCTGGACGCGTTCCAGCGGGCGATCGAAACGGGCGACCTGCAACGCCTGCTCGACATGCTCGCGCCGGACGTCGTCCTGCTGGGTGACGGTGGCGGAGTCGTCCAGGCCGTGGTGCGGCCCATCGTGGGAGTCGACCGGGTGGGTCGCCTGCTGACTGGCGGCCTGCCACGGATTGCCGGCCAGATGTCGGTCGAGCCGGTGCAGATCAATGGCTGTCCGGCGCTGATTGTCCGGCTCAACGGGGAGATCGACGATGTCGTGGCGGTGCGGATCGACGACGGCTTGATCACCGGGCTCTACGTCGTGCGCAATCCTGAGAAGCTGTCGCGTCTCGAGCGGGAGACCGCTGTGAGCCGCTGAGTCCGAAAGACTCCGCCGGCCGCTCTGCCAGACGGGTCGCCGACCGACCCCCACCGTACCGGCCTCATTCCCGCGCGAGAACTTCGTCGCCTTGCGCCACATCGCCGCACGAGGCCGGTGGTCAACTGGACCGCCCCGGGAGCGATCGCGGTAGCCCGAACCATGGGAGCACGCTGTTGTCGAAGCGGGTCATAGCGCAGATCCGGTCGGCGGTGAGGGTGAGGACGAATAGGCCGGTCCCGTGGCGGATGCCAGTAGCAGCGCGCAAGTAAACCCCGAACGCCGGCTGGCCGTTGGCTCGCGTCGGTACGAGGTCGACCTTCCGGCCCGCGCCGAACAGGCCGCCGCAGAAGCGGGCCACGATGTCCCGGCCCGCGTATTCGAAGGGCATCGGCGGCATCGACATGAAGACGTCGTCGGTCAGCAGGGCCACCAGCGCGCCGAGATCGGCCGACTCGTACGCGCTGACGAATTTGGCCACAATCGCCTCCTCCGAACGCGAGCCTGCGGGAGGCGGGCCGGCGGCTGGCCCCGATTGGCGCTGCAGGCTGGCGCGCGCCCGTTTGAGCGCGCTGTTGACCGATTCGACGGTCGAGTCCAGCATGCCGGCGACCTCGCTGGCGTGGAACCCGAGGACATCGCGCAGGACGAGGACGGCGACCTGGCGGGGCGGCAGGACCTGAAGCGCGGTGACAAACGCCAGCGAGATGGATTCGGTCTGCTCGAAGCGGGCCTCCGGGCCGGGCGGCACCTCGATCGCACCCTCGAGGAGGACGTCGGGGTAGGGCTCGAGCCATACGACCTCGCCGAGCCGGCTCGGCTCGGGTGGTTCAACCCCGGGGATGTTCCACTCCCTGGCGGGCCGGCGGCTGGCCGAGCGGCGCGCGTTGAGGCACCGATTGGTAGCGATCCGGTAGAGCCAGGTGCGGAGCGAGGCACGTCCCTCGAACCCCCCGAGGCCCTGCCAGGCGGCGAGCAGCGTGTCCTGGACCGCGTCCTCGGCATCCTGGAAGGATCCGAGCATCCGGTAGCAGTGCACCTGCAACTCCCGGCGGTGCGGCTCGGTCAGCTCCCGGAAGGCGTCGCTGTCCCCGGCCCGCGCTCTCGAGATCAAGTCGGCTGCTACCACCCTCGCGCCACCTTCTTCCCGCACCTTGGCACATCACCATCCGGTAGAGACACCGGGCGCAGGGCGAACTGGGCGGTTGACCGGCGCCCACTTTCCGGCGCCGCGGTGTCTACACCAGTGGTAGCCGACAACACAGCCAAAGGAGACCCGGCATGGGAAAGATCATCGTGAGCGAGAACGTCTCGCTCGATGGAGTCGTCCAGGACCCGACCGGCGAGGAGGGCTTCAGCCTCGGCGGCTGGTTCGGCCAGACTGGGGACAAGGACCGCGGAGAGTGGGCCAAGGTCGAGCTCGACGAGGCGCTGGGCGCCGAGGCCCTGCTGCTGGGCCGGCGCAGCGACGCGTGGTTTGCGGAGCGGTGGCTATCCCGCAGCGGCGAGTGGGCGGACAGGCTGAACAGCATGCCTAAGTACGTCGTGTCCGCAACCCTCGCGGAGCCCAGGTGGAATAACTCGACGGTCCTGCGGGGCGACATGGTGACCGAGATCTCGAAACTGAAGCAGGAGCTAGCTGGGGACATCGTCGTCTACGCCAGCATCCAGCTCGTACACACGCTTATAGCGCACGACCTCGTGGACGAGCTACGGCTGATGATCTACCCGGTCGTGCTGGGAGCTGGCGAGCGTCTATTCGCTGAGACCAGCGGCAGGAAACCCGTGCGCCTCGTCGACACCCGGACCGTCGGTGACAGCCTCGCCTTCCTCACCTACAAGCTCGTCCCAGACGCCTAGCAGGCGACGGCGCGCGCGTCACGGCCCACAAGACCATGGCCCCGTGGCGGATCATGAGGTACCCGCGAAACGGCCGCGGGCCCAGCCAGTTTACGGCGGGCTCGCGGCGCTTCCGGGCGTCACCGGCTGGCACGACTGGGCGGTCAGGCCTGGCAGGTACTCGTACCTAACGGCGGACTGGCCAGGGGTGATGGTGCGCGGCTGAGCCGGGACAGGCGGGGGTCTTCACCCTGGCACGGGTGCAGCGACGTCACCTGGTCGTTGCGGGCCGTGGTGAAGATGGCGCTGAGCACCACCATGGCGGACCGTCCGGCTAGTGCGGCAGGGTCTGGGGCAGCCCGAAGCCGGGGAACAGGCTGCTGTCACCGAACCGGGTGATGGCGCAGATCTTGTCGCCGGCCAGCGTGAGCACGATGAGGCTATGGACGTGCGCGACCCGCTCGTCCGGATCGGGAGGGTAGTAGCCGAACGCGGGCTGATTGTTGGCACGGGTGGGCACAAGCCGGGGTGCCCGGGTCCCCCACCGCTCCATCCGTGTCTGGAAGAACCCCGCGATCGCGGCGTGGCCCCGGTATTCCAGCGGCTCGGGCGGCATCGTCAGCCACGCGTCCCCGGTGAGCAGGGCCACTAGGCGGTTGGCGTCGGCGGCCTCGAACGCGTCGGCGAACCGGCTGGTGATCTCGCGCTCCCGGGCCGACCGCGGCGCGGGCGCGCTGTCGCGGCCCGTGGCAGGAAGCTGGGCGGCGAGCGTGGCGCGGGCCCGCTGCAAGGCGCTGTTCACCGACACCTCGCTGACTCCGAGCATGCCGGCGGCCTGGGCCGCGGGGTAGCCCAGCACGTCGCGCAGCACCAGGACGGCGCGCTGGCGGGGCGGCAGGCGCTGCAGCCCGGCCACGAACGCCAATGCCACCGCTTCCTTGGTCTCGTAGCGTGCTTCGGGGCCGGGTGCGGCGTCGGGCAGGTCATCGAGCAGCGTGTCCGGGTAGGGCTGCAGCCACAGCGGCTCGGCCCGGCGGGTGGGCTCTGGCGGGGGGGCAGACCACGGGGACCTGGCCGCGGCAGCCGGGCGGCGGCCGGTGTCACGCAGCACGTTCAGGCACCGGTTGGTCGCGATCTTGTACAGCCAGGAGCGCACCGAGGCACGTTCCTCAAACTGGCCGAGCCCGCGCCAGGCGGCCAGCAGCGTTTCCTGCAGCGTGTCCTCGGCGTCATGGACTGAGCCGAGGATCCGGTAGCAGTGCAGCTGCAGCTCGCGCCGGTGGGGGTCGGTGAGCTCGCGGAACGCCTCCTCATCGCCCGCCCGGGCGCGGGCCAGCGCTGTCGTGGTCACGATCACATCCTCGCATCGCCTCACCCTTCCGGGTCCTTAAGGGAACGACACCAGCCAGGCCGGAAAGTCATCGGTCAATTGGCGGCTGCCTGCGGTGTCTCAACCAGCAGCAAGCACCCCTACGCACCACTGGAGGACACGTGAACACCGCGAGCAGCCAGGACGCCGTGACCCGCGCCCAGGGCTGGGCCCTGGCGCTGGCGTCGGCGGCCTCGTTCATGGTCATGCTGGACCTGCTGGTCGTCTCGACCGCGCTGAGCACGATCCACCGCGACCTGGGCGCCTCGATCGGGCAGCTGGAGTGGACAGTCAACGCGTACACCCTGACCTTCGCCGTGCTGCTGATGACCGCGGCCGCCGTGGGCGACCGGTACGGCAGGCGGCGGATCTTCGCCATCGGCCTCGGCGTGTTCGCCGCTGGCTCGGCGGCGTGCGCGCTCGCGCCCGGGGCCGACGCGCTGATCGCGGCGCGCACGGTGCAGGGCGTCGGCGCAGCGATGGTCATGCCGCTGGCGCTGGCGCTGCTGAACGCGGCCGTCCCGCCGCAGCGCCGTGGCTGGGCGATGGGCATCTTTGGCTCGGTCACCGCCCTCGCGGTCGTGGTGGGGCCGGTGCTGGGCGGCGCGATCACCCAGGGCATCGCCTGGCAGTGGATCTTCTGGCTCAACGTGCCGGTAGGCCTGCTCACCATCCCGCTGGCGCTGCGCCACCTGGACGAGAGTTACGGGCCGCGCGCCGCACTGGACCTGCCCGGCGTGGCGCTGGGCACCGGCGCGGCGCTCGGGCTGGTGTGGGGCCTGGTGCGCGGCAGCTCGGCCGGCTGGGCCAGCCCCGAGGTCACCGGGACGCTCGCGGCGGCCGCGGTGCTGGCCGTAGCGTTCACCGGCTGGGAACTGCATGCCCGCGCGCCGATGCTGCCGATGCGCTTGTTCGCCATCCGGGGCTTCTCCGCGGGCAACGCCGTGACCTTCCTCATGAACGCGTCGATCACCGGGGCGGTCTTCTTCATGGCCCAGTTCCTGCAGGTCGGCCTCGGCCAGGATCCGCTCGGCGCCGGGCTGCGGCTGCTGCCCTGGGGCGTGGCGCCGTTCCTGATCGCACCGAGGGCGGGGAAGCTGGCCGACCGGATCGGCGAGCGGCCACTGGTCGTCTCCGGGTTGCTGCTGCAGGCCGCCGGGTTCGCCTGGATCGCCGTTATCGCCTCCCCCGGGCTGGCCTACCCGGCGATGCTCGCGCCGATGATGATCTCCGGCGCCGGGCTTGGCCTGGCCGTGCCCGCGGTCACCAGAGCCGTGGTCGGCTCGGTCCCGCGCGGCGACATCGGCAAGGCGTCGGGCAGCTTCAGCATGATGCGCCAGCTGGGCGGCGCGTTCGGCGTCGCGATCCTGGCCGCCGTGTTCGCCACGGCTGGCGGCTACACCTCCGCCGCCGCGTTCAGCGACGGGTTCGCGCCCGCCATCGCGGCCGCGGCCGGCCTGGCCCTGGCCGGGGCCCTCACCGGCCTGGCCCTGCCCGCCCGGCCCGGCCAGGCACAGGACGCGCCGGCCGAGCGGGTGGCCAGCCAACAGCGTGCCTGAGTGGGTGCATCCGGAAGTTCGTCGGGGGTGATAGCAGGCGGACTTCTAGGGCGTCGGCTGCGGCCGTTCGCCGTGGTGGGCTGCCGGATCCGTGACCGGCAGGACGCGGCGGGTTTTCGGCGAGCCGGGCTGTGGCTCAGGTGTCCGGGGACGATATGGGGACGCCGGTGATCTGGGTGATGGCGCCGCCGGAGACCGTGAACGCCTGGCGGACATGCTGCGGCGGCAAGGGGCGAGTGCCGTCGGCGGGACTGGTGAGGGCGACCGTGAGAACGATCGTGTCGCCCGTCAGTTCGGCGCTGGTCACGCTGGCGCGGACGCTGTGCGCCGCCGCGGCGTACCAGGCGAGCGCCTGCTCTCTCGTGTGGCAGCCGTCCGGCCCGCTGCTGCCCCATTGGACCGCGGGATCGAGCAGCGACGCCAGCAATTCCATGTCGAGCGAGTGGTAGGCCTCGGTGAGCTGTTCCGCGATCTCCCGCATCAGGTCGGGGGCGGGGGGCCCGGCCGGCCCGCTGTCCGGCTGCGGGGGCCGCCCGCCCTCGCCCGGCCCGGGCTCGCTGTCGGGCTGGACGCCGTACTCGCGCAGCACCTCGGCGACCTCGCCGCTTGGCGGCTTGCCCCGCCAGCCAGACTTCCTCGTGGGAGGCGCCGGCGTCGAGCAGCACGCGTAATGTGGCTGGCCAGTCCCCCTGCCGGTCCGTGCCTTCCCCGCTGCCCACGGTGGCGTACGCGAGCGGCGTCCCGTCGAACCGCTCATCCCGGGCGTCGAGTTCGGCGCCGAGGCTGAGCAGGTACTGGACTGTGTCGGCGCGGCCGGCGTAGGCCGCCGTATGCAGCGCGGTCTCACCCCAGTGGTTGCGGGCGTCCGGTGGAAAACCGAGGCCGACCAGCAGGCGCACGGCGTCGGCCGGGGCGCGGCCGGCCGCGCCGGCGAGCGCGCCGGGCTCTTCGGCGGTCAGGCGTTCGGCCAGCCCGGGATGCGCGGCCGCAAGCCGCTCTACCTCGGCCTGGTCGGCGCGCATGCAGGCACCAAGCAGCCGGTCGGCGTCCGTGACCTCGTCGCGTGCGCCGTGGCTCGCCAGGGCGGCGGCCGCTGCCTGGTGGCCGCCCCGGATCGCGCGCTGCAGCGGGGTCAGCCCGTCGTCGGGATCGGGCACGTCCGGGTCAGCGCCGGCGCCGAGCAGCGCCTCGACGGCCTCAGCTGGGCCGTTGTCGGCCGCAGGTGAGAGGGCGCGGGTGGCCAGGGCGGCCACCTCGCCGGGTTCGTCGCGGGCAACCGCATCGAGCAGCAGGCGCAGGCCGGACGTGTTGCGTGCGCCGGCCGCCGCGTCCACCGCCCAGTTGCTCGCTACGGCCGCGCCATGGCTGAGCAGCAGTTCCAGGCACGCGCAGTCGGGGTAGGTGGCCGCCTGGTACAGCGCATCACCATCGTCAGCCGACGCGCCGCGGTCGAGCAGTAGCTGCGTGATGGCCGGATTGTTCACGGCCACCGAGCCGTCCAGGGCGGAGCGCCGGCCGTGGCCTGCTCGCCGGCCGTTGGTGGTGGCTGGGCTGGCCCCAGCGTCCAGCAGCAGGCTGGCCACCGCGCTGAGCCCGGCCGCCCGGGCGGGGTCGATCCGGTGCCAGTGCGAGTAGCACGCGTACAGCAGCGGCGGCCAGCCACGGTCGTCATCCAGGCCCACAGCCAGGGTGAGGTCGGTGGCGATGAACTCACCGACCAGCCCCGCCTCGCCCAGCGCGGCGGCGGCGAACACGCTGGCGTGCCCGATCTGGGGGTCACCGGCCAGCAGCCGGGCCGCCTCCCGCGTCCGGCCCGCCACGCTGGCGGTCAGGAACGCCGAGACGTGCGGGGACCGCTCCCTGCGCGGGCGTCGACCGCGGCCTTCAGCTTGGGCCAGCTTGGGAAGCCGTGTTCGCGTGCGATGGTCAGCTGGGCGATGGCCAGCGTGACCGCGGCCGGGTCGCGGGGCGCAACCGAGCTGGCGATCCGCGCGAGCGCGGCGGCGCCGCCCGCGCGTGCACTGTCGCGCAGTTCTTTGGCCTGGCGGCGAAGCTGGCGCAGATCCGAGGGGTCGGGCAACGGCTGGGACATGGCGTCTCCCCCCACGCCTGTGGTCCGCGTCTCAGGCCGAGGAAGAGGCCGCACCAGGGCAATCGGCAGGCCGGAGGTGGACTCAGTCCTTCCCGCGGACCCGGCAGCGCCTTGGCCTCGAAGTCCGGGTCGCGGGGGTAGATCCAGGACCCGTACTGCCAGGGCTTGACCGGGTGCTCGGCCAGGATCCACAGCACCGAGGACACCGAGATCTGGTCTCCGGCCCCTGCCTTGGTGATCTCGGCGGCCAGTTCCGGGCCGGTCCAGCGGGCCCCGGTGGCGGCCGGCAGGCCAGCGCGACCACGGCCGCCCGGGTCAGCTCGCTGATCCGCCGAGGCCGCCCGCATCCCGCAAGAAGCCCTCGACACCGCCTGCACCGTTCACCTCGCCGGACTCGGCCACAAGCCAGACCCTCACCCCGGCCCCCGACTAACTCACGGGGTTACCCACTAAGTCAGGGGCAGGATCACGGCTCGTCGCCGGCCGTTTCACGCATCCGGGCCGTAGGCGGCGGCGACGTCCTGCGAGCTGCCCCACCGGCTGTAGGTGGGCGACTGCGGCCACCCCTGGGGCGAGTCCTGCCACTCCTCCTGCCGCCCGTAGGGCAGCAGATCGATCAGCGCGAAGGTGTGGCTGAGCTGCTCGGTACCACGGCCATTGGTGTGCCAGGTGCGATACACAGTGTCACCGTCGCGCAGGAACACGTTGACCGCGAACCCGCCGCCCGGCGCCGCGCCAACGTCGGTCCCGAATGGGCTGTTCGCCGAGGAATACCAGGTCATTGTGTTCCCGACGCGCCGCTTGTAAGCCAGCGCCTCGCCGATCGGGCCCTGGGTGACGATGACGAACCGGGCGTCGTAGCTACCCAGGAACTCGAGCCTGGTGAACTGCGAAGTGAACCCGGTGCAGCCTGGGCACTGCCACTGCTCGCCGGGAAACCACATGTGGTTGTAGACGATCAGCTGTGACCTGCCGCCGAAGATGTCCGCGAGCCGGACCGGCCCCTCTTCGCCGTCAAGGGTGTAGCCGGGCATCGTCACCATCGGCATCCGGCGTCGCTGCGCGGCGATCGCGTCGAGTTCCCGGGTCGCGACCTTCTCCCGGACGCGCAGTTCGTCGAGCTGGCGCTGCCAGGTGCCGGCGTCGACGACAGGCGGCAATGCGCTGGTGGTCATGGCTTCCTCCGAGGTGGGTCCGGCTGCGGTCTGCAGTACAGACGCTGCCCGGCGGGCGGACTCATCGGTGGCCCGCCACACGGCAGGAGGAATCACGACGACGCAGGGGTCTTGTTGCCCAGGCCGAACAGGCGATCGGCGTGCAGCGTGTCGGTGAAGTTGCGGATCTGCGAGATCAGCCCGTCGCGGCAGGTGTAGACCCAGCAATAGTCGTTGCGGTAGTGCTCGCCGCCGTGCGTCGTGGCGGTCTTCGACTCCAGCGCCACCGCGGTGTCGCCGTCCACGACGATCCCGGTGACCTTCCGCCTGATCGTGGAGACGTCCAGCCAGTTGTCCGCCGCGCCGCCGGCCAGGGCGGCGCTGACCGGCCCGGCGCCGGTAAACGGGCCAACGCCAGCAGACGGCGGCAGGTGCCACGTCGCGTCATCGGTGATCAGCTCCCTGATTGCCTGGGCGTCAGCGCGTTCGTGCGCCTCCAGAAAGCGCGCGATCAACTGCCGTGTTTCCTGCGTAGCGGCTGCGGTCATGACCGTGTCCTCCTCGAAGACGGGGTCGATGGGCTCATGACTTGAGCGTCTCCGCTCCCCCAAGGGGAGGGTCAAGCGGGCGGGGGATGCCATCCGCCCGTGCGCGACCTGGAGTTCCCAGCCCGATGAGCGTCTACTGCTTGGCGTCCCGGCGGCTCTGGCAGGCGGCCGATGGGCCATGATGCCCGGCATCCTCTTGCGCATCGGGAGGCGGCACGTCGCAGTCACCGAGCCGGAGCCGATCCGGCCCGACCGGCTCGGTAATGATCTGCCAGCCGTTCGGGCCGTTCTCCACCCACAGGCCCTCAGCGCGGACCGCCCACACGTCGCTGGGCGAACGGGCCATCGCCGTAAAGAAATCCGCCTCGTCACGGCTGTCGCAGACAAATACCGCCGCAAGCTCCGGTTCTGCACTCCCGGCGATCCCTGGCGCCGCACCCATCCGGTGCCAGTCCAGGCCGTGCCGCGAAATCGACTCGCGGTTTGCCACAGCCGTCACATGGAACAGCTCACCCTGGCCCGGCATCACCCAGAGCCTGGACCGGCGATATCGCGGCGCACTTACCCATGCCCGTTCGCGCCGCAGCGCCCGGCACACCGCGCTCACCCACGGGTCCCCGGCCGGGACACCCGCCGCGACAGTAAGTGCTCCGCGCTCCCCGCGGCATGTCACGCACACTACAAACCGCCGCCACTCATTTTCTGGCTCCGGCGGCGCGACGTCCCCGTCACAGGCGTCCCCGTCACAGTGGCCAGCCGCTCACACCACCGCAGCGGCTCAGCACCACCGCGGCGGCTCAGTAGCACCACCAGCATCCCTGCCGGCCCGTCCCCGCTCTGGATCCCCCACCCGCTCAGCGCTTGTCAACCACACGGGCACGAAGGTAGAACAAATAGGAATGTCTCCAGGCAGGGGCGAGATCGTAGTGATCATCGCAGTGCTGACCCTCGTTCTGACCAAGCCAGCCCCCCGGTCGCGGAGCGGTGGCGTTACCCGGCCGGGTGTCCTGTCTCGCGCCAGAGGCCTCAGGTCGTCGCAGTGAGTGACCAGTCCGGGGCCACGGCTAAGCCGTCCCTAGCCGCCAAGATCGATAGCCAGAAGGCCCACCCGCTGACCTGGCAGGCGGTGGTCAAGCGCGCTGCGGTGGTCGCCATCGCCGGGATCTCCCTCTACCTGGTGTTCCCCGCGATCACCGAGGTGTTCGCATCCTGGCCGCGCCTGTCGACGCTGGACCCGCGGTGGTTCGCCCTGGCCATCGGGGCCGAGGTCGGCCACTTCTTCTGCACGTTCGCCCTGCAGCGCCTGGCCCTGCGGACCAGGGCCTGGTTCCCGGTCATCACATCCCAGCTGGCCGGCAACGCGATCAGCCTGATCATGCCGGGGGGCGCGCCGGTGGGGGCCGCGGTGCAGTTCCGGATGCTGGCGACCAGCGGGCGGGACACGAGCTCGACCGTGGGCGGGCTGACGGCCTTCTCCCTCCTCGGCGTGGGCGGGCTGCTGGCCCTCCCGGTCTTCGCCCTGCCCGTCATCCTGGTGGGAGCGCCCACCCACCGGGGACTGGTCAACGCCGCCATCCTCGGGGCGGTGGGCTTCGTGGTCTTCGCCGCGCTCGGGGCGGTGGTCCTGGCCTACGATGCGCCGCTGCGCTGGTGCGGCCGGGTGGCCCAGCGGGTCAGGAACTGGATCTTGCGCAAGCGTCCCCCGCTCACCGGGCTGGATGAAACCCTGCTCTCCCAGCGCAACGAGATCCGGGTGGTGCTGGGCGAGCAGTGGTGGCAGGCGCTGCTGCTCTCCGCCGGGCGCCTGGCGCTCGACTACCTGTGCCTGCTGGCCGCCTTGCGGGCCACCGGGGCCCGCCCGCGGCCCTCGCTGATCCTCGTGGCCTACGCGGTGGCCGGCGTCGTCGGGATGATCCCGGCCACTCCCGGCGGCCTCGGCCTGGTCGAAGCGAGCCTGACCGGGCTCCTCGTACTGGCCGAGGTCAACTCCAGCCAGGCCGTACTGGCCACGCTCACTTACCGGCTCGCTTCGTACTGGGCACCGCTGTGTGCTGGGCCAATCGCCTACGGCTTGTTCCGGATCCGGTATCGAAGCCACCCGTTACCCCCGCCGTCCACCGCGGCTCGTTCAGCGGGACGGGCGGGTCCACCGAGCTGATCGGGTGCCGGCCCGCCTCCGCGCGGCACCGTCCTGGTCACCGCCAGCTTCCACATTTGACGCAACCATTCGGTTGCTATACGGTGGCAACCGTTCAGTTGCTACTTAGTGGAGGCCGTCATGGGTTTTCCTGATCGCATCGAGCGGACCGTGGAACTCGCTCACCCGCCAGGCAAGGTGTGGGCGGCGCTCACCACGGCCGAGGGCCTGGCCAGCTGGTTCGGCCAGCAGGCGACGATCGACCTGCGCCCGGGCGGGCCGGCCAGCATGAAGTGGGACCACGGCCACACCGCCGACATGCGGGTCGAACGGGTCGAGGAGCCGAGGGTGTTCGGGTTCACCTGGCACATCTACGGCCTGCCTGATGATGATCCGCGCCGCACCTATGTCGAGTTCACCCTCGAGCCGGCCGGTGCGGGCACCCGGCTGACCGTGGTGGAATCCGGCTTCAGCCAGCTGCCGGAGGACGCCCACAACCAGGCCTTCGAGGGCAACACCCGGGGCTGGGCGAGCGAGCTGGGTGAGCTGGCCGACTACCTCGATGCCGCCTGACGTCGAGGCGATCGCCGAACAGGTCTTCGCTGCCCTGGCCGACCCGAGCCGGCGCGCCATCCTGGCCGCGCTGGCGTCGGGTGGTCCCGCTACCGCCACCGACCTGGCCGGGCGCCTGCCGATTACGCGGCAGGCGATCGCCAAGCACCTGGCCCTGCTCGGCGAGACCGGCCTGGTGACGGCGGAACCGGGCGAGCGGCGCCGGGTGCGCTACCGGCTGCGTTCCGCGCCGATGCAGGTGGCGCAGCAGTTCCTGGCCGCGCTGGCCCGCGACTGGGACGGCCCGCTCGGCGCGCTGAAGGACCACCTCGACCGTGAGCCTGGCGGCCCGGCCACGACCCTGCTCCCCGAGACCCGGGCCCAGCAGGGCTGATCACGGATTCCCCGCCGCCTCCGCGGCAGGGACCTCAACTGGAAGGCGGACATCATCATGAAGACTCCCCCGGTCGTCACGCAGCCCGAATGGGAGGCGGCGCGCCAGCAGTTGCTCGTGAAAGAGAAAGAACTGACCCGCGCCCGGGACGCGCTGGCCGCGGAACGCCGGCGGATGCCGTGGCTGGCGGTGGAGAAGGACTATGCGTTCGACGGACCTGACGGCAGGCGGAGCCTGCGCGGCCTGTTCGAGGGCCGCCGTCAGCTGATCGTCTACCGCGCTTTCTTCGAGCCCGGCGTGTACGGCTGGCCCGACCACGCGTGCCCCGGCTGCTCGCTGGTGGCCGACCAGGTCGCGCACCTCGCGCACCTGAACGCCCGCGACACCACGCTCGTGTTCGCCTCGCGCGCGCCGCAGCCCGACATCGAGCGCGTGAAGGCGCGGATGGGCTGGGACATCCCCTGGTACACGATGACCGACGACTTCGACGCCGACTTCGGCGTGGACGAATGGCACGGCACGAACGCGTTCATCCGTGACGGCGACCGGGTGTTCCGCACCTATTTCGTCAACAACCGCGGGGACGAAGTCATGGGGGGCACCTGGAGTTACCTCGACCTGACCGCGCTCGGGCGGCAGGAAGAGTGGGAGGACTCGCCCGAGGGATACCCCCAGACCCCGCCGTACGGATGGTGGCGGTGGCACGACGCGTACGACGACACCGAGCCGTCACAGGGTTAGCTCCCAGGCTCGCCGAGGAGGCGATCATGAACAACAAGCCGGAGAAGGCGGGGTGGCCGGCAGCCAGGGCCGCCGGCACACCAGTGGTGGCCGACCGGGCTGCCTTCCAGGCCGAACTGGATGCGCTGCGGGTCCGGGAAAAGGCGCACACCCGGGAAGGCGACGCGATCGCCGCGGCCCGGCGGCGCCTGCCCATGGTCGAGGTGGACGCCAGCCTGGCCCTGACGGGCCCCGCCGGGCCGCTCACCCTGCTTGAAGCGTTCGAGGGGCGGCGGCAGCTGATCGCCTACTACTTCATGTGGCAGGCTGGCCGGCCCGCCGCCGAGCAGTGCGAGGGCTGCACGTTCTATAACGGCCAGATCGGCGAGCTCTCTTACCTGCATTCGCGGGACGTCACGTATGCCACCTTCTGCCAGGGCCCGTACGAGGAGAGCGTCCGCTACCGGGACTTCATGGGCTGGGACATGCCGTGGTACTCAGCGCAGGATTCCGTCGGCGTGCTCCTCGCCGGGCGCCAGATCGGCCTGTTCCACCTGGTGTGCTACCTGCGGGACGGTGACCGCGTCTTCGAGACCTACTGGACGACCCGCCGCGGTGTCGAGGCGATGGACTACAGCTACGCGCTCATGGACCTCACCGTGTACGGGCGCCAGGAGTCGTGGGAGGACTCGCCCCCCGGCTGGCCACAGCAGTGCTCCAACACGCGGACTAACGGCGGCCCGCCCGCGTGGCCGCGAGTGTCCGTGTGGCCGGGCGGACGCCCCACCGCCCAGTGGTCCCGACTCGAGGCCGGGCACTCCGACGACCTCGGCACGCCGCCTACTCCTCGCCGGAGAACCGCTCCCAGGCGGACTGCCTGGTGATCTGCAGCGCGGCACCGATGCGGGCCCAGGTCACCCTCCGGCCGCGGAGCACGGTGACCAGCCGCTGCAGGCTGGCGTCGGTCTGCGCGCTCACCGAGGCGATCCGCGGCAGCAGGGCGAGGATCTCCTCGTCGGTCATCGCCTCCTCCCGGGCGGGCAGCCGGGTCTCCGGCGGGGACGATGACTGCAGCTCCTCCAGGAGGATGTCGTTGCACAGATTGATGCACTCGTTGCAGATGTAGACGCCGGGGCCTGCGATCACCTTCGCGACCGCGGAGCTCGGCTTGGCGCAGAACGAGCAGTTCACCTGGATGGCCGCCGTGCCCGGTGCCGTATCGATGCTCATCATGCCTCCGGTCCCGATTCTGTCAGGACTTTCCTGACGAACTCGGAAGCCACGGTATAGCGTCAGGAGCGAGCTGACAAGTCAGGCTCATCCTGACGCGACAGGCCCGGGATGAAGGGAATCGGAGCGGGTCAGTCCCCTGCGGCGCCGCGCGCGCGGAGCCAGCTGATAAGCGCCTGGTGCCGGGTGTCGACCTCGGCGGCCGCCTGCAGGGGGGTGCTGCCGGAGGCGTAGTCAGGCGCGGTGTTGATGTCGGCGCCGCGGGCCAGGAGGAATTCGGCCATCCGGCGCTGCCCTCCGTGGCAGGCCTGCCAGAACGCCTCGTTGATACCGGCGGCCGCCGGCGGCGGATCGGCAGCCAGCAGCTCCTCGACCCTCGGGCGGTCGCCCAGTGCGGCCGCCTCCCAGAGGGAGCCGACCCGGGCACCGCGGGCCACCAGGAGGCGGGCAACGTGCCAGCAGCCGTAGCCGACCGCGTTGGCCAGCGGGGGGCCCGCGCCGATCGTGCCGCCGGTCGACTCGATGTCGGCGCCAGCGTCGATCAGCGCGGCGGCCACGTCCACGTCGTCGCTGCTCGCCGCCCAGTGCAGCGGCGTCTCAGCATCCCCGCCGGTCGCCGGGGCGCTAGGGTCGGCGCCCGCGCTGACCATCAGCCGGACCATCTCAGCGCCATTGGGGAAATAGCCGGGCCAGTCGGCAACGAAATGCAGCAGGGTCCTCGTCCCTTCATTCCTCCCGACGAACCTGGCCCGCGCCAGCCCGGGATGCTCGGCCAGGAGCCGTCCGACTGTCGCAAGGTCACCGCCGCGCACGGCCAGGCGCAGTTCCATCGCCATCGGGTCGTTCTGGGGAATCCGCATCGGCACCGACTCACCGTCCATGAGGCGGATCCTCCCATGCGCTGTGCGCCCGCACCGGTGCGGCGGACCCGGCGGCCGGCCACGCGCGCCGCCGCCCAACCATGGCCGGCAACCGGGCCGCAGCACGCGGTAGGGGCTACCCCGCCGCGCCGAGGTGGCCGCTGTAGTACTGGCGGAGGGCGTCCTCTTCACTTTCGCTGATGTGCGCGTCCCTCTCGATGTTAGGGGCGTCTTTGACCTGGTCCTTGGACACAGCGAGCACGACCACCTCACCGTCGACGTGGGCTCCGTGGATCGGGGCGAAACTATGCCGGGTGCCGAACAGGCCGGTCTCCACCAGGAGCCACTGCGGCTGTCCGGTGCTGTCGTCGTTGTACACCTGGCTGACTTTGCCGATCCTGTTGCCGTCCTCATCGGCAGCGACGCGGTGGATGTATTGCTGAGGGTCCTGCGGGGTGGTCATAGCTGTCTCCCTTGCGCGGGACGTGGCGCACGCGGGCGCCCGGGCCATGCGACGAAGTACGAGACGTGTCGGGCTACCCTGCGAGGGCCCCGGCAAACAGCCCGTCAGCGAACGATGAGCAGGATCTCCGCTGGAAGCACGTGGTCCTGGCGCAAAGCTCCTGTCGGTTCAGCCTGCGCACGCCTCGGGTAGACCTAAGTCCCCCACGGATGTGGGTACCAGCCCCCTGGCGCGCCCTCGCATCGGCGGGCAGGATGATGCGAGGAAGCTATAAATCCACCCGCAGTCTGACGCCGATTTGCTAGAAGTGTCGTATAGTTGGCGACCTATACAAATAGTCTCCGCAATATTTAACGCGAGAAGGAATGGTAAGTGGAGAATCAGAGTGAGTTCTGGGAGAACGTCAGCGCCGTTGTCGTAACACCAGTTGCGATTGCCGCCGGCCTGGCCAAGGGAACCTATGACGCTTCGACTGACCACGGAGCGTTCATCGAAGGGTTCACCGGGGCCGCGACCCCAATTATCAGGGCCGGCAAGAATTTCGGCGCGGAGCATGGCCCAACCATCACCAAAGGTGTGGTGACAGGGGCGGCTGGCGCGCTCGGCGCCCGCATCGTGTCCGCAGGCCTGCGGTCGCTGAGACTCTAACCAGCCACTGCGGCTCCGTCACCAGCTGGCGGTAGCCACCTGTGCCGCCTACGACCGTGCCGGGTTCACTGCCGTGACTCAGCGGGCTCAAGGAAGACCGGGCTAGCGATACCCCGCGCTCATCAGGACAATGATCACGGCAAATGCAGCAGCCGCAAGTACCAGGACTATGGTGGCGATGCGCATGAGCACCCAGTCCTGGCGTGCCATCCGTTGCCGGTCTTCCAACGGAATTCTGGGGCCTGGGCGGACGATAGCCAGGGGGAGGATCGTGCAGCACGATTGCCTTGGTCCTGCCGGCCCTCCGCCGTGGGCCACCGAGCCAGACCATCACGCCTCCCGCTGCTTCTGCCAGCGTACCGCTGTTCAGGACGCCGGAGATAGGCGGCTGCCGCACATTCTGGCCGGGTCATTGAGGTCTTGCCCTGTGCCGTCGATGGGGCTTTCGCCGGGGATCAGCCTGGACGTTCTTCTACGCGAAGAAACGCCATTCCTGGGAGGATTGGCTTGCCGGGAGTCCCGTCCGTCCCGGGCCGAAGGCACTATCCGCTGAAGAACAGCGCGCCCCTGGCGTTACCGTGTCCGCTGACGGCCGGGGCCTGGTGTCCCAGGCTGGGACGGTCCTGTTGCGGGAGAGGATGCGGGTGACCGGGCTGGCCAGGCCCGTCGCAGACTCCGGCCCGGTGGCGGGCGCGCTGCACGGACTGGATCCGCGGTTATTGCAGCCGCAGCTTCATGCGGTGTTCGCTGCCTGCCGGGTGGTCTGGCAGCAGTTGCCATTCATTCGTGCTCTGGAAACCAAATGTCTCATAGAGGCGCTTGGCGCCCTCATTGCCGTTGAGAATGTACAGCCAGACAGTGTGAACTCCTGAGTCCCGGAGGCAGTCCAGGACCGTCCTGAGCAGCATCGAGCCCGCGCGGTTCCGCCGGAAATCGGGCGCGATCCAGAGAGACTCCAAATAGCATTCCTGCGATGACATGGTCAGCTCCCGGGTAACACCGAGGAGCCCGATCTCTTTGCCGCCGGCGAGCAAGATATTCCATGCACCGCGAGAGAATTCCTGGCGCCATCGCTGTTCGTGGTAGGCCGCCTCGCGCTCGTAGCTCGACAAGAACGCGGCGGGATAATCCTCCAGAGCAGAGAGCCGTATATCCCGCAATCTAGACCATTCGTCCTCGGTGAGCGCCTCCACCCTCAGGCTGCTCTGTGGGCCGGCCACGGAACCGATGCGCCTCGCCTCCGAACACTGAAAGGTAATGCCATTCGGATTGTGTCATTATGTCCCGCTTAAGTTCAACTGCCTGCGTCAGGGGGCGGCCTCCGTTCCGCGCGCCAGGCAGGGCCACGTGCCCCCGGCGGAGAGGAGCTGGGACCCCGCCAACGGGATCCCAGCTCCTCGAGGTTGCCCTGCGGCCGCACCGTGGTTCACCGGTGAGCCTGCCGTGCCGCCCGCCTCCGCAACCGGTGCGCCTTGCGGGCCGGCCGGCGGGTGGCCGCCGCGAGCTTGTCCAGCCGGGCGACCTCGTCCGAGCCATCCAGCGCATGAATGAGGACGACGAGGTAGTTCGCGACCGCACTGACCACCGCCACGGCCAGCGGGATCACCAGGGCGGTCACCCCGGCCTGCTGCCCGAGTGCGTCGACCACCTCGCTGCGGATCCGGAGGTACATCAGCGCCGCGAGCACGGCGATGACGGCCATGGCGGTCCCGAAGGCGGCCTTGGTGAACCCGTCCAGTTCGTCGAGGTGCACCGTGCCCGCATGGTTCTTGTAGGAGCGCATCCGGTGGCCGGTGAAGGACAGGAAGCCGTAGGCCAGCACAGTGACCATGCCGGCCAGGATGATGGCGAAGGCCAGGCTCATCGACACCGGGCTCTGCCAGTCCACGTTGGTGATCCCGGCGAAGAAGTACAAGAGCAGGGCAAAATCGAAGGCCAGGACGAACTTGGGGATCCAGCCCTGCCAGCGTGGCAGGCGGCGGTGCTTGCGGGATCCCATGTCCGTCTCGCGGTTGATCTGCTGCCGCTGTTCTTCCTCGTCGGCGCGCGTCTCGGTCACCGTGCGCTCGCCGCCGTCGGGATGCTTCACCCGGGTAAGCATCCAGTGGTCGGCCTCGGCAAGAAGGCGGCGCATCCGCCACTCCCAGCGCCTGTGCTGGTCGTGATCGGCGAGGCTGGGCCGGCTTGGAACATCCGGCGTGGGGGCGCGGCTGTCTGCCTCCGGCTGCCGGGGCCTGGGGATCGGACTCGGCTCGGGAGTTGCGGGGAGGTTCGGGACCGGGCTGGTGTTGGCATTACCTTCGGTGGTCACGGGAGGCTCCTTCGGGTCGCTGCGGTCGGGATGAGGTGGTCAGCGGCGGTTACGGGCAGGCCTGGGCGGTCACGGGGCGGCCGCCGGGGCAGAGAGAAGGGTGATCACTACGTGGCGCAGCCGCGCGCAGATGGCTTCGTCCAGGTGGCCATGGCGGTAGCAGGCGGAGCGGGGCTGACCGGCGGTACCCAGGCCGATGGCCTTGCCGATCAGGCTGGCCGGAACCCCGAGCGAGATGAGGCGCGCCCGGACCGCGCGGGCCCGCTTGGCGGACAGGGCGAGGTTGTAGGTGCCCGAGCCGCCGTCGGGCGAGGCATATCCGATGATGGTCACCTCCCGGTGCTGGTCCCGGGCTTTGGTGGCGATCGGCCCGAGGATGATGTCCGCGCCCGGCAGCAGCCGTGCGCTGTTGAACGCGAAGAACGCGTCGGCAGGGACGTTTGTGGTCTGCCCGCCATGCGGCCCGCGGTAGGAGATCACCCGCGGGAACCGGACGACCGGGACCGGCGTGGTGCTCCGCGAAGGCGGGTCCGGACGGGTGACCGTGTCAACGGAGCAGGGGGCCGCGCCGGCCGCGTGACACAGAGCCAGCCAGTAGCGGGTGAGTATGGTGCGCTGGGAAACCGGCGGGGCAGGCTGCCTTCCGCTCGTGTCCGCCAGACCGGAGAACACGACTTTCCAGCGAGTCAGGCGGGGCAGCAGCCCCTGGCGGCTGAGGGAGGCGGCGGCGGTCCGCGGATCGGCGCCCCAGCCGACCTGCCTCAGGTCAAAGCCTCCCGCCGTGGACAGGCCCGAGGACAGGACAAGAAGCGTGCCGGGGTGGGTGGTCACCAGGACCGCCTGGGCGATCATGGTCAGCAGGTCGAACGGCTTGCTGGCCGCCAGGGTGTTCAGCAACTCCTGGACGCGGTTCACATTTGCGGCCAGCTCGCTGTTCCGGTCCGGGCCGTAGTCGACCTCGCCATCGGCCCGGCGCGGGGTGAGTGACACCTCACGCGCCTGGCCCGTGTTCGGGTCCACTACGAACGCGGCGGCGCGGGTACTGGTGCTGCCCGCAGTGCGCAGCATGGCGCGGTCGGGGCCTGATAGCACCGGTGCGGGCTCGTTGGCCGTGGCGCTAGCCGCGACGACAATGATCTTGGGGTCGCCCGGAGGCTGCTGGCAGCCCGTGAGCAGGACGGTCCCGGACAGGAGGGCAGCCACGGCCGCTCCCGTGACGAGCCGGGCCGCCGGGGCCGGCTTAGTGCCTTTCCGCAGGTAAGAGACTGTGGTGGCCATCGAGATCTCCCTCGGTGAGGGGGCCAGGGTGTTCTGTCGCGGGCATCTCCGGGCGAACCAGGAGTCCCCGCAGTCAGCCGGCTCGCGGTGAGCCGGCCCGCTGGAGGAAGACGCGGCCAGACTGCGCTAAGCTACGTCACAGCGTTTCCTTCAGACTGAACTTCATCTCTTTACTTGTACTACAGGTGCATCTGCTTATTTCAGAGTGTGCTTCAGCTGACAGCTCAACGCAAGGCCTGGAGAGGCACCAAAAAGTGAACATCTCGGGCGCACGCCGAAAAAAGTTGTGGTGAGCTGGCTCAATGGGTTGTAGGGCTGACACCAAACTATGGTACGTTTTGCTGAACTACTGAACTTCAGATGAACTGAGGTCTACGGTGAACAACCAAGATCCGCGCCGGGCCCTCGCCGACCAGCTACGCGCTCTCAGGGAACGGCACTGGGCTGGGCGGAAGGTAAACCAGGCCCAGCTCGCAGCAGCACTTGGCGGGGACGGGAACCGATCTGTCAGCGTGCCGCTCATCTCGTCATGGGAGTCGCAGACCAACCCGAAGGTGCCGCCGGCCGCGAGGCTTGAGGACATCGCCACGTTCTTTGCCAGCCCCCGGTCCTTCGACGGGGAGGTCGGCCGCCTGCTGAACCCCGACGAGATGACTCCGCAGGAGCAGGCGGCCAGGGAAGAACTCCTCCAGGAACTCACCCGCCTGCGCGGCGAAGCGCTGAACGCGCCAGCCCTGGCGCGGCCCCGGGTCACCGTTCCGGCCGCTGCCGTGGCCGCCCCGTCGCTCGACGCGGGGCCCTACCGGTTCAAGGACGGCGAGACCATCACCATCGTCTGCGCCCAGTTGCCGCACGAGATGCTGCAACAAATGCCCTACACCGATCCCCTGGATCCCGACTTCATCGAGTTGTACCGGTACACGGACCTCGACGCGCTCCTGGAATTGTTCGGGCACATGCGGGCCGCCAATCCCACTAGTCGTGTCCAGTACCGGGCCGCAGGTCAGCTCGGGTCCGATGGGTACTCGGGTCATCTGGTCCCGCTGGGGGGTGTGGACTGGAATGAGGCGACAAGCTCGGTCCTCGACCGCCTGCAGCTACCGGTGCGGCAGGTCAGCGACTGGGGCAAGGAAGGGGGCGCATACTTCGAGGTCACGGGCGAAGACGGCGGTAAGGTCCCGCACCGTCCGCAGCTCGGAGAGTCCGGTGGACGGACGATCCTGCGCGAGGACGTTGCACTGTTTGCGCGGGCCGTGAGTCCGTTCAATCGGAAGAGATTTGTGACCATCTGCAATGGGATGTATGGCCGGGGCACCTACGGCGCGGTGCGCGCATTGACTGATGAGCGCTTCCGGGACCGCAACGCAGAGTACATTCAGGATCGGTTCGCGAACAGCGAAGCGTTCTGTATCCTCACCCGGGTCACTGTGGAGAACGGTGTGGCGCTGACTCCTGACTGGACGCTGCCCGAGACGCGGCTCTTCGAGTGGTCCAGGCCACAGTGATGGCCGCTCTCGAAACGGCTCATCATCACGGATCGCACCGGCCCCTGATCTGGCCGGTCGACGAGTCAACGCCACCGGTGAAGGTCGATGCGATCATCGTGCCCACCGCGCGCAGAGTGGCCCACCTGAAGGAAGCGGCCGCCGCCGCGCTGTCCCTGGGCTGCCCACTGGTCACCTTGCATAGCGGGCGTTGGACGAGCGCCTTCGCGGCCGCCGCCCAGCTCGATCCGAAGATCGACCTGATCGCGATCGACGTCCCCAGGTCAGCCGATCTCCGGCTTCCCGCATTGGCGACCTCCAGTCTGCTGGCTGGCTCGATGTTCGAGCGGCGGACCGACGTCAGCACCAAGCGCAACCTGGCCTTGATGCTCAGCCACGCGCTTCGCTGGAAGCGGGTGGTGTTCCTCGACGACGACATCCAGGTGCCTAACCCGGGCGATCTGATCAAGGCCGTCGGCTTGCTGAACAGCCACACCGCCGTAGGGCTGGGCATCGGGGGCTTCCCCGACAATTCGATGGTGTGCCACGCCTTCCGCGAAGCTGGCGGCTGGCAGGAGACATTCATCGGCGGCGGGGCTCTGGCCGTCGGGATCAAGCGCAATCGCTCGTTCTTTCCCAACGTCTATAACGAGGACTGGTTTTTCATCCTGGACGCGGGAAAGGGCCTGCAGTCGGTCGCGAGCGTAGGGCAGGTGTCCCAGTCCCCCTATGACCCCTATCGGGCCGAACGGGCCCGGGGCGAAGAGTTCGGCGATGTGCTCGCTGAAGGAACGTTCTGGCTGCTCGACCAGGGGAAGCCCATTTCGGATGGTGACCTAGCCCATTGGCGGGATTTCCTAGCACATCGGCGGCAGTTCATCGAGCAGGTCCAGGGCATGGTCGAGCACACGATCAGCATCGACGCAACGGAACGGGCGCGAATGGGGGAGGCGCTGAGAGCCGCGCTCGGCCGTTGGGCGTGCATAACCCCGGAACTGTGCGTGGCCTACATGAAGGCACTGGCTGCCGACCAGGAGCGGTGGCAGCGCCACATCCAGAAGATACGGCGGCAGCCACAGCTGTCCCGGGAAGCGGCTCTCAGGTCGCTGACGGACAAGGGCAGAACACCGTTGACGTGGTTCACCAGGAATTCCACCTCCGCAGGCGAGTCCCGCGCCACCAGAAGGCGCCGGCCCCCCGCCACACCCGTTCCTGAGTGGCGCCCGGTCCGGGCGGCCGAGCTTCAGGCCGCGATCCCGCCGCCTCCCCCGGCCCTGGTGCCTCGCGAGTTGACCGCTCCCTCGGAGTCAGTTCATCCGTAACCCCGGGCATCGCGGCGCCGTACCTTCGGGGCTACCGATCCCGCCGTAGGGTGCCTCGCGCACAGTGCCTCTCGTGGACGCCTCTTCGCGGGGACCGTCACGGCATCGTCAGGTCAAGCTCGCGCGCACGCTGCGGCGGTTACGCCGGCACGACGTACGGGAAGCTCGTGGCCCGGGCATCCCTGGATACAGACGGAGTCAGCCCTGAGGGCACGGCGGTGTCCAGGACGAGGGACAGCATGGCTTCGGGTGCGTTATCAGCCATGGTCCGGCCGTTGCGGTTGGCGAACCCATAGGTCGCGGGCGTCCCCACCACGTAGGACAGGACGTCAGGGAGCAGTTCCCGGGCCACGGTCTCGCCGTAGCCCTGCGGGTCGTCTGAGGTCCCACTAGCCGACACGACGGCGGCGACCTGCTCGCCGATGTACTTGCCCCTGGCCGCGAAGTCAGCGGACGGATGGCCGGAGTTGGCCGGGTTGGAGAAATCAGTGTCGTCCGGCCAGAAGATCGGCCACATCATGGGATGACCCGCGCGGTTAATCTGCCGCCAGCCGCCGGCGTCGGTGGCGAGTTTCGTGGCACACCAGACGCCGATGCGGGCACCGGCGTGGAGATCCGGGTGCTGATGGGAGACTTCGAGCACGATCGACTCGACGGTCGTGCCGGCGAAACTGTTCTTCGCGCTTTCCGGCTGCCACGCCGACAAGTCTGGCGCCGTCCCGTTTTTCACGGCCGCATTGACGATCCCGAGCAGCGACAGGTCGATGTAGAACGAATCGTTGATGCGCCCGGCCCAGAGCCGGGTGTCACCCTCGCTGGCCGTCTCGCCGGTCCGGCCTTCCAGCACGAGTGCGCCGGCGGCGGAGTTCTCGCGCGCCTGTCCGCCAGTGAGGGCGTGCAACTGCAGGGCCTTCAACGCCGTCAGGCCCAGCCCGGGTCTTCACACCAGGGTAACGAACCGTAATAACCCGCCCTCGAGCCCATTCCTCACCCATGTTGGGTGGTTTTGCCGGCTGCGAGTTGTGCTTGCCTAGTGTCAGCGGCTACGGCTGTTCGTGAGGGAACTCCCGGGAGGTTCACATGCCGGATCTGACCAGAACGCGCGAATCGGAGGCCGTCGGCTGGCAGCAGCTGGTCCGCTCGATGGTCCTGGCCAGGGCGGCCGCCGCGGGAGCCGGGATGGCCGCCCGGGACGGCGCCCGGAGTGCTGCGACGTGGGCTGCTCCGCGGGTCAGCGGGGCGCGCACCTGGACCGCGTCGCGCATCGAGTGGAGCGGCGTCGCGATCAAGGACACCGTCGCACCCAAGATCCACGAGAGCCTCTTGGCCACGGCGCGCTTCGTGGACGCCAGCGCGCCGCCCGAAGCGCCCCGGCGGCGCTGGCCACAGGTGATAGCGGGAACGGCCCTGCTGGCAGCCGCCGGCGCGGCCGCAGCCATAGTGCTCCGGCGCCGGAATGCCGGCGGCCAGGTCCCCGCAGAAGCCGCCGAGCCGGCCACGAGCACACAGCCCGCCCACGATGGCCAGCCGCAGACCAGCAACGGCAGCCCCGGCGCGCCTGCCGACGCCAGCGGGCAGTCGCCTGCCACCTGACCTGGCCAGTAGCTTGCTGCCGAGATAGCCACGGCGCGATCGCTTCAGCCAGCCGCACCAGGGTCACGGACGATGGAGGCTAGAGGCTGTCGGCGAACTCAGCCACCACCTGATTGAACCGGTCAGGCTCCTCCCAGAACGGCGAGTGGCCGCTCTGCTCGAACAATTCAACCCGGTGAGCAGGAATGTTCTAGGCCAGGTACTTCCAGACGGGCGTCGGGTAGATCTGGCTCTGGGTGCCGTGCGCCAGCAGGACGGGAACATCGATCCGGGGCAGCAGCGGCCGCCAGTCCTGACTGGAGAACGAGACCCACAAGGCCAGCGCGGTCAAATCCGGCACTGTGGCCGACTCGTCCGACCACCAGGTCACATCTTCCGGCGCCGGGGACGAGCCGGCCGCGAACATGGCCGGAATCAGGCTCTCCCCCAGGCCCGGCCGATCCTTGATCATCTGACGTTGCACGGCCAGGGACGCCATCGGCGTGAGGTTGCCGAATACTCCGTGATCCCAGCCTCCTTCCACGAATAGGTAAGGCGTCATGTCGATATCAATGATCCCGGACAGCCGGCGCGTGCCGTACTGGTCCAGGTAATTATAGACTGTCGCCATTCCCATGGACCATCCGGCCAGGATTACGTCCTGGAGTTCGAGGGCCTCGAGCACGGTCTCCACATCCGCGCCGACCTGCTCCATGGTCAGGTGAACAATTCTTTCCCGGAATAGCCGTGCCCGCGTGAGTCGATCGTGATAACACGGTAATTTCCGGCCAGCGGCCCTATATTCTTCTTGAAGAACCGGCCATTCATGGTCCAGCCATGAACCAGCACGAGCGGTCGGCCGGAGCCAGTTGAGGAGTAATGCAGCGGGACGCCGTCCGATGCCGTGACAAATGGCATATCCGCTCCTTTGCGGTCAGGCGATTCTGCCCGGCCAGCCTCCGGGTGAATGGTTCACCTAGCCCTGGCCCTGGGCGGGCCTGGCTGGTCTGGACCTGATCACGAGCAGCAAAGCACAATCCTCGAGAACGTGCCAACAAACAGTTGTTGCACACCAGACCGGGGACGGGCTCCGCATGTTCCCGGGGGTACGGCAGGCGCCCCAGCCGCCAGCCGAGGCGCGCGAGTCTGCGCGCGGACTCCTCCAGCCATATCAGGATCGCCAAACATGGAGGCTAACCCGGCGTTCCTGGCCGGATTAGACCTTGTTACCACTGAGGTCGTGGAGGCCCGAGTGGCGGGCGTGACCAGTGCGGACAGTCTTTGCCCCCCGGGCTGAGCGCGCGATAACGCGAAAGCGGGCGATATATATCATCCAAGGTTCCTGCCGATTAATCAGATCCCTGCTGATGCACATTTTGCCCGACTCGTCTAGAGGCTGCCGTACGCCATCACATCACGGGCGCAACCGCAGAACTAGTGACCTAAGTCCTGAACTTTGCCTGGCAATTAATGCTGGCCACTTTAGTCACATTTCCGCCGCGTTTCGATGATAGGCCTGAGTTATCACCTAGGGGAGAAAACGAAGCGCTCAAGGGCATGGATCACATCCCGGAGCACCCCCTGACACGAAACCCGAAGGGGGCGCTATGACCGTCAGTATGGATCAGCGACACCAGGAAAGCGCAGGACAGCTCCGGGACCGGGTGGCGTTCGTCACCGGCGGGACCCGCGGTATCGGCGAGGCCATCGGCCGCGCCCTGGCCGGGCAAGGCGCCTCGATCGCCGCCGGGTACTGGCGGAACGACGAGCCGGCCAAGAAGTTCCTGGCCACCATGAACGAGGAGTACCCCAGCCGCCGCACCACCCTGCACGAAGGCAACATCGGCAGCGCCGACGACTGCCGCCGCGTGCTGCAAGAGGTCATCGACCAGCACGGCCGGCTCGACATCCTGGTCAACAACGCCGGCATCACTATCGACAAGACCGTGGCCAAGATGACCGACGAGGACTGGCTGCGGGTCATCTCCGTCAACCTGTCGGGTGCCTTCTTCATGGCCCAGGCGGCGCTCGAGCACATGCTCGCGCGCGGCAGCGGCCGGATCATCAACGTGTCCTCGGTGATCGGCGAGACCGGGGCGATCGGCCAGGCCAACTACGCCGCGTCCAAGTCGGGCCTCTTCGGCCTGACCAAGACGCTGGCCAAGGAAGCCCTGTTCCATCTGGCCCGCGCTGAGCGGCCGGCCGGGGACGGGGTGGGGCTCACCGTGAACGCGGTGACGCCGGGTTATGTGGCGACTGACATGGTCACCGCGATGCCGGAGAAGGTGCTTGCCCGGGTGCGCGCCCAGATCCCCGCGGGCCGGCTCGGCCGGCCGGACGAGATCGCCCGGGTGGTCACTTTCCTGGCCGACGATCAGTCCGCCTACATCACCGGGCAGATCTGGGCCGTCAACGGCGGACTGGACATGTGAGGGAGCAGATATGAATGAGCATCCAGAGGTAATGATCCTGTCCGGCGTGCGTACCGGAATCGGCAAATATGGCGGCGGTCTCGCGACCGTCCCGCCCTGTGACCTCGCCGCGGCGGTCGTGCGCGACGCGGTGGCCCGGGCTGAAGTGGAACCCGCGGACGTGGGTCATGCCGTCTTCGGCAACGTGATCCACACCGAGGTCCGGGACATGTACCTGGGCCGGGTGGCCGCCATCAACGGCGGCCTGCCGCCCAGTACGGCCGGCCTGACGGTGAACCGGCTGTGCGGCAGCGGGCTGCAGGCCATCGTCTCCGCGGCCCAGGCCATCATGCTCGGCGACACCGACGCCGCGGTGGCCGGCGGCGCCGAGTCGATGAGCCGCGCCCAGTACTGGCTGCCGGACATGCGCTGGGGCAAGCGGATGCAGGATGCGGTCGCCGTGGATGCGATGGTCGGCGCGGTCACCGACCCGTTCGAGGACTGCCACATGGGCATGACCGCCGAGAACGTGGCGGCCGAGTACGGGATATCCCGGGCTGACCAGGACTCGTTCTCGGCCGAGAGCCACCGCCGGGCGGCGTTCGCCACCGAGGCTGGCTACTTCGCGGAGCAGATGACGCCCATCAACGTGGAATCCAGGAAAGGCACCAAGGTCTTCGCAGCTGACGAGCACATCCGGCCGGGGGTCAGTGCCGACGACCTGGCCAAGCTGCGCCCGGCCTTCGACGGAAGCGGCTCGGTCACGGCGGGCAACGCCTCAGGGGTCAACGACGCGGCAGCGGCCGTGGTCCTGGCCAGCGCGTCTTACGCCGAGGAGCACGAGCTGCGTCCCATCGGGCGGCTCGTGGCCTACAGCCACGCCGGCGTGGAGCCGCGGGTCATGGGGATCGGCCCCATCCCGGCGGTCCGCAAGGTGCTTGATCGCGCGGGCCTGAAGCTTGACGAGATCGACATCTTCGAGGTTAACGAGGCCTTCGCGGCGCAGGCGCTGGCCGTGATCCGCGAGCTCGGCTTGCCCGCCGACCGGACGAATCCGAACGGCAGCGGGATCTCGCTCGGGCACCCGATCGGCGCCACCGGCGCCATCCTCTCCGTGAAGGCGCTCCACGAGTTGCACCGGACCGGCGGCCGGTACGCGCTCGTCACGATGTGCATCGGAGGTGGCCAGGGCATCGCCGCGATCTTCGAAAGGGTTTAGGCCCACCGGCCCCCGGGCGCGCGACCGCGCCCGGGGCGGCCATGACCGGCACCACTACCCATGGGCAGGTCCCTCCGCCGCCACCCGCCGTGCTTGACGAATCAACCAAGCGTGCGTACTATAACTAGCAAGAGCCCAACCTGAGGAGACACCATGACTGACACCCACACCGCCGGCCAGGAAGTTCAGGGCGAGATCCTGAACACGGTCCGCAAGAGCCAGGACGCCGTAGTCGATGCCATCAAGCGCTGGGCCGACGCGGTCCACTCGATGACCCCGTCGATGCCGACGCCGAACCTGCCCTACAGCGACAAGATGCCCAAGCCCGAGGAGTTCGTGGCCAGCGCCTACGACTTCGCCGAGCAGCTGCTCGCCAGCCAGCGGAAGTTCGCCGAGGACGTGCTGCACGCGACCACGCCGATGCTGACCGCCAAGAATGGCACCACGGCCAGGAAGACCGACGCCCAGGCCAAGTGACCGAATCGCCGCGCGGCGGACCAGGGTTTCCCCGGTTCGCCGCGTTTGCGCGTTCCCGGCTCCGGCACCGCGTTCGCGCGCTAGCCGGTCCCCGCACCGCGTTCCACCGGTGGCGGCCCCACGCACCGCGTGCGTACTTGTCTTAGCCAACGGATTGTCCGAGCCAGGCGGGAAGGTTGCGGGTCAGATCCGCGGGCCGGACCCGGGACGGTTAAGCCAGCCAGCGTGCCGGCGGGATGCTCGTCAAAGAAGCGGATGAACTCCGCGCTGGCGCTGGGCCCGCGGGGATCGGTGTAGGACCCGCGCAGGACACCGCCGGACCAGCCATGGCCGCTCCGGTGGACCGTCCAGCGCTCGGCGAGGACTGTCCCGGTGGCGCCTCCGTAGGAGGTGCGGGTGTAGGCATGCCCGCCGGGGACCTGCCCGCCGGTGGTCGCCTCCACTGGGGCAGGGGCAGGGGCATCGTCCGGGCTGCCTGCCGCCAGGATCTGGTCGATGAGGCCCTCCGCGTTGGCGTGGGCCACGGTCGTGTCCCGGTCACCATGAAAGACGATCAGCGGCACGGCACCCGACGGGGAGGAGTGGGCCGGGCGTGACGGGCCGCGCTTCATGGCCGCGAGCGCGGAGGCCACATCCTGGGCGACGGCATAGGCCACCCCGGAGTGCACGCCGACGGCGGCGTAGAGATCGGGGTAGACCGCGGCCATCACCGCGGCCATCGCGCCCCCCGCGGAAAACCCGGCCACGTACACCTGGGTGGCAGCGACCGGGTGCCGGTCCATGACCTCGCGGGTGATCCCGGCGATGAGCGACGGCTCGCCAGCATCACGGAACTGATGAGCAGGGGCAAACCAGTTCCAGTACTTGCCCGGATTCGCCGAGGAGGGCTGCTCCGGGTAGGCGACGAGGAAGGACTGACGCTCAGCGAGGTCGTTCATGCCGGTAGCGGCAGCGAACGCGGCGGCGTCCTGACTGCCGCCGTGCAGCATGACGACCAGCGGCAGGGCGCGGCCGGTGCCGCCGGTGCCGCCGCTGGGCACATACAGCCGGTAGGCACGGGTACCAGCGGCGCCGGTGTGCGTAAAGACGTCAAACGGGCCTGCGGGGTCGGTGTGCATCACTGTGCTCACTATACTACGCGCGCATGTTATAGTTTGCAGGCGCATTCATGGGTACAGCGGCTCACTCTGACTGCCGCCCCCTGATCTGTGGGTGCCTGAGGAGTCGACGTGAGCAGGACGCGCTATGCCCGCTGTGGCGACTCGCGGATCGCCTACGAGCTGCGTGGGTCCCGGCTCTGGCGGCGTCCGTGGCTGGTTCTGATCCAGGGGATGGGCTTCGACCGCCATGGGTGGGAGCCAGTGCTGCGGAAACTGGGGCGGCACTTCCGGCTGGTGCTGGTGGACAACCGGGGCAGCGGACGCAGCAGCCTGCCGGCCGGCTCGTTCAGCGTCGCCGATATGGCCGGTGACGTCCTGGCCGTGCTCGACAGCGCGGGCATCCGCCGGGCCCACCTGATGGGGGTCAGCCTGGGCGGCATGGTCGCCCAGGAACTGGCGGTTGACCACCCGGAGCGGGTCGGCGATCTGATCCTGGTGTCGACCACGCCGGGCTGGCCCTTCGCCTATCCCATGCCCGCCGCCTCCGCGGCGCTGATCGCCACGACCGGCCGCCTGACCCGCGAGGTCGCGGCGCACCGCCATGCGGAGAACGCCCTGTCGGCGCGCACCGTGCTGGATCGTCCGGAAGTGGCCGACCGCCTGGTCGCCGTCCAGCAACTGTCGCCCGCGGATCCGCGGGCGCTGGCCGCCCAGGCGGTCGCTGGCGCTGGCTACACCGGCCGCCTGCGGCAAACCCGCATCCGGGCCCGCACGCTGGTCATACACGGCTCCGCGGACACCGTGGTCGACCCGGGCAACGGCAGGCTGCTCGCGGATCGCATCCCGGACGCGCAGCTCGTGATCTTCCCCGGGCTGGGCCACCTGCTGTTCTGGGAGGAGCCGGACGCTTTCGTGAACGCGGTCACCTCGTTCCTCCTCCCGGCCACTACGCCCCGGCCGGAATCGCAGGCCAGGATGAGGAAGCATTGAGCTTCCGCGCCGTTGCGATTAGTGTGACAACCAGGCTGAGCTGGACCTTCAGCGTCGAAGTGCCCGCCGCCGGGAAGCCGAGGTCTCGGAGCATGCACATCGTCGCTGACGGACACCGTGCCGCCCCCGAAGAGGTTCACTAGGGGAGCAACGGGAATCGTATGCTCCCCCAGACGGGCGCCGCGCGCCTATGACGGCCTCCAGTTCCGATCGCACCGCCGGCCGGCTCGTCCTGGTCCTCAACTCGGGCAGCTCCTCAGTGAAGTTCGCGCTGGTGGCCCCCGGGAGCGGCGAGCGTCTCATGGGCGGGATCGGCGAGCGGCTGGGCACGCCTGAGGCGTCGCTGCGGATCCAGTGGGTCCCGGCGGCGGCAGACGAGGAGCGGCTCCCTGGCGCCACTCACCGGGCGGTGGTAGCCCGTGTGCTGGACCAGCTGGCCGAGGCCGGGCACGCCGGCTCTGACCTGCTCGGCGCTGGTCACCGGGTGGTGCATGGCGGGGAGCGGTTCACGTCGTCTATCCAGGTGGACGACACGGTTATCGCGGCCGTGCGCTCGTTCAGTCACCTGGCGCCGCTGCACAACCCGGCGAATCTGGCCGGCATCGAGGCTGTGCGTGACCTCCTGCCCGACCTGCCGCAAGTCGCCGTATTTGACACGGCGTTCCACCAGACGATGCCACCCCACGCCTATCGCTACGCGGTACCCGAGGAGTGGTACACGCGCCACGGGGTGCGGCGTTACGGCTTCCACGGCATCAGTCACCGCTTCGTAAGCGAGCAGGCCGCCGCCATGCTGGGCCGGCCCCTTGGCGGGCTGCGGCTCGTCACCGCCCATCTCGGCAACGGGTGTAGTGCGACCGCGGTGCGCGATGGTGTATCGGTGGACACCACGATGGGACTCACCCCGCTGGACGGGCTGGTGATGGGGACCCGCTCCGGCGATGTCGATCCGGGTCTGCTCAGCTATCTCGCCGGCCGGACCGGCATGAATGTCGACGAGCTCACCCGCGCCCTGAACGTCGACAGCGGGCTTCAGGGGCTGTCCGGCACGAGCAACGACATGCGTACCGTCGCCGGCGCCGCTGCTGACGGAGACGAGCGGGCCCAGCTTGCGCTCGACGTTTTCGTGCACCGGCTGTCCAAGGCCATCGCCGGGCTAGTAGTCGGGCTTCAGCGACTCGATGCGCTGGTCTTCACCGGCGGCATCGGCGAAAACAGTGCCGTGGTCCGCAGCCTGGTGCTCACCAGGCTGGGCTTCCTCGGCCTGGCTGAGGACGCGCAGGCCAATGCCGGCCACGGCCGGGAAACCGGAGGGCGCATCAGCCTCGCCGGCCGGGTCCTGGC
>DATCFY010000161.1:0-35110 GCA_036509255.1 Streptosporangiaceae bacterium
CCGCGCTGAGGCCGCCGCGTCTGCGCTGAGACTGTGGATCAGCCGACGCAGCAGCCGGCCCGGACAGCGTCAGGTGGAGATGCCCACACCCTCGGGCAGCCACGGCGGGGGCCGGTAGCGGAAGGTGGACTGCAGCAGGCCCTCGGTGGTGGTCAGACCCGACTCGATCCAGTTCTGTGCCGGTGACCAGCAGTCGCCACAGACCGACAGCCTGATCCCGTCGAGCGGCTGCCGCAGGTAGGGGATGATCTCCCAGCTCCGGGCGTGTACCTGCCAGGCGTGAAAGGCGTTGCCGTACGGCAGGTTCTGCCAGTTGATGAAGCCGCTCCAGTACGGATCCGGCACCTTGATCCCGTGCAGCTCGCTGAGCTGCGCGACAGCGCTGTCGACCAGCGCGCGGGGCGACGTACGGGGGGCAGGCGGCCCGTTGAAGGCCCCAGCCGGCTGATATCCGTTCCAGTAGCCAGCCTGGCTCAGGTCGTTGTAGCACATGAGCAGCGAATGCCGGTTGGCTGGGTTAGCGCCCGGCTGCTGGCCCTCGGTGCCGAAGTACCAGCAGCGTTTGATCGGCAGGTCCGTGATAGAGCTGCCGCCGGTGATGCCCAGAGCTGACCACCAGGGCTTATCAAAGGCGAGGAACATCTTGCTGGCCGGCGAGGTACCCACCGTGGCGAGAGCCGCCGTGAGCGTGGCGTCCTGCAGGAACGGGCTTCGATCGGCTAGCCGGCCCAGCGGGTCGGCGGGAATGGCCATGATCACGTGCCTGGCAGTGACCCGGCTCTGGGTCCCGCCGGGCCCCTGGACCGTGAGGGACACACTCCCGCCCGTGGACGGCACGAGGCGGACGACCGGATGCTGCCGGTGAATCGCCGCGCCCGCGCGCCGGGCCATGGCGCCCAGGGTCAGCGGGAGCCGCTGGTAGCCGCCGGTGGTGGTGAAATACGCGGCGCCGGGGGCAAAGTCGCCGGCCATGGCCTGCATCTGCTCCACCGCGTTCCAGTTCTCGACCAGGGTCGGATAGCCGATGCCGTCCGCGGCGAGGTCGAAGCCCTCCGGGCCGAGTGCCTGCTGGGCGAGGTTCCAGAAGCCCTGGTCAGCCAGCATCTGCCCGTCATAGGTGGCCGTCTTCTTGACCCGTTCCCACTGAGCTCCCGAGAGTGTGGCCGCGTGCGGGACATAGGCGTCGATCGCGCTGTTCATGAGCTCGGCGGGCGTCTTGCCTGCCTCGCTGGCCCGCAGCGAGTACGGCACGGCCGCCGGATCCTGGTACTGCTCCTCACGGAAGCGCGACCCGCGCAGGTAGACCAGGTTCCGCCGGTCGCCGTGGCTGAACGGAACGTAGGGCAGCCGCAGGGCGCGGACCAGCCTCGGGACGATCTCCTGGGTTTTCAGGAACCGCATCCCCCCGAATTCTGCGATGAGGTGTGGCGCACCCGGCGGAATGACCGACCAGATCCGGCCGCCCAGGCGGTCCGCCGCCTCGAATATGGCCACCGAGGGCCTGCCACCCGCCCCCGATCCCTTCGCGACCGGCGAACCGGACATGGGCGTGCCGGTGAGCAGCCGGTAGGCGGCATAAAGGCCGGAGGGACCGCCGCCAATGATGGCCACGTCCACCTCGCTGGCAGGCTGCGCCGCCGCGGGCGTGCAGCCGCTGGCGAGCAGCGCCGGTGTGAGCGCGGCCACTGCCGCCGCACCGCTGCCCCAGCGCAGGGCTTCGCGCCGGGTGTAGCGATCCGCGGGACCCGCCCGCAACGCATCCTTTTCGAATTCCTCGCCTGCCCCCATGGCGACACAATGTCAGGAGATCGTGGCTCTACTTCTCATCGCCACGCCGGAAGCAGCCTTTCACGGAGGTCAGCACGCAAACGACGGCTATCGCATACCGCCGGCCCGGGCAGCATCTTAAGAAATGACCAAATTGCCCATTACGCAATCATCTGACACCGGCGCCCAGGATTACGGCTGGCATCAGCGTTGACTATCTGGGTGACCCCGGCCGCACGGGCAGGGCCGGTCCTCCTTGTCCCGTGACGCTTGGCTTCCGCCGAGGTGGCTATTTCGCCGTCTTCGGTTTCGGGCCCGTGACCTGGGTGCGGCCCACCCGGGTGTAGTCCGCCGGGATTCGCGGGCGCAGCTTGGCCAGGTTCTCGGCCGTGGGCGGGAGGAAGGTGTAATCGGTGACGTTCTGCTCTCCATTCGACATGCGCACGTACTGCTGCATCGGCAGGTAGGTCGTGGCGTCCACCCACAGGCGCGCCGCGGTCACATGGGGCGGGGCTTCGTTGCTGGGCGGCACGTTGATCTCTAGCTGGACAGCCTGCTGGCCGTGCAGTTCAGCCGGCCCGACGACCTTGAACTGGCCGTTAGCGATCTCGGCGCGGATACCGGCCGCGTCGAGGGCGAACCCCAGGACGAACGTCGAATGCCACTCACCCCAGACATGCCTGACGTGATTGACCGTCAGGATCGTCCCGGAAAGCTGCAGCCCGCCCTGATCGAGATTGGAGGTGTAGCTGTCGTTCCCGGAGGGCATCGCGAAGGACTCCTCCTCGTCCTTGAACGCTGTCCCGTCCGGCCCAAGGCCGAGGGTGCGGACATGTACCTTCTGGCCAGGCTGGGGATATGCAGGCGACTGCCATGTCCCCCCGTCCGGCGCCGGTCCGCCCTTCGCGTACAGGATGTCGCCGCTGGCGGTGTCGATCGCCGCGAGCAGGCGGGTTCGCACCGCGGGCGCCGCCAGGGGCGCAGCCTTGCTGGCAGGTCCATGGGCCACCGCCGTGATCACCGCGGCAAGGCCGACGGCGAGGGCCGCGCCGGCCGTGATGCCTGCGGCCAGCCGCAGGTTTTCCCGCCGGGGGTGGTAGTCGCGCTGCAGCAGCCGCTGGCGGGCCTGGTCCGGGTGCTCGAAATCGGCAGCGGCCCTGGCGAGGGTACTGCGCAGCTGATCCTCAAGTTCGTGGGTGGGCATCAGGGACTTCCTTTCATGATGGCCGGGTGGCGGGTCCGGTGGAGGGCAGCCCGCTGCGGGTCAGCGCCTGGGCCAGCCGGGCTGCTGCGCGGGATGCGGTGCTGGTGACGGTGCCGGCGGAACAGCCGAGGACGTCCGCGACCTCGGCGACGGGCAGGTCCTCCCAGTAGCGCAGCACGAGCACGGCCCGCTGCCGCGCAGGCAGCCGGGCTAGCGCCCAGCGGAACTCCGCGAAGTCATCAACCTCCCGCAGCGCCCGCGTCGCGCTCTCGTCGGCGGCATCGATTCCGGCGTCCTGCGGCCCGAGTTCCGCCTGCTGCCGGGACCGGCGGCCAGCCTCATCAAGCACGAGATTGATCAAGATCCGGCGGGCGTAGGCGGCCGGATGATCCATCGACCGCACCCGGTTCCACCGCCGTGCCACCCGCAAGAACGTCTCCTGGACCAGGTCCTCGGCCTCCCTGACATCCCCGGTCATCAGGTAGCCGGTGCGCAGCAGCGAGTCTGAAGCCTCGGCGGCGAAGCCCTCGAACTGGCGCTTCGACGCCGCGTCGCTGACCCAGTCCATGTGCACCTCCGGAAGCCCGGCTCTCGGGCTCATCTGTATAACCCACCAGACCCGGCACGAGACTGAGCGCAGCGTGCAGGTATTTTCCGGGGCGAGACCTCTGCGCCGTTCCCACCGCGGCGAAGCCGGGGGAACTGCAGGCGCGCCTGCGGCAGCGCCGTCGGGCAGCATCCCCTGCGGGGCAGCATCCCGTGCCGGGCATGGACAGGATGTCCATGCCCGGGCGGGCGAAGACCCGCTATCCCGCCTGGCCGGTGATGTGAACCACGATGATGTGGACACCCGTGACGTCGGTCCAGGTGAGCCGGTAGGAGGACGTGAACTTGCCCTTCTTGGCCGGCGTGAAGGTAACAGGGATCCGCACGTCGTAGCCCGCATTGATCGGCAGGCCCGCGGTGACATTGGGACGGTCGGCAAATGGGGAGTCCAGCGTGGTGGCCGTGGTCACCGTAGCGGGCTCGTTGCCGGTGTTGGTCAGGGTCACGATCTTGGTGACCTTCCGGCCCACGGGAACCGTTCCGAAGTTGACCGAGGTGGGCGTGGCGCTGAACAGGCCCCGCGCAGATAGCCCGGTGCCGCTGAGGTCCACCGTGGCGGTGGCGCCGCCGCTGCCGGTGATGGAAACGGTGCTGGGATAGTCGCCCGGCGTGGTCGGCGCGAACAGGACCTGGACGACGATCGACTGGCCGGGCCGGACCACAGTGCCGGTGGCGGGGAGCCCGGTGACCGAGTACGGGGCGGACGGCCGCCTGACCGAGGTGATGGTCTCGGGGTGGCTGCTGCCGTTGATGATGTCGACCTCGCGGGACACTTCCACTCCCACGGGAACGTTGCTGGCGAAGGCCCCGCTGTCGGTGACCAGGTCGAACGCTAGCGCTGTGGGACTCGCGTAGAGGCCGCCGGTCGTGCCGGTCCCGGTTACAGGGACGGTCACCCTGGGCGAGGAGTGAGACCGGGTGGCGAACGACACCGATCCGGTGGTCCCGCCGGGAAGCGTCGGGCTGAACCTCACCGGCACCGTCAGCCGGTCGCCCTGGTGCAGCGTCACCGGGAACGTGATCTTGCTCGTGGTGCTGCTCCCCCGTGGAGCGAGCGTGACCTGGCCCAGGCCGAACTGGTCCGTCGAGGTAGCGCCGCTGGTCGCAGTAGTGTCCGCGGTTACCTCGGTGACGGTGACGTGGGAGGTCGCGGTGACGGTGACGTCCTGCCCTGCGCTTGTGGAACCGACTGGTGCCTGGAAGGTGACGGCTCGCCGCCCAGCCGCCAGCCCCGCGGACATGGTGTCCCCGAAGCCGTACACCTGGCCGCCTCTGGTGCCCACGTAGACCATCCCGCCAGAGGTGGCCACGCTCGAGTATTTGCCGGCGGTACCGATCAGCGCCGACCAGAGCGGCGAGATCGTGCACTGCGCCGCGGCCGTGCAGCCCGATCCCGGCTTGGCGGCGAATGCTTCCAGGGCGCCACCGGAGCCGCTTTCACTGGGCGAGTGCACCGCCCAGACCACCGCGGTCGAGATATTCGTCCCGGTGGAAGTTACGGTCGGTGAGCCGGACGTAGAGCCGAACTCCAGGCGGCTGTTGGCCACATCGGAAAGCGTCGGATCATCCGAGCTGTTCACTCCGGCCTTCAGCACCCGCAGACTGTCGGCGTTGCCAATGTAATACAGGTAGTCATTGGCCGCGCCGGCGTTGCCGGCGGTCAGCGTGGTGGTGTCCCCGAACGCGGCCGGGTGCCCCCATTGACCCTTGTAGTGACCGGTCACGCTCAGGGCGTTGTCGGTCTGGCCGCTGCCTTGCTCGCGCCCGCCCAGGCTGTTCCGGTTGAGCAGGAAGATCCGGCCGTCCTTGCCGGCCTGGGCCAGCACGCTCGGGTAGCGGCTGGTACCGAACGGAAGCCCGACCGGCCCACCGGAGCCGAAGTCGGTGTCCCCCGCGTCAAGGGCGGGAGCATTGGCCGGGCTGAAGAAGCTCTGCGCGGCCAGGGTGCCATTGCCGAGTGTCGACAACCGGATGACCGACTCGGCGAGCTGGCCCGGCGGGCTGCCACCCGGCCCGGCGGCCGGGGAGATGCCGTTGCCCGAGGTGACGAACAGACGGCCCAGCTGGTCCGACATCAGTCCGCCACCGCTCTGCCAGATGCCGGCCTGATTGTCAGAAACGCCGGTCTCGTCGCTCCACTGGGTCAGCGCCCCGGTGGAGAGCTTCACGCCGTCCACGAACCCCACGTAGGGGCTGTGGTCGCAATGCGACCCGAACGCCGCGTAAACCCACCCGTTCAACAGCAGCAGCCCCGGCCGCGCCAGCTCGGTCTTGGCATTGAACGTGATGTCCGGGTCGTTGCTGGCCGCACCGCTGATGGATCGCCTGAAGGCGACCGCGCCAGTACCCGCGTTGATCCCGAACATCTCGTAGGCAGGAGTGGACCCCTGCATCACCTGGGCGACCAAGTAGACATCGCCGGTCTTAGGGTTGTAAACCGGGGTGCCGGTCACGCCGACGTACGGGGTGAGGTCACCGCAGCCGGTAATCGAGTAAGGCGTGCCCACCTGAGTCGTCCACTTCACCGCGCCGGTCGCCGCGTTCAGACCGTAGACGTAGTCCTCTTCGGTGGCCACGATGACCGTCGAGCCCACCACCAGTGGCTGGGCGTACACCTGTCCGGTGACCGCGGTGTCGAACACTTGCCCGAACTGGTAGCCCTGGGTCTGGCCCGACACGTTGGCGGGGGTCAGGGTCGGCTCGTCCGCATCCCAGCTGGTCCGCAGGTTGCCCTGCGAGATCGTGGTCTCGCCGGTGCCCGGGGACGCGGTCTGGCTGGCTGACGCCTTGCTGGTGACGGCGGGCAGCAGGGCCGCGGCGATCACCAGGCCGATCCCGGCCAGCCCCAGGTGCCGTGCTGATTTCGAGTACACGTCCAGGCCCGCATGCGGGCCTCCGGCAGGCCGTCCCAGCACCCGGCCCGCGGCCCGCGACAGCGGGCGGGCGGCGGCGGTCAGCCTCGGTAGCGATATCACTAGAAATCCCCCGCTAATTTCTTCTTAACTTCTCGGCGCCTCCATAAGCTAGATGATTCTGCATGGCGGGAATGGCAAACGGGTGAACGCCGCGCCAGCGAAAAGGCTGCGAAGCGAGACGATCCAGATCCAGCAGCGATCCTGATCGCCGGATATCCGGGTGCGGCGTCCTGACACACCTGACATAAACCGTTTGCCGGTAAAACCAACATTAATGGCTTGCCAGTGGCCGGGCTGATGACGAGACGTTGTAGCTGTTCAGCCGGGCGTGGTGTACTCCTCGCCGCGTGACGAGAGGTAGGCGATCTCGGCGGGTGTCTGGGCGAGTTCGCTGGCCCGCCGGTAGGCCTCTGCGGCGGCGGTGTGACGTCCGAGTCTCGCGAGTGTGTGGCCGCGGGCAGCGTGCCAATGGTGCTGGCGGGCCAGGCCGGGTTCGTCGGCGAGGGCTTCGAGGTGGTCGAGGCCGGCCTGTGGGCCCTCATGCCAGGAGATCGCGATGGCTCGGTTGAGGGCGACGACGGGGGTCGGGGTCAATGCGAACAGCTCGTCGTAGAGCAGGCGCACCTGGCGCCAGTCGGTCTCCTGAGCAGATGGCGCCTCGTCGTGCAACGCGGCGATTGCGGCCTGGACGGACCAGCTGTTGGGTGGGTGGTGGCGTAGGGCCTGTGTTGTCAGCCTGGCGCCCTCGTCGATCATCGAGGTATCCCAGAGGCCGCGGTCCTGGTCTTCCAGCGAGACGGCGATGCCATGGCCGTCGACCCTGGCCTGACGTCTGGCGTCAGTGAGCAGCATGAGCGCGAGCAGGCCAGTGACCCGGGGCCCGCCGGGCATCAGCCGGTGGAGGATACGGGCGAGCCGGATGGCCTCGTCCTCCAGATCGCATCGGACCAGATCGTGGTGGCCGGTGGCCGCGTAGCCCTCGGTGAAGATGAGGTAGACGACGTGCAGGACCAGGCCCAGACGGCCTTCGAGCTCGTCCGGGCCGGGCACGCGGAAGGGGATGCGGCTCTGCTGGATCTTGCGCTTGCCGCGGGTGAGGCGCTGGGCCATGGTCGCCGGCGGGACGAGGAAGGCCTGTGCGATCTCAGCGGTGCTGAGGTCCGCGATGTAGCGCAGGGTGAGTCCGGCCTGCGTGTCCAGGTCGAGAGCAGGGTGACAGCACGCGAACATGAGCTGCAACCGGTCGTCGGGGATGTGCTTGTGCTCTGGGACCGGCTCTGTGCGGCGCGCCGGATCGGCATCGGCGTGCAGAGTGGCGAGCTTCGTGGCCAACGTGGCGTCCCGCCGGATCCGGTCGAGGGCCTTGCGCCGGGCCGTGGTCGCCAGCCATGCCAGCGGCTCGCGCGGGACCCCAGAGCGTGGCCAGGTCTCTACCGCTGCCAGAAGGGCCTCAGCGGTAACCTCCTCGGCGAGATCGAGGTCGCCGAATCGGGCCGCGAGCAGGGCCAGCAGACGGCCGCGCTCCTCTCGGAACACTGCCTCGATCGGTTCGCCTGCCGGCCCCATCGCCTTGGTCCTCAGAACTCGGCGAGCGGACGCACCTCGACGCGCCCGTACTTCGCGCCCGGACACCTGGCCGCCCAGTCAAGCGCTGCGTCGAGGTCGGGGACGTCGATGATCTGATAGCCGCCCAGGTACTCGCGGGACTCTGCGAACGGCCCGTTGGTCACCAGTCGCTCGCCAGCATCGCTGACCTGCACCTGGGTGGCGTCCTCAAAAGAGTGGAGTACTGCGGAGTCAACGTGCACACCGGCCTGCCCGAGCTCCTGCTGGTACTGCATGAACTCCTCCGCCGAGGGTGCTCCGCTGCTCGGCGGCTGGGGCATGCCCTCGCCTTTGCGGAAACCCATGATCAGCAGCATGTACTTCACGCTAGCCCTTCCTTTCGTTCGGTGGTTCAGGCACCTAGGAGACGGTTAGAGAACCGCGCCATCGACACCAGGAACGAACAAATTTCGAGAATCCCGCCGGGTGAGTCACTCCCACCCAGCAGCACGTCCCGCTCTTGGCCGCGAGTCGTGAGGGCGCGATCTCACTCAGTTCCGTCCTCGATGTAGCTGGTGCGTGGACCGGCCATGGCCGGGAAGTTCCGGCGTGCCGGCTTATCACGGACTGAACATCCTGATCATGGTGGCATCGTGCCCGGTGCGCAGCGTGTCCCGCCATCTGAGGAGGTGCCGTGGCTGCGTGCCCAGGTCGCTAGGGCCAGGTCTGGGCGCGGTCCATGGCGGACCTGCTGATCTGGGCGAACAAGATCGCCACCGCGGCCCGCGCCGCAGTGGCCAAGGGCATTACCGGCGACCAGCACAAGCGCAGCAACACGGCCAAAGAGGGGCTGAGGCTAGCCCGGCGGTTCCGCGACCACCAGGACATGATCCTGCGGTTTGCCACCGACCTGGCTGTCGGATTCACCAGCAACCAGGCCGAGCGCGACGTCCGCCCCGGCAAAGTCCAGCAGCGCACCCCCGGCGGCTGCTGGCGCACCCTCGACGGCCTCGCCGGCTTCGCGATAGTCCAGTCCTGCCTGTCCACCGCTGCCAAGTGGGGCATCGACGCGCTCGACGCGCTCACCCAGCTCTTCACAGACGGCCCCTGGCTACCCACCGCCATCCGACCCGGCTGAATAGCTACGAGACGTTCAGCGAGGCGGCCGTCACGACATCGCGTTGGCGGTGATGGGCGCGCTCAGGCTCAGGGTGCCGGTCAGCGGCAGGTTGCGCGAGGAGTCGCCGACGAGGATCTGGTAGCTGCCGGGGCCGGCGATCCAGTTACCTGAGGTGGTGTCCCAGGACGCCAGGTCGTGACCGGTGACGGTGAAGGTGACCGTCGCGGAGGCGCCGGGGTTCAGCGTCACCCGCTGGAAACCCTTGAGCTGGTGTGGCGGCTCGCCAGCGGACGCCGGGTCGCCCACGTACAGCTGGGCGACATCGGCGCCAGCGCGGCTGCCCGTATTGGTCACCGTGGCCGTGACCGTCGCCTGGCCGTTGCTCAGCGCCCCGACGTTCAGGTTGCTGTAGCTGAAGGAGGTGTAAGACAGCCCGAACCCGAACGGGAACAGCGGGGTCACGTTGTTCGCGTCGTACCAGCGGTACCCCACGTCGAGGCCCTCGGAGTACTGCACCGTGCCGTTGGTGCCCGGCCATTGCGCGGCCGTGCTGGCGGGAACCTCGGACAGCGAGGTCGGGAACGGGTTACGGCTGAGGGACCAGCCTGGCGGGCCAAGCTCGCGATAAGGCACTCTTGACCGTGAGCCGGATGCTCAGCGGAAGGTGGCAGGATGAGCGAGCTCAAAGTCGAGGCGGAACCGGACGAGGTAGGTCTGGATCCGGACCGGCTGCAACGGATCGGCCGCCACTTCGCGCGCTATGTCGACGACGGCAGGCTGCCCGGCTGGCTGATCACGGTGAGCAGGCACGGCCGCCTGGCGTACGTATCCAGCTACGGGTCCAGCGATATCGAGGCCGGGCTGCCCGCCGGGACGGACACGGTGTGGCGGATCTACTCGATGAGCAAGCCGATCACTTCGGTGGCGGCGATGATGCTCTACGAAGAGGGCGGATTCGAACTCACCGATCCGGTCAGTGCGTTCATCCCATCTTTCGCCGGCGTCAGCGTCTACGCCGGCGGCTCGGACCTGCGGCAGGTCACGGTCCCGGCCACCGATCCGGTGCGGATCTGGCACCTGCTCACCCATACCGCGGGCCTGACGTACGGGTTCCACCGGGTCCATCCGGTGGACGCCGCGTACCGGGCCGCCGGGTTCGAATGGTCCGCGCCCCCGGGCGCGGACCTGGCGCAGGCGTGCGACGCCTGGGCGGGTATCCCGCTGCTGTTCCAGCCGGGCAAGGAGTGGAACTACTCGGTAGCGACCGACGTGCTCGGCCGGGTCATCGAGGTCGTCTCCGGGCAGCCCCTCGACGAGTTCCTCGCCGCGAGGATCCTGCGCCCGCTCGGCATGACCGACACCGGCTTCTATGCGACAGACACCCAGCTGCCCCGGCTGGCCGCCCTGTACACGCCCGGCAGCGGCGGGACCGCGGTCAGGCTCGACGCCCTGGGCGACGCCGCCCGCCGCGCCCCGGCCATGCTCGGCGGGGGCGGCGGCCTGGTCTCGACGGCCGCGGATTATGACCGGTTCACCCAGATGCTGCTGCACCGTGCCGACAGCCCGGCCGGCGAACTGGACGGCACCCGGCTGCTCAGCCCGCGCACCGTCGGCTACATGACCCGTAACCACCTTCCCGGCGGCGCCGACCTGGAGACGTTCGGCAGGCCGCTGTACGCGGAGTCCCCGTTCCGCGGGGTCGGCTTCGGGCTTGGCCTGGCCGTCGTTCTCGACCCGGTGCCAGGCAAGGTGCTGTGTTCCGCAGGCGAGCTGTCCTGGGGCGGCGCGGCCAGCACCACGTTCTGGATCGACCCGGCTGAAGAGCTGACCGTCTCGTTCTTTACCCAGCTTCTTCCATCCAGCGCGTACCCCATCCGCCCGCAGCTGCGCCAGCTGGTATACCAGGCCCTGACCAGCTAGCCCGCGCCAGGCTCGTCCTCGTGGGCACCTACATTCGGGCGGATGGGCCAGGTCAGCGGCATTGTCGACGGCATCCTGTTCCTCGAGGCGTCATCCTTTATCACCGGTGAGATCCTGCACGTCGACGGCGGCGAGTTCGCCGGCCACTAAATGCGGCGCAGGCTGCTCCCGGCCCGCTGACAGGGTGCGCACGCCGGTAAACCGACCGTCGCCCCCTATAAGGGCCTGTGGGCCGGTAGACTTGGCCTCCTGGGGATCGGCCTTTGTGCTTCACAAGATCTTGGCTGGCTGGTCACCAGGCCCAGGGGGGGCTAACAATGAGCGAGATGCAGCGCGTCGCGGACCGGGTTGATCCGGACCGGCCGGCACCGGCACGGATTTACGACTACCTGTTAAGCGGCAAGAACAACTTCCAGGCCGATCGTGACGCCGCCGAGCGGATCACCGCCCTGGTGCCCGAGCTCCGGGATTGCGCGTGGGCCAACCGCGGATTTCACCAGCGCGCCGCGAAATGGATCGCCGAACGCGGGATCCGCCAGTTCATCGACATCGGTTCCGGGCTGCCGACGGTCGGTAACACGCACGAGGTGGTGCATCAGGTCGATCCGGGCTGCCGGGTGGTCTATGTGGATAACGACCCCATGGTCCGCGAGCACGCTACGGCCATGCTGGAAGGCGACGTCACGGTCCGGGTCATCCTGGGGGACCTCCGCGATCCCGATTCCGTCCTGGCCCACCCGGACCTGCGGGCACTGATCGACTTCAGCGAGCCCGCCGGACTGCTGATGACCGCGGTAGTTCATTTCGTTGCCGACGAGGCAGACCCCTGGGACCTGCTGGCCCGCTACACCGGCTGCCTGGCTCCGGGCAGCTACCTGTCCCTGTCCCATCTGTCCGACGACCAGAAGCCGCCCCGGGCCGTGGCCGAGTTCCGCCGGGTCTTCGACGGCGCCACCGAGCAGATGCACTTTCGTTCCAAACGTGACGTGGAACGCCTTTTCGCCGGCCTGGACATGGTGTCGCCACGAGACCCGGATGGTGGCGGTCAGCTCAACTACGCAGGCGACTGGGGAGCGGAAGACCTGGCCCTGTCCGACAGCGACGGCTCACGCTGGCTCTACTGCGGAGTCGCCCGGCGGCTGTAATCTCAGCTTCAGGCGGCGCCTGCAACGCTTGAAGGGCAGTTGGTCCATGTGGGGGAAAATCTCATAGCGGCTCCGGGTGTTCTTCCCGCGCAGGATCCCGTGCGGGGCTGGCGCTCGCTGATGTTCGCGCCAGTCGGCGACGGGCAGCGACGACGCCGCGGGAGCGACGGGGCGCGCCTGGCGGGTGCCATTCTCGCCCTCGCGTGCTGCATCATCCTCATCCACTACGACTCCCGGATCGACCGGGCCATCAGCCAGGTCGTCCATCCGCCGCCGCGGAGCATCACCTGGCTGGTGACCGTGGTGTACGACGTCGGGGGGATCGGCGTCACCATCGCGTTGCTGGCCGTGGCCATGATCGCGCGCCGCTGGGAAGTCGCGCGCGACATTGCGCTGAGTGCGGTCATCGCCGCGGCGGTGAGCGGCGTCCTTACCCTGCTGCTCGGCAGCAGGGGCGGCCGGCCAGCCGGAATCGTGATCCATGGCTACTACATGCGCTTCCCGGTCCTTCAGATCGCTCTCTTCATGGCCGTGGCGGCGGCAGCCTTGCCCTATCTGGCCCGGGGGCTGCAGCGCGTCATCGAAGTCTTCATCACCCTGGTCGCGCTGGCCTCAGCGGTCGGAGGGCACGGGCTGCCCGTCAACGTCCTCGGCAGCCTGGCCATCGGCTGGGGCGCGACCGCAGTGGTCAGGCTGGTTTTCGGGTCCCCGCTCGGCCTGCCCTCGATTGACGATGTGCGCGCGCTGCTCGGCGAGCTCGGCATCAGCTCAGGAACCCTGCGGCCGGCCCGGCGGCAGATCTGGGGTGTAGCGAAGTACGAGGGAACCGCGGCGGCCCAGGCCCAGTGGCCAGGCGGGCGCATCGGGGTGGCGGTCTACGGCCGGGATGCCGCCGACGCCAAGCTCCTCACCAAGGCCGGCCGGTTCCTCTTCTACCGGGACTCCGGCCCGAGCCTCACCCTGACCAGGCTTCAGCAGGTGGAACATGAGGCCTACCTCACCCTGCGAGCAGGCCAGGCCGGCGTGGCCGTACCTGGGATCCTGGAAGCCGGAACGGCGGGATCATCCGGGGACGCGCTGCTCGTCTGCGGTCTGCCGCCCGGGACGGCGCTGTCGGATGCGGACGCCGCCCAGGTCAGCGACGCCACGCTCGACGATATTTACCGCCATCTGCTGACTCTGCGGCGGGCGCGCATCTCGCACGGCGCCATGAGTGGTGACGTGCTGCTGATCAACCCGGAAGCTGGCGCAGCTGTGGTGGCGGACTTCCGTAACGCCATTTCGAACGCCTCGCCGTACCTGCTCGATCGCGACATGGCGGGGGCCATTGCCGCGACGGCCATCGTGGTCGGAGCCGAACGCGCCGCGGCCTGCGCGGCCAGGTGCCTGGATGCCGAAGTGCTGGCCGGGGCGCTGCAGCATCTCCACCGGGCTGGGCTGGATCCCGCGCTCAGCCGCGGTCTGCGGGGTAAGCGCGGGTTCCTGGAGGATGTCCGGCGACGCGCTGCGCAGGCCAAGTCGATCGACGTGCCTAAGCTGGCGGAGCCTCGCCGGGTCAGCTGGCCAACGCTGATCATGGTGGTCGGGACGCTCATCGGCGGCTGGGCCCTGGTCGGCGTGCTCATCGACGTCTCCAAGTCCTTCGACACCGTGCTGGGTGCTCACTGGCTCTGGGTCGTCCTCGCGTTCATCCTGGCCCAGCTGGCCTTTGTCGCATCGGCTGTCGAAGGAATCGGCAGCGTAGCCGGGGCACTCCCGTTCGGCCGGGTAGTGGCGGTCGAGGTCGCTAACTCCTTCAGTGCGCTGGCTGGCGGGACCGCGGCCGTCTTCGCCACCCGGGTCCGCTTCTTCCAGCGGCAGGGGTATGACGCGTCGGTGGCGCTCAGCTCGGGCGCCATCATGGCTACCTCCAGCTGGATCGCCATCGGGGTGCTGTTCCTCGCCTCGCTCCCGTTCGCCTGGGGGTCCCTCGACCTCGAGGCCACTCCCCAGTCCGGCGGCAACTCGAAACTGGTCTGGATCATCCTGGCCGTCGTGGTCCTGGTCGCTGTGGTCGCCGGGCTGGCGCTGGCGGTGCCCCGGCTCCGCCGGCTGGCGGCCAGCAAGCTGCGCCCGAAGGTGCGCGACATCTGGGGCAACCTCAAGGAGGTGGCCAGCTCCCCGCGCAAGCTGGTGCTGCTGGTGGGGGGCTCTTTTGCGCAAGAGCTGGTCGTGGCCATGGCCCTGTCCGTGTCCCTGCTGGCCTTCGACGACCATCTCCGGCTGCCCACCCTGATCGTGGTCATCACGCTGGCCGGGATCATCGGTGGGGTCTCGCCGTCCCCGGGCGGCATGGGCGTGGTGGAGGCGGGCATGATCCTCGGCCTTACCGCGGCGGGTGTCTCCGAGGCCGACGCCACCGCCGCGGTCTTCATCCAGCGCCTGTTCACCTCGTACCTGCCGCCCATCTGGGGCTGGGGCGCCCTGGTCTGGATGCGGAGGAGAGAGTACTTGTGAGCGACCGGCTGGGCGGCTAGAGGATCTTCCTGAGCCAGTCGAAGATCACCTGGTTACGGCGCTGCGGAGCCATCGGGGCGCAATGAAGCTGGCACCCCGGGAGCTCACGGGTTGACTACTTTGGGCGACCTTCTAAGTACCATCCGTCATTAGATCGGCAACCCCGGGCCCGCCTGCCCGTGCGGCGGCCAGCCCGGCCCCAGCCGGTGCGGAATCCAGATTCCGTTTGCTACGCTCCCGGAAGCATAATTCCGTTTCCGGGAGGGTCTTCGTGGCCGTTGCCAGCCGTCGCGCGCATTATCAGGTCACGTTCGCCGTGCTGGCCGCCGGCGTGGGGGCGTTCGCGCTGTTGCAGTCGCTGGTCATTCCGGTGCTGACGACGGTGCAGCACGAGCTGCATACGACGCAGGCCGCCGCGACGTGGGTCCTCACCGCCTACCTGCTGTCAGCGTCGATCATGACGCCGATCCTGGGTCGGATCGGCGACATGGCAGGCAAGAAGCGGGTCTTCGTCGCCACCCTCGTCGCGCTAGCGGTGGGGTCGCTGCTGGCCGCGGTCGCGCCCTCGATCGGGGTCATGATCGTCGCGCGGGTGATCCAGGGGGTCGGCGGCGGGATGGTCCCGGTGGCGTTCGGGATCATCCGTGATGAGTTCCCGCCCGGCAAAGTGACCGGCGCGGTCGGCGTACTCGCCTCCCTGACCGCGGTCGGGGCGGGTCTCGGCATCGTTCTGGCGGGCCCCATCGTCAACGCGCTCGACTACCACTGGCTGTTCTGGCTGCCGATGATCCTCACGATCATCGCGGCGGTCTGCGCGGTCCTGTTCGTTCCCGAGTCGCCGGTGCGCACCCCCGGGCGGATCAGCTGGCTGCCGGCGGTGCTGCTGTCTGGGTGGCTGGTCGCGCTGCTGGTCGCGCTGAGCGAGGCACCCGCCTGGGGCTGGGGCTCGGGCCGGGTGATCGGCCTGCTGGCCGCGGCGGTCGTCCTGGCGGCCGCCTGGGTGCTCGCCGAGCTGCGCGCGGCCACGCCGCTGATCGACATGAAGATGATGCGCCGGACGGCCGTGTGGACGAACAACCTCGTCGCCCTGCTGATCGGCCTGGGGATGTACGCGACGTTCGCCTTCCTGCCCGAGTTCGTGCAGACGCCCTCCGCCGCCGGCTACGGGTTCGGCGCGAGCATCACCCGGTCCGGGCTGATGCTGCTGCCCTCGACGATCACCATGTTCACGGTGGGCATGTTCGCGGGCCGGCTCGCCCGCGCGCTCGGCGGCAAGGTTCTCGTGATCGCCGGGTGCCTGATCGGGTGCGTGGCCATGTCGATCCTCGCCTTCGCGCACGCGCAGACCTGGGAGATCTACCTGTCTACCGCCATCATGGGGGTGGGGTTCGGGCTGGCCTTCTCGGCGATGTCGGCGCTGGTGGTCGCCGCGGTGCCGGCCTCGCAGACTGGTGTCGCGAGCGGCATGAACGCGAACATCCGCACCATCGGCGGCAGTATCGGCTCGGCGGTGATGGCCAGCATCGTCACCTCCCAGCTCGAGCCGTCCGGCCTGCCGAAGGAATCCGGCTACACCATCGGCTTCGCGGTAATGGCCGGGGGCCTGGTGCTGGCCGCGCTTGCCGGCCTGCTGATCCCGTCCGCGCGCGGCCTGCGGCGGGCGGCTGGCGAGCCGGAACACGCCGAGCTGGCACTGCTGGCCGGCGGGACGGTCGTCGGAGACAAGAGCGAGTGACCGTGCTCCAGCACCCGGCCCCGCGAGCACGGCGGGACGCCGTCCGCAACCATCAGCGTGTCCTCGCCGCCGCCCGCGAGGTGCTCGGCGAGTCCGGCGCCGACGCCAGCATGGAGGAGATCGCCGCCCGGGCCGGCGTCGGCGTCGGCACCGTCTACCGCCGGTTCACCAGCAAGGACGCCCTGATCGATGAGCTGCTCCGGCTCGCCCTGGAGCAAGTCCTGGCGTCCACCGAACGTACGCTGGCTCGCACCGACGGGCAGGGGCTGGAGGAGCTGCTCCGCGCCCTCGGCCAGTCCTTCGCCGACCACGCACGCTACGCGGGCCTGCTGCTGCAGCGGCACACCGCGGACGACACCGCACGCCAGATAAGGGCTGCGATCGACGAGCTCACCGCACGCGCCCTAACGGCTCACACGGTCAACCCGGGGATCACCTCCGGCGACGTCCTGGCGGTGGTCTGGGCGATGCGCGGGCTGGTGCAGGCCACCGCCGAAGTCGCTCCGGGGGCCTGGCAACGGTTCCTGGACATCCAGCTCGCCGGCATGCGGGCACCGGGGTCACTCAGCGGCACACCACCCCTGTCCACCCGGCAGGTCTCGAAGCTGGCCCCGCGTCCGTCCTGACCGCGGCGGCGTGTGCGCGCATCGCTAGACGCGGACTGGCCGCTGCGGCAGTCTGCGATCATGCGATCTCGAACGGACGGCATGTGGTGGGGAGCAGCTATCGAAGCGCCGGCCCCGGGCGCCCTGGCGAAGTTCTACGCCGAACTGCTCGGCTGGCCCATCGCTCATGAAGAGCCTGGAACGGCCATCCTCGCCGCCCCACAGAGATCCATCTACATCGTGTTCCAGCAGGCAGACGGATACCAGGCCCCTGCCTGGCCGCCCGTGGACGGGGAACAGCGCCCCATGATGCACTTCGACTTCCAGGTCGGAGACCTCGAATCCGCGGTGACGGAAGCCGTCGCCCTGGGAGCCACGGTGGCGACGGCCCAACCACAAGAGAACGTCCGAGTTCTCCTGGACCCAGCCGGCCACCCGTTCTGTCTCTGCCGGGACGAGGGCTAGCCGCACGAGCGCCCATCGGCGAGCGTGCTGCACACCACGCGCTGGCCAGCAGCGGACTCTGGCCAGCAGAATCCAGCGCGACAGACGCGCTCGACCGCCGCTAGGCGGTGATGTGAAACCGTGTGAGCGACCGAACCCAGCCGACTGCTGCATGCCCGGGCATTACCGACGTCCGGGTGTTGACCAGCGCGTCGTGGGAGGACGCGGGGTGTCGCGCGTCAGAGCGGACGGACGTTCTCCGCCTGCGGTCCCTTTTGCCCCTGGGTCGTGTCGAATTCGACCTTCTGGTTCTCATCCAGCGACCGGTAGCCGGTGCTCGCGATCGCGGAGAAGTGGACGAACACGTCCGCCGTCCCGTCATCGGGGGCGATGAAACCAAAGCCCTTATCGGCGTTGAACCACTTCACTGTGCCTGTTGCCATCAGTCTAAGTCCCTAATCCCATGCCACGCCGCGACCTCGCCGCGGCGACCGCAAGCTTATCTGTCCTAGTCCCCGAACAGGAACCCTACCCCGCGATTGGGATGCATCGGCGGACACGAAAGCTATCCGGGTGGCCGGCGCAGACCCGCCGGCGGGCAGAACCTGGATCCCGTCGGACTCGCGGCAGCCGGAGGGGGCAGGTCCCCGCGGGAGCGTCACCGGGGATGCCGGTGAAGTAGTCCGCGCGGCGCAGCAGGGCCCGGGCGGCCGAAGTAGGTCTGCCGCCGGCGGTCCGGCGGCGCGGGGCGCAAATGCGCCAGGACCGGCCACCGCCTACGCCATTGGCACAAATAGATACCGACGCGATGATATCGAGTGCGCCAGACTGCCGGCCGACATTTATATATGGTGCCAGGACGTCCTGATACTCTCGCGAAAACATTGGCTGAGCGAACACGCCCAGATTGCCATTATCGTGACGCAATATCCGCATATTATCGCGTCGCTGGCGCATCATGCGGCGTCACCCGCAACGGAGGAAGCCCTGGTGAAATTCACCGCACGTGCCGCCATCGCGGCACTCATCGCGATCACCGCGACCGGCCCGGCGCTGGTCCCCCTGGCGGGCCCGGCGCTGGCGAGCTCGACGCCGCCGGCCGCGGCCCGGGGCCTGCTTGGCACCTGGGCGAACACGGATCCGGCGACCCGGGACGTCAGGGACATCGTCGTCACGGCGAAGGCGCGCGGGATCATGGTCGACGCTTTCGCTTCCTGCACCCCGAAGTCGTGCGAGTGGGGCAAAATCCCCGGTACCGTCTTCGGCGCGGACGTCAACTCGGTGACCGGGCACTCGCTCGAGGCTAACTGGGACTTCCGTTTCGTGCGTGACGTCTTCCTGGCCACCCTCACCCGCCCGCGCGGCGTCCCGACGCTGGTCGTGAAAGAATTCAAGACCTTCGTCGACCCCGGGAGCCGGGCCAACTACGCGAAGGTTGAAACGTTCGTGCGGGCTGGCCACCCGATCATCCCGGCGCTCAGCGGAAAGGCCGGCCACGGTTATCCGGCGGGCCATTGGGTCAAGCCCGTGCCATCCCTGCGGGGGACCTGGAAAAGCACATCGGCCCGGGGCGGGATCAGGAAAATAGTGCTCAGCCGGAACCGTAACGGATCACTCAGGGTCCATGTCTTCGGCAGATGCGGTCTGAGCCTGTGCAGCCTGGGCACTGTCCAGGGGATCACGTTCGGCGAGAACATCGCGTCGGTGAGCGGCCGGAAGTTCCTGGCCCCCTACACATTCGGCTTCAAGAAGAACCTCCTGAGCGGCTGGGCGAACAAGGCGGGGACGATCCTGACCGTCGAGAGCTCCTCGGAGTTCACCGACACCAGCGGCCGCTCTAATTACGTCTTCACCGAAACGTTCAGCCGCCGCTGACGGACCTAGAGCCGGATCCTGGCCAGGACGAGGGTGATGTCGTCCTCGCCGCGCTGGCGCAGCGCCTGGGTGATGGTTTCGCAGGCGCTGTCCAGCGATACGCCGGGCTGCGCTAGCGCGGAGCCAAGCCCGTCGCGCAGCGCGGTGATGCCGTCTTCCAGCGGCCGGGTCCGGCTTTCGGCCAGCCCGTCGGTATACAGCGCGAGGGTGGCCCCAGGGGGCAGGCTGACCTGGGCCGATTCGAACGTCCCGGTGCTGAGCCCCAGAGGGAGCCCGGCCGGCACCGAGAGCACCTCGGTAGCTCCCCCGGGCAGCGCCAGCACGGGCGGCGGGTGACCGGCCCCGGCGATCACGCAGGTGCTGGCCGAGGTGTCGATCACGGCGCAAATGCAGGTGGCGTACGGCGAGGCAGGCATGCCTGCGGTCAGCGTGTCCAGCCTGGCCAGCACCTCACCGGGCGGCATGTCCAGGCCGGCCAGGAGGTGCGTCGCCGTGCGCAGCTGCACCATCACGGCCGCCGCCTCCGGGCCGTGCCCCATCGCGTCCCCGACGACCACTGCTACCCGCCTGCCGGGCAGCGCGACGATGTCGTGCCAGTCCCCGCCCACCATGCTGGCGCCCACCGGCAGATAGCGGTGCGCTACCTCCATGCCCTCCGGGACGCGGGGCTCACCCGGCAGCAGGCCCCGCTGCAGCGCGAACGCGGTCCGCCGTTCCCGGTGATAGAGGCGGGCATTGTCGATGCACACCGCCGCCCGGGAGGCGAGTTCGCCGGCCGCGGCGATGTCCGCGGGCCCGAAGTCCGGGCTCTGCGGCGCCCGCCCGAACGTGGCGCAGCCGAGCACCACCCCGCGGGCCACCAGCGGGACGGACAGGAACGATGCCCAGTTGGACGCGAGCTCCCGGCCGCCGGGGCGGCGGGCGATCCGCTCGGCGCTCTCCTCGTCGAGGCGGTCGTACAGGACCGGGCCCCGCGTGTGCATGGCGCGGAAGCTGGGCGAGTCGTCGCCGAAGACCATGACCTCACCGGGGCGCAGCACGCTGTCCGTCGCGGCCGTGGGCTGCCCGGCCAGCCGGGCCACCAGTCGCCGCATCACCGCCCCGTGCCCGGCCTGGGGCGACACCGGCTCATCGGCGGCGAGCAGCCGCTCGAACATGAAAATGGCGGCGACGTCGGCAAAGGCGGGCACCGCCACATCGGCGACCTCCCGCGCGGTGCGCGGAAGGTCCAGCGTGGTGCCGATCCGGTCGGCCGCCTCCCGCAGCCAGCCAGCGCCGATAGCCGGCGAGACATGCTGGCCGATCACCAGCACCCCGGCCTCCGGGCCGCCCAGCGGTTCCCAGCGAAGGGCGACCGGGCCGCTGCCGCCCGCGAAGGCCATGCTGACGGTCGCGGTCCAGACCCGGCCCGCCGCGACCTCGGCCAGCGCCTCACCGGCCAGCTCGCGCTGTCCGGGACCGGTCATCAGCACGGCCCGGACGTCGTGCCCGGTCACCGACGGCGCAGGGTGCCCGAACAACCGTTCCGCGGACGCCGGCCATGAGGTGACCCGGCCCCCGGAATCCAGGGTGAACGCGGCCAGGCCCGCCAGGTCCGGTCCGCGCCGCCGCGGCAGCGCGGACCCATGGTCCCCGGCCATCTGTTCTGCCACCGGTCTTCGCACCAGTCCTCGCCGGCCAGTACCCGCTCGCACTGGCCTGTCCGGCAATGGGCGCGGCCCATTCCGCGCCCGCGGCCACGCGGTACCGGCAGCCATTGCCCGCACCCTGCGATATCGTGCAAAAAAAGAAATCTATCGTAATACCCGCGGCAAAACGTGCCGTGCGCAGCAGAACCACGACGATGATCTTCCAGGTACGCCACCGCGGGGCGGGTGTGCGGGGACGAGCAGGGAGGCAGGATGGCCGGCGAGCCGGACTGGATACCCCCGGGCGTGGACGTCAAGCGGGCGAACACCGCCCGGGTCTACGACTACTGGCTGGGCGGTACCCACAACTTCCTGGCTGACCAGGACCTCGCCCGGGCGATCACGGCGGTCGAGCCCAACGCCAGGGCGGGTGCCCGGGCCAACCGCGCGTTCCTCGGCCGCGCGGTGCGGTTCCTCAGCGCCGCCGGAATCAGCCAGTTCCTGGATATCGGCTCAGGCATTCCCACCGAGGGAAACGTGCACGAGGTCGCCCAGCGGGCCAACTCCGGCGCCCGGGTCGCCTATGTGGACGTTGACCCGGTCGCGATCGCGCACAGCAAGGCCCTTCTGGCCGGGAATGAGAACGCCGCGATCATCGATGCTGACGTGCGCGACCAGGAAAAGATCCTCGGCGACCCCACTGTCGGGCGGCTGATCGACTTCGGCCAGCCGGCTGGGCTGCTGCTCGTCATGGTGCTGCATTTCATCGACGACGACGCGGACCCCTGGGGGATCGTGGCCAGGCTGCGCGACGCGCTGGCGCCCGGCAGCTACCTCGTGCTCGCCCACGCCACCACGGAGAGCAGGCCCACCGTGGCCCAGGCCGCTGAGACGGTGTACAACCGCAGCGTCTCCACGGGCATCCGCATGCGCTCGCGCGCGGACATCCTGCGCTTCTTCGACGGCTTCGAACTGCTGGATCCCGGGCTGGTCTACATCCCGCAGTGGCGGCCGGACTCACCCGATGACGTCCCGGCCGACCCCAGCAAGTTCTGGGTCCTGGTCGGCGCGGGCCGCAAACCCTGATCTCCCGGGCGCCTTCGTTTTGCGGCCTTATCAGCCAGCCCAGCCCATCCGGCGACGGGACACCTGGCCGGCCTCCGGACGCTTCGGGCCGCGTGGCCGGCGGTTACCGGGCGGCCCAGTGCCCGGTGAGGGCGGGGATGACCTCGTCGGCGTAGGCGTCGAAGGCCGCGGACATCGCGTCCGCGCTGTGATTCTGCCCGGCCTGCCAGTCCCGGTTGGCCAGGAACACCAGAGAGCCGATCACGGCCGCGAGCACCCGCGGGCGCCGGTCGGTGGCCGGGTCGACGCCCTCACGCTGAGCGAGGACCCGGATGATCTGCGGGCGGGCGCCGGGAAGAGACGGCCCCATGGACATGAAGACAGCGGCGAGTACCGAGGCGGCGGCTGGCGCCGCCGCGACCCAGGAGCCAGGCCGGGGACGCCGCCTCATGCGGGGCAACCCGACGCTGACCCTGCTGACGGTCGCCCTGGGCGTGATGATGGTCGCCGCGCACCTGCCCGCGCTCACCGGGTCGCCGCGGTGATCACCCAGATCAGCCACACCACGTTCGTGAGCGGGATGCACGCGGCCTTCCTGGTGGCCGCACTGGTCGCGCTGGCTGGTGCCGCGATCGCGCTGGTGACCAGCCGGGGCAACGACGGAGCCGGAGCCCACGCAGGCAGCTGACCGGAAGACCTTCCAGATAACGGTCCGTCCGTGGTTCCGCCGTCGGGTTTCCCGACTCTGCCTGGCCGGTCACCGGCGCCAGCCCTTCAGCCTGAGCGGCGTGGTTTCAGGGCACGCTGGGTTCGCGGTGCCCGTCGAGGAACCGCATGGCCGCGTCCCGGTCGACGAGCGAGTGATCGGCGAGCCACTCGACCGCTCGGCAGCAGGCCCTGGCCTCCCGGAAGGCCTGCCACGCGGGCAGCAGCTCCGGATACTCCTGGTGGAGCTCGTCTTTGAACCGGCGGAAAGCACCCTTACCAGCGATAGCCCGCGCCAGCCTCCGCGCCGCCGGCTCGTCGCTGACCTGCTCGGCGAAATCAGCCATGTCCTGGTACCAGACGTAGGACGGCAGTGGATCGATGCAGATCAGGTCCAGTTCCTCGAGATCAACCGGCGTCCGGCCGTCGATCCCGGTGTCGGACGTCCAGAAAACGACTTCCCCGGTCTCGGGGTGGATCAGCCACCGGTGTTCGTAGTCGGTCTGATCGGCTAGCGCCTCGGCGATCTCACTGAGGTCGAGGCGGCTCAGATCAAGCACCATGGCACCATATCCCCTCGCGATGCGGACCGGCCCCTAGCCAGAGTGGCCATGCGGCAGCGGCGTTGCCCGCGCCGCAACGCCCAGCGCAGGCGCGGAAACTAACGCGCTATTTCCCCACCCTAGCCGGACTGGCCCTATTTATTTGGTGATCGCTTGAATGCAGTCCGCGGGCAATAATCGCGTCACGTTAATCCGGGCGCCCTGATCAGGCACCGTACCAATGCGTTGAATCCACCACGGAGGAGCGGCGGCGATGCAGGTACCCAGCGGGGGGCCCGGACCCGGTACCGAGTTCCGCCCCGGCCTGGGGCGGCGCGGATTTCTCTCCGTCGGCGGAGGCCTCCTGGCCGGCGCCGGCGCCCTCACCCTGCCCGGGACCGCGGTGGGTCTCCAGGAGCCTGCCGATCAGGCCGCGCCCGCATTCCACGGCCTCCGGCGGATCTACCCTGCGGACCCCCGGTACGCCACCATGCGCATGGGCTTCAACCGGCGGTGGGTCGGCACCCCGGCGTATATCCAGGTGGTCAGGAACGCACGGGAGACCGTCGCGGCCGTCCAGCGGGCGTACGACGCGGGGCTGCGGATCACCGTGCGCGGCGGCGGGCACTGCTACGAGAACTTCTCGTCCGGGAACCACGGCGGCGTCATCATCGACATGAGCGGGATGCAGGGCGTGCACCTGGACCCGGCTGGCCAGGTGCGCGTGGAAGGGGGCGCCACCCTCTGGAACGTGTACGAGACCCTGTTCAAGGACTACAACCTCAGCCTGCCCGGCGGGTCGTGTTACTCGGTCGGGGCGGGTGGTCACATTGTGGGCGGCGGCTACGGGCTCCTGTCCAGGCTGCACGGCCTGACCGTGGACTACCTGGCGGCCGTGGACGTGGTCTGCGTCGACCGCCGCGGCCGGGCCCGGCTGGTGCGGGCCAGGAAAGGCGACCCGGAGACCGGGCGGCTGCTGTGGGCGCACACCGGCGGCGGCGGGGGCAACTTCGGCATCGTCACCGCGTACTACTTCGCCCGGCTGCCCAGCCCGCCTGCGCAGGTGCGCCTGGCGTTCACGAGCTGGCCGTGGTCCGGCCTGACCGCCGAGGCCTTCGCCACGCTGCTGCGCAACTACGGGCGTTTCATGGAAGCAAACAGTTCGCCGTCGAGCCCCTTCGCGGGCCTGTTCTCGCTGCTCCACCTCTACCATCACTCGGCGGGCCAGATCTCGTTGACCACGCAGGCTGCCGGGCCCGCGTTCGGCCTGCTGCCTGCCTTCCTGGCTCAGATCACCCGGGGGGTGCCGGGCGGATCGACGACCACCGAGACCCTGCCCTGGCTGCAGGCCACCCAGACCCTCAACGGGTCCGGGCCGAACCAGCGCGGCAAGTACAAGTCCGCGTATATGAAGACCGGGTTCCCCGAGGACCAGATCCGGGCCATCTACCGCGCGCTGACCGACGTGCACTACGCCAATCCGCAGGCTTTGCTGCAGGTCGATTCCTACGGATGCCAGGTCAACGTGCCGCCGGCGGACGCCACCGCGGTCGCGCAGCGATCCTCGATCATGAAGCTGCAGTACCAGACCTACTGGACCTCACCCGGGGAGGACGAGGTCAACCTGCGCTGGATCAACCGTTTCTACGCCAGCGTGTACGCGGCCAGCGGCGGTGTCCCAGCCTCCAACCGGGTGACCGACGGCTGCTTCATCAACTATCCCGACGTTGACCTGCCGCCCAGCTGGCCGGCCCTCTACTACAAGGCGAACTATCCGGCGCTGCAGGCGGTCAAAGCCCACTGGGACCCGGGCAACGTCTTCCACCACGCGCAGTCAATCACCCCGTCCCGGCCCTAGCGCCGGGACGTCGCCGTCACTGCGGCCGGCAGGCCCGCTTCAGCTCGCCAGGCCATTCCGCCGTAGCCAGTCCATGGTCTGGCTGACCGCGTCGTGCAGGAGCCCAGGCTGGTCCGCGTAGTAGTGGTTGGCCCCCTTGATGAGCACGTAGTCCTTCACCGCGGCGGGCGACGCACGGAACACCTGTGAGACATGCGCGGCCGGGACGGCGTCGTCGGCGGAGTTCTCGATGGCCAGCAGGGGGACGTGCACGCTGGTGATGTTCTGGTCCGCCCGCGCATTCGTGTCGTCGATCGACCATTGCGACAGCCAGGCGCGCAAGGCGGAGTAGCGGGCCACCCCCGCCGGGCTCAGGTTCGCCTCCTGCGGTTTGCCCATGAAACACCACCCCGGCGTTCGGTCATTGGGTTCGATCGTGGCGTCCACCCACCGGGGATCGGCGAGGGTGCGGTGGGTGAGCAGGCCGCGTTCGGCCGCGGGGCCCTCTTTCGCCCGGAGCTGGTCCAGCACTTCGCGGACGTAGACGCTGCGCCGCCGGACCCGGGCCAGCTGCGCGGCACGGAACCGCGCGACGTACTCCGGGCTGTACGGAGGCTGGTGGGGGTTGCGGGGATCGTAGAGATCGAGCTCGACGTCGCGGACGTCAGGGTTGCTCTCGTCCAGCACGGACGGGTCAATGAACTCGCTCAGCACGACGGCCCGGGACAGGTGCGCGGCGTGGTAGATCACGGCATCGGCGGGCAGCAGGCCGGACAGGTCAACCGGGTCGCCCGCGGGCGTGCGGGTGAGCCCCGGCGCCTCGGCGAGGCTCTGGTAGAAGACCGACAGCGAGCCACCCCCCGACCATCCCGCGAGCACGACTGTGCGGTAACCCCAGATCTCGCGGGCATGGCGGACGTATGCACCGAGGTCGAGGGCCGCCATCTCCATGATCAGCGGGGTGTCGTTGCGCGCGTAACGGCTGCCCGCGCACAGGACGTCGACGCCAGCGGCCGCCATGGCCCGGGGGACGGGGAGCAGCTGGAGGGTTGACGCCGGGTGCATGTAGATGAGCAGCGTGCCGGACGTCCGGCCGCGGGACCGGAACCGGATGCCCTCCAGGTTGACGCTGCCCTGGCGCCCGGCGTACCCGTACACCTCGCGCAGCGCGGACGTCGCCTGGTAGGCGAGGTGAACCCATTCGGGCTCGATCTCGGCGGCACCAGCTGAGGTCATGCGTTCGTTCCGGGAAATCGCCGGACGAAGCCCTGCCAGTGATCTTGGTAATCACGCTGGAACTCGGGCGCGGACAGCGCCGCGTCGGCGACCTGGAGCGGCTGCCTCGATTCGATCATGAAGACCAGTGAGTCCTCGATCTTGCGGGGCGGCAGCTCCACCGAGCGGGCCAGCTCGAACGTCTCGACGTCCGGCCCGTGCGCCGCCCAGTTGTTGTGCAGGCTGGCCCCGCCGGGCCGCAGCCCCGACGCGGATTTGCCCTCGTGCTTGCCGGTGATGATGCCCAGGTACTCCGCCACGCAGTTCCGGTGGAACCCGGGCGGCCGGAACGTGTCCTCGGCGACGGCCCAGCGGGGCGGCAGCACCATGAAGTCAGCGTTGCCGCCCAGCACCGGATCGGAAGGAGACGACAGCGCACAGAAGATCGACGGGTCCGGGTGATCAACGGTCGCGGTGCCCAGTGCGACGAAGTCGTACATATTGAACTTGGCGGGCACGTGATTCCCCCGCCACGCGACCACGTCGAGCGGCGAATGATCGAGGCGGGCCTCCCAGAACGACCCGCAGAACTTCTGCACCAGGGTGCAGGGCTTCTCCTCGATCTCGTACCAGGCGTCGGGGACGTGGAAGTCCACCGCGTTGGCGAGGCCGTTGGAGCCGATCAGGCCCAACTCGGGCAGCCGGAAGGGCAGCCCGTAGTTCTCGCAGACGAAGCCCCGGCTGGGTCCCTCGGGGAGCTCGACCCGGAACTTGATTCCCCGGGGGATCAGGGCGAGTTCCCCTGGCGCCACTTGCAGCCGCCCCAGCTCCGTGGCGATCAGCAGCGTGCCGGTATCCGGCATGACCAGCAGCTCCCCGTCGGCGTCCAGGAAGAACCGGTCGGTCATCGGCACCGTGGCCCGGTAGACGTGCAGCGCGGTACCGGACTGCGCGTTCGGCGAGCCGTTGCCGCAGATCGTGAACATGCCGTCGAGGAAGTCCTGCTCCGCGGCGGGGATGCCGAAGGGGTCCCACCGCATCTGGTTCGGGTTCGGCGGCTGCGTGAACGGGGGCGTGTCGAAGGTTTTCACCTCGGTCGGCTGGTACCGCCCGTGAACCACCGACGGCATCGCCCGGAACACGTAGGTGCGCCGGTTCAGCGCCCGCGGGGCGGTGAACGTCGTTCCTGAGATGAGCTCGCTGACCAGCCCCCGGGCCGGCTGCTGCGGGCTGTTCCGGCCATGCGGCAGGACCCCCGCTTCCGCCTCACTCTCCAGTTCGTTGCCGAACCCCGTCTGATAGGTCAGCGGCCCACGGATCTGCGGCATTCGGCGTCCTCGCTTCCGCGCGCTCGGCTCTCCGCGCGCTCTGGCTCGCTCCCGACGGCGGCCGGACGGAAGCCCGCAGGCTCGGCCGCCAGCTTTCGAGCAAGCGCTTGGTGGAAGTAGGCTAGCCAAACAGATGATCATGGGCAACCGCCTGCGGGAGGATGCTGACGTGACGCCCAGTCCGCTAGCCGGTGATACCCGCCCGTCCACCGCGCGCCGCCAGCAGCGCTGGGACGAGATCGTGGCCGCGGCCGAGCGCATATTCCTGCGGAAGGGATATGCGGCCACGACGGTCCGCGATATAGCCGACGAGGTCGGCGTCCAGAACGGCAGCCTGTACTACTACATCGAGACCAAGGAAGATCTGCTTTACGAAATCCTGCGGGATATGCACGAGCAGGGACGCGAGACGATGGAACGCGTCAGCCGCCTTGAGATAGGCCCGTTGCACAAGATCGGTTTGCTGACGAAGGCTCACGCCCGCCAGGCGCTCGGGAACCGCGCCCGGTGGATCATCTATTTCCACGACTTCCGCGCCCTCGGGCCCGGGCGGGTCGAGGCCCTCAACGCCCAGCGGGACGCCTATGAATCGGCTTTCCGGGAATTGATCCGCGCCGCCCAGCGGGATGGGCTTGCCTGCCCGGACACCGACCCGCGGACCGCCGGGGCCGCCATCCTCGGCATGGTCAACTCCCTGCACCTCTGGTACTCCGGCGCCGGACGAGACAGCGCTGCGGCCCTGTCCCAGCAGATCGCCGACCTCGCCGTCGCCTCCATCGCGTGCGACGCGGACAGCCACACGCCCGGCCACCGGACGAGGCAGGCCACGCTGCCCAGCCCCGGCACTGGTGAACCATAGTCCACGATGACAAGCACTCACAGTGAGCTATAGCTCATGATAAGCTAGGTTCATATTGAACTGCAGTACACAAATCAACATGCCGATGCTGAGCTGTAGTTCACGATTGCGGTGTTCTCGTGCCTCGAGTCTCCAACGCGGTGTCTGTTCGCAGCCGGAGGCTGCTCGACGGGCACTTCAATGAGTGGCAGCAGCTCAGGGACTTCCCGCGTCCGCCGCGCGGCTGGGTTCGCGCCATCCGTGAAGCGCTGGGCATGAGCGCAGCCGCACTCGCTGCGCGGATGGGTACCACAGCGGGAGCCGTGACCCGGCTGGAGCAGTCGGAGGCCGCGGACCGGATCCGGCTGGATACGCTGCGCCGGGCCGCCGATGCCCTGGAGTGTGATCTCGTCTACCTGCTCGTCCCGCGCCGACCGCTGACGACCGTCGTGCGGGACCGGGCCCGTGAACTCGCCCACTGGCAGGTGGCGGCCGTAGAGCAGACCATGAGCCTCGAGGGCCAGGCCACGGGACAGGCGCAGGAGATGGAGAACGAGCTCACTGAGCAGCTACTCGACCGTGGCGGGCTGTGGAGCGAGGGTCCTCATGACCGGCCAGCTCGCTGAGCCCGCCGACGGCACGCCGCTCACCGATGAGGAGGGCCAGGGCCTGCGGCTGCCGGTACTCACCCGCGATGAGCTGAACCGCGCGGAGGCGGAGAACATCAGCCGGGCCATGTCCTGGCTGTTCCTCTCCCGACGCCGGCTCCAGCCGGAGTTAGTGACGCGCGAAGCATGGCTGAAGCGCCTGCACCGGAGAATGTATGACCAGGTGTGGTCGTGGGCCGGCCATTACCGGACTACTGACCGGAACCTGGGCGTGCCGTACTGGCAGGTCCGCATCGACATGCGCGATCTCGAAGCTGATGCGAGCGCGTGGCTCAGCGACACCAGCGCGGCGCGCTACGGCAACGACGAGTGCGCCATCCGGTTCGGCTACCGGCTGGTGGCCATCCACCCATTTCCCAACGGCAACGGCGGATGGTCACGGCTCGCCTCGGATGCCCTCATCGTGGCGCTCGGCGGTTCGCGATTTACCTGGGGAGGAACGTCTCTGGCTGAACCGGGTACCGTGCGCCGGGATTACATCGCGGCCCTTCAGGCCGCAGACACCGACGGAGACTTTCAGCCGCTGCTGACGTTCTCACGCCGGTCGGACTAGTCGCGGCGGCCGCGGGGATACTCACCGCCCAGGCGGCGGCAGCAGTTCCGTGCGGTACTGCGGGGCCAGGGCCTGGGACTTGGCGATGAACGCCGCCTGCGCCTCGTCGTCGAGCTCGGGCGGCGGCTCGGTCCGGCTGCCGACCGTCTGGCCGACTTCGAGGAAGAACTCCTCCTGCCCGGACGGCGCGCACATGCACAGCAGCCGCACGGGGTGGCCGGAGGCGTTCCTGAAGGCATGCGGGGCGTTGGCCGGCACGTTGACGGTCTCGCCGGCCCGGGCGACCGAGCGTTCGCCGCGGAAGGTGAGCTCGACCTCGCCTTCGAGCACGCTGAACATTTCCTCGAAGTCATGGCGGTGCGGAGGGGGACCGCCACCGGGCGGCACGAGCATGTCGATGAGGGTGTACCGGCCGGCGGTGTCTTCGCCGCTCAGCAGGATGGTGTAGGTGTCACCTACCAATCCCACGTGCGGAAGCGCCTGGTCGCTGTCCGGCCGGGCGACGGCCAGCTGGCGCTGCGGGTCGTCCGGCGGGATCGCCGGGTGCTGAGACGGCGCCGGGCTCTCGGTCATGGCACTGCTCCTTGTCCTCATCCAGATCCGCCCGCCGGGCGGATGATCACGTGACGAGCCGGATGTTGAAGTCCGGCGTGCGAAGCGACTGCTCGTCCGGCCACCCGAAGCCCGCCAGCAGGCTCCGCACCGTGGCCTTGGCCCCGTCGCCGTCGCCGTCGCCGGACATGAAGACGCTGCTCGCCCAGAATGGCAAGTTGCATGATCTTCCCCGGATGCTTAGACGACATGCGGAATATTTCGTCCGCATCAGCTACCGTAGCGCAGCGCCATGACCCGCGATACCTTAAGAGGAATTTTTCGTCCGGATTGGGAGGATGCGTGGCCCGCACAACCGTCCCGGACGACCCGGCTGCTGCCGCGCAGCCGGGCGGAGTGCCCCGGCGGCCCCGGCGCGACGCCGCGCTGAACCGCGAGCGGGTCCTCGACGCGGCCGTCTCCACGATGCTGCGGGAAGGCCGTCATGTGCCGCTGGCGGTCATCGCGGCCGAGGCCGGGGTCGGTGTCGGGACTTTCTACCGCAGCTACGCGGACCGCGAGGCCCTGCTGCACGCGCTGGAGTACCGCGCGTACGGCCTGCTTAACCAGATCCTCGACGAGATTGACCGGGCTGACCTTCCGGGACTCGACGCGGTCCGGGAGTTCCTGACCCGCTCGCTGGCGGTCGGCGAGCATCTGATCCTGCCCCTGCACGGCGCACCCCCGCTCACCAGCGACCAGGCGGTACATGCGCGCCAGGAGATCAACCGGCGCCTCGACCGCTTCATCCAGCGGGGCCACGCGGACGGCAGCATCCGCGCGGCGGTCAACGCGACCGACGTCATCGTGTTCAGCGCGCTCATCACCCAGCCGCTGGCCCACGGCCCCGACTGGCCGCTGATCGCCGGGCGCCAGCTCGCCATCTTCGTGAACGGCCTCGCCGGGAACGGCCCGGCCGGGCTACCGGGGCCTGCGGTAACCCGCGAGGACATCGAGACCGTCTTCACGCGCCGCACCGGGCCGATCCTGCGGTAACCGGGGCGCAGCGGCCCTGGTGCCCCCGGGGGGCGTGGCACCCCGCCAGGTCGCCCATAATCCTGTACAGACCGGTTGCGACCGGCCGTTACCGGGGCATCACCCTCGGCAGATCGCGGGAGAAAGCAGGGCTCTGATGACTCCTCTGGACGTGACCAGGCCGAACATCGCCCGGATGTACGACTACTGGCTCGGCGGCAAGGACAACTTCGAAGCCGACCGGGAAGCCGCCGAGGCCATCCGGCAACGGCGCCCTAACGTCGCGGACCAGGCACTGGACAACAAGAAGTTCCAGACCCGGGCCATCAGCCACGTCGCGGGCCAGGGTGTGCGGCAGTTCCTGGACATCGGCTCGGGGCTGCCCACGTCCCCGGTCCGCGCGGAGGGCGCCGCGCCGTTGTGGCTGGCCACGCACGAGGCGGCCCGGGACGTCGTCCCGGACGCGATGGTGGCCTATGTCGACTACGACCCGGTGGCGGTGGCCCATTCGCAGGCGCTGCTGGCCGCAGACAGCCACCAGGTCGTGGCGGCCGGCGGGGACATGTGTGACCCGGACGCGATCCTCTCCCACGAGAGCATCCGCCGCGCCGGGTTCAGCCTGGACGCCCCGGCCTGCGTGATCCTGTGCTGCGTGCTGCACTTCCTGGACGCGGGGACCGCCAGGCGCGTGGTGGACGGCTTCACCAGGCCCCTGGCCCCCGGCTCCTACGTGATCATCTCCGTGGGGTTCGGGAAGGGCGAGGCCGGCCAGGAGTTCGCCAGCACCTACAACGCCCAGGACGGCTCCCGGATCTACGCCCACTCCTGGGAGGACATCTCGGCCCTGTTCGACGGCCTCGAGCTGGTGCCACCGGGCATCGCAGACTGCGCGACCTGGCGGACGGACTCCCCGCCTGCCGCACCGGCGGACCAGGACTCGATGATCCTGGGTGCCGTCGCCCGCCGCCCCTGACCGGGCGGGAAATCCCGCCGTCCGGGCCGCGCCGATGACTTGGCGGGCGCTGCGGCGTCTTAACCAGCAGACCCGGCGACCACGCCTGGTCATCCGGAAGAGAGGACCTCGATGACCACGCCCGTGACCATCCAGGACGGACGCTTCAGCGATCCGGCCGCCCCCGCGACCACCTGGGATGCGACCCGCCGCGTGCTCGAGACGGCCGAGCTGTTCTGGATCTCCACCGTCCGGGCCGACGGCCGGCCGCACGTCACCCCGCTGGTAGCCGTGTGGGACGAGGGGGCGCTGTACTTCTGCACCGGCGATGCCGAGCAGAAGGCCGTCAACCTGCGCGCCAACCCGCACGTGGTCCTGACCACCGGCTGCAACGGCTGGGACGGGGGCCTCGACGTCATGGTCGAGGGCGACGCCGTCCCGGTCACCGACGACGGCACCCTCGACCGGCTCGCCGCGGCGTGGACCACCAAGTGGGACGGGCGGTGGCACTTCCAGGTCCGCGACGGCGCCTTCCGCCACACCGGCGGCAAGGAGCCCGCCCTGGTGTTCGCGGTCACCCCGGCCAAAGTCCTGGCCTTTGCCAAGGGGACGTTCAGCCACACGCGGCACCGCTTCTGAGGCCGCGGCCGCCGGCCCGGCCAGATTCCGGACCAGGCCCTTTCTCCTGGGGCAAATCCCTGTTAAGACGGATGCTGGTGGTACGCCGGATACCGAGGGAGTCCAGAGATGGCCCGTTACCGTGGCCCGCGTTACCGCGGCCCGCTCGCCGCCGCGACGAGTCTCACCCTGGCCGTGGGAGTCCTCACGGCCGTCTCCCCGGCCATCGCCGCCACCAGCACCGCCGCCGCCACCAGCACCGCCGCCAGCTGCACCGCCGGGGCGCACACCCTGGCCCCGCCCGGCAGCCGCCTGTACCCGGAGACCGGCAACGGCGGCTACACCAGCCTGCACACCGACGTCCACCTGGTCTACGACGCCACCACCAACCGGTTCCTGCCGGGCAACCACGTCACGCTCACCGATCGCGCCACCCAGTGCCTGACCAGTTTCAGCCTGGACTTCGAGCGCCGGTCGGTGAACACCACGGCGGGCCCGGACATGACCGTCACCTCGGTCCAGGTGAACGGCCGGCCAGCCTCGTTCACGTTCGCCCAGCCCACCTACCCCGGCGACCCGCACGGGCAGAACGACCCCGACCCCCTGGCGCACCAGGCCTCCGAGGTCAACCCGGTCGGCGGCCCGCACCACAACCCGCTCCCGCCCGCCTGCACCCCCGAGCTGACCTCCACCAAGCCGGCCACGAAGGAATCCGGGAACGGTACCCCGTGCCCGGCCAACAAGCTGGTCATCACCCCGGCCGCGCCGCTCCGCGGCGGCCGCACCTTCCGGGTCACCGTCGCCTACACCGGGCGCCCCGGCGTGCACAACGACGGCGACGGCACCACCGAGGGCTGGTTCCGGTCCAACCAGCCGAAGGGCGACGGCGGTTTCGTCACCACCGAGCCCGTCGGCACCGAGGACTGGATGCCGCTCAACGACTACCCGAGCGCCAAGCCCACCTACGACTTCTACGACACCGTCAACGCGGGCAAGACCGTGCTGGCCAACGGCATCCTGGAGGGCACCCGGACGCACCCCGCGGACGCCCGGTTCCCGCGCGGCTCCGTCACCTGGCACTGGCACTCGGCCGCACCGGTGGCGAGTTACCTCGTGGAGGACAGCGTCGGGAGCTTCGACCTGACCGAACGGACCGTTAGCGGAATGCCGTTCTACCAGGCTCAGGCCAGCTCCCTCAGCGCGGCGCAGAAGTCCAAGAACCTCGCGATCATGGACAAGCAGCCGGACATCACCCGATTCGAGAGCATGTTCAGCGGGCCGTTCCCGTTCACGTCGGACGGCGTGGTCGTCGGCCGGCCGTCCGCCTCCTTCGAGGAGGAGATGCAGACCATGATCACCTTCGCGGGCGGGACGATCGACACCGACACCCTCTACCACGAGAACATGCACCAATGGTGGGGCGACCACGTCACCGAGGCCGGCTACACCATGACGTTCTACAAGGAAGGGCTGGCCACCCTGGCCGAGTTCCTGTTCGCGGCCCGGAAGGCGCAGGGTAAGGCGGGCGGCCCGGGCACCGCGGCCGGCCGGCGGGCCTTCCAGAACAGCCTGGTCGCCACCTTCGCCAGCTTCTACGCGAGCAAGGACGGTTTCTGGGCCGTGGCGCCGTCCAACCCGACGGCGTGGGGACTGTTCAGCGGCTCGTCAACGTACGACCGCCCGGGTATCGCCTACATCGCGCTGCGGCAGATCCTCGGCCACCCGAACTTCACCCGCGCCCTGGAGCAGCTTCAGCGGGAGTACGGCGGGGGCTCGATCACCGAGCCGCAGCTGGAGGCGGGCTTCGCCCGGTGGCTGCCCACCCGGAGCGCCGCGTGCCGTCAGCGCCTCGGCCAGTTCTTCACCGAATGGTTCGACACCGCCTACCCGCGTGGCGGCGGGGCGGCCCGGCCCCAGCTCACCGGCCCCGGGCTGGCCGGTCCTGGGTTCTACGGCGGCGGCTGCACCCGGTAACCCCTCCTCACGGAGGCCCGCCGCGGCTGGTCTCCGCACGGCGGCCGGCCGGCCGCGGCCCGCCTCAGCGGCCCAGGCGGGCCGCGCCAACCGGGTCTTGACCCAATGCCACTTAGCGTATTTTGATCATGCTGCGGTGACTGTCGTCACGGGATTCGCGAGGAGAACGGCGGCGGGGCCGGGGTGGCGGATGCCGGTGTCGCCGGGCCGCTTGACCCGGTAGGAGTTGTGGCGGGCTCGCTTG
>DATCFY010000162.1:0-59551 GCA_036509255.1 Streptosporangiaceae bacterium
GAAGCGGGCTCCCTGCATCATCTTCATCGACGAAATCGACGCGATCGGCCAGCGCCGCGCGAGCGGCGGCGCGTATGTGTCCAACGACGAGCGGGAGCAGACCCTCAACCAGCTGCTGGCCGAGATGGACGGCTTCGACACCACCTCGGGCATCGTGGTGCTCGCCGCCACCAACCGGCCCGACGTGCTGGACCCGGCCCTGCTGCGGCCGGGCCGGTTTGACCGCCAGATCACGATCCCGCTGCCCACCCTCACGGAACGGGCCGCCATCCTCGCCGTGCACTGCCAGGGCAAGAAGCTGGCTGCCGACGTGGACCTGGACGTGGTGGCCCGGGGCACCCCCGGCTTCTCCGGCGCTGACCTGGCCAACCTGGTCAACGAGGCGGCCATCTTCGCGGTCCGGGCCAGCCGGGACAACATCGCGATGGTGGACTTCAGCGACGCCCGGGATCGCATCCTGCTCGGCAGCCGGGCCGACTCCAACCTGCTGCTGCCCGACGAGAAGCGGGCCGTGGCCATCCACGAGTCCGGGCACGCCATGGTCGCAGCGCTATCCCCGCACGCCGACCCGGTGGCCAAGGTCACCATCCTGCCCGCTGGGCAGGCACTCGGAGTGACCGAGCAGCTGCCGCTGGTCGAGCACCACCTCTACGGCGAGGACTACCTGAACGAGTCGCTGGCCGTCCGGCTGGGCGGCCGCGCGGCCGAGCTGGTCGTGCTGGGCCAGGGCTCCACCGGCGCCTCGAACGACCTGGCCTCGGCCACCGACCTGGCCGTCAAGATGGTCCGCGAGTTCGGGCTGTCCCCCAAGCTCGGGCCGGTGGGCTACCCGGAGGGCGGCTCGATGTTCCTGGCCGGCGGCGGTGGTGGTCCCGGGCTGTCCAGCCGGCCCTACGCCGAATCCACCCAGGCCGTCATCGACGCTGAGGTCTCCCGGCTGCTGCGGGAGGCGGAACAGCGCGCGATCACGCTCATCCGCACCCATCAGGACGACCTGGACCGGCTGGCCGACCTGCTGGTGGACAAGGAGACCGTGGACGGCGAAGAGGTGTACCGGCTGCTTGGCCTGCTGGTGCCGGAGCACGTGCCGGCGGGCCGGGAAATCGGGCCGGGCCGGGCCGCCGCCGCGTCGCCGGTCCCCGCCCCCATGCCCGGCAGTCCCGTGCACAACAGCAGCGTGCCCGATCCGCAGGCGGACCCGGTCCAGCGGGACGGATAGGGGCCCAGCACTCCGGGGGCGTAACCCACAGCGGTGAGTGGTGGCGGAAGGCAGGCCGACCGGATAGGCTCACGGCCATGCGCCCCAGTAACGCCTCCCACCAGTGGTGGCGCCGCCGTTAGGCGGTTGCTGGTTCGCGCGTTCAGACAGCCAGAAGCGACCGTCCGGTAACGGCGGTCGCTTCGTGCGTTCGCCTGCCGCCGGCGGAAGGCCCCAGAGAAAGCAGGCGACCAGGTGGATCCGCAGCGTGTCCAGCGGACGCAGTTTGTCACCGCCGGTGGCGTCCACGTCACCCGCACCGCCGAGCCCTTCAACCCGGACATCCTCGCCGGGCTCACCAGCAGCGTGGACGAGCGGCGCGGCGGGGTGCTCAGCTCCGGGATGGAGTATCCAGGGCGGTACAGTCGCTGGCACCTGGCCTACGTGGACCCGTGCGCGGAGATCGTGGCCCGCGGCCGCCGGATCGCGGTCCGGGCCCTGAACGCCCGGGGTGAGGTGCTCCTCCCGGTGCTGGGCGAGGCGCTGCTCCGGGCCGGCCAGCCACTTTCCGGTCCGGATGCGCGCGAGATCGAGGTGGTCATCCCGGAGCCGTCCGGGCTGGTCGCCGAGGAGGACCGGAGTCGCCGCCCCACCGTGTTCACGGCCCTGCGCGAGGTGATCGCCGCGTTCGCGGGCGACGATCCGCATCTCGGCCTGTACGGGGCGTTCGGCTACGATCTGGCCTTCCAGTTCGAGCCGGTCCGGCTCCGCCGCGACCGCCCCGACTCCCAGCGTGACCTGGTCCTGCATCTCCCGGACGAGCTGTACGCGCTAGACCGCAAGCGCGAATCGGCGATGGTCTACCGCTACGAGTTCACGGTCGGGGGGACCAGCACCGCAGGATTGCCCCGCGAGACCGCGCCGGCCTCGGTCCGGGTGACCGGCCCCGGGAGCGGTTCCGTTGCGGAGAAAGATAACGGTGGTTACGGGCCAGACGGGACCTTTCAGGCGCGCCCGGAACCAGGCGCGTTCGCGCGGGTGGTGCAGCAGGCCAAGGAGCGCTTCGCGCGCGGCGACCTGTTCGAGGTGGTGCCCAGCCACGTGTTCCGCGGCCAGTGCGACTCGCCGGCTGCGTTTTACGAGACGCTCCGGCAGGTAAATCCGGCCCCGTATGAGTTCTTCTTCAACCTCGGGGAAGGGGAGAGCCTGGTCGGCGCCTCGCCCGAGATGTATGTGCGGGTCAGCGGGGATCGGGTTGAGACGTGCCCGATCTCCGGCACCATCCGGCGGGGCGCCGATCCGCTGGGCGACGCCGAGAACATCCGCACCCTGCTCAACTCGGCCAAGGAAGAGTCCGAGCTGACCATGTGCACCGACGTGGACCGCAACGACAAGTCAAGGGTCTGCGTACCGGGCAGCGTCACCGTCATCGGCCGCCGCCAGATCGAGATGTACAGCCGCCTGATCCACACCGTGGACCACATCGAGGGACGGCTGCGGCCCGGCCTGGACGCGCTGGACGCGTTCTTGTCGCACATGTGGGCGGTCACCGTGACCGGCGCGCCCAAGACCTGGGCCATGCAGTTCATCGAGGACCACGAGGACGCTCCCCGCTGCTGGTACGGCGGGGCGGTCGGCGTCATGGGCTTCGACGGCAGCATGAACACCGGCCTCACCCTGCGCACCGCCCACATCCGTGACGGGGTGGCAGCCGTCCGGGCCGGCGCGACGCTGCTGTTCGAATGCGACCCGGAGGCCGAGGAGCAGGAAACCCACCTGAAGTCGCGGGCCCTGCTGGAGACCCTCGCCAGGGCCCAGGAGGTAGCCCGGGCCGGGGAGGCGGGGGAACCGGCCGGCCCGGGCCGCGCCGCGGGCCAGCCGCCTGGCCCGGCCGAGCAGCCCGGCCAGGGCCTGCGGATCCTGCTGGTGGACCACCAGGACTCGTTCGTGCACACCCTGGCCAGTTACTTCCGGCAGGAGGGCGCCGAGGTGGTGACGTTGCGGGCTGGATTCCCGCCGTCCATGCTCGACGACTTCCAGCCCGACCTGGTGGTGCTGTCACCCGGGCCGGGGCAGCCGTCCGACTTCGGCTGCGACGCCCTGCTCACCGAGCTGGACGCGCGGGGCCTGCCCGCGTTCGGCGTCTGCCTGGGGCTGCAGGCCATGGTGGAGCACGCCGGGGGGGAGCTGGGCCTGCTCGCGGAGCCACAGCACGGCAAGCCCGGCCGGGTCCTGCGCACCGCCGAGGAGGCGGGCGGCCTGCTGGACGGGCTGCCCGGGGAGTTCACCGCGGGCCGTTACCACTCCCTGCACGCCGTGCCGGAGCAGGTGAAGGGGCCGTTCGCGGTGACCGCCGTGACCCCCGACGGGGTGGTCATGGCCATCGAGGACGAGCAGGCGGGCCGCTGGGGGGTGCAATTCCACCCGGAGTCGATCCTGTCCGCCTCCGGCCGGGCGGGTCACCAGGTCATCGCCAACCTGCTCCAGCTGTGCCAGGCCCGTGCTTCGGCGGCGGGTGCTTCGGCGGCCCGTGCTTCGGCGGCCGGCGCGGGCCGGCCCTCGGCATGACTCCTGCCCCGCTGGCCAAGGCCGAACTCCACCTGCACATCGAGGGCACCCTCGAACCGGACCTGGCCTTCCGGCTGGCCGGGCGTAACGGCGTGGCGCTGCCCTACGCCGGCCCCGCGGAACTGGCCGCCGCGTACAAGTTCACCTCGCTGCAGTCGTTCCTCGACCTGTACTACGCGAATATGGCGGTGCTCCGCCGTGCGGCTGACTTCGCGGACCTGGCCCAGGCGTACCTGGCCCGGGCCGCGGCGCAGGGGGTCCGGCACGCGGAGATCTTCTTCGACCCGCAGGCCCACCTGGCCCGGGGTGTCCCGCTGGCGGAGGTGATGCGCGGCCTCGGCGACGGCCTGGCGGCCGGCGGCGAGCGGTTCGGTGTCACCACCGGGCTGATCGCCTGCTTCCTGCGGGACGCCGGTCCCGGCGAGGCCCTGGACTGCCTGCATCAGCTGCTGGCGTACCGCGGCCAGATCATCGGCGTGGGACTCGATTCCGCGGAGGTCGGCTACCCGCCGGAGCCGTTCGCGGAGGTGTTCGCCACCGCCGCCCGCGAAGGGCTGCACCGGGTGGCGCACGCCGGCGAGGAAGGGCCGCCGGGTTACATCTGGCAGGCGCTCGACGCGCTCGGCGCGGAACGGATCGATCACGGGGTGCGTTGCCTGGAGGATCCGGCCCTGGTCCGCCGCCTGGCCGCCGACCAGGTGCCGCTCACCGTGTGCCCGCTGTCCAACCTCCGGTTGCAGGTCGCCCGGTCCTGGGCGGAGGTGCCGGTCCGGGAGATGCTGGCGGCGGGCTTGCTGGTCACCATCAACTCCGACGACCCGGCCTATTTTGGCGGGTACGTGGACGACAACTTCCAGGCGCTCGGCCGGGAGCTGGGGCTGGACACCGCGACCCTGCGGCAGCTCGCGGACAACTCGTTCCGCGCCTCGTTCCTGCCGCCGGAGGCGGATGATGCACCGCCGCCAGGGGGGCGGAGCCTGGCGGACACGCCCGCCCCCGAGCCTGGCTAACTCACGAGCCTCAGCCCGCCTGCTGTGCTTGCTGGGCGGCGGCCATGCGGCTGAGGTAGCGCCGCTCGGGCCGGCTGGTCGCCCGCCGGGCCGCCTCCCGGTAGGCCAGCGCGGCCGGGCCGTGCTGGCCGGCCAGGCCGAGCAGGTGCGCGCGGGTGGCCAGCAGCCGGTGGTAGCCAGCCATCCGCCGGTCGGACTCCAGCGCGCCCAGCGCGTCGAGTCCGGCGGCCGGGCCATGCACCCGGGCCACCGCGACCACGCGGCTGAGACTGCTCAGCGGGTTGGGCGCGACCCGGTCCAGCAGGTCGTACAGGGCGAGGATCTGCGGCCAGTCGGTCGCGTCCACGTCCTGCGCCTCGTCGTGCACCGCGGCGATCGCGGCCTGCAGCTGGTACGGTCCCACCGCGTGGCCCCAGGCGGCCTCGCCTGCGGCAGACTGGCCCGAGCTGGACTGGCCCGAGCTGGACTGGCCCGAGCTGGCCAGTGCCGCGGTGATCAGCGCCACCCCCTCGGCGATCAGGGCCCGGTCCCAGCGGCTGCGCTGCTGCTCGGCGAGCGGCACCAGCTCCCCGTCCGGCGTGGTCCGCGCCGGGCGCCGGGCCTCGGTCAGCAGCATCAGTGCGAGCAGCCCGGCCACCTCCCCGTCGCCGGGCAGCAGCCGGTGCAGCCAACGAGCCAGCCGGATCGCCTCCGCGGACAGGTCCGGCCGGGTCAGCTGGTCGCTGTGGGTAGCGGTGTATCCCTCGTTGAAGATCAGGTACAGGACGTGCAGCACCGCGCGCAGCCGGTCGCCGCGTTCCGTCTCGCCGGCGGGCACGGCCAGCGGTACCCCGCTGGCCTTGATGGCTTGCTTGGCCCGGCTGATCCGCTGCGCCATGGTGGCCTCGGGGACCAGGAATGCCGCCGCGATCTGCGCGGTGGTCAGGCCGCCGACCGCGCGCAGGGTGAGCGCGATCTGGCTGGGCGCGGACAGGGCCGGGTGGCAGCAGCCGAACAGCAGGGCCAGCGAGTCGTCCCGGTCCTGGCCCGGGTCCGCGTCAGCGGGAGGGCTGAGCAGCTCGGACTGCGGGGTTGCCACCGCGACCTGGTCCTCCCGGCGGCGCCGGGACTGTTCGCTGCGCGCGGCGTCCATGAGCCGCCGGGCCGCCACGGTGATCAGCCAGCCCCGCGGGTTGTCCGGGGTCCCGTCGCGGGGCCACTGCAGCGCGGCGGCCAGCAGGGCCTCCTGGGTCGCGTCCTCGCACAGGTCGAAGTGCCCGAACCGGCGCAACAGTGCCTCGAGGACCTGCGGCGCCAGCTCGCGCAGCAGGTCCCCGGGGTCCTGGTCGGCGGTCATCACGGCTCCGGCCGGGGCGCCCGTCAGGGGTTCGTGGGCGACTCGTGCAGGACCGGCCAGACTTCGACCGGATCCTGGTCCGCCCACGGCATGTCCGCGGCGATCTGCTCGGCTCGCTCGGCGTTCTCGCAGTCCAGCAGGTAGAAGCTGGCGATGTACTCCTTGGTCTCCAGGTACGGCCCGTCGGTGACCGCGGGCGCGCCGTCCTGCCGCCGGACCAGCCGGGCGTTCACCTGGTCGGCCAGGCCGTACGCGCCGATCAGCTCGCCGGTCTGCTGGTATTTGCGGTTGAACGCTTCCTGCTTGGCGATGGCCGCGGGCCATTCCTCGGCGGGGATCGCGTTCCACTTCTCCTGGTTGCCGTAGATCAGCATCAGGTATTTCATCCCGGACATCCTTCCGGTCCGCGCACCACGGTGGCGCGCTCTCATCGGTCAGTCGGAGCCGCTGGCCTGCCCTCTACATCGTCCGCCCATCCTTCGCATCCTGGCGGGGGGCTGCCCCGGTGTCAGCCAGCCCCGCTAGGGTGCGGAGCCATGAGAAGTGTCCAGCCTGAGGTGTTCCTCGTCGCCCAGCCCGCCATCGACTACGACCAGCTTGCCGCGTATCTGCGCGAGGTGGGCGGTGAGCAGTGGCTGGAGCGCCTCGACCGGGGCGAGCTGGCCCCGGGAGAGAAAGCCAGCGACGCGCAGAACCTAGCCGAGTTCGCCGGCAAGATGTGTTACCGGGCCTGGGAGCCGGGGCTGAACCCGAACGTCCGCCGGGTCCGCAACGACCATGACGCCTACCTGCAGAACATCCTCAAGCAGGCACACGGGTCGGTGCTGGAGCACGCCAGCTTCACGTTCGTGCTGCATAACGTGAGCCGGGTTTTCACTCATGAACTCGTGCGGCACCGTCCCGGTACCGCGGTATCGCAGGAGTCGCTGCGCTTCGTCCGGCTGGACGAGATCCCGTTCTGGTTCCCGGACTGGGCCCGGGAGGATCCGGAGCTGATGAAGCGGGCCACGGCCTTGCTCGACCAGATGGAAGAGTTCCAGCGCTGGATGGCGGAGCACTTCCGGCTCGACGACGACGGCGTGCCCTTCCACGAGAAGAAGGAGAAGACCTCGTTCATGCGGCGGCTCGCGCCGGACGGCGTGGCTACCGGCATCGTCTGGACGGCGAACATCCGGACCCTGCGGCACACGATCGAGGCCCGGACCGACCCCGGGGCCGAGGAGGAGATCCGGCTCGTGTTCGGCAGGATCGCCGAGATCATGCGGGCCGAGGCGCCGGCCCTGTTCGCCGACTACGAGGTGCGAGACGGGGCCTGGGTGCCGCAATGGCGGAAGGTCTGACCTGGTCAGGCAGGCAGCCGGGCCGTGGTGCCCCGGGGCGGGTCGCAGTGCAGGTGCTCGTCTGAGGCCCGGTGGGCCAGCACCCGCAGCGTGGCCCGGACCATGCCCGGCGGCCCGCTCACGAACACGTCGCAGTCCTGCCAGCTGGCCTGCTGCCGCACCACGTCGTGCACCCGGCCGTGCCGGCCGCGCGCGCCCGGGTCGTCGGACAGAGCGGTGACCACCTCCAGCCGCGCGCACGCGGACTCCAGCCGGGCCAGGTCCGCCAGGTCGTACAGGTCCGGCCGCCGCCGGGCCCCGACGAACAACCGGATCCGGCGCGCCGCCTGACGGCCCTGCCGGGCGGCCAGGCCTTCGATGATCGCCTTGATGGGCGCGAAGCCGGTGCCGCCCGCGATGCACAGGATGTCGCGGGCCGAGTCCTGGCCGGCGATCATGGCGCCCCGCGCGGGCCCGAGCAGGACCGTGTCGCCCGCGCTCGTGTCCTGGACCAGCGCCGTGCTGACCTGCCCGCCCGGAATGGCGCGGATATGCAGGTCGAGCGTGCCGTCGGCCCGGGGCGCGTTGGCGATGGAGTAGTTCCGCCAGACCCGCGGCCAGCGCAGGACCTGGACGCTCAGGTATTGGCCGGGCTGGTAAGGGAATGGCTGGCTGGGCCGGATGGTGAGCACGGCCAGATCAGGGCAGCGCCGTTCGTGCCGGATCACCTCCGCGACCCACCACGGCGGCTCGCTCGCCGCGTCCTGCGCCGCAGCGGCCATCACCGAGCAGATGTGGCTGATCGCCGTGTGCCAGGCGGCTACGGCTTCCTGGTCCCAGGCCGGCCCGTTGAGTAGGCGCAGTGCGTTCGCCAGCGTCTCGCCGAAGACCTGGTAGCGCCGTTCCTGGACGCCGTACTTCCGGTGATCTTGGCCCAGTTCGGCCAGGTACTCGTGCAGCGACTGGGGGTTGTCCATGCTCCAGGCGCACCGGGCCAGCGCCGCGCTGAGCGCCCTGCGCTGCTCGTCCATGGCTAGCGGGAACATGGTCCGCAGTTCCGGGTGGGCGGTGAAGAGAAGGCTGTAGAAATAGGCCATGTCCCTATTCGCGGCCGGGCCGTCCGTGAGGGTTTGTTTCAGGATTGTGTAATCAGGCGCGGGCGGCTGGCAGCTGAATTCCGGGCATTGTTTTCCGCCCCCCGGCGTGGCTGTCCCGTCCCGCGTATCCTCTCCAGCCTGGAACCCGGCGGCCGGATGGCGGTCCGGGTGGGTGCCCTGCTGATCAGGGACAATGCCGGGATGCTGTGCGGGAAGGTGGGCTTGGTCCGCCGGCGTGGAGTCGCGCCGCACTGGTCCGGTGAGTCCCGCGGTGTAGTTGTGGGCCGGATCCTCCCCGGGAATGCCTCCGCCGGGTGTCATTTCCACGCCCTGAATTGTGGCATCCGTGTCTGCTAGTGACAAGTGATTCCGGTAAGCCCGGATCATGCGAGCTGGCCACTTCAATAGCGTCGTCGTTACTACTAAAATACGTAGCTGATAAGTCAAAATTGTGACAGGCGGGATGCGGCCTTGGACTCTTCCCGGCCTGACCAGGATGTTCATGCTGTCTAGTTCATGCTGTCTATAGGCCGGGCCCGGTACCTGGTCCCGCGCTAGTCCCGCCGCGGGCCGTCGCACAGGGCTGGCCGGGCGATGCACCGGGAACGGGTCAGTCCTACGATGATGCGATGACGTCAGCCGGGTACCTCCGCTTTCCGCATATTCACGGTGACCTGCTCGCCTTCGTGTCCGAGGACGATGTGTGGCTGGCACCGCTGGACGGCGGCCGGGCGTGGCGGCTGTCCGCGGACCGGGCTGAGGCCGCGACCCCCCGGTTTTCCCGCGATGGCCGCTGGGTGGCCTGGGCCAGCTGGCGGGACGGCCCGGCCGAGGTCTACCTGGCCGGGGTAGACGGCGAGCGGGGCCGCCGCCTCACCTACTGGAGTGACCAGGCCGCCCGGGTGTGCGGCTGGACGCCCAGCGGCGATGTGGTGGCGGTGAGCGCGAACGGCCAGGCCTTCGAGCGCCAAGGCTGGGCGTACGTGGTCCCGGTGGATGGCGGCGCGCCGCAGCGGATGCCGTTCGGGCCCGTCGCGGACGTGGCCCTGGAGGAGACCGCGAGGGCGCTGCTTAACGGCAGCTGGGGACGTGACCCGGCGTTCTGGAAGCGGTACCGGGGTGGCACCGCGGGACGGCTGTGGACCTCCGCGGACGGCGCCCCGTTCCAGCGCATCCTGGCCGACCTGACCGGCCAGTTCGCCAATCCCATGCTGGTCGGTGACCGGCTGGCGTTCCTGTCCGACCACGAGGGCACGAGCAACGTGTACTCGTGCCGGCTGGACGGTTCCGGCCTGCTCCGCCACACCGACCATGACGGCGGGTACGCCCGCCAGGCCAGCACGGACGGCACCCGGGTGATCTACCAGTGCCGCGGCGAGCTGTGGCTCCTGGAGGACCTCGCACCGGACAGCGAGCCCCGGCCGCTCAGCATCAGCCTGGGCTCGGCGTCCACCGCCCTGACCCCGCGCCTGCTCTCCGCGGCCGACCATCTGGGCGACCTGTCCTGTGACTACACCGGCCTGGCCAGCGCGATCGAGGTCCGCGGCACGGTGCACTGGCTCACCCACCGCGACGGCCCGGCCCGCGCCCTGGCCGTGGAGCCGGGCGTGCGGGCCCGGATGCCCCGGGTCCTGGGCCGCGACGGCCTGGTCGTGTGGGTCAGCGACGCGGGAGGAGTGGACAATCTCGAGGTCGCCCCGGCGGGCGGCCTGGAGGTGTCCGCGGCCGGCGGCCCGCGCCGGCTCGCCGCGGGGGAGCTGGGGCTCGTCAACGAGCTGGCCGCCGCGCCCGACGGCTCCACCGTCGCTGTCGCCGCCCGGGACGGGCGGCTGCTGGTGGCGGACATCGACTCCGGGGCGGTGCGGCAGCTGGCCCAGTCCCCGGACGGGGCGATGTCCGGGCTGTCGTACTCGCCGGACTCAGCCTGGCTGGCCTGGTCGCACCCGGGCCCGCAGCCGCTCAGCCGGATCCGCCTCGCCCGGCTGGACGACGACGAGATCCTGGACGTGACCGACGGCCGCTTCGTCGACTCCGAGCCGGTCTTCACCGCCGACGGGAAGTACCTGGCGTTCCTGTCCGCGCGCATCTTCGACCCTGTGTACGACGCGCACTTCTTCGACCTCTCGTTCCCGTTCGGGTCGCGCCCGTACCTGGTGCCGCTGGCCGCGGACACGCCGTCCCCGTTCGCGCCGCTGCCCCAGGGCCGGCCGGTCGGGAACGGGCCGGACAAGGACGGCGACCAGAGCGGGGCGCGGGCGGACGATGAGGCGGACGGCGAGATTGTCGCTCAGGACGGCGAGGGCGGCCAGCCAGGCGGCGACGACGACGCGCCCCCGCCCGTGCGCGTGGACGCGGAAGGCCTGGACACCAGGGTGGTCAGCCTGCCGGTACCCGAGTCCCGGTACGCGTCGCTGAAGGCGGTGACCGGTGGCTTCGCCTGGCTCAAGGAGCCGGTCCTCGGGGTGCTCGGCGAGGGGTCCGCGGTGCCGGACGCCAAGCGGCCCCGGCCCGCGCTGGAGCGCTTCGATCTGGCCCGCCGGAAGACTGCGGAGCTGGTCAGCGGGCTGGACTGGTTCGAGGTCAGCGGCGACGGCGAGTGGCTGGTGGTCTGCGACAGCAGCGAGCTGCGGGTGGTCCCCTCCCAGCGGAAGGCGGATCCGGATGGGGCGGACAGCGTGCAGGTCGACCTGTCCCGCGCCCGGTTCATGGCCGACCCGGTGGCGCTCTGGGGGCACGCGTACACCGAAGTCGGCCGGTTCATGCAGCACGACTTCTGGGTTCCTGACATGGCCGGGGTGGACTGGCCGGGCGTGCTGGAGTCCTACCGGCCGGTGCTGGACCGGATCGGCACCGCCTCGGAGTTCGCCGACCTGCTCTGGGAGGTCGTCGGCGAGCTGGGCACGTCGCACGCCTACATCCGGCCCCGGGGCACCCCGGGCGGTGGCAAGGGCCAGGTGGGCCTGCTCGGCGCGGACCTGTCCCGGGACTCCGGCGGCCGCTGGCGGATCGACCGGGTGCTGCCGGGCGAGTCCTCCGACCCCCGGGCCCGTGCCCCGCTGGCTGCCCCGGGCGTGACGGTCCGGCCCGGCGACGTGCTGCTGGCCGTGGACGGCCGGCCGGTGGACTCCGCCGTCGGGCCCGGTCCGCTGCTGGTCGGCACGGCGGGCCGGGCAGTGGAACTCACCGTGGAGCGGGACGGCGGGCCGTCCCAGCGGTTCGCGGTGACGCCGCTGGCCAGCGACCGCCGGCTGCGCTACCAGGACTGGGTGTCCGAGAAGCGGCGCCGGGTCCGGGAGCTGACCGATGGCCGCGCCGGGTACCTGCACATCCCGGACATGATGGGGGAGGGCTGGGCCCACTTCAGCCGGGACCTGCGGGTGGAGATGGCGCAGGCGGCGCTCGTGCTGGACGTCCGGTCCAACCGGGGCGGCCACGTGTCCGAGCTGGTCATCGAGAAGCTGGCCCGCCGCATCATCGGGTGGGACATCCCGCGCTGGATGACGCCGTCCACCTACCCGCGGGATGCACCGCGCGGGCCGATAGTGGCGCTGGCCGACGAGAACGCCGGCTCCGACGGTGACATCGTCACCGCCGCCATCAAGATCCTCGGCCTCGGCCCGGTGGTCGGGGCGCGCACCTGGGGCGGCGTGATCGGCATCAACGCGCCGTTCGTCCTGGTCGACGGCACCGGGATGACCGTGCCGCGGTACGCCATCTGGCTGGAGGGTTTCGGCTGGGGAGTGGAAAACCACGGCGTGGATCCCGACGTCGAGGTGCTCATCTCGCCGCAGGACTGGGCCGAGGGCCGGGACGTCCAGCTCGAGACGGCGGTGCGGCTGGCCATGGAGGCCGTCGAGACGCGGCCGCCGGCCACCCCGCCGGACGCATCCGACCGCCCCTCCAAGCAGCGCCCGCCGCTGCCGCCCCGCCCAGGGGCAACTCCGCGGCGGAGGGGCCGCCGCCGTTCCCGAGGCTAGCGATCACGGGCCGCCCGGCGCATCATGAAGGTAGGCACTACGGGGTGCTGCGGTTCTCCTGCACCCGGATGCTGACGTGGCGAAAGAAGCGTGAATCGCATGCCCGCTGACACGCAGTTCCAGCTGCAGGCCCAGTATCCCGCCAACCTGGACCGCTGCCGGCGATGCGGTTCCCCGCGCATCCTGCACGGGGACGACGGGAGGTGCGGGCTCTCCTCGCCGGGCAGCCGGCTCCCGGCCCTGCTCGTTACACTCGGCGGCCTGCTCGCCGTGCTCGGCGGCGCGGCCTGGCTGCTCGCCACGTCCCCCGCCATGAACACGGCCTCGGTGCTCGCCTTCGGCGGCCTGGTCGTCCTGGTCCTCGCCGGCGCCGCCATGGCCCTGACCCGCCGGAGCTAACCGCGCAGGCTCCGCAGGAGGCGCTCGGCCTGGGCGTGGGTAGCGAACCCGGAGATCCGGACCTGCCCGCGGGTTATTGGGCTGATCACCGGATGAGCGATCACCCGTCCGCTAATGATTATCGCGAGCTGGTCACGGGGGCTCGGCAGGCTGGCCAGTTCGCTGGTGAGCGCCGCGAGCGGGCCCGTGTCAGCAGGCGTGAGGCTGAAGGTCAGCACGTAGTAGCCCATCCGCAGTCCGGCGATCTGCGCTGACTCAACCATGGTGACGGTCATCCCGGTGCCAGTCAGGTGGAAGCAGTCGCGTGTGGTACTTCCAGGCCGCAGCCGCCGAATGGGCCTTCACCGCCACCGTGCACAACCTGGCCAAAGCCATCACCACCGGCCACCTCACCCCCGCAGCCCTGGCCAGCCTGGACACCAGCCCGCCTGACCAGCCCCACGGCCCAGCCACCCCACCCCGCACCCGTGCGCACGCACCCGGCCCCGCCCAGCCCGCCGGCCCAGCCAAACGAATCCGCAACAGCCCGTGCAGCAACACCAATCGTTAGATCACGTCGGCCGGATCTCCCGCGCGAGCCTGCGCCGGTAACACTGGCCGCGCAGGCCACACAGGTATGGACATCGCGGCCCCGGGGCCGCCCCCCGGCCGGGCACGGAAATGGTCGCGGCGCCGCGGCGGGGGCCAGTGCCCGGCGGGGCGGTGCTCGGCGGGGCGGTGCTCAGCGGGGCGGTGCGGGTTCGGCGTACCCGTGCGCGTAGGCATAGCGCATGGCCTGGGCGCGGTCCCGTGATCCTGTCTTGGCGAAGATGCGGTTGACGTGGGTCTTGACCGTCGCCTCGCTGACGAACAGTGTCCGCGCGATCTCCCGGTTGGACGCGCCGGCCGCGATCAGCCGGAGCACCTCGGCTTCGCGCGGCGTCAGGTCACCGTCACCCGCGGTGGCATCCGGGGACCCGGGCGTCGCTGGCGCGCGGGCCGCGGCCGACAGCAGCCGCTGCTGAACCCCGGGATCCAGCACGGCCTGGCCGGCCGCGGCGGCGAGTATCGCACGCCCGATCTCCGCCCTGGTCGCGTCCTTGGTCAGGTACCCGAGGGCTCCCGCTTGCAGCGCGCCGATGATCGATTCGTCGTCCGCGTAAGTGGTGAGCACGACGACCCGCGTGCCCGGGTGCTCGGCGGTGATGCGGCGGGTCGCGGCCACGCCGCCGGTGCCGGGCATGGTCAGGTCCATGAGCGCCACCTGGGGCTTCATCGCGGCAACCAGATCGACCGCCGCGTCGCCGTCCGCCGCCTGGCCCGCCACGACGATGCCGGGCAGCGTGCCGAGGAGCAGGACCAGGCCTTCGCGGACCGCGGACTGGTCGTCCGCGACGATCACGCTCACGGGCTCGCCCGGATTCTCCGTAGTCATGCCGGGATCCTCAGCCCTACGCGCCATTCGCCGTCCGCCGGCCCGGCCGTCAGCGTGCCTCCGCTGAGCGCGGCGCGTTCGCGCAGGCCGGTGAGCCCGTACTGGCCGCCGCTGACGGCGAGCGGCCCGCCCGCCGTCACTACCGGCGCCGGATTGACCACCCGTACCGCGATCTCCTCCGCCGCGAACTCCAGGCTGAGCCTGACGGGCTGCCCGGGGCGCGTGCTTGCGCGCGTTGGTCAGCGCCTCCTGCGCGGTCCGGTAAGCGGTCAGGGCCGCTTCGGCGGCGACCGGCCGCGGCACGCCCGGTGACGGTGAAATCGATCGCCACGTCACCGTCCGCGCGGTACTCCTGGGCCAGGGCTGACAGCTGATCGGCCAGGGGGGCCGCGTCATCCCGGAGCGCCATGATCGCGCGGCGGGCGTCCGCCAGGCCCTCCCGGGTGAAGACCCCGGCCCGGCCAATGCACTCGATCGCCTTGGCGAGCTCGGGGCTTCCGGCGGGCAGGGTAGCCAGCAGCCCCTCAGCGGCTTGCAGGTTCACTGAGACCGCCGCGAGCGAGTGTGCGAGCACGTCGTGAATCTCCCGGGCGATCCGGGCCCGCTCGCCGAGCGCGGCGGCCTGGGTCTCGGCTTCGTGGGCCCGGCGGCTCTCCGCGAGCATCCGCTCGGCCTGCTCGGCCCGGAGCAGGAAGGCGTGGCGTGACAGCCCGAACGCCCACAAGCCGATGAACGTGAGCGGGTAGCCCAGCAGCGTTTCAGTCGGCGCCCCGGTCGCCAGGGCGGCGGCCAGGAAGGCGGCCACAGTCTCCGCGGTGATGGCCAGCGAAGTTTCCGGGTTCAGGCGGGCACCCACGGTGGACGTGACCACGCAGCCGACGGCGATCGCCGTGCTCAGCGGGGACAGCCCGGCGAGGACGCCGCCGGCCGCTCCCATCACGGCCAGCGCCGCGATTGCGAGCCGCGCCCGGCGTCTGGCAAGCAGCCAGACAACCCAGCTGACCGTGGCGACGCCCAGGCTGACGGCGACGCCTATGCCGTCGGCGCCCGATCCCAGGTGCGGCTCGGCCAGGGGCACCGTGATGAGCACCACCACCAGGACGAGGATGCGGACGGCGTCCAGCACCGGGGGCACGTCCGTGATGCCGGTGCCAGCCGTGGAACCCCGGCCCGTGGTGAAGGAGCGAAACACGTTTTCAACGTATCTGCCGAGCCCGCGGAGGGCGCCGGCATCCGGGTTGACCCTGGGTGGACGTGACGGTCTCCACCCGCCTCCACCCGGCCGGCCGAACACCTGCACCCGGTCTGGACCCGGCATCAAGCCGCAGGCCGACGCGGGGAAGGGGCTCCCGTTTCTAGCGTGGCCAGGGTAAGCGCACCACACCGAAATACCCGGCAAGGAGTTCTCGTGGACGCCAGCGTCTTGATCCCCAACCTCGTCATCCTCTTCATGGTGCTGATCTCCGATCTGGGCCTCCGCAAGGTCACCCGGCTGCGGCTGCTCCGCCCGTTTATCGCGGCGGCCCTCATCGTCCCGTTCTTCTTCAAGGGCGTGGCCACGTCCGGTAACGGCCTGGCACTGGAAGTCGCCGCCACCGCGGCGGGGCTGGCGCTCGGGGCGCTCGCCGCAGCGCTGATGCGCGTGTCCTACGACGAGCAGGCGGGCCGGGCGATGACGTGGGCCGGCCTGCCGTACGCACTGATCTGGATCGCGGTCGTGGGCGGCCGGATCTACTTTGCCTACGGCTCCACCCACGTCTTCGGGGCACAGCTCGGGCACTGGATGCTGACCAACCAGATCACCGTGGACGCTCTCACCGACGGCCTGATCTTCCTGTCCGTGGCGATGCTGCTCGCCCGCACCGGAACCCTGGCCGCCAGGGCCCGCCGGGTCACCGCGCGGCGGGCCGCCCGCCCGGCCGTACCGGTGACCGTCCACCAGTAACACGGTCCCCTCGCGGGCCGCGGGCTGGTGCCGCCCGGCGGCACCAGCCCCCGGCTCAGGACTGATTACAGCGGACTGTTGTAGCTGCCCAGCCAGTGCAGCTGGAGCCAGAGGAGGGCGGCATTCCAGGCGCCGGTGACTTCCAGGATGCCGACCAGGACCAGCAGGCCGCCGCCGATCCGGGCGATGAGCTGGGCGTGCCGCCGGGCGAACTGGAACGCGGTCATGCCCCGCTGGAAAGCCAGGGCCACCATGATGAAGGGGATGCCCAGCCCGAGGCCGTAGATGAACGCGAGCACGGCGCCCCGTACCGCGGTACCCGAGGTAAGCGCGAGCGACAGCACGGCGGACAGGGTAGGACCGACGCACGGGGTCCAGCTCACCGCGAATAGCACCCCGAGCAGCGGGGCACCGATCAGGCCGGCCCGGGGCCGGATCGAGGGCCGGGCGATCCGGCCCGTGATCGGGAAGCGGTCGAACACCCCGGCGAACATCAGGCCCAGCACGATCGTGACCGCGCCCAGAATCTGGGTTACCCCGGCCTCATGACGCTTCAGCACCAGCCCCAGGCCGCCGAAGGCCAGGCCTTCGGTGGCGAACACCAGGGAGAAGCCGAGCACGAACAGCGTGGTACCGAGCAGGGTCCGGCCCCGGGTAGTGCCGGTGAGCCCGCTGGGCCGGGCCGCAGTCGCCGGGGTTGCGGCCGCGCGCGGCGCCGGCGCCCCCAGGGTGCTGGCCGTGTCCGCACTGGCCGGCGCCGGGCTCGCCGTGGCGTCCACGGCCACGGTGGTCCCGTCGGGAGCGACCGCCACCCGCTCGGAGGCCGCCGCCTCGGCCCGCTGCGCGTCCGTCCCGGACATGCCCGTCACGTAGGACAGGTAACCCGGGACCAGCGGCAGGACGCAGGGGGACAGGAACGTCAGCGCGCCGGCTGCCGCCGCGATCGGCGCGGCCAGGATCAGCGGTCCGGCCTGGACCAGGTGCTCGATCCCGCCACCCATCGGCATGCCTCCTGTTCGCGCCCCAAACTACCGGTTCCCGGCCGGTCGCCCGTGGGTGGCCGGCCGCCCGGGGTGGCCATTGCCCGGAGCCATCCCCCGATCTACTGTGCGGGTGGGTCCAGGCTGTTGGTTTGCGGAGAAGTGTGTTCGATCGCGTCTGGTCGTGCGCATCCACCGCCGGCCGCCGGCCTGCGGACTCATCCCCGGCGGGGCCGGGCACGCGCCCCGCCACCCTGCGCAGAACGGAGATCATCATGGATGATGTGTCCCGCCGGGTCGTGTCCCGCCTGACCCGCCGCCTCCCCTTCCGGACGCGGCGGAGCGGGTTAAGCCGCCACGGGTTGAATAGGCGCCGTGCGCTCACCGCGGCGCCCGCCCTGCTGGTGCTGCCGCTGATGGCCGGCCTGTCCGGCTCGGCGGGGTCGCCGCAGGCCGGCGATCCCGGCCCGCAAACCGTTCCCACCGTCAACTGGGCGCTGTCCGGGCAGGCCAGTGCCACCTCGACGCAGTCGGGTGACCCGGCGTCCAACGCCATCGACGGCGACGCCGGCACCGACTGGTGCACCGGGGCGTGGACCGGGAGCCTGGTGGTCGACCTGGGCCAGGCCCGCGCGCTCAGCGACCTCGGTATCACGCTGGATTCCACCAGCCCGTCGGCCAGCGCGACCATCAAAGTCGCTACCCAGGCGGGTAACTGGCAGGCGGTGCCGGCCGCCCGCAACGTGGCGCTCGATCCGGGGAACCCGATGTACGTGCCGCTGCCCCGGGGCACCCAGGCGCGGTATGCCCAGCTCACCGTCTACAGCGATACCGGCGCGGACGTCTGCGTGGGGGAGTTCCGGGCCTACGGACCCGACCCCGCGGCCGCGGGCATGGACTTCGGCGCGGACCTGTCCTTCACCCCGCAGGAACTCGCGGCCGGGGCGCAGTTCACCGATCGCGGGCAGCAGCAGAGCCCGGTGGCGATCATGAGAGAGAACGGCGCCAACTACGTCCGGATGCGGCTGTGGGTGAACCCACCTGCGGGCTATAACGATCTGTCCGTTGACCTCGCCCTGGCCCGGCAGGTGCACGCGGCCGGAATGAAGATCTACCTGGACATCATGTACTCCGACTTCTGGGCCGACCCGCAGCACCAGAACATCCCCGCCGCCTGGCAGGGCCAGGACCTGGCCCAGCTGACGTCCACCGTGCAGTCGTACACCCAGCAGGTGATCGGCGCGTTCGCGAAGCAGGGCACGCCGGTGGACATGGTGTCGATCGGCAACGAGATCCGCAACGGCATCCTGTGGCCGGTCGGCGAGGTGGACGACCCGTCTGTCCCGGCGGACTACGACAACCTGGCCACGCTGCTGAAGGCGGGCGTGGCCGGGGGCCAGGCGGCCAACCCGCCGGGCCACCGGCTGCTGATCATGATGCATTACGACCAGGGCGGCAACAACGCGCTCAGCCAGGCCTTCTTCCAGAACCTGGTGTCCGAAGGCGTGCCGTTCGACGTGATCGGCCTGTCCTACTACCCGTTCTTCCACGGCACCCTCTCGCAGATGAAGGCGAACGTGGATGCGCTGGCCGGCCAGTTCCACAAGAAGATCGTTATTGCGGAGACCCAGTACCCGTGGACTCTGGCCAACGGCAACAGCCCCCTCGGCGACAGCACTGGCAACTTCGTGTGGGAGCCCAGCCAGCTCTCCGCGGGCTACCCGGCTAGTCCCGGTGGCCAGCTGTCCTTCGTGACCGACGAGCTGTCGGTCCTGGCCCAGGTCCCCGGCGGGCTGGGCGCGGGGCTGTTCTACTGGGCGCCGGACTGGATCCCGGGCGTGCCGTGGGAACCCGGGACCGGCATCGGCACCCCCAACGCCAACCTGACGCTGTTCAACTCCCAGGGCGTGGCCCTGCCGTCGGTCGGGATCTTCCGGAACCCGGCTGCCGTCTGCCAGAGCTATGACCTCTGGGACGTGCCCTGTGTCGTGGGCGGGTGAGCATGGCGGGCGGCTGACTGCGTAAGCGGTGGCCCGGCAGCACGCTGCCGGGCCACCGGCCTGGCGGGAGCCGTGGATCAGCGTCGGGGCTGGCCAGATACGTGGTCAGGGGCGCTGAGCCGGAACAGGTTGATCAGCTGGCACAGCAGGGCCACGGCGGTGAGCAGGCCCATGACCAGGGACGCACCGTCTGATCCGTGGTTCACGAACGCCGCCCCACTGCCCGCCGCGCCCAGCACCGCGAGCAGGCTGATCGCCGAGGTCACCACGAAGAACCCGGCGCGCGCCAGTACGGCCCGGACCACCAGGACGATGGATCCGAGCAGGAGGACCAGGCCCAGTCCGGCGTGCACCGCCAGCGCCGCCGGCCCGTTCGCGAGGGTCCGGCCGACGGCCGCCAGCACCCCGCCGCCCGCATCACGGGCAGGCACGGTGACGTAGAGGTTCAGCCACAGGCCTACGGCGTACTGCACGAGCAGCGCGACCGAGAGGCCCAGGCTCGACCGGCGGACGGCCTCATCACCGCCGGCCCTGGACCGGGGTTCAGGGCGTCCGGCCAGGGAGATTTCTGACGTGCCTGCGGTCTCGTGCACCGTCGTTCACCACTTCCACCGCGAGATAATTTCGAAGGTATATCGTCCTTAACAGAGATGATTATAGATCGCAAGTATTGTGCCCGATGATAGTGTGCAGTGGTGGAAGACGCTGCTCAGGAGTCCGCGACGGATGGCGCGGAGCGGGACGCGGCCACCCGGCCCGGCGCGGAACCAGGCGCCGGGGCTTTCGATGTACCGGCAGATCACCTGTCCTTTCTGCTCGTCCAGCTCGGCCTGCATGGGGCCCGGCGGTACGGCGAGCGGCTGGCCCCGCTGGGCCTGGAGCAGCGGAACGCCGGGATGCTCATCCGCCTGGCCGCGAACCAGGGCCGGTCCCAGCAGGCCATCGCCGAGATGATCGGGGTGAACGCGACGCGGATGGTCTTCCTCGTGGACGAGCTGGAAAAGCTCGGCCTGGTCGAGCGCAGGCGCAACCCCGCCGACCGCCGCTCTCACGCCCTGTACCTGACCGACCAGGGCCTGGCCACGGTGGACCGCGTACGCGCGATCACCGCCGAGCACGAGGCGGAGTTCGGCGCCGGGCTGACCGAGGCGCAGCGGGCCCAGCTGGTCAGCCTCCTCCGCGTGGTGGCGCAGGAGCAGGGCCTGCCCGCCCGGGGGATGCCCGGCTCACCCCCGGACGCCGCGCGGTAGTCCTGCTTGACCCGGGCTATGCGCCGCCCGCTGGTCCGGGCCTGCTGGTCCGCCGCTGGCGGCGGCGGCCGGGCGGAAACGAGATGCCCCCAGGCCAGCCGTGCTGCTAGCGTGGCCGCGGCATGCTGCGGATGGATCTTTCGCCGCTGCGCGGCGCCGCGGATTTCCGTTGGCTACTGTGCAGCCGCACCGTCACCCTCCTCGGGACCGAGGCGAGCGAGGTGGCACTGCTCGTGCAGGCCAAGCAGCTCACCGGGTCGGCGTTTGCGGTCGGGCTGCTCGGGGTGGCGGAGCTGGTGCCGCTGGTCGTGTTCGGGCTCTACGGCGGGGTGCTGGCCGACCGGCTCGACCGGACCCGGCTGCTGCGCTGGGGCGAGGCCGCGCTGGGCCTGCTGGCCGCACTGCTGCTGGTCAACGCCTTGCTCCCGGATCCGGCGGTGTGGCCGCTGTACCTGCTGGCCGCCGCGATGACCACGGTCAGCGCGCTGCAACGGCCCTCATTCGACGCGGCGGTGCCCCGCACCGTGCCCCGGGACCAGCTGCCCGCCGCGGCTGCGCTCCTCGGCGTGTCGGGCAACACCAGCATGATCATCGGGACGGCGCTGGGCGGTGCGCTCGCGGCCGGCCCAGGGCCGCAGCTGGTCTATGGCTGGGACACGGCCAGCTTCGTGGTCTCGCTCATCCTGCTCACCAGGGTCCGGCCGCTCCCGGCCCCGGTGGGGGAGCTCAGCGGCCAGCTCCCGGCTACGGCCGGGAAGCCTAGTGGCCAGCTCCCGGCTACGGCGGGGGAGCCCGGTTCGCCCATCCCGGGCCGGGCGGATGAGCCCGCTTTTCTGGTCCCGGATCCGGCCGGGGAGGGCGAGCCGCCGCCGGGGATGGCGCACGGGCTGCGCGGGGTGCTGGCTGGGTTTCACTATGCGCGTAAGCGGCCGGAACTGCTCGGCTCCTACCTGGCGGACCTGGCCGCGATGACCCTGGCCTACCCGGCCGCGCTGTTCCCGTTCCTGTCCGTCCAGCTGCACGCACCGTGGTCGGTGGGGCTGATGTTCGCCGCGCCGTCCGTCGGCGCGCTGGCTGCCTCGGTGCTGAGCGGGTGGGCCGGGCGGGTACACCGGCACGGCCTGGCCATCGCACTGGCCGCGGCGGGCTGGGGCCTCGCCGTCACCGCGTTCGGGTTCGCCCCGGACGTGTCCATCGCCCTGGCCTGCCTGCTGGTGGCCGGGGCGGCCGACGAGATCAGCGGGATCTTCCGCAGCACGCTATGGAACCAGACCGTCCCGGACCACCTGCGCGGCCGGCTGGCCGGGGTGGAGATGCTCAGCTACAGCATCGGGCCGTCGGCCGGGCAGCTACGGGCCGGCGGGGTGGCCAGCCTGACCAGCCCACGTGTCGCGGCCTGGTCGGGCGGGGCGCTGTGCGTCGGCGCGGTCGGCCTGGTCTGCCTGGCGCTGCCCGGATTCACCCGGTATAGCTCCCGGGCCAGCCTCAGCGCTGCGTCTGACGAGCCAGCCGCTAGCGGGCCAGCTCCTAAAGGGCCAGCTCCTGCAGCGCCGCCTCGATAGTCCGGTGAAACGTGGGGTAGGCGTAGATCATCTCGCGCAGCCGCTGGACCGGCACCCGCGCGTGCACGGCCAGGGTGAGCATGCTCAGCACCTCACCCCCGGTCGGCCCGGCCGAGCTGGCCCCGACCAGGATGCCCTGGCCGGCGTCGGCGACCAGCTTGATGAACCCGTCGTTGCCCGCCTTGTGGATCCAGCCCCGGGCCGATTTGGGGACCGGGTAGCAACTTGTCCGCACCTCGATGCCGTGCTCCCGGGCCTGGGCCTCGCTGAGGCCGACCGACCCGATCTCCGGGTCGGTGAAGGTTACCCGGGGCACCGCGTGGTACTCGGCGGGGGAGACATCCTCGCCGAGGAGGTCGTGCACGACGATGTTCGCCTGGTACATGGACGTGTGGGTGAACGCGCCGTGACCGGTGATGTCGCCGACGGCCCAGACGCCGGGGGCGACCCGCAGGTGGTCGTCCACCGGGATGGCCCGGGCGCTCTCGTCCACGCCCACCGCGCCGACGCCGATGCCGGCCAGGTCAGTCCGCCGCCCGGTGGCGACCAGCAGCGCCTCCCCGGACACCTCGGTGCCGTCGGACAGGGCCAGGGTGAAGGCCGTCCCGTCGTGGCGGGCCGACTGGGCCGTGGTGCCGGTACGCACCTCGATGCCCTCCCGTCCGAAGACCCCGGCCAGCAGGGCACCCGACTCGGGCTCCTCCGCCGGGAGCAGGCGCTCAGAACCCTCGATCACGGTGACCCGGGCCCCGAACCGGGCAAAAACCTGGGAAAGTTCTGCCCCGATCGCGCCGCCCCCGAGGACCAGCAGGGACGCCGGGACCTCGGTGGCCTCGATGGCTTCCCGGTTAGTCCAGTACGGGGTGCCCGCCAGGCCCTCAATGGGCGGGACGAACGGCTGGGTCCCGGTGTTGATGATGATGCCCCGCCGGGCGCGGAGCACGTCCTGGCCCACGGTGACCTCACCGGGCGCGGTGATCCGGCCGCGGCCGCGGAACAGGGTGCCGCCCTTGCCGGTGAAGCGGTCGACCGCGACCTTGTCGTCCCAGTTGTCGGTGGCTTCTTCCCTGATCCGATGGGCCACCGGGGCCCAGTCCGGGTGGACCTGCGAGCTTCCGGCCAGGCCGGGGATCCGGCGTCCTTCGGCCAGCACGTTGGCGGCGCGGATCATCATCTTGGACGGGATGCAGCCCCAGTAGGGGCACTCGCCGCCCACCAGTCGGGCCTCGACGCCCGCGACCGACAGGCCGGCCACGGCGAGCCGTTCGGCGGCGTCCTCACCCCCCGGACCCATGCCCAGGACGACGACGTCCACCTCGTGCACGGTCATCCCGCCTCCCCCTGGGGTGCATCGGTCCGGGGTCCCAGGGTATGACAGGGTGGAATTGCAGCGAGGGAGACCTGGTTTCCTAGAACGTGCCCGGCGCACAACCGACACGGACGGGGTAATCGATGACCTCTGAGCGCGGCGACGATGCTAGCTCGCCTGGACCACCACTCACCGAGCGTGAGGCGGAGGAGCAGGCGCACGGGATCGCATTCAAGACCGGTCCACCCGGACAGGTCGGGGTAGAGCTGGAATGGCTGGTCTGTGACGGCCGCGATCCTGCTCTCCCGGTCGACCAGCAGCGAGTGGCCGAAGCCCTCGCCAGCCTGGACGAGCCCGGGGCGCTCCCTGGCCGGGGCCGGCTGACTACCGAACCCGGCGGCCAGGTCGAGCTGAGCTCCGCACCCGCATCGGGCCTGGGCGGCTGTGTGGCCGCGGCCCGAAGCGACCTCACAGCCCTCCGCCAGGCCATCGCCCCCGCGGGGCTCAGCCTCGCCGGGCATGGTCTCGATCCCCTCAGACCCCCACGCCGCGTGCTGGACCTGCCGCGTTACGCGGCCATGGAAGAATTTTTCGATCGCAGCGGCCCCTGGGGCCGGGTCATGATGTGCAGCACCGCCTCCGTCCAGGTGTGCGTAGACGCCGGGCAGGAGCAAAGCGGGCCCTCCGGATTCCGGTGGCGCTGGCATCTGCTGCACGGGCTCGGCCCGGTGCTCGTGGCCTCCTACGCCAATTCGCCGTTCCAGGACGGCCGGGTGTCCGGCTGGAAGTCGACTCGGCAGGCGGTCTGGTCCCGGCTCGATCCGAGCCGGACCCGGGCCCCGGCGGACGCGGACCCCGGCGCGGCGGACCGCGGCGCGAGCTGGCCGGAAGATACCGATCCCCGCGACGCATGGGTGAGCTATGTGCTCGATGCCCAGGTCATGGTGCTCCGTGATCCCGGCTCATGCCGCTGGACCGCGCCGTCCGGCCTCACGTTCCGCGACTGGCTGCGCGGTGCGATCGGGCCCCCTCCCACCGCCGATGACCTCACCTATCACCTGTCCACCCTGTTCCCGCCGGTCCGGCCGCGCGGGCACATGGAGCTCCGGGTGATCGACGCCCAGCCGGGCGACGGCTGGATCGTTCCGACCGCGGTGGTGTCCGCACTGCTGGATGATCCGCTCGCGGCGCAGGCCGCGATGGCTGCGGTCGAGCCGCTCCAGAAGGAGGGGCGCCCCGGTGAACTGCTGCTGCGCGCGGCCCGGCACGGCCAGGATGACCCGCAGCTGGCCGCGGCCAGCCGGGAATGCTTCGCCGCGGCCGACGCTGCGCTCGGGCGGCTCGGCGCCCCGGCCCCGATCCGGGAGGCTGTCGCCCGTTTCGCCGACCGCTATGTGCTGCGTGGCCGGTGCCCTGCGGACGACCGGCTGGATGAGGCCCGGGCCACGGCCAGCCTGCTGCAAGACCCCCATAACCCCGACGCATGCCTGGAGGAGTCCCCATGACATCCACGCCGGCCACCCCCGCCCTGGGTCCGCAGGACGACGTCGCCGGGGATGAGCTGCGGGAACTGATCGCTGGGAACCTGCTCACCGCCCGGGAGCGCACCCGGCTGCTCACCGAGTCAGTGGACGACGCTGACCTGGTGCGCCAGCACTCCCCGCTGATGTCGCCGCTGGTCTGGGACCTGGCCCACATCGCTAACCAGGAAGAGCTGTGGCTGCTGCGCAACGTGGGCGGCCGGGAGCCGATGCGCCCCGAGATCGACCCGCTCTACGACGCGTTTGAGCACCCGCGCGCGGAGCGGCCCGCGCTTCCGCTGCTGCCACCCGCCGAGGCCCGCGCGTATGCCCGTGAGGTCCGGGGCCGGGTCATGGACCTGCTGGAATCGGCCAAGTTCGCCGGGGCGCCGCTGCTCACAGACGGATTCGCGTACGGCATGGTGGCCCAGCACGAGCAGCAGCACGACGAGACCATGCTGATCACCCACCAGCTGCGCCGGGGCGCGGCCGCGCTCACCGCGGCGCCACCCGGGCCGCCGCCGCCGGACGCCCTGCGCCTGCCGCCCGAGGTGCTGGTGGCTGGCGGCCCGTTCACCATGGGCACCTCCACCGAGCCATGGGCCCTGGATAACGAGCGGCCGGCGCACCAGACCGACGTGCCATCCTTCTACCTCGACACCACGCCGGTCAGCAACGCCGCGTACCAGGAGTTCATCGCCGACGGCGGGTACGACGAACCGCGCTGGTGGACCCCGGAAGGCTGGGACCACCGGCAGCGGGCCGGCCTGACCGCGCCGCACTACTGGCGCCGCGACGGGGCCGTCTGGATCCGCGACCGTTTCGGCCGCACCGAGCCAGTGCCGCCCGCCGAGCCGGTGCTGCACGTGTCCTGGTACGAGGCGGACGCCTACGCCCGCTGGGCCGGGCGCCGGCTCCCGACCGAGACGGAGTGGGAGAAGGCCGCCCGCTTCGACCCGGCCACCGGGCGCTCCCGGCGCTTTCCGTGGGGCGACGAGGACCCGTCAGCAGACCGGGCCAACCTCGGCCAGCAGTACCTCCAGCCGGCCCCCGTGGGCAGCTACCCCGAGGGTGCCGCCCCCTGCGGCGCGCGGCAGCTGATCGGCGACGTGTGGGAGTGGACCAGCAGCGACTTCCTGCCTTACCCCGGCTTCCGGGCCTGGCCGTACCGCGAGTACTCGGACGTCTTCTTCGGCCCGGAGTACAAGGTGATGCGCGGCGGCTCGTTCGCCGTGGGGCCGGTGGCCTGCCGGGGTACGTTCCGGAACTGGGACTACCCGATCCGGCGGCAGATCTTCTCCGGCTTCCGGACCGCCCGGGACGCCGAAGCTGCGACGACGGCTCCCCACGTCCAGCCGGGCGGAGAGTGACGCCGCACAATGTGCCGCCATCTGGCCTACCTGGGACCGCAGGCCACCCTGCAATCAGTGCTCACCGAGCCGCCTTACGGGCTGCTCCGGCAGTCCTGGGCGCCGCGCCAGCAGAGACACGGCACGGTCAACGCCGACGGGTTCGGGGTGGGCTGGTACGCCGACGGTGACCCGGTGCCCGCCCGTTACCGCCGCGCGCTGCCGATGTGGGGCGACGCGTCGTTCGCCGACCTGGTCCGGGTGACCAGGACCCGGGCGCTGCTGGCCGCGGTCCGCTCCGCGACGGACGGCACGGCCCAGGTCGAGGCCGCCGCCGCACCGTACGCCGCGGGGTCCTGGCTGTTCAGCCACAACGGCACGCTGGACGGCTGGCCCGGCTCGACGGCCGGGCTGGCCGCCACCCTGCCTGCCGCTGAGCTCCTCGCCCTCGAGGCGCGCGCCGACTCGGCGCTGGCCTGGGCGCTCGTGCTCCACCGGCTGCAGGCCGGGGAGAGCCCGGCCGACGCGCTGGCCGGTACCGTCGGCGACCTCGACGCCGCCGGGATCACCGGCCGGTTCAACTTCCTGCTGACGGACGGGACGGCGATCGCCGCCACGGCCGTGGGCGACACGCTCTGCTACCGCTGCCAGCCAGGCCAGGTCGTCGTGGCCTCCGAACCCTTTGATGACGAGCCCGGCTGGGTCTCGGTGGCGGACCGCACGGTGCTCATCGCGCGGCCCGGCGTCGTGGATACCGGGCCGCTCAAGCCCGCTGGCTGACACGCGCCCGCGCACTCCGCACCCCAGGCCAACGACGGAACTGGCCAGCGACGGACAGGGAAGGACGGGGATCATGAACCAGCTGCATGTCGAGAGGTGCCTGCCAGACGGGTTCCTGGCCGCGGCGCTGCGCGCGGACGCCCGGGCGGGCCTGACCGCGGTACCGAAGACCCTGCCGCCCAAGTGGTTCTATGACGAGCGGGGCAGCGAGCTGTTCGAGAAGATCACCCTGCTGCCGGAGTACTACCCAACCCGGGCGGAGAGTTCCATCCTGGCGGCCGCGGCCCCCGAGATCGCGGCGGCGACCAGCGCCAGCGCCCTGGTCGAGCTGGGTTCCGGCTCGTCGGAGAAGACCGGGCTGCTGCTCGACGCGCTGCGTGAAGCCGGCTCCCTGCGCAGTTACGTGCCGGTGGACGTGAGCGAGAGCGCGCTGGTCGGCGCCGCGCACCGGGTCCTGGCGAGCTACCCGGGGCTGACCGTGAACGCGGTCGTCTCGGACTTCGAGGCCCGGCTCGGGCTGCCCGCGCCCGACGGGCCCCGCCTGGTCGCTTTCCTGGGCAGCACCATCGGCAACCTGCTCCCCTCCGAGCGTGCCGCGTTCCTGGCCCGGCTGCGCGCGGGCCTGCGGGCAGGTGACGCCCTGCTGCTCGGCACCGACCTGGTCAAGGATGCGGCGGTGCTGCTGGCCGCCTACGACGACGCCGCGGGGGTGACCGCCGCGTTCAACAAGAACGTGCTGGCGGTGCTCAACACGGAGCTGGGGGCGGACTTCGACCCGGACGCCTTCGACCACATGGCCGTGTGGGATCCGCAGGCCGACTGGATCGAGATGCGGCTGCGTTCCGTGCAGGAGCAGGTGGTGCGGGTGCCCGGCATCGGGCTGACCGTGCAGTTCGCGGCCGGGGAGCAGCTGCGGACCGAGGTATCGGCCAAGTTCCGGCGGGCTGGCGTGGCGGCCGAGCTGGCCGCCGCGGGCTTCACAATGTCCTCCTGGTGGACCGACCAGCAAGATCGATTCGCGCTGTCCCTGTCGGTGCCCGCCTGACCATCCCGCCCGCTGCGCGGTCAGCCGGGCTCGGCTGTCTTACCCGTGTGGCGCCCGGTCCTGCCGTACCATCTCCGGCATCTCCGGTGAAATTAGCGCTAATGCGCAGTTAGGGAAGATCACGTGGTCGGCGCCCTTCGCGGTATGGTTCACGCCAGGAACCTTGGCCGGCGCGGGGTATTCGGATTCGAGGCGGCAGGACATCACCATGGGGAAATGGAATCCGGCGGCCCGCCGTGACCTTCGTGGCGGGAGCGGCTGATGGTCACGGTTCCGTCCGCGGGCAGTGCGGACGTGTGGTGGCTCGACATCACCTCGGTCAACGTGGGCCGCGCCGAACTGGCCGAGCTCAGCCTGGAGGAGCACAAGCGCGCCGCGGCGTTCGCTTTCCGCGCTGACCGGCGCCGGTACACCGCCGCCCACGTGATGCTGCGCCGGGTCCTGTCCGGCTACCTGGATATCCCGCCGTCGAGCCTGATCTTCCACCGTGAGCCGTGCCCGCGGTGCGGGAAGCCGACCGGCCGCCCCGCCCTGGAGCTGCGCTACGGGGTGCACTTCTCCCTCGCGCACAGCGCGGACGCGGTGCTGATCGCCGTGGCCGGCCAGCAGGTGGGGGTGGACGTGGAGCAGCAGCCCGCCGGCTGCGTCTGCTCGATGTCCGCGGACATGAACGCGGCCGACGCGGAGTGGGGCCGGTCGCTCAGCGAAGCGGGGCGGCACGAGCTGGTCATCCGCTGGTGGGTGCGGTCCGAGGCGGTCCTCAAGTGCACCGGGGAGGGCATCGGCCACGAGGTCGGCGAGTTCCCGGTTCTGGGACGGCCCGGTGCTCCCTCCGGCCTGGCCGGGCCCGGCGGCCCGGATCAGCTGGTGCCCGCCACCCCCGTGCACGGCTGCTCGCTCATCTCGCTTCCGGCGCCGGTGGGCTACCAGGCCGCGCTCGCGCTGGCCGGGAACACCCGGGCCATCCGGCTTAGCGTCCAGGCGCCCTGGGCGCCAGGCGGCGTGCGCGCCGCCAGCCGGGGCGCCCCGGTCCGCTGAGCAGCTGGATCCGTCTCGTGATGCCGTCACCCGACGCTGACGGCCGGCGTGTTAAGCGGACCGGGCGGCGTCAGTCCTGCGAGTGTTCGGACGTCAACGACGGGAGGACTCGGGTGGGGGTGGCTTATGACCCCGGGCAGTGGCACGATTTCGGCACTTCGTTCGCCGCCGCGGCGGGTGCCCTCCTGGGCCTGGCCTTCGTGGCCATCTCCTTCAACCTCGATCCGATCCTCAAGGTCAAAGCGCTGCCCGACCGGGCTATCGAGACGCTGGCGTTCTTCGCCTACGCACTGGCGGGGAGCCTGCTCATCCAGGTTCCAGGCCTGTCGGGCGTGGGCCTCGGTATCGGCGAGGCGGTCCTCGCCGCCGGGGTTGGCGTCCTGGTCGTCAGGAACGTGCCGCGGTGGAAGCAGGAACGGGAGGATCCGCTCAGCTGGCGCCTCACGCACTTTGCCCCCGCGGCCCTGACGGCCTCGCTGGCCGCCGTGCGGGTGACATCCGGGGCCTCTCACCACGGGCATGAGACAGTAGGGATTAGCCGGCCTGGCGCCTGGCCGGCGGGGGGAAGCGGGGACGTTCATGCGGCCGTACTTCAAGGACGATGACTTCAACTTCCTGACCGAGATCGCACTCGGCTCGGTGTACCGGCAGGCGGCAGACGTCGGCGAGGTGCTCACGACCGTCGATCGCATCCATGACGGCAAGGCGCAGTCGTGGGTCGATGAGTGGACGGCCACGGCCGATCGTCTCGCGAGTGAGGCGGCCGGTAATGCCGGGAAAGGTCACCGATCCTCCGCCGCCGGCCAGTACCTTCGTGCGTCCCTGTATTACTCGGTTGCCACGTACTCGGCGGACGGGACAGGCGATCCGACCCTGTTCGCGTCCCTCTGGGAGAAGCACCGCGCCGCGTGGGACCAGTTCGTGGACCTGGGGGACTTCGGCGGGCCGGTCGCTGAACGGGTCGAGATCCCATACGAGACCACGACCCTGCCAGGGTATTTCTTCCGTGCCGGTGCGCCTGACGAGCCACGGCGGACGCTCATCTTCAACAACGGCAGCGACGGCTCTGTCGTCGGCGCGTGGACCGACGGGATCGCCTCCGCGCTCGCCCGGGGCTGGAACGCGATGACGTTCGATGGCCCTGGGCAGAACGCGGCGCTCGTGCGGCAGGGCCTGCCGTTCCGCCCGGACTGGGAGAGGGTCGTTACCCCGGTCGTCGATTTCCTCTCCGCGCGCGCGGACGTATCCGGCGCGAATCTGGCGCTCCTCGGTGTCAGCCAGGCCGGCTACTGGGTGCCCCGGGCTCTCGCCTTCGAGCACCGCATCGGGGCCGGGGTGGCCGACCCGGGCGTGGTCGACGTGTCCACCACGGTGCTCGGGCATCTGCCGCACATGATGGTGAAGCTGCTCGAAATCGGCGAGCAGGAGAAGTTCAACCGGGACATGCAGTGGACGCTGAAGATGTCGCCCTCAACCCGGTCATTGCTCGCGCTGCGCATGCGGCCCTACGGCGTGAGCACACCCTACGAGTTCTTCTCCGCCGCCCGCGACTACGTGCTCACCGACGATCTGATCGCCGGGATCACCACCCCGATCCTGGTCACCAGCCCGGAAAACGAGCAATTCTGGCCGGGACAGTCCCAGGAACTCTTCGACAAGCTCACCGGCAGGAAAGCGATCGTCGCGTTCACCGCCGCTGAGGGAGCTGACTCACACTGCGAGCCCACCGCCTCGGGCCTACGCAGTGAGCGGATCTTCGACTGGCTCGACGAGCAGATCCCAGCCTGACCAGGGACGGCGGCGGTGTCGCTGAATCACCCGCGTACAGAGTGCGCGATACGGATATCTGTGCGGTGCGCCGGTAGCCTCGGGGGAGGCGCAGACGGCGGGCAGAGGGCAGGGTGGCTGATATGACGGCAGTGTTCGCGGTTGACGCGTGCCGGACCCCGGTGGGCAGGATCAAGGGCGCGCTGGCCTCGGTCAGGCCCGATCACCTGACCGCCGAGGTGCTCAAGGCGCTGCTGGCCCGGAACGACTGGCTGGACCCGGCGCGGATCGACGATGTCTACTGGGGCGCGGCCAACCAGGCCGGCGAGGACAACCGGAACGTCGCCCGGATGGGCGTGCTGCTGGCCGGCCTGCCGGTCGAGATCCCCGGCGCGACCGTGAACCGGCTCTGCGGATCCGGCATGGAAGCCATCGCCAGCGCCGCGCGGGCCATCGCGGCGGGGGAAGCCGACATCATGCTGGCCGGCGGGGCCGAGTCGATGACCCGGGCGCCGTTCGTGCTGCCCCGGGCCAGCGAGCCGTTCCCGCGGGAGACCGGGGTCGCCGACACCCGGCTGGGCTGGCGGCTGGTCAGCCCGCTGATGCAGGAGCTCTACCCGCCCATCAGCCTGGGCGAGACGGCGGAGAACGTGGCCGAGCGGTACGCGGTGAGCCGGGAGCGCCAGGACGAGTTCGCGCTGCGCAGCCACCAGCGGGCCGGCCAGGCCCGGGACGCGGGGCGGTTCGGGGACGAGATCGTGCCGGTGCCAACCCAGGCCGGGCCGGTCACCGAGGACGAGGGCATCCGGCCGGGGCTGACCCTCGAGGAGCTCGCGGCCAAGCGGCCCGCGTTCCGCGAGGGCGGCACGGTAACCGGGGGCAACTCCTCACCGCTGAACGACGGCGCGGCGGGCGTGCTGCTGGTCTCGGAGCGGGTGCTGGCCGGCGGGGTGACCCCGCTGGCCCGGTACGAGGGCACCGCGGCCGCCGGAGTCCACCCCGACTACATGGGTATCGGGCCGGTCCCGGCCATGGGCAAGGCGCTCGGCCGGTCCGGCTGGGACGTGGGCAGCCTCGACCTGATCGAGCTCAACGAGGCGTTCGCGGCCCAGGCCGTGGCCGTGTCCGACGAACTCAAGCTGGACCCGGAGCGGGTCAACGTGAACGGCGGCGCAATCGCCATCGGCCACCCGCTGGGCTGCTCGGGAGCCCGGATCACCACCACGCTGCTGCACGAGCTGCGCCGCCGCGGCGGGTCCCGGGGCGCGGCCGCCATGTGCATCGGCGTCGGGCAGGGCATCGCCACCCTCTGGCAGGCGCCCTGACCGGGCCAGTGCCCACCGGCGAGCCCGGATCGGGCCGAGGCCGGATCGGGGCCACGCCTTAACTGCTCGGTGCGAGTTCGCCGCCGGCTTCATGGGTCGCCCTCCCCGGTGGCTTCGTCGGCCCGGCTGTCGTCGCCAGCCCGGCCGTCCTGGGCGGCCTCCCCGGCGCTGGCCCGGCCCCTCCGGCCCAGCGCCACCGCGATCGGCGGGTAGATGAGCACCGACAGGACGCCCGCGCCGACCAGGCCAGCGGAGGTGGCGGGCAGCATGACCCCGTCCCGCTGGCCGATCTCGGCCAGCGGGATAAGCAGCGGCATCGTGGTAGCGGTGATGAACGTCATCTGGACCCGCTGCCGCATGGGCAGGACCCGCCGGTAAACGAGCAGCGAGGGCAGGCCCCTGACCGCTAGCAGCAGGACGAAGAACAGCAGCGCGCGCAGTGGATCCTCGCTGATGGCCTTCAGGTCCAGGGTCATCCCGGAAGCCACGAAAAAGATCGGGATGAAGATGCCGCAGCCGACCGCGTCGAACTTGTGCTCGAGCCCGGTGGTGTCCATGTTGATCTGCCGGGTCCAGGCGCGCAGCACGATGCCGGCCAGCAGTGCCCCCAGCACCACGTCGAGGCCGAACCGGCTGGCGATGGTGAGCAGCAGGAACAGCAGCACCGTAGTCCAGCGCAGGGTGGTCTGGCCGGTCGCGTCCTGGCCCTCGCTGAGGATGCCGCGCAGCCGGCGGTTCCTGGTCACCCGGGGCACGAAAGTCAGCACCAGGGCCAGGACCCCGACCAGGGCCACCGAGGCCAGCGCCGCGAAATGGTCATGCTGGGTGAGGAAGACCGAGATCGCGATGGTGGGCAGCAGTTCCCCACCGCGCCGGCGGCCAGCACGTAGCGGCCGAACTTTCCGGCCAGCATGTGATTGTCCTGGAGGATCGGCAGCAGGGTGCCGAGCGCGGCAGTGGTGAGGGCCAGCCCCACCGGCACGAAGTCACGGATGTACCCGGCCGACCCCAGCCCGGCCACCACCCCCACCGCGAGGACCGCCGTCACGGCCCAGCCGGTGAGCGCCAGCCGCCCCGGCCGCTGCCGCAGCAGCTGGGGGTCCAGTTCGTAGCCGGCCAGCAGGAACAGGAAGCCGAGGCCGATGTTGGACAGCAGTGTAATGCTGGCCGTGCTGGCCAGGCCGAGGCCGTGCGGGCCGATCAGCACCCCGCCAACCAGGAAGATGACGACTTGCGGGATGCGCGGCCCGGGGAGCAGTGCCACCACGAGCGGCGCCAGCGCCGCCACGAGCGCCACGATAAACAGAGTCTCGAGTCCCCTGGTGACGCCCAATGCGCTGCCGCCCCGTCGCTTCCCGCGGACGCCCCGTGAACGCCGGCAGCCCAGTCCCTTCCCAGCCCTCACGAAACCTAAGCCACGTGGTATGTCCGGCATATAGCGATGGGACTGGGACGCCCGGAAGGCAGACCAGCCCGCGGGCCCGGCAGTACCACCGGAACCCGCGGGCCAGTTATCTCAGCGCGGCGGGACCCTGCCGGGCGCCCGCCGCGGGCTGCTCAGACCGCCTGCTCGGCGAGGGTGAAGGCGACCGTTCCCTCCTCGTCCACCTGCGCGTCCAGCGACTTATCGTCCAGCGCCACCGCGGCGCCGGGCTCCAGGAAGACGCGGGCTCCCTCGGTCTCGATGACCTGGTCCCCGGCTACCGGGCTGTCAGCCAGCGTCACCTGGAACGCCGGGCCGCCCTCGTCTTGCGACATGATGCGCAGGCCGGTCTCATCGGGGAACTCCGGCTGGGCGGTCAGGTTGCGGATGGCCGTCACGGCACTATCGGTCAGTGTGAGCATGATCTGCTCCTCTGTTCCATTGGCGTGTGCAGTTGGGCGACCCCCTACCCCGTCTCGGCAGCCTCACTCCCCTCAGGGTGGGGCAACCGCCAGGCCCGCCGGACCGTGTCGAGAATCGGCCGCCAGCCCCGACACCTGGCTGAACAGCGCTACCGTGGCGCCGCCTGAACAGGGAGAATGAACCGATGCGATTCATGCTGCTGCAGAATTACGGGCCGGTGGAGTCGGACTGCCTGCCGATGCCGGAGTGGTCACCCGCCGACATCAGGGCCCACATCGAGTTCCAGCACGCGCTCAACCGTGAGCTGCTTGACCGCGGCGAACTGGTGGACGCGCAGGGGCTGGCCGGTCCCGAGCAGGCCCGGCGGGTCGTGTCTGACGGGACCGGCGCGCCGGTGATCACCGACGGGCCGTTCCCCGAGTCCAAGGAGCTGCTGGCCGGGTACCGGCTGGTGGACGTGGAGACGGTGACCCGGGCCCTCGAGATTGCCGCGCAGGCCTCCGCCGCGCCGGGCCCGGACGGGGTGCCGATCCGCCAGCCCATCGAGGTCCGCCAGGTGCTCAGCGCTCCCGACCCTGACCTGTGACCGGAGTTGCGGCGGGCGGGGCCAGTGCCACCGAGGACCTGCTGCGCGAGCTCGCGCCGCAGGTCCTCGGAGCGGTGACCCGCCGCTCCGGGGACTTCGCCGCCGCTGAGGACGCGGTCCAGGAAGCGCTGCTGGCCGCGGCCACCCGGTGGCCGGCGGACGGGACGCCGGATAACCCGCTCGGCTGGCTTATCCGGGTGGCGGCGCGCCGGCTGACCGATCAGTACCGCAGCGAGGACGCCCGGCGCCGCCGGGAGGTGCTGGCGGCCTCGTGGTCGCTGAATACCGCGGCCGGCCCAGTGCCGGGCGAGGCCGACGCCGCCCGGGACGACACGCTGATCCTCATGTTCATGTGCTGCCACCCGTCGCTCACCCCTGGCTCGGCCATCCCGCTCACCCTGCGCGCGGTCGGCGGCCTGACCACGCGGGAGATCGCCGCTGCGTTCCTGGTCCCGGAGCCGACCATGGCCCAGCGGATCAGCCGGGCCAAGGCCACCCTGAAAGCCTCCGGCGAGCCGTTCACGCTGCCGCCGCCGGACCAGCGGGCCGGGCGGCTCGCATCGGTGCTGCACGTCCTGTACCTGCTGTTCAACGAGGGGTACGCGAGCAGCGGCGGCCCCGACCTGGCCCGCAGCGACCTGTCTGGTGAGGCCATCCGGCTGGCCCGGGGGCTGCGCGCCAGCCTGCCCGGTGACCCGGAGGTGACCGGGCTGCTGGCGCTGATGCTGCTTACCGACGCCCGGCGGCCCGCCCGGACCGGCCCCGGCGGCGAGCTGATCCCGCTCGCCGAGCAGGACCGCAGCGGATGGGACCGGCCGCTCATCACCGAGGGGACGACGCTGATCACCGGAGCGCTGCGGCACGGGGCGCTGGGGGAGTACCAGCTGCAGGCCGCCATAGCCGCCGTGCACGACCAGGCGCCCAGCCATGCCGGGACCGACTGGGCACAGATCCTGGCCCTGTACGGCCTGCTCGAGCGCATGACCGGGAACCCGATGGTGACCCTCAACCGGGCGGTCGCCGCGGCCATGGTGGAGGGCCCGGCGGCCGGGCTGGCCCTGCTGGACGGGGTCCGCGGCCCGCTCGGCGGCCATCACCGGTTTCACGCGGTCCGCGGTCACCTGCTCGAGATAGCCGGGGACGGCGCTGGTGGCGCCGCCGAATTCCGCGCCGCGGCCGCAGGCACCGCGAACCTGCGCGAGCGGCACTATCTGACGGCCAAGGCGGCCAGCCTCGCCGCGAGCGGCACGGCCGGCGCGGGGTAGGGTCGGCCACGGGTGCACCACGAAGCAAGGGGGCCCGCGCGGTGGTCGGAAACAGCAGCGCACCGGACGCTGCGGCGAAGGGAGAGCTGGTCGGCACGGCCATGACGGCCGATGTCACGGCCGGCCCCCCGGGCGAGGACCGGCTGCAGGACCGGATCTGGACCATCCCGAACGTGATCAGCATCGCGCGCCTGCTCGGCGTGCCCGTGTTCTTGTGGCTGGTCCTCGGCCCGCACGCGGACGGCTGGGCCGTCATCCTACTCATCGCCGCGGCCGCGTCGGACTGGCTGGACGGGAAGCTGGCCCGGGCCCTGCATCAGGAGAGCCGGCTCGGGCAGGTGCTCGACCCGACCGCGGACCGGCTCTACATCGGCGTCATGCTGATCGGTCTCGCCATCCGGGCCATCACCCCCTGGTGGCTGGTCGGCGTGCTGGTCGGCCGGGAGCTGGTGCTCGGCCTGGCCCTGCTCCGGCTGCGTTCCCGCGGCTGGGAGCCGCTCCAGGTCAGCTTCGTGGGCAAGGCCGCCACACTGTGCCTGCTCTATGCGTTCCCGCTGCTCCTCCTGGGCGCCTACGCCGGGCATGCCGCGGAAGTGGCCAAGGTCGTCGGCTGGGCCTTCGTGGCCTGGGGGACCGCGCTGTACTGGGCGGCGGCCGGGCTGTATCTGGTGCAGGCCTGGCGGCTGACCGCCAGCCCGGAGACGGCGGGCGGGCGGGAGACGGCAGCCGGGCGGCCGGAGACGGCGAGCCGGCCTGAGCCAGCCCGCGAGGTGGCCGAACCGGAACAACCGGATGACTAGCCAGCTAGCGGCGTTGGCCGGCCGCGAGCCGCCCGTCATGATGGAGGCACCCCTGCTCGAACCATGGGGCCGGTCCGCCGGCCAGCCTGGGCGCGGGGAGAAAGGCAAGCTGGCCCGGACGATGCTGAAGGAGGCCCGCCACCGGTGAAGGCTGTCGTGATGGCCGGGGGAGAAGGTACCCGGCTGCGCCCGATGACCGCCAATCAGCCCAAGCCGTTGCTGCCCGTGTGCAACAAGCCGATCATGGAACACGTCTTGCGCCTGCTCAAGCGGCACGGGTTCGACGAAACGGTGGTCACCGTCCAGTTCCTGGCCTCACTGGTGCGCAACTATTTCGGCGACGGCGAGGACGTCGGGATGAGCCTCCAGTACGCGACGGAAGAGGCCCCGCTGGGCACGGCAGGCAGCGTGAAGAACGCCGAGGAGGAGCTGCGGGACGAGCCGTTCCTGGTCATCTCGGGCGACGCGCTGACCGACATCGACCTCACCGCCATGGTCCGCGCGCACAAGGAAAACGGTGCCCTGGTCACCGTGGGGCTCACCCGGGTCCCGAACCCGCTGGAGTTCGGCATCATCATCGTTGGCGAGGACGGCCGGATCCAGCGGTTCCTGGAGAAGCCGACCTGGGGGCAGGTGTTCTCGGACACGGTCAACACCGGGATCTACGTCATGGAGCCCGAGGTGCTCGCCGAGGTCGCGGCGGGCGAGTCGGTGGACTGGTCCGGTGACGTGTTCCCGGCCCTGCTCAAGCGCGGGGCGCCGCTGTTCGGCTGGATCGCGGACGGCTACTGGGAGGATGTCGGCACGCACGAGAGCTACCTCAAGGCCCAGGCCGACGTGCTGTCCGGCCGGGTGGACACCGAGATCGACGGGTTCGAGGTGTCGCCGGGAGTCTGGGTGGCCGAGGGGGCCGAGGTGGACCCGGAGGCCTTGCTGTCCGGGCCCCTCTGCGTCGGGGACTACGCCAAGGTGGAGGCGGGCGCGGAACTGCGCGAGTTCACCGTGCTGGGCAGCAACGTGGTGGTCAAGGAGGGCGCCTTCCTGCACCGCGCCGTGGTGCACAACAACGTGTACGTCGGCCAGGGCGTCACCCTGCGCGGCTGCGTCATCGGCAAGAACACCGACGTGATGCCCTCCGCGCGGATCGAGGAAGGTGCGGTCGTCGGGGACGAGTGCGTGATCGAGCCGGAGGCCTATCTCTCCGCGGGCGTCAAGGTCTACCCGTTCAAGACCATCGAGGCGGGCGCGGTGGTAAACACCAGTGTCATCTGGGAATCGCGCGGCCAGCGCACCCTGTTCGGGCCGCGCGGCGTCTCCGGCCTGGTCAACGTGGAGATCACGCCCGAGCTCTGCGTGCGGCTGACCAGCGCCTACGCGACCACCCTGAAGAAGGGGTCGATGGTCACGACGTCCCGGGACGTGTCCCGCGCCGCGCGGGCGCTCAAGCGTGCCGTCCAGTGCGCGCTGAACGCCAGCGCGATCAACGTGGTGGACCTGGAAGCGCAGCCACTGCCGGTGGCCCGGTTCCAGACCGCGCGCAGCGTGTGCAGCGGGGGCGTCGCCCTGCGCACCACCTCCGGGGACCCGCAGTCGATCGATATCGTGTTCCTCGACGAGCGGGGCGCGGAGCTGTCCCAGGCGGCCGCCCGCAAGCTGGAGCGGGTCTTCTCCCGGCAGGAGTACCGGCGGGCCTTCCCCGGCGAGATCGCCGAGCTCACCTACCCGTCCCGGGTCGTCGAGTCCTACACCCAGGAGCTGGCCCGCAGCGTCGACCTGACCGGGGTCCGCGAGGCGGAGCTGAAGGTCGTGGTGGACTGTGCCGGCGGGACCGTGTCGCTGGTGCTGCCCAGCCTGCTCGGCCGTCTCGGGGTGGACGCGCTCACCGTCAACAACCGGCTGGACGAGGCCACCCCCACGCAGAGCCTGGCCCAGGTCCGGGCGGGCATGCAGCGGCTGTCGGAGCTGGTCGCCTCGTCCCGCGCCGCCTTCGGGGTGCGGTTCGACCAGGTCGGCGAGCGGATCATGCTGGTGGACGACAAGGGCGCGATGATCAGCGACGACCGGGCCCTGCTGGTCATCCTGGATCTCATCGCGGCCGAGCGGAGGTCCGGCCGGGTGGCGCTGCCGGTGACCACTACCCGCGTGGCCGAGCAGGTCTGCCGGTTCCACGGCGTGCACGTGGACTGGACGCCCACCTCGCTGCACGGCCTCACCGAGGCCACCGCGGGCGACGACGTCATCTTCGGCGGCGACGGCCGGGGCGGGTTCGTGGTCCCGGAGTTCAGCCGGACCCTGGACGGCATCGCAGCCTTCGCCCGGCTGCTCGGCCTGGTCGCCCGGGCCCGGCTGTCGCTCAGCCAGATCGACGCCCGGATCCCTACCGCGCATCTGCTGCGGCGCTCCATGCCCACGCCGTGGGCGGCCAAGGGCAGCGTGATGCGCACCGTGGTGGAAGCGGCTGGTGACCGGACCGTGGATACCACCGACGGGGTGCGGATCGTCGAGCCGGACGGCGGGTGGGTCCTGGTGCTGCCTGACCCCGCTGTCGCGGTGACCCACCTGTGGGCCGAGGGCGCGGACGCCGACACTGCCCAGGCGCTGCTGGACGAGTGGGCCGCCGTAGCGGAACGCTCTGGCAGTTGAGTGGGCCGCCGTAGCGGAACGCTCTGGCAATTAAGCAGTCACTGATCGCTCAGGGCGTTAAGCTGGCCAGCTTAGTGTCCAGCGAGGGCATCGCCACCCGTGAGACAATTCACCTCATCGGAGCGTGCACGCGTCGTGCGTCGGAGGTGCGGCCAGGATGTGGCGGAGGCGTCGCGAAAGCGGCCCGGGCGCGTCCGGAGGGGCGGAGTCATCCCCCCGGCAAGGACGACGCCCCGGGTGGCGGGCGCGATTCACCCCGGGGGGACGACGCGCGTGGCGCATGGACCCGCCGGGCGCCCCCCAGGTAGCGTGGACTGCGTCCGCTGAGCACGCACCATCCGAGCACCGGGAACGGGCCAGGTCCGATGCGATCCCCGCCCCGAGCCCATGGCCAGCAGAGGAGAGGCTGGGCCACGACATGCCGAGCATCTACTGCACACGCTGCGGTCAGGCCAATCCTGACGACGCGCGTTTTTGCCTGCATTGCGGGACGATGCTGGCGCGAGGGGGGGCCGAGCGCCCCGGCGAAACGACCTCGACCATCTCGCTGGGCGGTGACCCAGCCGAGGCCGAATACGACGAGTTCACCGACCAGGCCGCCCCGGAGGACTCCCTGCCCCCGGGCACCGCGCTGCTGGTCGTCCGGCGCGGCCCGAACGCGGGGAGCCGGTTCTTGCTCGACCACGACATCACCACCGCCGGCCGGCACCGGGACAGCGACATCTTCCTGGACGACGTGACGGTCTCCCGCCGGCACGCTGAGTTCTACCGTCACGGCGACCGCTTCACCGTGCGCGACGTCGGCAGCCTCAACGGCACCTACGTCAACCAGGAGCGGATCGAGGAAGCGCCGCTGAACGGCGGCGATGAGGTCCAGATCGGTAAGTTCCGGCTGGTGTTCCTGACCGGGCGGCGGCCCCAGTACGAGCGTGGCGGCGGGGGCGCCCAGGTAGGGGCATGAGCGCTCAGCCTGCCCGGGCTTCTTTCGGCATCGGAGAGGTGCTTGCCCAGCTTCGGGGTGAGTTCCCCGATGTCAGCGTGTCCAAGATCCGGTTCCTGGAGTCCGAGGGCCTGATCCAGCCTGCCCGGTCACCGTCCGGGTACCGGCGATTCGGCCCCGCGGACGTGGCCCGGCTGCGCTACATCCTGACCGCCCAGCGTGATGAGTACCTCCCGTTGCGGGTCATCAAGGACCGGCTGACCGCCGCCCAGGACGGCAGCGGTGAGGAGGATCCCGACGAACCGCCGCAGCGGCGCGGCCGACGGCCCCTGAGCCGCCGGGAACTGCTCGACGCGGCCGGGATCGACGACGGGTTCCTGGCCGAACTGGAAGATTTCGGCCTGGTCAGGCCCGCAGGACGGCAGTACGGGCCGGAGGCCCTGGATGCCGCCCGGATCATCGTGGCGCTCGGCCGGTACGGGGTCCAGGCACGGCACCTGCGTGCCGTGCGGGCTGCGGTGGAGCGCGAAACCTCCCTGATCGAGCAGGTGGTGGCGCCTACGCGGCGGCAGCGCAGTCCCGGGTCGCGGGAGCGGGCGGGGCAGACCGCCCAGGAGATCGCGGCCCTGTCCCTGCAGCTGCACGCGTCGCTGATGGGCAGCGCCCTGGCCGACGCGGGCCTGCAGACCGACGGGCTGCCCCAGGCGGCCCGGACGGCGTGGGCCGGTGAATCCGCTCAGGCTGCCCCGACCGAAGTCAGGCTGGGGGGTGCGGGGTATGAAGAGCCAGGATTCGCCGGGCCGGCCGCAGCCAGATCCGGAGCGTGAGCGGGCCTGGCCGGGCCGGCCGCCACAGCACTTTCCGCCGGCACGGGTGTACGTTGGCAGGGGAGTGCCCACCGCAGGGCCCATGCACGAGGCAGCGCGTCACGCGCGTGTGAGGACGGAGCCGCCGTGAGGAAGATGGAGGTCGTCGGCGTCCGGGTCGAGATGCCCACGAACCAGCCCATCGTCCTGCTGAAGGAGACGCAGGGAGACCGATACCTGCCGATCTGGATCGGGCCGGTCGAGGCAACCGCGATCGCTTTCGCCCAGCAGGGCATGGTTCCAGCGCGCCCGCTCACCCACGACCTGTTCCGGGACGTGCTGGAGGCGCTCGATGTCCAGCTGCAGACGGTGAACATCACGGCGCTGCGGGACGGTATCTTCTTCGCGGATCTGATCTTCTCGAACGGGAAGGAAGTCAGCGCCAGGCCGTCGGATTCCATCGCCCTCGCCCTGCGCACCGGCGCGGCCATTTACGCCAGCGAGGAGGTCCTCGACGAGGCGGGCGTGGCCATCCCGGACGAGCAGGAAGATGAGGTCGAGAAGTTCCGCGAGTTCCTCGACACCATTACCCCGGAGGACTTCGGCCGCGCGACATGACCGGCCCGGACAGGACTGGCGGGCCTGGCGGCCGGGTGGCGGGGGAGCCTGCCGGAAGGCCGGTTCAGGAGCCCGGCGGCGACGCGCCGCAGGCGATCGTTGACGCACCCGGCACTGGCGGCCTACCGTGCGAGACGTGTACCCAGGGTGGCGAGTTCCCGGGTGGAGGCAGGCGTGGCGGTAACCAAAGGTAACAGCGATTCACCCGGAGTCCGCGGTGCCGCGATCCATCAGGCTGGGGAGCAGGGACTGCTATTCGGCGACGACGTCGCCGCCCGGCCGGAAGGAATCGGCTACCGCGGTCCGACCGCGTGCTCAGCCGCCGGGATCACCTACCGCCAGCTGGACTACTGGGCCAGGACCGGCCTGGTCGAGCCGAGCGTGCGGGCCGCAAAGGGATCAGGCTCGGCGCGGCTGTACAGCTTCCGGGACATCCTCGTGCTCAAGGTGGTCAAGCGGCTGCTGGACACCGGGATCTCCCTCCAGCAGATCCGTGCCGCCGTGACCCACCTGCACAGCCGGGGCACCCGCGACCTGGCCAAGGTCACCCTGATGAGCGACGGGGTCTCTGTGTACGAGTGCACCTCCTCCGACGAGGTGGTGGACCTGCTGCAGGGCGGGCAGGGCGTGTTCGGAATCGCGCTCGGCCGGATCTGGCAAGAGGTCGACGGGACCCTGGCCGAACTGCCCGCCGAGCAGGCTGACGAGGCTGCGGACGGGACGGTGGAAGCCGCCGGGGACAGCCAGCACGCGGACGAGCTGTCCCGGCGCCGGGCCCGCCGGACCGGCTGACCAGGCGGCCGGCCTCAGCCTCGGGTAAGCTCGGTACTGCTGATCACACCGTCCGGGAGAGATTCCGCGCAGCCAGCGCGGGGCGCCGAAGGGGCAACCTCCCCGGAACCTCTCAGGCACCCAGGACCGGACGGGTCAGGCATCTCTGGAGTTCGTGCTCGCATCGCGGGTCGCCTGTCACCGGGCCGACCCGGCTGCGGGCGGGCCGCGACAGAGGGGGAGGATCAGGCAGGCACGGGCGTGCCTGGCGGCTCCCCTCTGGAGGCTCCATGAACTTTGCGGAACCGAAGTTTGAATCCCTGAACTTTGAGTCACGTCACATCGGGCCGTCCCCGGCCGACCAGGAGCGGATGCTCGCGGCGACCGGCCACGCCTCGCTCGATGATCTGGCCGAGGCGGCCCTGCCCCCGGGGATCGGCGACCCGAGGCCCCTGGACCTCCCGCCCGCGCTGACCGAGGCGGAGGCGGTGGCTGAGCTGCGCCGGCTGGCTTCCCAGAACACGGTCGCGCGGTCGATGATCGGGCTGGGCTACTACGGCACGCACACCCCGGCGGTGATCCGCCGCAACGTCCTGGAGAACCCCGCCTGGTACACCGCGTACACCCCGTACCAGCCGGAGATCTCACAGGGGCGGCTGGAAGCCCTGCTCACCTTCCAGACCCTCATCGAGGACCTGACCGCGCTGCCGGTGGCGGGGGCGTCCCTGCTGGACGAGGCGACAGCGGCGGTGGAGGCCATGACGCTGGCCCGCCGGGTGGCCCGGCGCGGCCGGATCTTCCTGGCCGACGGGGACTGCCTGCCGCAGACCCTGGCCGTGCTCGCCACCCGGGCCGAGCCACTCGGCATCGAACTGGTGGTCGCCGCGGTCACCCCGGAGCTGATCGCGGCCCAGCCCGAGGGTGAGCTGTTCGGGGTCTTGCTGCAATACCCAGGGGCCAGCGGGGAGATCAGGGACCTGCGCCCGGCCATCGAGGCCGCGCACGGCCGGGGCGCGCTCGCCGCGGTCGCCGCCGACCTGCTGGCGCTGACCCTGCTGATGCCGCCCGGTGAGATGGGCGCCGACATCGCGGTGGGCAGCACGCAGCGGTTCGGCGTGCCGATGGGTTACGGCGGCCCGCACGCGGCCTACATCGCGACCCGGGACGACCTGCGCCGGCAGCTGCCCGGCCGTCTGGTGGGGGTGTCCCTCGACGCCGACGGCCGCCCCGCCTACCGGCTGGCGCTGCAAGCCCGTGAGCAGCACATCCGCCGGGAGAAGGCGACCAGCAACATCTGCACCGCGCAGGTGCTGCTGGCGGTGATGGCCGCGATGTATGCGGTGTACCACGGCCCGGGCGGGCTGGCCGCGATCGCGGCCAGCGTGCACGGCCGTGCGGCCCGGCTGGCCGCTACGCTGCGGGAGAGTGGCCTGGCCGCCCCGGCGGACGGGTTCTTTGACACGATCCGGGTGCGCCTGCCCGGCGGGGCCGGGGCGGCGGTGGACCGGGCCAGGGAAGCCGGGTACAACCTGCTCCTGGCCGACGCCGACACAGTCGGCATCGCCTGCGACGAGACCACCACGGATGCCGAGCTGCTGGAAGTGGCCGCGCTGCTGGCCGCCGGGCACGACGGGGCCACGGTCCCCGGGCGGCTCGCCGGGTCCGGCCCGGTGTTCCCGGCCGGCCTGGCCCGGAGCTCGGGGTACCTGGACCACCCCGTCTTCCGCGAGCACCGGAGTGAGACGGCCATGCTGCGCTATCTGCGCCGCCTCGCCGACTTCGACATCGCGCTTGACCGCTCGATGATCCCGCTCGGCTCGTGCACGATGAAGCTGAACGCGGCCGCCGAGATGGAGCCGGTGACCTGGCCGGAGTTTGCTGACCTGCACCCCTTCGCCCCTGCGGGGCAGGCCGCCGGGTACGCCGAGCTGATCAGCGATCTGGAGCGGTGGCTGGCCGAGATCACCGGGTACGACGCGGTGTCGGTCCAGCCCAACGCCGGGTCGCAGGGCGAGCTGGCGGGCCTGCTGGCCATCCGGGGTTACCACAACTCCCGCGGCGACGCCGGGCGGGACATCTGCCTGATCCCCGAGTCAGCCCACGGGACCAACGCGGCCAGCTCGGTGCTGGCGGGCCTTCGGGTCGTGGTGGTCAAGTGCGGCCCCGACGGGGCGATCGACGTCGCTGACCTGAACGCCAAGCTGGAATCCCGGGGCGGTCAGATCGCCGCGATCATGCTGACCTACCCGTCCACCAACGGCGTGTTCGAGGAGACCGTGACCCAGGTCTGCGACGCGGTCCACGCGGCGGGGGGCCAGGTGTATGTGGACGGCGCCAACCTGAACGCCCTGGTCGGCCTGGCCCGGCCGGGCTGGTTCGGTGCGGACGTGTCGCACCTGAACCTGCACAAGACGTTCTGCATCCCGCACGGTGGCGGTGGCCCCGGCGTCGGCCCGGTCGCGGCCCGGGCCCACCTGGCGGAGTTCCTGCCGGCCCGCGCGGAGTCGGGGACCGCCGGGGTGCACCCGGTCGCAGCGGCGCCCTATGGCTCGGCGGGGATCCTGCCGATCTCCTGGGCGTACATCCGGATGATGGGACCGGATGGGCTGCGCCGGGCCACGGAAGTAGCCATCCTTGCCGCCAACTACGTGGCCGCCCGGCTGGGCCCGCACTACCCGGTGCTCTTCACCGGCCGCGGCGATCTCGTCGCGCACGAGTGCATCCTGGACCTGCGGCCCCTCACCCGGGAGACCGGCGTGACCGTCGAGGACGTGGCCAAGCGCCTCATCGACTACGGGTTCCACGCGCCGACCATGTCGTTCCCGGTCGCGGGCACCCTGATGATCGAGCCCACCGAGAGCGAGGATCTGGCCGAACTGGACCGGTTCTGCGAGGCCATGATCGCGATCCGGCAGGAGATCGAGATGGTCGCCTCCGGCAGGTACGACCGCGAGGACAACCCGCTGCGGAACGCGCCGCACACCGCGTCCATGCTGCTCGAGGCCGACTGGAAGCATCCCTACGAGCGGGCCGAGGCGGCCTATCCGCTGGCCGGTGACCGGCGGGCTAAGTACTGGCCGCCGGTGCGCCGCATCGACCAGGCCTACGGCGACCGGAACCTGGTCTGCGCCTGCCCGCCGGCCGAGGCGTTCGCGGAATGAGGCGGCCGGGACGGGGGCACTGGCCGGCGTCTGTAGCCCCGGCGTCATAGGCGCTACGCTGCCGCCAGGACACCAGCAGGAAAGGCCCAGGATGGCAAACTCGTCCCCTTCGTTCATCGTCGGCCTGGACAACGGCGGCACCATGAACAACGCCACGGTGCTCGATCCGTCGGGCCGGTTCCTGGTGGAACACATGCTGGAGCGGCCCAGCCGGGTCCGCGAGGGGCCGGACCTGGCCATCGAGGCACTGGCTGCTTCCTTCGCGCAGGCCCTGGACGTGACCGGGGTGGACCGGGCGGCGGTGGCCGCGGTCGGGCTGGACACCCCCGGCCCGGCCAGCGCCGACGGGGTCCTGTCCTCCAAGGGCGCCACGAACTTCCGCCATCCCGGCTGGGGCGGCTTCAATATCCGCGTCGCCCTCGAGGAAGCGCTGGGCCTGCCGGTCGTGTACACCAATGATGCCAACGCGGCCACGCTGTACGCGCACTTCGCGCGGTTCGGCGCCGACGCCCCGCAGCACTCGTCGGTGGCGGTCATTGTCGGCACCGGGCTGGGTGGCGGACTGGTCGAGGCGGGCCAGGTCGTGAGCGGGGTAGCCGGCATGGCGGGCGAACTCGGCCACGTCCAGATCCCGCTTGAGGGGCTGCTCGAGGAGGGCCAGCCGGTGCCCGTCTGCAATTGCGGGCTGCGCGGCGACGTGGAGAGCTTCGCGTCGCTGTCCGGGATCGAGCAGAACCTGCTGCCCTACTGGCTGAGCCGCTACGAAGGGCACGGGCTCGCCGACATCCAGCCGCTGTCCCGGGCAGCCAAGCTGGTCCGGGGCTACGGTGAGGCCGGCGATCCGCTGGCGCTGAAGATATTCGACCAGCAGGCCAAGGCCCTCGGCCGGCTCTTCTCCATCGCGGCCATGTTCACTGACCCGGGCACGTATTTCGTCGGAGGCGGCATCGTCGAGGCTGATCCCGCGTTCAGCGAATGGTTCCTGGGCCGGATCCGGGAGCACACCACGCTCCGCGCCGAGCAGGCCAAGCTGGTCGATTTCGTCCTGGTCCCCGACCTGGACCGGGCGGGCGCACGGGGTGCCGCGCTCGCCGCACGCTCAGCCATGGGCGACCGCGCATAGAGTTACTAGGTGGCAGATCCGCAGTCCTACCGGCCAGCGCCGGGGTCCATCCCCGAGTCGCCGGGCGTGTACCGGTTCTGGGATGCACACGGCCGGGTTATTTACGTCGGAAAGGCGAAGAATCTCCGGCAGCGGCTGAATTCCTATTTCGCGGATTTCGTCAGCCTGCACCCGCGGACCCAGACCATGGTGCGCACCGCCGCCAAGGTCGACTGGACCGTGGTGGCCACCGAGGTCGAGGCTCTCCAGCTCGAGTACTCCTGGATCAAGGAGTACGACCCCCGGTTCAACGTCCGGTACCGCGACGACAAGAGCTATCCCTACCTGGCCGTCACCATGGGCGAGGACTTCCCGCGGGTCATGGTCATGCGCGGCGCCAAGCGGCGCGGGGTTCGTTATTTCGGTCCTTATTCGCACGCCTGGGCGATCCGCGAGACGGTGGACGCGCTGCTGCGGGTGTTCCCGGTCCGCACCTGCTCGGCCGGGGTGTTCAAGCGGGCCGGCCAGATCGGGCGGCCCTGCCTGCTCGGTTACATCGGCAAATGCTCGGCCCCGTGCGTGGGCCGGGTCAGTGAGGCCGAGCACCGGCTGCTGGCCGAGGAATTCTGCGACTTCATGGCCGGGCAGACCGACCGGTTCATCCGCCGCCTGGAAGCCGAGATGCGCGAGGCCTCCCGGGCCGAGGAGTTCGAGCGGGCCGCCCGGCTGCGCGACGACATCAAGGCACTGCAGCGCGCGCTGGAGAAGCAGACCGTGGTGCTGGGCGACGGCACCGACTGTGACGTCATCGCGCTCACCCAGGATCAGCTGGAGGCAGCGGTCCAGGTTTTCTACGTGCGGAACGGCCGGGTCCGGGGGCAGCGTGGCTGGGTCGTGGACAAAGTCGAGGACGTGACCACGGCGGAACTGGTCGAGCAGTTCCTGGGCCAGGTATACAGCGACGACGCGGTGGCCGGCCCGGCGCCGGGCTCGGTAAGCCCGGAGGGCCCGGGGGGCAGCATGGGGCAGAAGGGGACCGCCCGCCCGGCCAGCCGGTCCGGTGGCATCCCGCGGGAGGTGCTGGTCCCGGAACTCCCGCCGTACGCGGGCGCGGTGGAGGAGTGGCTGGCGGCCCGCCGGGGCGGGCCGGTCCGGCTCCGGGTGCCCTTGCGCGGGCCCAAGCGGGCACTGCTGGAGACCGTGGGCCGCAACGCCGCCGAGTCGCTGGCCCTGCACAAGACCCGGCGGGCCAGTGACCTGACCACCCGCAGTCGCGCCCTGCACGAGATCCAGGAGGCGCTGGGGCTGGACGAGGCCCCGCTGCGGATCGAGTGCTACGACGTGTCCAACCTGCAGGGCACGCACGTGGTCGCGTCCATGGTCGTGTTCGAGGACGGCTTGGCCCGTAAGTCGGAGTACCGGCGGTTCAGCATCCGTGGCCACGACGGGACGGACGACGTCGCCGCGATCCACGAGGTGATCCTGCGCCGGTTCCGCCGCTATCTGGACGAGCGGGAGGCGACCGGCGAGCTCGACGTGCTCGGCGACCCAGAGGCCTCCGCCGAGGCGGCCCGGCAGCGTAAGTTCGCCTACCCGCCCAACCTGGTCGTGATCGACGGCGGGCCGGCCCAGGTCGCCGCCGCGGCGCGGGCGCTGGATGAGCTTGGCATCGACGACGTCGCGGCCTGCGGCCTGGCCAAGCGGCTGGAAGAAGTCTGGCTGCCCGGCGAGGACTCGCCGGTGATCCTGCCCCGGAGCAGTGAGGGCCTGTACCTTCTGCAGCGGGTCCGTGACGAGGCGCACCGCTTCGCCATCACATACCACCGGGCAAAGCGGTCAAAGGCCCTCGCGGTCAGCGAGCTTGACTCGGTCCCGGGACTAGGCCCGGCGCGGCGGGCTACGCTGCTACGGCACTTCGGCTCGGTACGCAGGCTCGCGAACGCCACTGAGCCCGAGATCGCCGGGCTGCCCGGCATCGGGCCGCGGGTCGCGAGCGCAGTGCTCGCCGCGCTGCGGCCAGGGCCGCCTGTGGATAGGCCGCCCGGGGACGAGCCGTCAGCGGATGAGCCGCCAGCCGGTCAGCAGGGGAACAGCGCGCAGAATGGCACGGACAGCGGGGCACGGAATGGCCATGGGAATGGCCCGGGCGCAGATGGCCCGGACGCAGATAGCCAGGGCACGGATGGCCAGGGCACGGATGGCCAGGGCACGAATCGCCAGGGCACCGACAGCCGAGGCACGGGGGACCGCGGCGCAGGGGATCAGAGCGCCGAGGGCCAGGCACCGGGGGGAGGGCGCCGTGAGGCGCGCAGGTGAATGGGTGGGCACGCAGGCGGACGGGCCGGGACGCCGGTGAGCGGGCACGAGGGGCACGGTGAGGCACCTGGCCCGGACATCGTGGTCATCACCGGCATGTCCGGTGCGGGACGCAGCACGGCGGCCAAGTCCCTGGAGGACCTGGACTGGTTCGTGGCCGACAATCTGCCGCCCGGCCTGCTACCGACCATGATCGAGCTGGCCCGCCGGGCCATGGGCGCGGTGCCCCGGATCGCTGCCGTGATGGACGTGCGCAGCCGGGCGTTCTCCACCGACCTGCAGTCGGCTATCGGGGAACTGGCCGCCCGGGGTGTCCGGCCGAGGGTCGTGTTCCTGGAGGCCAGCGACGACACCCTGGTCCGCCGGTTCGAGAGTGTCCGGCGCCCCCACCCGCTGCAGGAGGACGGCCGCGTGGTGGAGGGCATCGCCGCGGAACGGGAACTGCTCCGCGGCGTGCGGGAAGAAGCCGACCTGGTCATCGACACCTCATCGCTGAACGTGCACGAGCTGCGGGCCCGGATGCATGATGCGTTCAGCGCCGACGCCCCGGCCACGCTGCGGGTGAACGTGGTGTCGTTCGGCTACAAGTACGGGCTGCCGGTCGACGCCGACATGGTGGCCGACTGCCGGTTCCTGCCCAATCCACGATGGGTTCCCGACCTGGCCCCGCTCACCGGGCAGAACGACCGGGTCCGGGACTACGTGCTCAGCCGTCCCGGGGCCGCGGATTTCCTGGACTTCTACCTGGCCGCGCTGCGGGTGGTGCTGGCCGGCTACGAGCAGGAGGGCAAGCGCTTCGTCACACTGGCGATCGGCTGCACCGGCGGCAAGCACCGGAGCGTCGTGGTCGCCGAACAGATCGCCAGCCAGCTGAGCGGCAAGGGGCCGACCGTCCAGGTCGTCCACCGGGATCTGGGGCGCGAATGATCGCTGGCCCGGCTGGCCCCGGTCCCTCCAGTTCCAGTCAGGCCGGGGTGGGCATGGTGCCCTCTGTCCAGCCGCTGAACCCCAAGGTGGCGGCCCTCGGCGGCGGGCACGGCCTGTTCGCCGCGCTGTCGGCGCTACGCCGGGTGACCCGCCAGCTGAGCGCGATCGTGACCGTGGCCGACGACGGCGGCTCCAGCGGCAGGCTGCGCCGCCAGTACGGCGTCCTGCCCCCCGGTGACCTGCGGATGGCGCTCGCGGCGCTGTGCGGCGACGACGCCTGGGGCACGACCTGGAGCCGGGTCGTCCAGCACCGCTTCACCGGCGAGGCCGAGCTCGGCGGCCACGCAGTGGGCAACGTGCTGATCGTGGCGCTGTGGGAACTGCTCGGCGACACGGTGCAGGGCCTGGACTGGGTCGGCCGGCTGCTTGGCGCGTACGGCCGGGTGCTGCCCATGGCCTCGGTCCCGCTCGACCTGGTGGCCGAGGTGCAGGGAGGCGATCCGGACCACCCGCTCGCGCTGAGCACGGTGCGCGGCCAGGTCGCCTGCGCGTCCACCACGGGCCGGGTCCGCTCGGTGTCGCTGATCCCGGAGGATCCGCCGGCCTGCCCGGAGGCGGTCACCGCCATCCTCGACGCCGACTGGGTGGTACTCGGCCCCGGGTCCTGGTTCACCAGCGTGCTGCCCCACCTGATGGTCCCCGAGCTGGCCCAGGCCCTGATCAGCACGCCAGCCCGGCGGATCGTGGCGCTGAACCTTGTCGCCCAGCCTGGCGAGACGGAGGGATTCTCCCCGCAGACTCACCTGGAAGTGCTGGCTGATCACGCGCCACAGCTCAAAATTGACATCGTGCTCGCCGATCGCGCGGCCGCGGGGGGCGCGGCCGCCGAGCTGGAGAAAGCGGCGGGACTGCTGGGCGGCAGGCTGGTCCTGGCCGACCTGGCGATGCGCGATGGAACACCACGCCACGACCCGCGTCAGCTGGCCGGGGCGTTCGCAGAGATTTTCGAGGGGGAGTGATGCCGGTGGCAATGACCGGCCTGGTCAAAGACGAGCTCAGCCGAGTGACCGTGCTCAAGCCATGCTGCCGCAAGGCGGAGGTGTCCGCGCTGCTGCGGTTCGCCGGGGGACTTCACCTGGCCAGCGGGCGCATCGTGGTGGAGGCCGAACTGGACACCGGCGTGGCCGCGCGGCGGCTGCGCAAGGACATCGCGGAGGTGTTCGGCCATTCCTCGGACCTGATCGTGCTGGCCCCGAGCGGCCTGCGCAAGGGTAACCGGTACGTGGTCCGGGTGCGCAAGGACGGGGACAGCCTGGCCCGGCAGACGGGCCTGGTCGACAACTACGGCCGGCCGGTCCGCGGGCTGCCACGGCAGGTCGTGTCCGGTACCACGTGTGACTGCGAGGCCGCCTGGCGCGGCGCGTTCCTGGCCCATGGCTCGCTGACCGGGCCGGGCCGCTCGATGTCCCTGGAGATCACCTGCCCGGGCCCGGAGGCGGCCCTGGCCCTGGTGGGCGCGGCCCGGCGGCTGAAGATCCACGCCAAGGCCCGTGAGGTACGCGGGGTGGACCGTGTCGTGGTCCGGGACGGCGATGCGATCAGCGCGCTGCTCACCCGGCTCGGCGCCCACGACAGCGTGCTGGCCTGGGAGGAGCGGCGGATGCGCCGCGAGGTCCGGGCCACCGCCAACCGGCTGGCCAACTTCGACGACGCGAACCTGCGGCGCAGCGCCCGGGCCGCGGTCGCGGCCGGCGCCCGGGTCGAGCGGGCCCTGGAGATCCTGGGCACCGAGGCGCCCGAGCACCTGACCGTGGCCGGCCGGCTGCGGATCGAGCATCGGCAGGCCAGCCTGGAGGAACTGGGCCAGCTGGCCAGCCCGCCGCTGACCAAGGACGCGATCGCCGGACGGATCCGCCGGCTGCTGGCCATGGCGGATAAGAAGGCCCGTGACCTCGGTGTCCCCGACACTGAGTCCAGCCTCACGCCGGAGATGATGACGCAGTAATCCAGAAGTTCACGAGCGGCGGGGCGGGCTGGTGCTGGCCGGGGTGGCGGCTCGGTTTGGCGTACACCGGGACGGCCACTCACGCTGGGTGAGCCCAAGCCTGCCCGCCGCGGACCAGGTGTGCTCCCGCGGCGGCCGTCGTCCGATAGGGTCGGAGCCGGAAATGCAGGCACACCGCTGGGTTACAGACCAGCGCGCGTGAGCCGGGACGAGAGCTAAGGGACGAGGAGAGGCGCAGCCGTGACTATCCGCGTGGGCATCAACGGATTCGGCCGCATCGGGCGGAACTATTGGCGGGCCGTGCACGCGGCATCGGCCGCAGGGCAGGCCGAGGCCATCGAGATTGTCGCGGCCAACGACCTGACCGACACCGCCACCCTGGCGCACCTGCTGAAGTACGACACGGTGCTGGGCACGCTGGCGCAGGACGTCGCCGTGGACGGCGACGCGATCCGGGTGGGCGACAAGAAGATCAGCGTGCTCGCCGAGCGTGACCCGGCCGCGCTGCCCTGGCGGGACCTCGGCGTGAACGTGGTGATCGAGTCCACCGGCCGGTTCACCAAGGCAGCCGACGCGCGCAAGCACCTGGACGCCGGGGCGAAGAAGGTCATCATCTCCGCGCCCGCCTCGGGCGAGGACCTCACCGTGGTGATGGGCGTCAACGACGGTGCCTACGACCCGGCCAGCCACCACATCATCTCGAACGCCTCGTGCACCACGAACTGCGTGGCCCCGATGGCAAAGGTCCTGCAGGACAGCTTCGGCGTCGTCAAGGGCCTGATGACCACGATCCACGCCTACACCAATGACCAGGTGATCCTGGACTTCCCGCACAAGGACCTGCGCCGGGCCCGGGCCGCCGCGCAGAACATCATCCCGACCAGCAGCGGCGCGGCCAAGGCCACGGCGCTGGTGCTGCCCGAGCTCAAGGGCAAGTTCGACGGGATGGCCATGCGCGTCCCGGTCGTGGACGGGTCAGTGACCGACCTGGTCGTCCAGCTCACCCGGGAGGTCAGCAAGGACGAGGTCAACGCCGCGTTCAAGGCAGCTGCGGAAGGCACCCTCAAGGGCTTCCTGCACTACACGGCGGACCCGATCGTGTCCTCCGACATCGTCGGCACTCCCTGGTCGTGCACTTTCGACTCCTCACTCACCATGACCTTCGGCGACCAGGTCAAGGTGATCGGCTGGTACGACAACGAGTGGGGCTACTCCAACCGCCTCGCCGACCTCACCGCGCTCGTCGGCACCCAGTTGTGATGAAGCGGATCGACGACCTCGACGTGTCCGGGCAGGTTGTCCTGCTCCGGTCCGACCTGAATGTGCCGCTCGACGGCGACGTGATCACCGACGACGGCCGGATCCGGGCCAGCCTGCCCACCATCCAGGCGCTGATCGCCCGGGGCGCCCGGGTGGTCATCTGCGCTCACCTGGGCCGGCCCAAGGGCGAGGGGTACGCTGCCCGGGCCGCGGGCGGCCCGTCGCTGCGGCCCGTGGCGGCCCGGCTCAGCGAGCTGCTCGGCCGGCCCGTCCCGCTGGCCGACGACGTGGCCGGGGAGTCAGCCGCGGCCCTGGCGGCCGGGCTGGGGGACGGCGACGTCGGCCTGCTGGAGAACGTACGGTTCGAGCCGGCCGAGACGAGCAAGGTCGACGCCGAGCGGACCGGGCTCGCGGCCCGGCTGGCCGCGCTGGCCACCCGCTACGTCGGCGACGGCTTCGGCGCCCTGCACCGTAAGCACGCCAGCGTGTTCGACGTGCCCGCGCTGCTCCCGCACGCTGCCGGGGAACTGGTCATCGCGGAGATCGCCGTGCTCCGTCAGCTCACTTCCGATCCGCCACGGCCGTATGTGGTGGTGCTCGGCGGGGCCAAGCCGTCGGACAAGCTCGCGGTCATCGGCAACCTCCTCAGCCGGGCCGACCGGCTGATCATCTGCGGGGGGATGTCCTACACGTTCCTCGCGGCCCAGGGTTACGAGGTGGGCAAGTCCCTGCTGGAAGCCGACCAGATCCCGCAGGTCACCGAGGTGCTGGCCGAAGCGGCCCGGCGGGGGGTGGAGGTCGTCCTGCCCGTGGACCTGGTGGCGGCCGACAGGTTCGCCCCGGATGCGGACCACCGGGTGGTGCCGGTCGCCGATTTCCCCGCCGACCGGGAAAGCCTCGACATGGGCCCGGCGACCCGGGCCCTGTTCGCCCAGAAGCTCTCCGACGCGAAGACCGTGTTCTGGAATGGGCCGGCGGGCGTGTTCGAGTTCCCGGCCTTCTCCGCCGGAACCCGGGCCGTCGCCGAGGCGGTCAGCCGCGTCAGCGGACTGACCGTGGTCGGCGGCGGGGACTCCGCGGCGGCCGTCCGCCAGCTGGGCTTCCCGGCGGATGCGTTCACGCACATCTCCACGGGCGGCGGCGCGAGCCTGGAATACCTGGAGGGCCGGACCCTGCCCGGGCTCAGCGCGCTCGAGGCGGACGGATGACCGGCGGTTCCGCCGGCCGCAAGCCGCTCATCGCCGGCAACTGGAAGATGCACAACACGCACTTCGAGGGGCTGGCCCTCGTCCAGAAGCTCGCCTTCACGCTCACCAGTGACGACTTCGATGCCGCCGAGGCGGTGGTTCTGCCGCCGTTCACCGCGCTGCGCAGCGTGCAGACGCTGGTCGCCGGGGACAAGCTGCGGATCGGCTACGGGGCCCAGGACCTGTCACCACACGACAAGGGCGCCTACACCGGCGACGTGTCCGGGCCGATGCTGGCCAAGCTGGGCTGCAGCTACGTGCTGGCCGGGCACTCTGAGCGCCGCCAGTACCACGGTGAGGACGACGGCGTCGTCAACGCCAAGGTGAAGGCTGCGCTCCGCTCCGAGCTGACCCCCATCCTGTGCGTCGGCGAGAACCTGGACGTCCGGCAGGCGGGGGAGCAGCTCAGCTTCACCCTCGGCCAGCTCGACGGGGCTCTCGCCGGGATCTCACCGCAGCAGGTGGCCGGGCTGGTCGTGGCGTACGAGCCGGTCTGGGCCATCGGCACCGGGGAGGTGGCGACACCCGCCGACGCGCAAGAGGTGTGCGGGGCAATTCGCGGCCGCGTTTCCGAGGGTCACGGCGCCGAAGCGGCCGCAAGTGTGCGTATCCTGTATGGCGGGTCGGTGAAAGCCGACAGCATCGCTGCGATGATGACGCAGCCTGACATTGACGGTGCGCTGGTCGGCGGAGCAAGCCTCGATGCCGGTCAGTTCGCCACGATATGCCGGTACCGCAAGCTAGCAGTCGACGACTGACCCGCGGCCACGGTCCAGCCCAGCGCTGGCTGAACAGTACTGTTCAGAGGACAGGCAGGTCCGCGAAAGGCACCCGGAGGGACGAGCAGGGCAGTGGTTATCGCAATCTCGGTCGTCCTCATCATCACCAGTCTGCTGATGATGCTGCTGGTGCTGCTGCACAAGGGCAAGGGTGGCGGCCTGTCGGACCTATTCGGTGGCGGCGTCTCATCTACGCTGGGATCATCGTCCGTAGTTGAGCGGAACCTGGACCGCCTGACGATTTTCACTGGCATCCTGTGGTTCCTGTGCATCGTCGGGCTGGATCTACTGCTGAACCACTGATGGGGGCACCCCGGGGGTCGCCGGGCGGGCCAAGAGCGGACGTAGCAAGGGGTGAGCTGTGAGTAGTGGCAACGCGATCAGGGGAAGCCGGGTCGGCGCTGGCCCGATGGGCGAAGCGGAGCGTGGCGAGGCGGCGCCCCGGATCAGGGTCTCCTTCTGGTGCTCGAACAAGCACGAGACCCGGCCCAGCTTTGCCTGCGATGCCGCGGTGCCCGAGACCTGGGACTGCCCCCGCTGTGGGTACCCGGCCGGACGTGACGAGCACAACCCGCCTGGGGCGCCGCACAGCGAGCCTTACAAGACGCACCTGGCGTACGTGAAGGAACGACGCACGGATACGGACGGCGCCGCGATTCTGCGCGAGGCGCTGGACCGGCTGCGCAAGAACGGCTGAACGCTCCGCCCGGCCCTGGCCCGGCTGCGGCCCGCCGCTTGCTGCGAGCGGAGCCGCGCCGGGCCTTGTCCTTCCCGGGCCGGGTTCCCGCAGGCCGGACTGGCCACTGAGGTGCCGCGGCCGGCGATATAGTGATCGGCCAGATACCTTTCTTTGGTGCTGCATTTGCCATCTTACGCCGCTTATCGGTGACCACTATTACCCGTCTTTCCTGTTCACTATTAAGGGCCTGCTCCCGCTACCGGAGCGTGCCCCCATAAACGAGCAGGACAGCAGCATCTCGGCAGCCGGCCCGGGCGGCGCGGTCGTGACCACACCCCGGGCCCCAGCCGGGCCGCCCTGGTGGTTCTCCTGGCCGGCGATCCGGTTGGCGAGACCGCATCGCACGCCTGGCCGGGAACTGCAGCCCGCTGGGCCCCCTAGAACAGGCCACAGCGGCGGAACTCGGCAGTGAGTCCGCCGGGCGGATCATCCTCTGGCTCAAGCTGTGGAACGCCCTCGCGTTCGGCCTGGTGATCATCGCCATCGACCGGGTGATGTGTGCCGTGGCGGGGAGCCACCTCCCGGCCAGTTCCTGGCGGCGGGCGCGCTGGCCGGGGCTTCCCGCCCCGGGACAGCTGGCTGGGTGCGGCGCTGGACGTGCAGAGCAACCTGGTCATGCCGCTGGTCCGGCGGGCCGCGCTACTGGCCGTGGTGGCGCTGTGCGTGACCGGGGCGTGGTACGTCGGGGACCGGCCGCGGGCCGCTGATGATCAGTGCGCGAACGACTCCCGCTCGCCCGCGGGGGCCAGCGGCACGTGGCTGCACGGGTGCGCGGCCAGGGTGCGGACGTGCCGCTGCAGGTCGCTGAGCAGCAGGTCGGCGAGGTCCTTGCTGAACCCGTTGCGCACCACCACGCGGAGCACCGCGACGTGCTCCAGGTTGGCCGGGAAGGTGTAGGCAGGCAGTATCCAGCCCCGGGTCCGCAGCCGTTCGGACAGGTCGAACACGGTAAAGCCCGCCGACTCGTCGCGGATCCTGAACGCGAAGACGGGCAGGTCGCTGCCGTCGGACAGCAGCTCGAACGGTTCCATCCGGGCGATCTTGCTGGACAGGTGCATGGCCACGTCCCGGCAGGCTTGCTGGACCCGCTGGTAGCCGTCGAAGCCCAGGCGCAGGAAGTTGTAGTACTGGGCCGCGACGTTGGCGCCGGACCGGGAGAAGTTGAGCGCGAACGTGGGCATTTCCCCGCCCAGGTAGTTGACCTTGAAGACCAGGTCCTCGGGCAGCGCGTCGGGGCTGCGCCAGACCACCCACCCCACCCCCGGGTACACCAGCCCGTACTTGTGCCCCGACGCGTTGATCGAGGCCACCCGGGGGAGCCGGAAATCCCAGATCAGGTCGGGCTGGAGGAACGGCGCCACGAAGCCGCCCGAGGCGCCGTCCACGTGAATGGGAACATCGGGGCCGCCGCTGGCGGCGAGCCGGTCCAGCTCGGCGCTGATCTCCGCCACCGGCTCGTAGCTTCCGTCCATCGTGGAGCCCAGGATGGCGACGACCCCGATCGTGTTCTCGTCGCACTGCGCGGCGGCCTCCGGTCCGCGCAGATGCAGCCGGTCCGGTTCCATCGGCACCAGCCTGGGCTCGACCTCCCAGTAGCGGCAGAACTTCTCCCAGCAGACCTGGACGTTCGCGCCCATCACCAGGTTGGGCCGGGTGGCGTCCGCGCCCGCGGCCCGGCGGCGGGCGCGCCAGCGCCACAGCAGCGCCATGCCGCCCAGCATGCAGGCCTCGCTGGACCCCGTGGTAGAGCAGCCGGTCGCCTGGCCGTGCTCCGGTGCGTTCCAGAGGCCAGCCAGGATGTTCACGCACCGCGATTCCAGCTCCGCGGTCTGCGGGTACTCATCCTTATCGATCATGTTCTTGCTGAGGGTCTCGGCCATCAGCTGTTCCGCCTGGGGCTCCATCCACGTGGTCACGAACGTGGCCAGGTTGAGCCGGGCGTTGCCGTCCAGGGTGAGCTCATCCCGCACGGCCTGGAGCGCTGTGTCGGGCAGCAGCCCGTGCTGCGCTAGCCGGTGCCGGGGGATCGAGAAGTGCAGTTCGCGGACGTAGACCGGATTGATCTCGACCTCATCGTCCTGCTGGGCTTGCCTGTGCAGTGCCATGCGGCTCCCTCGCTCGCCAGATCGTCGCTGCTGCGGTCGTTTGCGGCTGAGCCCAGCGGCAGCGGACACAGGCTACCGGGGGCCCAGGGGCCTGGTGCGCCCAGTTGATCCGGTGTTGATTCTCAGTTGACCGGTCCCGTTGATCCGCCCGGCGACCCGGCCGGGCACCTGGCCAGGCAGGATAGTGGCATGCACCTTCCGGTCAACCCGCCGGTCGCGCCGATGCTGGCCCGCCCGGTACCGCAGATACCCGATGGCCCGTTCAGCTTCGAGCCGAAGTGGGACGGCTTCCGGTCGATCATTTTCCTCGACCGGGGTGAGGTCGAGATCGGCAGCCGCAACGAGCGCCCGATGACCCGGTACTTCCCGGAACTGGCCGAGGCCCTGCCCGCGAACCTCCCACCCCGGTGCGTGGTCGACGGGGAGATCGTGATCCCTGACTCCTCCGGCCGGCGGCTGGACTTCGAGGCCCTGCTGCAGCGGATCCACCCCGCGGCCAGCCGCGTCGCTCTCCTCGCCGAGCAGACCCCGGCCCACTTCGTCGCCTTCGACCTGCTCGCGCTGGACGACACCGATCTGTGCGAAGAGCCGTTCAGCCAGCGCCGGGCCGCTCTTGAGCAGGCCCTGGCGCAGGCCCGCTCCCCGGTGCACCTGACTCCGGCGACCACCGACCGCGACCTGGCCGCGCACTGGTTCGAGCAGTTCGAGGGAGCCGGACTGGACGGGCTGATCGCCAAGCCGCTGGACGGTACCTATCAGCCGGACAAGCGGGTCATGTTCAAGATCAAGCATGAGCGCACCGCGGACTGCGCCGTCGCCGGCTACCGGCCGCACAAGAGCAGCCCCGAAGCGGTCGGCTCGCTGCTCCTCGGCCTGTACACCGACGCCGGCGACCTGGCCAGCGTGGGTGTGGTGGGCGCGTTCCCGATGGCCCGGCGACGCGAGCTGTTCACGGAGCTGCAGCCGCTGGTCACCACCTTCGACGGTCATCCGTGGGCCTGGGCCGGAGCGGAGGCGCCCGCGGCCGGGGGAGCCCCGCCCGCACGCAATCCCCGGTCGTCCGAGACGAGCCGCTGGAACGCGGGGAAGGACCTGTCCTTCGTCCCGCTGCGGCCAGAGCGGGTCGTGGAGGTCCGCTACGACCACATGGAAGGCCGCAGGTTCCGGCACACCGCCCAGTTCGCCCGCTGGCGTCCGGACCGGGACCCCCGCTCGTGCACCTACGACCAGCTGGAGGAGCCGGTCAAGTATGACCTGGCGGAGATCCTCGGCAGATCCGCCGGCTAGGCCGCCGTGCCACCACCACCGCCCAGGCCAGCCCCTGATCACAGCGCCGGGGGTGGCGGGACCGGCAGCCCGGGACGCCGGCGCGGGCGCGGGTGACCAGCCGGGGACGGTTCGTTGCGGGAAAAAGAAGGGGCGGCTGGACAGCGGGACGTGGCCTAGG
>DATCFY010000163.1:0-7402 GCA_036509255.1 Streptosporangiaceae bacterium
GGCCCGCGGTGCAGAAGTAGATGATCATCCCGACCAGGTACTGGATGCCGACCACCTTGTGGTCCAGCGAGTACCGGAAGTACCGGGCCACCCCGCCGAAGGCTTCCTCTTCTTCCTCGGCCACCGGGACCGGCTTGCCGAGGACCTGCCGGCCGAGGTCGTTGAACACGCCCATCCCGGCCAGGAAGCCGACCACGGCGATCACGTAGCCGAGGACCAGCGGGAAGTCGTTCATGTCCGACAGCCCGTTCCTGCCGTAGTTCCAGGACAGGAAGTTGCCCAGCCAGTGACCTATGAAGTAGCCGATGACGGCGCCGATGATCCCGGTGTGCAGGGCCGGGCGCATCCACCACGGCCGCGCCAGACGGGGCCCGACCGGCCCGGAGCCCGCCGGGTCCTGTGCCGTCGTCCCCGGCTCTATCTCGATGGACATCCGGTCACCTCTTCGTCGCAGTGTTGGGCTGGCGATCCGTGCCCGGCATTTCCGGGGTGCCGCACGGCCTGGCGGCCGCTGGGCGGGCGGTCATGGCGTCACCGGGTCGCTCGACGGGTAGTAGTAGCCGCCCGCGCCGGTGATCCCGTTCGCGATCAGGACCTTGCCCATCTGCGGGATCACGGTCGGGTCGTAGGTCAGCGCGTACGGCGGCAGCGCGGCCAGCACGCCCTTCTGCCGCTGGATCTGCTCGTTGGTCTTGGCCCAGACCTGGAAGGCGGCCGGGGTGATGACCCTGCCGTAGTCGAACATGGCCCCGTGCCAGATCCCGCAGAGCTCGCTGCACCGGACCGTGAATCCGCCGGTGTGCTTCGGGGTGGTGTAAGCGACGTTGTCCACCCCCGGGTTGGCGTCGGCCTTCACCGCGAGCTGGTAGGCCCAGAAGCTGTGGATCACGTCCAGCGAGGTCACGTGGAAGGCGACCGGCCGGTTCACCGGCAGCACCAGCTGGGTGGTCTCCATCCCGCCGAACTGGGGGTAGCGGTAGGTGAACTGCCACTGCTGGCCGATGACCTGGACCTGGAGCAGGTTGCTGCCCGAAGGCTTCCAGACCGGGTTCGGGCCCTCGCCTGCGCCCGCGCCGGCCGGGACGATCAGTTCCACGGTGCCGAACACGAACGCGGCGAGCACGATGACCGCGGTACCGCCGATCCAGGTGGCCTGGATGCCGGTGTGCCCGAAGAGCGGCGGCCCGTCGTCCTCGTCACCATCCCGGTGCCGCCAGTTGACCAGCGTGTAGCCGAAGTACGTCCACACGAAGATCATCACCGGGGCGGCGGCCAGGGCCAGTACCGCGATGTCGAACTGCTGGTGCTCCGCCGACTCCGACATCCGGCCGGGCGGCAGGTGCGGATACCAGAGGAACCAGATGAGCAGGTCAGCGACGAGAGCCAGCACGACCCAGATCAAGGCGATCCGCAGACCGTGGTTCGTCTCTTTCTCGCCGGGGGCCGCGGGGGCCGCCGCGGCCTGGGACTCGGCCATCAGGCTGCCACCTCCATGTTGCCCATCATGTAACCGAGCGTCTGCATCGGGCCGCCGTTGCCATCCAGGAACCCGCCGCCGCAGGGGATGAAGCACTGCCAGCGGAACGTCCCCGTGTTCTTCGGGGTCATGAAGCTGAACTTCACCATCGAGTGCGGTCCCTCAGTACAGGGCGAATCGGTGCAGCCGTCCTTGTTGAACAACGCGGTGACAGGCGAGGCGATCGGCACGTACAGGTGCAGGCTGGGGATGGCGAAGGTATGGCCCACGCTGCAGTCCGACCAGGTGTTGCGGACCGAGGCCCGCTGGGCCGGCCCGACCGGCTGGCCCACGGTCTTGAACTGCTGCACCGTCATCGAGTTGCCGATGGTGCCCTGGACCAGGCTCCAGAAGTTGTTACGGGCCGGGGTGCAGCCGTCGTAGCCCAGGATCGTCATGTTGACCCGGGTGTTCTTCGGCACCGTGAACAGCGTGGTGTGCACCCAGGCCTTGGTCTTCGGGTCCTGCACGTAATAGCTCACCCAGTCGGGCTTGCTGGAGGAGTTGTTCTGCGGGTCCTCCTGGAGGACCACGTTCACGACCCCCCCGGACGCCGCGGAGGTGTAGTTCACCACCTCCAGGCTGCTGCCCAGGTAGTGAACGACTATGAAGACCGCACCGGCGACCACGGCGGCGAACGCCACCAGCAGGGTCACGATACGGGCCGGCAGAGACACCAGTCACCACCTCGCTTCTTCGCGGCGCCTCGCGCACACGACTGGGCCGGCCGCAATGTTCCAGAACTTGCGGGCCGGAGGTCTCGTCTGGTCCCTGATCTTGCGATCGTTCGCCTAGCCACGGCAACTCGACAGGCACTGCATGACGAAATTGTCATGATCAGGGCATCTCGGTCTGGTAACGGTCGGCCCCCAGAGACGGTCTGGTTACTTTAAGTGTTGATCTTCAGACTGATTGTTACCGCTCCTGACTCAAACGACACCTCTGACCCCAGGCTGAGTGAGCTGCAATGGATTGCCAGGCCCCTCTAGGCTTGACCACAGACCTCCTGGCGGTACATCCTCGCCTCAGGGGATCGTCCAGGCGGTGGCACGCCACCGCGCCGCGCTGACGCGTCGCCCATATAGCCCATGCAACGTAACCCACCTGCGAAAGTGGTCCCCCCGCCGGGGACATATGCCACGGCAGCTCGGCTCCTCGTGGTCGATGACGAGCCGCAGATCCGTGAGTTCATTGCGCGCGCCCTGACGGCGGCCGGATATGCAATCGATTTCGCCGGATCAGGTAAAGATGGGCTAAGCCAGGCCACTGCGGGGGATTACGACCTGGTCATCCTGGATCTCGTGATGCCCGACATGGATGGGCGGGAGATCCTGGCCCGGCTGCGCCGCGACCGGCCGGACCAGGCCGTGCTGGTGCTTTCCTGCCTGGCCGACGTCACCACTAAGGTGGATTGTCTGGAATTGGGGGCCCAGGACTACCTGACCAAGCCGTTCTCCCTGGCCGAGTTGCTGGCCCGGGTGCGGGTCAGGCTCCGCGATGACGGGCACCCCCTGAACGAGGTCCTCAGGGCAGGTGAGCTCGTGCTTGATTTCGGCCGGCTGGAAGCCAACATCGGGCAGGGCCCGGTCCCGCTCACCAGGCTGGAGTTCCTGCTGCTGCGTGAGCTCATGGAGCATGTCGGGCAGTCGGTACCCAAAGGGCAGCTGCTCGCCTCGGTCTGGGGATACGACTTTGATCCTGGCTCCAACGTGGTCGACGTCTGCGTCCGACGACTCCGCTCGAAACTCGGTTTCGACCTGATCAAGACGGTGCGTGGTGAGGGATACCAGCTCACCGCGTAGAGACGGGATGGCCGGCCGCATCCGGCAGACCGTAGCCACCGGGCTCAGGGACGGGACGCGGTTCCGGCTGCGCCAGCACGCGCCGGCCAGCACCCTGGTCCCGGAGCCATCGCCGGCTGTGGCCCCGCTGGACGGGGTACCGCTGGGTGGCACGGCGATGGGCGGCGCGCCACTCACCGCGACGGCGGTGGAGCCACAGCAGTCCGCCGAGGCCACCCGGCTCCGGCCACGAGCCTCGCTCCCCGCCGGGCTGTGGCACTCGCTCCCGGCCAGGCTGGCCCTGACCCGGGACGCCAGCCGCCGGGCCACCGCCCGGGCGGCCCAGGCCGGCGGCTACGTCAGCTGGCCGTGGCGGGTCGCCTGGGTCGACGTGGCGTGGGCGCTGTTCTCCGTGGTGAACCTGCTCTGCATCCTGCTCTTCCAGCACTGGGAGACGATCCCGTTCCACTTCATCTGGATCAGCCTGACCTTGCTCTACGGCTTCCGGGTCTGGGCCACCCGGCCGACCCTGTGGGTGCTCGCCGTGGTCATGATGACCACGTTCGCCGCGATCGGCTGGGACGTCTACCGGGGCACCCAGTCCGTGGACGAGCTCAACGAGGTCCCGCTGATGGCCATGATGTTCTGGCTGATGGTCTGGCACGCCCAGCGGCGGCTGGACGCGGACCACGAGCGGGACCTGGTCAGCGACGAGAACGCCCGGCTGCTGGCCACCCAGCGCCGCTTCCTGCAGGACGCCTCGCACCAGCTGCGCACGCCCATCACCATCGCGCTCGGCCACGCCGAGCTGCTGGCCCAGGAACTCACCGAGCGGACCGAGCAGCGGGACATCCAGGTCGTGGTGGGCGAGCTGACCCGGCTGCGCAGGCTCGGCGAGCGGCTGCTGGTCATCGCAGCCTCCGAGGACCCGGACTTCCTGCGGCCGGAGCCGGTTGCCCTGGACGGGTTCACGATGGACGTCATCCGTCGCTGGCGGCCGACCGCGGACCGGCGCTGGCAGGTCGGCCGGCTCGACGAGGTAACGGTCCCCGCCGACCGGGAACGGCTCGGCCTCGCCGTAGACGCGCTGCTCGAAAACGCCGTCCGGCACACCAGCAGCGGCGACATGATCCAGCTATCGGTGCTGGTGAACGCGCCGGGCCTGCCGGTGCGTATGATCGTCGCGGATACCGGCGCGGGGATCGCACCCAGCGAGCTCGAGCACGTCTTTGACCGTTTCCGCACGGGATCGCCGCCCGCCGGGACCACGACGGGCACCGGGTCCAAGGGCACCGGGCTGGGCCTGTCCCTGGTCCGGGCGGTGGCCCACGCGCACGGCGGGGACGTGCGCGTGCGCAGTACCCCCGGCGTGGGCAGCGAGTTCGAGCTGGTCCTGCCGGCCCCAGTTAACGCCGGGACGCTGTACCCCGTGCTCCCGCTGACCTGGTCCAGCGGGGCCCCGGAGCCCGCGCCGGACCGGACCATGAAGGACAATCCATGGCCAAGCAGGAACCGATGACCCAGGACTCCGCGAGCACGCAGCGCCGCGACGAGGTGAGCGCGGGCCCGCCTGCGGAGCCCGGACACCCTGAACCAGCTGGCCGCGGCGTGGCCGGCTGGTTCGGCGGGCTCAGCCGGGGCCGCAAACTGCTCCTCACCTGGTCGGCCTCGGTGCTGGCGGTGATTATCGCCCTGGTCGCCATCGGCGCCACGTCCGGCGGAGCGGCCAAGCACGCGCCCCCGCCCCGCGCCGCCGCGTTCTCCCTTTCATCGCTCGGCCACCCGGGACAGCACATCTCGCTGGCCCAGTACGCCGGCCATCCGCTCATCCTGAACTTCTTCGCATCCTGGTGCGCGCCCTGCCGGCGGGAAACCCCGCTCATCGCCCGGTTCTACCGCGCCCACAGCCGCAGCGTCATCATCGTCGGCATCGACGTCAACGACAGCAGCGCGGCGGGCCTGGCCTTCGCCCGGAAGATGGGCGTGGCCTACCCCCTCGCGTCCGACCCCGCGCCGATGACCATGGCGCTGTCCTACGGGGTGACGGCGCTGCCGCAGACCTTCTTCCTCAACGCGCAGCACCGCATCGTCAAGCGGGTCATCCGCGCGGTGACCCTCACCGACCTGCGCAGCGGGGTAACCACCATGACCAAGCAGAGCGGACGGAGCTGAGCCGAGTGGACACCCCGACCCGCACCGATCCGCCGTATGTCCCCATCCGGTCCAAGGGGTGGGCCCCGCATCAGAGGACCCCCCGCTGGCTGCTGCTGGCCGGCGTGCTGATCGTGGTGGGCATCGTCCTGGTGGCCCTGGTGCACAAGCCCAGCCAGTCGCAGCAGGCTGGCGACCTCAAAGGGTTCCTGACCGACGTGAACACCGACATCGAGTCGTGCTCGGGCGGGGTCGGGGAGTCACTCAACGCCCTGCACCTGGTGAACGCCGGCGCGAACTCGGCCAAGAACGTCCAGGATGGGATCCAGGTCGCCCGGTACGGCGCGCTCAACTGCTCGCCGGCCAATAACGAGCAGCTCGATGACCTCACCCAGTACCAGGTGACCGAGTCACTGGCCGGGTACCGCCTGGACACCGCGGTCAACGACGTGATCACCTGGGCGTTCCCGTACGCCCAGCGGGTGCAGAACGACGTGGCGAACGAGCTGGGCGCGCATAGCGCCGCCAAGCGGCAGCAGTACGCCTCGGCGCTGCAGCGGGACACCGGCGACCTGAACCGGCAGCGGGCCACCATCGACAAGATCCTGATGAAGGCGATCACCGCGACCGGCGCCAAGGCCAGCCCGCCGCACCTGGCCGGCTGAATGAAGCCGGCTGAATGAACCTGGCCGAATGAAACTGGCCCGTGCGGTCCTCGCCGGGGGCGCGGCGATCGCGGTCGCCCAGGGTGCTCCCGGCCTCACCGGCCTCGCCCCGGTCCGGCGCCTGTTTCCCGGGCTGGCCGGCGCCGGAGCAGCCGATCATGTGGCGCTGACCTTCGACGACGGCCCGGACCCGCGCTGCACGCCACGATTCCTGGCCGCGCTGGCCGCCCACCGGGTGCACGCGACCTTCTTCCTGCTCGGCCCCATGGTCCAGGCCGCCCCCCAGCTCGCCGCCGAGATCGCCGCGGCCGGCCACGAGATCGGCGTGCACGGCTGGGCCCATCGCTACGCCACGGTGCGCGGGCCGCGGGCACTGCATGACGACCTGGCCCGGGCCTGCGACACGATCGCGGCGGCGACCGGAGCCGTCCCCCGGCTGTACCGGCCGCCGTACGGGGTGCTCAGCGCCGGCGCCCTGATCGCCGCCCGCAGCCTCAGGCTGCGGCCGATCCTGTGGAGTACCTGGGGGCGGGAGTGGGCGGCCGGGGCTACGCCAGCCTCGGTACAGGCGACCCTGGCCAGCACCCTGGACGGCGGGGCGACGGTGCTCCTGCACGATTCCGACGCCGCCGCCCCGCCGGGCAGCGCCGCGGCCGCCCTGGGTGCCTTGCCCTGGCTGCTGGACGAATGCACCCGCCGCGGGCTGCGGGTAGGCCCGCTCGCCGAGCATCTCTAACGGTTGGTCCGGGCCCGGGGGATCGGCAGATTCAGCACAAGTTAAAGCAACCGTATGCGGGAAGTAAGGAGTGACAGCGGGCTGCGGAATCCTCAGGGCATCTTCAGGTGACGTTCAGGCTCATAGTGCTTACTGGAGGTTCCTGAGAACGGCAGGCCACGAGCCTGGCGCTGACCAAGGCAACGAAGCAACGTAGGCTGACTTCCGGGCAAAGGTGATACGGATGCAAGAAGGTCAGGACCGGAGTGGGGACCAGCCGCCGGAGTACCTGGGTGCGTGGTCACCCATCCCGGCCGAGGACCAGCCGGACCGGCCCTCCGGTGCGGAGCCCGGTGCTGCGGGAAGCCCGGCTGAGGCCGGGCCCGCGGGGCCAGAGGGCAGCTGGGTGATGCCGGCCGCTGGGGACCAGCGGTCCGGTAGCCAGGGCCAGGACCCCGCTGGGCAGCAGTCATCCGGCCAGGAACTTCAGCCGCCGGGCGGGTCTGAGCAGGGCCTGGCGGGCCTCGGCTTGGGTGGCCAGCCGGTCCAGCCTGGCTACATCCAGCCGACTTAC
>DATCFY010000164.1:0-10423 GCA_036509255.1 Streptosporangiaceae bacterium
TCCCCAGTTGCGGCATCGTGGGCTACGCGGGTCATCGCCAGGCACTGGACGTCGCCATCGCCGCCCCCCGCCTGGTGCCGTCGATCGGCAGTTCGAGTTGTACCCCCCAATAGGGGGTCGGATCTTAACTGCCGATGGTTATCCACAGAACGGGATTCTAGGGTGGCGGGCGCCGGGGGCTCGGGGTGAGTCTGGAAGCGTGACCGGTGAGTTAGCGGAGCACGTCTGTGAGGTGCTCCAACAGCAGTGCGGTGTGGTGACCAGGGCCCAGGCGCTCAGTAGTGGCATGACCCCCAAGCAGGTCGAGGCGCGGCTGCGCAGCGGCCGCTGGCAGCGTCTGCATCCGGGCGTCTACGCGACGTTCACCGGCAATCCCCGGAGATCAGCCTTCCTGTGGGCGGCGCTCCTGCGCGCGGGGAATGAGGCCGTGCTCAGTCACTACACGGCAGCCGAACTGCACGGGCTCGCGGCGACTCCGGCGACCACCATCCACGTCACGGTGCCCAGCGGTCAGCTAGTCTCGCCGATCTGCGGGGTCGCGCTGCACTATTCGAGCCGGTTAGGCCAGGCCCGTCACCCGGCCCGCACCCCGCCCCAGACCCGGATCGAGGAGACGGTGCTGGACCTCGCGGCCGGGGCGGCCAGCCTGGATGAGGCGCTGGGCTGGATCTTCCGCGCCTGCGGCAGCCGTAAGACCACCGCAGCCCGGCTCGCGGCCACGCTGGGTTCACGGGGGCGGGTCCGCTGGCGCACGGAGCTGTCCGCGGCCCTCGGGCTGGGGGCGGACGGTGTTCACTCCCTGCTGGAGTTCCGGTACGTCAGCCGGGTGGAGCGGCCGCACGGGCTCCCGGCCGGTACCCGGCAATACCAGGTGACCCGGGATGGCCAGCACCAATATCAGGACGTGACCTACCAGGCTTTTGGCGTGGTGGTTGAGCTGGACGGACGGGTGGCGCACCCGGAGGAGCTCCGCTGGCGCGACATCCGCCGGGACAACGCCAGCGCCGTCGACGGCCAGCAGACGCTCAGGTACGGGTGGGCGGACGTGACGGAGCGCCCCTGCGAGGTCGCCGACGAGGTCGGTGCCCTCCTGTTCGGGCGCGGATGGAACGGACGGCTCCGCGGTGCGGCCGGGCCTGCCAGCTCGCCGCCAGGTCAACCCGCGGAGCCTGACCCGCCAAAGGACCTGGTCCCGACCCGGGCCACGGGGGTGCCTGGCCTGACCCGCCCGCCTGGTCCGGCCGTCCTTCTGCCCGACCCGGGCTGGCCTGCCCGGCCCGCGCTGGCCCGGACTGGCCGCGCTGGCCCGGTCCGGCTCGGGCTGGCCTGTCGTCTGACCCGGACTGGGCCACTCCGGCCGGACCCGTTCAGGCCACTCCGGCCGGACCCGTTCAGGCCACCCCGGCCGCCCTCGCCAGCCACGGTCGCGTGACAGGCTGGTCTGGTGATCGTGGGCATCGGGGTGGACTTGGTGGACATCGGCCGGTTCGAGGAGTCGTTGCGGCGCACTCCGGCGCTGGCCGCCCGGCTGTTCGCTGAGAGCGAACGCGCCGCGCCGCCGCGGTCCCTGGCGGCCACCTTCGCGGCCAAGGAAGCGGTGGCCAAGGCGCTCGGCGCGCCACCCGGGCTGAACTGGACCGACGTGGAAGTGATCCGGGACGCGGCCGGCTGCCCCCGGCTCGAGATCCGCGGCACGGTCGCCGACGCGGCGAGCGAGCGGGGCATCCGCCGCTGGCATGTCTCCCTGAGTCATGATGCCGGGATGAGTATCGCGATGGTGGTGGCCGAAGCATGAGATACGCACACCAGGTGCGCAAAGTACGGGCCGCGGAGCAGGCCCTGATGGCGGAGCTGCACCCGGGCGCGCTGATGCAGCGCGCGGCGGCCGGGCTGGCGTCGGTGAGCGCGGGACTGCTCGGGAAGGTGCCGGGGGCCAGGGTCGTGGTGCTCGCCGGCAGCGGGGACAATGGCGGCGATGCCCTCTACGCCGGGGCCCGGCTGGCCAGCCGGGGTGCGGTGGTGCTGGCGGTGACGGCCGGCTCGCGGGTGCACGAGGAAGGCGCGGCCGCGCTGCGGGCCGCGGGCGGCCGTCTGGCCAGCCCGGACGACGCCGCGGTCCCGGCCGCCCTCGGCGCGGCCGACCTGATCATGGACGGGCTGCTCGGCATCGGCGGCCACGGCGGGCTGAGGGAGCCGCAAGCCTCCCTCGCCGGGCTGGCCGCCCGGTCCCCGGCTGTGGTGGTCGCGGTGGACTTGCCGAGCGGAGTGGACGCGGACACTGGCGTGGTCGCGGGGGCCGCGATCCAGGCCGATGTGACGGTGACGTTCGGGACCCTGAAACCAGGCCTGCTGATCGACCCGGGCGGGCGGCACGCCGGCGTGGTCGAGCTGATCGACATCGGGCTCGGCCCGTACCTGGATGCCCCGGACGTCTGCGCCATGCAGGCCCCGGACGTGGGCGCGCTGCTGCCCCGGCCTTCCGCGGAGTCCGACAAGTACCGCCGGGGCGTGGTGGGCATCGTGGCAGGCAGCGAGCGGTTCACCGGAGCCGCTGCGCTGTCAGTCGGCGGGGCCATCCGCGGCGGTGCCGGGATGGTCCGGCTGGTGTCGGCAGCGCCGGCGGTGGCCGCGGTCCGGCTGCTCTGGCCTGAGGCAGTGATCACCGTGACCGGGCAGGACATCCCGGCCGGCGAGGACGTCCGTGCGGCGGGCCGGGTCCAGGCCTGGATAGTCGGGCCGGGCATGGGTACCGATGACGAGGCCCTGGAGCGGCTGACCGCAGTGCTGGGCAGCGACGTGCCGGTGCTGGTGGACGCGGACGGGCTGACCCTGCTGGCGGCTCACAAGGGGCTGCTCTCCAGGGACGCGCCGACCCTGCTGACCCCGCATGCCGGCGAGCTGGGGCGGCTGCTCGGCGCCGACCCGGCTGACGTCGAGAACCACCGGCTGGAACACGTCACAAAGGCCGCAGCCAGCCTGGGCGCCACGGTCCTGCTCAAGGGGTCCAGCACGGTGATCGCCACCCCCGACGGGCGTTCAGCGGCCCGCCAGGGCGATCCCAGGGGGCCCGGGGTTAACGAGCGCGGGACCGGCGAGGGTGGCGCCGGGCACGATGACCTGCCCCCCGTGTGGGTCAACCTCACCGGGACCTCATGGCTGGCCACCGCAGGCACCGGCGATGTGCTGTCCGGGCTGGCCGGCTCGCTGCTGGCGCAGGGACTGGAGGTCGGCGAGGCGGCGGCGGCCGCCGCCTGCCTGCACGGGCTCGCCGCCCGCCTGGCGGCCGCCGGGGCCGGGGCACGTCCGGTGCCGGCCATGGAGCCGGCCGGAGACGGGTGGGACGTCACCAATGCGGACGACCCCCGGGCTGGGTACGCGGAGGCACCAATCGGGGCGGCGGACGTGGTCGGCGCGCTGCCCGAGGCGATCAGGTCGGTCCGCCGCCGGGCTAGCTGACGCCCGCCCGGCCGCCCGGGAGTTCCGCCGGCCTAGCTGACGCCCGCCCGGCCGGACGACGCCCCCGCCCGGTCTTCTGACGTTCGCGGGGCCGGCCAAACCTCCTGTGCTGGCAAACTGGGAGGCCATGGACGGTCACGCGGAAGCGCTCATCGATCTGACGGCCATCGCCCGGAACGTCGGGGCGATGCGCCAGCACGTCGGCGGCCCGCAGCTGATGGCGGTGGTCAAGGCCGACGGCTACGGGCACGGCATGATCCCCGCGGCGCACGCGGCGGTGGCCGGCGGGGCGGACTGGCTGGGCGTGGTACACGAGCATGAGGCCCTGGCCTTGCGCCAGGCAGGCATCACCACCCGGGTGCTCTCCCTGCTCGGGGCGCCGGGCGCCGGGCATGAGGCCGCGATCCGCGGCGACGTCGACCTGACCGTGGACGCGGTGCCGCTGCTGCACGAGATCGCGGCCGCGGCCATCCGGGCCGGCCGCCCGGCCCGGGTCCACCTCAAGATCGACACCGGGATGGCCCGGGGTGGGGCCACCCCGGCCGACTGGCCGGGGCTTGTCGCCGCCGCCCGGTCCGCCGAGGCCGCCGGGAACATCACGATTGCGGGGATCTGGTCGCATCTGGCCTGCGCGGACATACCGGGGCATCCGTCCGTTGACGCCCAGCTGGCCCGGTTCACCGACGCCGTGGCGGTGGCCGAAGCCGCGGGAGCCCGGCCTGAGGTACGGCATCTGGCCAATACCGCGGCAGCTCTGCACCTTCCCGGTACCTGGTTCGACCTGGTCCGGCCGGGCGGTGCGATCTACGGGCTGGCGACACTGCCCGGGGGAGCCCCGGACTGGCTCCGTCCGGCCATGACGATGCGGACCCGGCTGACCCTGGTCAAGCGGGTCCCCGGGGGTACCCCGGTGTCTTACGGCCACCGTTACACCACGCGGGGCGAGAGCACCCTGGGGCTGATCCCGCTGGGCTACGCCGAGGGAATACCTCGGCATGCCTCCGGCGTGATCGAGGTGCAGGCCCGCGGCCAGCGCTGGCGCATCGCGGGCACCGTCTGCATGGACCTGTCCGTGATCGACTTCGGGGACGAGCCGGCCGGCACCGGTGACGAGGTGGTGCTGTTCGGCCCGGGGGACTCCGGTGAGCCCACGGCCCAGCAGTGGGCCGACGCCCTCGGCACGGTCTCCTACGAGGTGGTGACCAACTTTGCCGGGGGGGTACCGCGAACTTACCGTGGAGTAGCATACGAGGGCAGTGAATCCCCTGGTGCGGGGCTGTCGGGCACGATAACCGGGCCGCAAGCCTGACGCACCGCTGGGCGGCGGATCGCTGGGCCTGGACGCGCGGCAGGGAGGTGCGATGGCGACCTGGCGGCGGATCACGGGTGTGGCGGGGCTGGCGGCGGGGGCCGTGGCCGCCGGGGCCGGGGTTGTCGTGGCCGCCGAGCGGATCGCGATCGGCCGCACCCAGGTACTGCGCAGCACCGCCCCGCCGGAGCAGCTGGGCCAGTTGCACGGGCAGCCGCTCACCGTGCTGACCGACGACGGGGTCCCGCTGCACGTCGAGATCGACGAGCCGCCCGCGGTCGCGGGCCAGGCGCGGCGCGCGGCCAGCCGCCGGACGCCGACCTCTCCGCTCACCATCATCTTCTGTCACGGCTACACGCTGAACCAGGATTGCTGGCACTTCCAGCGCGCTGCCCTGCGCCAGCACCGGCTGGTGTTCTGGGACCAGCGGGACCACGGCCGGTCCGGGCGGTCCGCGGCGGGCGCGGCCAGCATCGACCGGCTCGGTGCCGACCTGGACCTGGTCATCAGGGCCGTCGCCCCGGGTGACATGCCGGTGATCCTGGTCGGGCACTCCATGGGCGGGATGACCATCATGGCGCTGGCCCGCCAGCACCCTGAGCTCTTCGGCACCAAGGTCGCCGGGGTGGCGCTGGCCTCCACCGCGGCCAGCGGCCTGTCCGCGGGCAGCCCGTGGATGCCCGGGCCGATCAGGCCGGTGCTCACCCGGGCCCTTCCGGTGGTGCTGCGCGGCGCCGCCTCTGGCTACCGGGCCATGCTGGTCGAACGCGGCCGCCGGGTGACCGGTGATCTGTCTTTCCTCAGCACCCGCTTCATCGGCTTCGGTGATCCGCAGGTGCACCCCGCGGTGGTGGACTTCCTGGAGCAGATGATCAGATCCACCCCGATCGAGGTGATCGCGGCCTTCGGGGAGGCCCTGTACGCCCTGGACATGCGCGACACCCTCCCCACCCTGGGCCGGGTCCCGGTGGTCACGCTGACCGGGGACAAGGACCGGCTCGTCTCGCCGTCCCTGGGCCTGGAACTGGCCGAGGCAATTCCGGGCGCGGAACTGCTCTGGGTAACCGGCGCCGGTCACGCCCTTATCCTGGAGGCTCCCGAGGTGGTCAACGAGGCGATCACCAGCCTGATCGCGAGGGTGGGCCCGGGCGCAGCGGTGCCCGAATGCTCCGCGTGACGGCTGAGCCCGGCCCGGGCGTGCCGGGCCAGCGCGTGGAGAGGGCAGGTGCTGCTGCGTGGGGACTGGGCACGACTTCGCCAGCAGGCCGGCTGACCGCATCCCGGTGGCCACCGCGGCGGACATGCAGACGCTGGGCCAGCGGATCGCCGCCCTGCTCCGGGCGGGTGACCTGGTCGTTCTGACCGGGCCGCTGGGGGCGGGCAAGACCACCCTGGTGCAGGGCATCGGGCAGGGCCTGGACGTCCGCGGGCCGGTGACCTCCCCGACGTTCGTCATCGCCCGGGTGCATCCGCCGCTGAGCGGCGGGCCGGCCCTGGTGCACGTGGACGCGTACCGGCTGGGCAGCGTCGCTGAAGTGGATGACCTGGATCTGGACGCGTCCCTGGAGGACTGCGTGACCGTGGTGGAGTGGGGCGAGGGCCTGGTCGAGGAGCTCGCCACCGACCGCCTGGAGATCACCCTCACCACGCCCCCGGCCGGGGAGCCAGGCGAGACGCGATGGGTGACGGTGGCCGGTATCGGGGACAGGTGGGCATCCGCCGCGGATCCGCGCGTTGTGCCCTTCGCATGACACCGAAGGCCATATAGTTGCCGACTGTCCCCGCATTGCTGACGTCAGCAGTTCCTGTAGGGCTGCCGCCCGGTAATGCGTCTCGCGCCGTTCTGCACGGTCTGATCCCTTTCCCGGAGGCGCGCCGTGGCTCAGCAGGGGCCCCGTAACCCCCGCTCTGGTCGACTGTCCCCGCGGGGCGACCGGCAGCGGGGCGATGACCGGTACCCGGATGACGACGAGGAGCTTCCGCCCTGGGCAGGGCTAGCCATCGACCCGCGCTGGGCGGAGGGTTCGGACCGCGGGAAGCGGCGGCGGGCCACGGTTCCCCCGGACGCCGGGCGCGCCGCGCCGGGCGGCTACGATGCGCCGGCCAGCCGCGGCGGAACAGGCAGGCACGGCGCTCCCGGCGGTTACGACCAGCCGCCCGGGTACGACTCGGCGGCACCCGGATACGAAGAGCCTCCTGTGTACGACGAGCCAGCCGGGTACCAGGAGCCGCCCGGGTACGACGACGAGCCGGGTAACGCCGTCCCGCAGCCCGCACGCCCGCGGGGCCGTCAGGCCGCGGCCCGTGCCCGCCGGAATCGCCGTTCGATGTATCTCTGGGGTGGCCTGCTCGGCGTGGCCGTGCTCGTCGGCGTGGGTGTTTGGTTCCTGGTCAGCGGCGGCAGCAAGCCCGCCAGCACCCTCGCCCCCCTGGTCACGACGTTCCAGGCGGGCGAGTTCAGGACCGTGCCCAACACGTGCACTGCGGTGACCGCCAGCACGCTCGGCCAGTACCTGCCGGGGCCGCGGACCGTCGCCTCCCCGAGCTCGCTGGACGGCGGCCAGGCCAGTCTGTGCAGCTGGACGCTGGACCACCGCCCCCTCTACCGGCTGCTGAACGTCCAGGTGCAGGCGTACTCACCGAACGGCCTGGCCAGCGGGGACGGCAGCGCCACCTTCGCGGCTATCGACGGGTACACCTCCGCACTGCAGCAGAAGACCAGCCCGCCGAAAGCCACTCGCCTGCCGAAGGCGACGATCACCACGATCGCAGGGCTCGGCACCAAGGCGTTCTCCGCGCTGCAGGTCACCCGGTCGGCCGGGATCGAGACACAGCTGATGACCGTGGTGGTGCGGGACCGCAACGTGGTGCTCACCGCGGTGCTGCAGAGCAACAGCGGCCGCGGCGGCTACGGGCCGGTCTCGCCGGACCAGCTCCGGGCCGGGGCGATCGCCGCGGCCCGCGATGTGATCGCCAATCTGAAGTGAGCCGCCTGGCCGCCTGCGCTCGGCCGTCCTGTCTCCTCGGCCTGGTCAACTAGGCTTGGCGCCCGTGCTACTGCTCGCGTTCGACACCGCAACGCCAGCCGTGACGGTAGCCCTGCATGACGGGACGCACGTGCTGGCCGAGACCACCACGGCCGACGCGCGCCGCCACGGTGAGCTGCTGGCGTCCTCCATCGACGCCGTGCTGACCGAGGCGGGCGCGGACCGGCTGGACATCACCGCCGTTGCCGCCGGGACCGGGCCTGGCCCGTACACCGGGCTGCGCGCCGGACTGGTCACCGCCCGGGTGCTCGGCAGCGCCCTGGGCGTTCCGGTGTACGGGGTGTGCACCCTCGACGTGATCGCCGCTGACGCGGCGGCCGCCGCCCGGGGCCGGGAGTTCATCGTGGCCACCGATGCCCGGCGTCGCGAGGTGTACTGGGCGCGCTACGACGCCGCGGGCCGCCGGGTGGACGGCCCGGCGGTCGGCTTCCCCGCCGACGTGGGGGAGACAGCCGCCGCCAGCCAGGGCAGCCGGACTGCCCAGGGCGTCCTGGCCGCAGGCGCGGGCCCGCTGCTGTATCCAGGCATCCTGGGCGAGCCCATCGAGCCGTCCTATCCGGCCGCAGGCACCCTGGCCCGGCTCGCGGCCCAGCAAGTCACCGCAGGCGCTCCTGTCACCGGGGCCGAGCCGATCTACCTGCGCCGGCCCGACGCACGGGTACCCGGCCCGCCGAAGCGGGTGACGGTACCGTGACGCGCCACGGTGCCGCGACCCCGACCCCGGCTGGGCCGACGGGCATCGTCTTGCGGGCCATGACCCACGCCGACCTGCCCGCCGTCCTCCAGCTGGAAGCCGACCTGTTCGGGGACGAGGCGTGGTCGGAATCCATGCTGGCGGGCGAGCTGGACGGGGCGGCCAGCGGACGGTACTACCTGGCCGCCGAGGACGCGGCCGCCGAAGGCGCGGCCGACGCGGCCAAGGACTGCGCCGCCGGTGAGCTGGTCGGGTACGCGGGGTTGCTGAGCCCGGGCGGCGGCCAGGCCGACGTGCTCACTATGGCCGTGGCGGCGGACCGCTGGGGCCGGCGGATCGGGGCCATGCTGCTGGACGCCCTGCTCGCCGAGGCGGCCCGGCGGGGCTGCACCGACGTCTTCCTCGAGGTCCGGGTGGACAACGACCGAGCGCAGCGGCTGTACCGCAGCCGGGGCTTCGCCGAGATCGGCATCCGGCGCGGCTACTACCAGCCATCGGGGACGGACGCCTTGGTCATGCAGCTCAGCCTGCCCCGGGCCCGCCGGTTCGGCTTCTCCGGCCCGAGACGGCGCGACTCCAAGCCGGCGGCAGGAGGCTCCCGATGACGGCATCCCTCGCCCCCCTGGTCCTGGGCATCGAGACGTCCTGTGACGAGACCGGCGCCGGGCTGGTGCGCGGGCACGAACTGCTGGCCGACTCGGTAGCCTCGAGCGTGGCCGAGCACGCCCGGTTCGGCGGCGTGGTGCCTGAGGTGGCCAGCCGCGCGCATCTGGAGGCCATGGTCCCGGCAGTGGACCGGGCGCTGGCCACGGCCGGGGTCACGCTGGCTGACGTGGACGCGATCGCGGTGACCGCGGGCCCGGGGCTGACCGGGGCACTCCTGGTGGGCGTCTGCGCGGCCAAGGCGTACGCGCTGGCCCTGGGCAAGCCGCTGTACGCGGTGAACCACCTGGCCGCGCACATCGCCGTGGACCAGCTGGAGCACGGCGCGCTGCCCGAGCCGGCCATCGCGCTGCTGGTGTCCGGCGGGCACTCCTCGCTGCTGCTGGCCCGGGACATCGCGGGCGACGTGCAGCCGCTGGGCGCCACCATCGACGACGCGGCCGGTGAGGCGTACGACAAGGTGGCCCGGGTGCTGGGGCTACCGTTCCCGGGCGGGCCGCCGATCGACAAGGAGGCCCGCGCCGGTGACCCTGCCGCCATCGCCTTCCCCCGGGCCAAGTACCGGGACCAGACTCTGGATTTCTCGTTCTCGGGGCTGAAGACCGCGGTGGCCCGCTGGGTGGAGGAGCGGCACGCGGCCGGGGCCAGTGTCCCGGTGGCGGACGTCGCGGCGTCCTTCCAGGAGGCGGTGGCGGACGTGCTGACCCGCAAGGCGGTGCAGGCCTGCCGGGCCCACGGCGTGGACCACCTGGTCATCGGCGGCGGGGTGGCGGCCAACTCCCGGCTGCGGGCGCTGGCCGCCGAGCGCTGCGAGGCGGCCGGCATCCGGCTGCGGGTGCCGCGGCCCGGCCTGTGCACCGACAACGGGGCCATGGTGGCGGCGCTCGGGGCGGAACTCGTGGCCCGTGGCGCGAAGCCGTCGCCGCTGGATGTCGGGGCCGATTCAGCGCTCCCGGTGACCAGCGTCCTGGTCTGATCGCCCCTGCGCAGGCCCCTGCGCACCGACGGGTCCGCCCAGGTGGCGCGCGGGAGGTTTGACGTCACGCCGAGCCCGGACTAGTGTTCGGGACTGGCACTCTCTAGGGTAGAGTGCTAACGCGACGCAAGGCTGGTCTGGCACCCGCGACGACAGCTGGCCATGGTCGTTACCTCATCTAATAGTCGTTTCCCCATCCTTTTCGGAGGAGGAGGTCAGATCGTGGCGACCGCTACCAAGGTTGTTCTCAAGCCACTCGAAGACCGGATCGTGGTTCG
>DATCFY010000165.1:0-38794 GCA_036509255.1 Streptosporangiaceae bacterium
CTACGCCGCGTCCGTCCGGGCCCTGATCGCGGTCCTGGGCACGCTGAACGAGCAGGTCACCACCCTGCAAGGGCAGGTCGAGGCCTATTTTGGGCAGCACCCGGACGCTGAGATCATCACCTCCCAGCCCGGCCTGGGGCCGGTCCTCGGCGCCCGGGTGCTCGCCGAATCGGGCGACGACCCCGCCCGGTACGCCTCCGCGAAGGCCCGCAAGAACTACGCCGCCACCAGCCCCATCACCCGCGCCTCCGGCAAGAAGAAGACGGTCATGGCCCGGTACGTGCACAACGACCGGCTCACCGACGCCCTCATGAGCCAGGCCTTCTCCGCCCTCCAGGCATCGCCAGGAGCCCGCGCCTATTACGACCACCAGCGCGCCCGCGGATCCGGGCACAACCCCGCCCTGCGCCAGCTCGCCAACCGGCTCACCGGCATCCTGCACGGCTGCCTCAAAACCCGCACCCTCTACGACGAGACCACCGCCTGGCCGCAGTACGCGGCGAAGACGGAGCAGGCAGCAGCTTGACATTTAAGCTCCTGGGATGTCTTTCAGGTCCCTCGGCGTTGGCCACGGCATCTACATGCTGGCCATCCGGTGCAAGCTGGGCACCTCGCTGGCCGGCTGCTGACCGCGTTCAATGGCCAGCGCTGGCCACCTGGAGCAGTGCGTATGCTGCTGGGTTGTCTTCGCGGTGGGCGAGCAGGCTTACCGCCACCACGACCGCTAGCACCTGGGACCATGCCCAGGCGCGCTCCGCATCCAGTCCGTCCACGTGGCGGGCCAGCCAGTCGATGCGCTGCTGCATGGCTGCTTCGCTGTCGCCGCTGGCGAGGACCCAGTCCACTGCGTCGAAGGCACGGTCACCCAGGCAGGGCCGGGGGTCGATGGCCACCACCCCGCGCCCGGATCCGCCGCGGAGCACGTTGCCTGGATGCAGGTCACCGTGGATGAGTCCCGCCGGGCCGGCATCGGCCAGGGCGACCGCGGCGATCTGGGATGCTTCCATCAGGCCGGGCGGGATCTGCCGGGCTGCGGCCGGGTGACGAGCCAGCCGGACCTGGGTCAGGTCGAACACGAACTCCACGCGGTCCCGCAGGTCAGGCAGCCCTGACCCGGCACCGATCCGGGCCGGCCGCCACAAGTCGGCCAGCATGGGCGCGACATCGGCGAGCGGCCAGCGATCGGGCTCATCCTGCAGCCGGGTGCCCGGGTAGACCCGTTCCAGCAGCAAGGCGCCGCGGCCGAGATCTGCATCATGCAGCTGCACCACATGCGGTGAGGCCGACCACAGGTCGAGCGCGGTGGCCTCATCGGCGGCGATCTTCTGGTCCGGGGACAGCTTGAGCACCATGTCCTCGCCGTTATCGGTCTGGCAGGGCAGCACCACGGAGTTGCCGCCGACCGGCCATGCTGGCCCGGGCCGCAGTCCCCACTGCCGTGCGACCGTGTCCACCAAGGCCGGTAGTTCCGCGCACCAGCCGGCCACCGCGGGCCCGAACCGCCGGGTAAGCCGCGCACGGATGTCTTCGACCTGGACCACTGGCCCCTCGACCACACCAGACGATCTCACGCCAGGCCCCATGCGGGTGGGTGGTCGGGAGGTGTGCAGTTAGGCGGCCGCCACCCCTGGCCTTGGCGTTTATAGAACGCGAGTTCGATATTGAGGTGTAGCCTAGGCCTGCACCCTGCGGCGGTGTCCGTACTAACGTCGGCCGCCGCGGGGTGTCCACAGCTAGCGGGTGTCCACAGCTAGCGGTCCCGCGCGTGGCCGGACGGCACGGCGGCCGGCTGATCCGCCGCCCGTCCCCCTGTGAGCGGCGTGACCCCCAGCACCCGCGCGACGGGCCCCGGCAGCCACCAGTTGTAGCGGCCCAGAAGGGCTAGCAGGGCCGGCGCCAGCACCCCCCGGATCACCGTGGCATCAATGATGATCCCGGCAGCCAGCCCCGTCGAAAGGATCTTGACATCGGTCACCGGCACCCCACCGAGCGCGATGAAGGCGAGACACAGGATCAGCGCACCGGAGGTGATCAGGCGCCCTGTCCGGCTGAGGGCCCGCACCACCGCCTCGCCGGTGTCGCCGGTCTCCGCGTACTCCTCGTTGACCCGGGTGAGGAGGAACACCTCGTAATCCATCGAGAGCCCGAACAGCAGCGCGAAGACCGCCAGCGGCACCCACAGGGTGATGGCGCCGGTCGCCGGGCTGGAAAACAGCAGGCTGGTGCCGTGCCCTTCCTGCCAGACGAACGTGAGCACCCCGAACGCGGCGGCCAGCGAGATCAGGTTCAGCAGCAGAGCCTTGACCGGCAGCCACACCGACCGGAGCGCGCGGGTCAGCAGGATCAGGGTCACGATGACGATGGCGGCGACAATGACGATCAGGTTCCGGCCGTAGAGCGCGGTGATGAAGTCGGCGTCCTGGGCCGGGGACCCGCCGACCCGGGTGCCATGGATTTCCGCGGCCGCGGCCCGGATCCGGCTCAGCGCGGCCTTACCGGCGGGGGTCGAGGAGTCCGCGGGCGACCAGGCGTCCGCGACCTGCCGGCCGTCACGGGTCCAGGCGGCGGGAGCCACAAACGACAGCTGATCAGCGCCGGGGGCCACCGGCCAGTCAACAGCCGCACCTGCGGGCATCAGGATCTCGGTGGGGCGCAGGACACCCGGGCCGATGCCGGACGAGGTGAGGGAGGCCAGCCCGGCGCGGGCGGCGGCCGGGGCGGTCGCGGCGGTGGAGGTGGCCTGCGGCTCGCCGAGGTTGATCGAGAACACCGGGATGATGAGCAGGGCCAGGACGATCCCCGCGCCCGCCGCCGACCAGGCGGGACGGGCGGTGACGGCGCGGCCGATGCGGGTCCAGAGTGGGCTGACGGTGCGGGCGGGCTTGCGGCGCGGCCATTCGAGCCGGGGGCCGAGCGTGTCGAGGATGACCGGCAGCAGCGTGGCTGACACCCCGATGCTGATGAGCGGGATAAGCAGCCCGGCCAGCCCGATGCTGCGCAGGAACGGGACCGTGGTGAGCGCGAGCGCGGCCAGGCTGACGGTGACCGTGATGCCGGAGAACAGCACCGAACGGCCCGCGGTGCCCGAGGCCCGGATCACCGCGGCCCGGTTGTCCAGGCCGTGGCCCCGTTCCTCGCGCCAGCGGGTGACGATCAGCAGCGCGTAATCAATGGCCACGCCGAGCCCGACCAGCGCGACGATGTTCTGCACCAGCGTGGACATCGTCGTTATGTAGGTCAGGGCGTAGATGAACGCGAAGGCGGTCGGGATCGCGACCGCGGCCATGACCAGCGGCGTGATCGCGACGAAGGAGCCGAAGACGATGGCCAGGATCACCAGGGCGCCCAGTCCGGCGAGCAGGGTCTCGGCGAGGACGCTGCTGCTGCCGCCCTGGCCGCCGCTGGACAGGATGCTGGACCCGGTCACGCGTACCGGGGCGCCGTGCACCTGCTGGCCGGCTACCGCCTTCTCCAGCCGGGGCAGCGCCGTGGCGTAGGGGTTGCTGCTGGCGAAGTCGGCGACCGGGTAGACCAGCTCGAACGTAGTCCGGCCGTCCGCGGAGACGAAAGCCCGGTCACCGGTGGAGATCCACGACGCGGTCCGAGCGCCGGGGAGGGCCTGCGCCGCCTTCGCGAAGACTGTCGCCAGCCCGGCCCGGACCCCGGGCGAGCTGACGGTCGTGCCCGGGGGGAGCTGGACCACCGCCACCAGCGGCGGCTCGTCTCCGCCGGACCCGAATGTCCTGGCGATCGCCGTGTTGGTCTCGTAGGCCGGCTGCCCGGGAAGATCAAACGAGAAGGACAGGCGGCCGGTGGACTTGCCCGCCGCCAGGCCACCCACCAGGGCGAGAATGACCCAGCCTGCTACTACGATCCACCGATGGGTGATAGACCACCGGGCGAGCCGGGCGACCCCCCGGACCTCGCCCCCGAGCTTGCCCCGGACCTCACCCCCGGCCCGCGATTGCTCATTGAGTGAATCATTCACACAATGAGCATAGCCTGAAGACAGGAGGTGACGCGCAACAGGTGGCCAGCTCCGATCCTGCCCACGGTGAGTCCCGCGTCAGGTGGTCGATCATCGACGCCCTGCGCCGCTACGGCACGGACTCAGCCCGGCTCGGCCACGCGTTCGCGGCGCTCCATCAGCTTCAGCCCTCCGACCTGCAGGCCCTGGTCGCGATCATGAGCGCCGAAGGCAACGGCGCCCCGCTGACCACTGGGCAGCTGCGCAAGCACCTCGGCCTGTCGGCCGGCGGCACCAGCCTGGTCATAGACCGCCTCGAGGCGGCCGGCCATATCCGGCGGGCACGCGACCATCCTACGGACAACCGTGTCGTCCATCTCCGCTACACCGACCAGGGCCGGGCGACCGGGATGGCATTCTTCGGATCGCTCGGCGGCCGGGCCCACGCCATCCTGAACCAGTTCAGCCCCGACGAGCTGGAGACCGTCCAGCACTTCATCGGCGCCATGGCCGACGCGGTGCACGAGCAGGTCCAAGGGCTGACAGGCCGCCGGACAACCCGGCCGGACAACCCGGACAACCCGGACAGCTCCTAGGCTGATGCGAATCCGGAGAGCCCCGGTTCGAGGGGCGGATCATCATCCGGAAGCGCGTCGGCCAGGCTGCCGAAGACCGCGAGCAGCCGGTCTACCCCCGCCGTGGCCAGCACCGTGCGGATCTGCGCGCTTCCCGCGGCGACCCGCAGCTCCCCGCCGCCGGCATCCGTGTACCTCAGCGCCATGATCAGGGCGCTCATCGTGTGCCAGTCACAGTCCACCTGGGCGGTCAGGTCCGCCACGATGATGGAGTGATCCCGGCTGACCGACGCGAGCGCTTCCCAGAAATGCTGGGCATTCCTGGCGTCGATCTGACCGAGAGGGGTGACGATGGCCAAGCCACGCTCCGACCAGACCCGGACGCCGTGCTCGTAGGGGCCGTCGGTCACTGTCACGCTTTCCGCCAGGCCAGCCCAGCCTGCCCTGATGTCGGGCGCCGCATAGGCGCACGAGGCAGTAACGAGTGGCGGCTGTTTCGTCAACCGCGGCAACCTAACACTTGGTTCGAGTCAGCCACAAGGCGTTCACCCGGAGTCGGCACCCGACGCCGTGGACCTGGCGTCCGGCCACGGCCGCGACTCAGCGCGGACATGGCGCCTCGACCGTGGCGATCAGGGAGAAAATGCCAACCAGAATCCGCAACGGAACTTCCGGCCCGGTCACTCCGGACAGCCCGACGCCGTTCGCCTCAAACGGTTCACCGCTGACCGGGACCGCCCGGCTTCCCAGGCCGCGGGGGTTGTAAGGACGGGCGGCGGATGAAAGACGGGTCGTAGAGGTACCAGCCTTCGCGGCCGCCAACGGCTGGGCTGGCGTACCAGCGGAGCCCGACGCACCAGCGGCCATGCCGGTCCTTGCGCTGACCTGTGACCTGTGCCCACGCCCATGTGCCATCCTGGAGCTGGATCTCGGCCTCAGTGTCTTCTGGGATAGTGGAGCCGGGCACGGCGTCGGCGGGCATGGCCCGCTCCAGCGCCGGCTCGCGGGCAGGGTCCGAGGCGGCCATCTGGCCAGGATGCGCCTTGGCTCGTAGGTTCCAGCCCCAGTTTGGGCTTTTTTCGCAAATGTTTTCGGATGGACTCAGCTCGCCGAGCTGGGCCTCCTGATCAGCGCCACCCGAGAGCGCTCAGGTTCACAGTGCACCGTGAGCTCCTGCGGGTAGAGGCGCGGCCTGGGCGCAGTGTGGCGGCCCAACTATCTGAGGGGGAGGCATGCGCGGTCAGCACCACGCAGGAACGAAGAACGCCAGCGGGAACGCCAACGCGGTCGTAGGCGTGATCATGATCGCGCTGCTGATCCTGCTGGCAGTGGTGGTCTTCCTGGCCGTGCGCTGAGGCGCCTGGCCTGGCCCGGCGCGACCGCCGGACAGCCCGGCTAGGCCTGCTCGGTGGGGCGGATCAGCACCTCGTTGACCGCGACGTGCCGCGGCCTGGTCACGATGTACGCGATCATGTCGGCGATGTCCTCGGCTTCCATCGGCTGCATGCCGGCGACCTGGCTGCGCATGGCCTCGAGGACCTCGGGCCGGTTGTGGCCGGCCAGCTCGGTCGCGGTCGCGCCGGGTTCGACCAGCGAGACCCGCACGTGCCGCTGGGTGACTTCCAGGCGCAGCGCCTCGCTGAACGCGCCGACGCCGTGCTTGGTCAGGTTGTAGACGGCGCTCCCGTTGCGGGCGATCCGGCCCGCCGTGGAGCTGATGTTGACCATGTCGGCGACCTGCCGCGGCCCGTCCTCGGCCGCGCGGAGCAGGTGCGGCAGCGCCGCGTGCGCGCAGTAGAGCAGCCCCATCACGTTGAGGTCGACCATCCGCTGCCATTCCGGCAACGGAGCCCCGACCGTGGGACCCAGCAGCATCACGCCCGCGTTGTTGATGAGCGTGTCGAGCCGGCCCAGCTCGGCGACCGTCCGCTCGACCGCGTCCGTCGCCTGCTGCTCATCGGTGATGTCCGACTCCAGTACGAGCACGGTCCCGCCTTGCTCGCGGATACCCGCGGCGAGCTCTTCCAGCTGGTCCTTGCGCCGCGCCGCGACGGCCACCGCCGCCCCCTTGGCCGCGAGCGCGATGGCCGTGGCCGCGCCGATGCCGCTGGACGCCCCGGTTACCAGCGCGACTGTGCCGTCCAGCCGGTCCGGCGCCGTCCGGCCGCGAGCTGCTGTGGGCGCTGCCTGGTCGAAGAAGGGGGTCTCGGGCATGACTGAGCTCCTCGCATCTGGTGCTGTCGCCGTCCTCACGGCCATGCCGCTTCAACCCGCCGGCGCCGCGAGGCCTAGCTAGAAGGTCCTCGGTGATCATCCCAGTGTAAACGGAGCAACCTCCGCTTAAATCACCTGCAGCAGAGTAGGCCTTCACCCTGAACGCCGGGCCAGCCTTCGACCGCTTCCGTGGTTACCAGACGCAGCCGGGGCAAGCAGCGCATTCATGCTGCTTGCCCCGGCTGTTCCCCAATCAGCGCCAGCCCGCGGGGGCCAGCCCCTCTGACGCCTGCTACTACTCAGCTGAAGAGACAGAGTTCCAGGATGAGGGCTTCGACAGCCCCTTCGCGCTCCTGCGGCTTGCCATACCGCACGGAGCGGCCGATCTCGGTCCCAATGTCGAACTCATTGAGGTAGCGGAAGATCCCTTCCCGCCCGTGCCCTAGCGCTATGTCGTATCCGAGCAGCAGCGCTGCGTGGTGCATCTCGTGCGTTGCCACCCGGTTGATGACAGCCTTCATGACGCGGCCCCGCAAACCACGAGCGCTCCGGGTGATCCAGTGGCGGCGATGGCGTCCTCTCACGCTGTCGCGCGTATCCAACATGCCTGGCCTCTTTCATTAGCAGGGTCGATCCCCGGCCCGGCCAGGCTTCCCCCCCAGCCGCGCCCCCATATCTAACTAAGAGACGCACAACCGTCGCTCTAGGTGTACAGCGTCTCACTAACTAATCAAAGTTCCCCTCTTGCTGCCTGCGACGACCAGCCCGTGGACCAGCACTATCCCACTACGGGACTGCGGCGGAACCGGCTGAACCAGCCGGCGCGGACGTCCCAGCGCATCGTGGTCACGTCCAGGGCCGCGAAGTTCCGCAGCCGGTTGTCAGCGTCCAGCCCGGTCACCTTCACGGGCCCGTAGCCGAAGTCGCACGTGCGCTGGTAGGCGCGGTGCAGGTGGCCGTGCATGAGGTAGGTGGGCATGACCGCATCGACGATGCGCTGCACGCGCCGGCGGTGCGCATCGTTACGGGCCAGGTCCTCGGGCGCCCACTCGGGCGGCGGGTGAGCGAAGGTGTGGGCGACGCCGGACGGGCAGTCGTGGCAGACCATCACGTCGGCGTGACCGCCGGTGGAGATGGCCACCTCTTGTGCGGTAGTGATCTCCTCCTGCGGCCACCAGTCCACGCCCTCGGTGCGGACCGCCCGGTCCAGGCTCACCGCACCACCGCAGGCGAGCCAGCTGAGGCCGTGCCAGCTCCACCGGTAGCCCCTCGGCAGGTGCATGACCCCTGGTACCACTTTCACGCGTCCGTCCCCGCCGGGCTTGCGATCCAGCTGGTCCAGCCGGTCGAAGTCCTCGTGATTGCCGTCCACGAACCATAGTTCGGCCCCGGCCTCAGCCAGGGCCTCGCTGACCCGGTCCAGGTAGACCCGCCCGGCCTTGTCTGGCCAGATGCCGAAGTCCCCAAGATGCAGGATGAGCCGCTGGCTTTCGCTGTGGAGCAGGGCCGGGACGCGCCGGATGACGCTGACCGCCCACTCTTCGTTGCCGTGCCAGTCCCCGGCGACGACGATGCGCCGCGGCCCGCCTGACGTAGGCGCCTCCCCGGGCGATTCCGACGACTCGCCGTTCGGAGCGTCCCCAGGTTCAGCGGCCATGACTGAGTTGTAACCGCTGAACAGGCATTCCGCCAGGGGACCCGGCCACCTGCCGACCGGCCTGACCCGTCAGCCGCCGCCCGCGCCTTGCCACTTTCCGCTCAGCGGATCCCGGCTGATCTGGCAGGACGCGACGCCATGACGGCCGGTGGCGGCCGACTTGGATATCACCGTCGAGCCGATGATGATCTCGCACATGACCGAGCCGCGGTCCGGAAGCCGGGCGATGATGGAGTAATACGGCGCTCTGCCCAGCTTCGCGGTGATGTGCACGGGGCTCTGACTGGTGCGCATGCTGCCCGCCGGCCCGTAGGTCACCGCCGCGCCAGACGTGCCGGTGACACGGTAGGTGAGGGTGTGCCCTGATCCGCTACCCGGCGTACCCGTAGGGCCCGCGGTGCCACTGGCCGCCCGGGATCTTGACGAGGAGGACGGAAGCCTCGCCCCGGAGAGCCCCGTCCCGATGCCGACGATGACGATCAGCAAGCCGAGTCCGACCAGCATCCCGTTGCGGATCTGGTGCCGCCGGCCTGACCGACGGCCAGGCGGCGGGTTGAGCCCCAGGATGGAATGAGCTCCCAGCACCGGATACAGGTCTCCAGGCTCCCGGTAGTCCTGCTCGCGGGACGAATACTGCATGCCCCGCGGCTGGTATTCCCTGGCCGGCGACGAGGGCTCGCGTTTCTCCCGGCCGTGTCCGTTAGCCGGCTGCTCATTGGCCGGGTGCTCATTGGCCGGATGCTCAGTAGCCGGGTGCCCGCTGGCCGGATGCCCGTTAGCAGGCGGAAAGGACCCGGGCGGGGATGGTGCCCGCGGATACCGCGGCGCGCCGTACTGCGGCGGCCGGTACTCCGTTCCCGGGTACCAGTCGGTCCCGGGATACCAGTCCCGGCCCGGCGTTCGCCGCTCTCCCGGCGGCTGCCCTTCCCGGGGCCGGAACGGATCCGGGTTGGTGTCATCGGGCGGCGGCCACCACGGGGGTTCCGGCTGGCTTCTATCCGCGCCCATAGACGACTCCCTTCCCGACATGCCAGACCCACGGTCAGGAGAAGACTGCTTCCCTGACCGCCCGCCCTGGCTGGCACATCCCCCGCCACGCACGGTCCGGCAGGGCCCCGCGCGGGCAACGCTCGCTGGTACGCAATTTTGGACGCACGAAGTTACCGAGCGGTTTACATAGGTAATGCCGTGTGATGGTCGCGGCAATTTATCCAGGGGCCGCCAGAGCCCCGCTATGCCAGGATCGACCAGTGACCTGCGACCTCGCGGAAAGCTGTTCATGCTGCTGACCATCACGCTCACCGAGCCACCGGCAACGGATCTGGGTTTCCTGCTGCACAAGCATCCGGACCGGCTGCAGAGCTTCGCCGTGTCCGCAGGCGAGGCGCACGTGTTCTATCCCGAGGCGACTGAGCAGCGCTGCACCGCGGCGCTGCTGCTGGAGATCGACCCGATCGGGCTGGTCCGCGGCCACCGGCGGGCCGGGTCCGGAGGCCCGGAGGCGTTCTCACTGGCCGAGTACGTCAACGACCGGCCGTACGCGGCCTCGTCGATGCTGGCTGTGGCGCTGGGCAAGGTGTTCCGCACCGCGATGACCGGGCGCTGTGACGCCCGGCCGGACCTGGCCGGCCGTGCGCTGCCGCTGGAGATCGGCCTTCCCGCGCTGTCCTGCCGCGGGGGCATGGACCTGGCGCACCGGCTGCTCCGGCCGCTGGGCTGGGATGTGCAGGCCGCGCAGATCCCGCTCGACCCGGAACTTCCGGAGTGGGGCAACTCGCGGTACCTGACGGTCCGGCTGACCGGGCAGGCCCGGCTGGCCGACGCGCTCAGCCATCTGTACGTGCTGCTGCCCGTGCTGGACGACAGCAAGCACTACTGGGTCGACGACACCGAGATTGACAAGCTGCTCCGGGCGGGCGGGGAGTGGCTGGCCGGGCACCCCGAGCGGGACCTGATCACCCACCGCTACCTGGCCCACCAGCGGCGGCTCACCGCGACCGCGGTGGCGCGACTCGCCGAAGTGGATGACACGGAGCCGGAGGCGCTGGACAACGCGGTGCCGGAGACCCCGGAGACCGGCACCATCGGTACCGGCACGCAGGCGCCCCGGAGCCCGCTGGCCCAGCAGCGCCGTGACGCCGTCCTCAGCGTCCTCCGCGACACTATCCTGCGGGATTCGGCGGCCGCGCAGGTTGCTGACCTCGGCTGCGGGGAGGGCAGCCTGACCGCGATGCTGCTCCGCGAACCGTCCGTGGCCCGGGTCCTCGGCGTCGACGTATCCCACCGGGCACTGGAACGGGCTGCCCAGCGACTGCACCTGGACACGATGCCGGACCGCCAGCGGGAGCGGGTGCAGCTGCTGCAGTCATCGCTCACCTACGCCGACGCGCGGCTGGCCGGCCTGGACGCGGCCGTGCTCATGGAGGTCATCGAGCACATGGACCCGCCGCGGCTCGGCGCGCTGGAGCAGACCGTGTTCGGGGCGGCCCGGCCCGGCGCCGTCCTGATCACCACGCCTAACGTGGAGTACAACGTGCGGTTTACCGACCTGCACCCTGGCGCGATGCGGCACCCGGATCACCGCTTCGAGTGGACCCGGCCGCAGTTCCGTGACTGGGCGGCCGGGGTGGCCGGGCGCCGCAACTACGAGGTGCGCTTCCTGCCTGTCGGCCCGGACGACCCCGAGGTCGGGCCGCCCACCCAGATGGCGGTGTTCACCCGTGCCTGACCTAGCCAGCACGGATTTGGCGGACAGCGAGCGCCGGGAGCTCGGGATTCCCGAGCTGTCCCTGGTCGTCCTGATCGGCGTGTCCGGCTCGGGCAAGACTACGTTCGCCCGCCAGCACTTCGGCCGGTTCGAGGTGATCTCCAGCGACTTCTGCCGCGGTCTGGTCGCCGACGACGAGAACGACCAGGCGGCGACCGGTGACGCGTTCGACGTGCTCGCCTACATCGCCGGCAAGCGGCTGACCGCCGGCCGGCTGACGGTGGTGGAGGCGACCAACGTGCAGCCCGCCGCGCGCAAGCAGTTCGTGGACCTGGCCCGCGCCCACGACGTGCTGCCCGTCGCGATCGTGCTGGACCTGCCGAAAAGCCTTTGCACGCAACGAAATTCGGGCCGGCCGGACCGCACGTTCGGATCGCAGGTCATTCACCGCCAGCATGACCAGCTGCGCCGGTCGTTGCGCGGGCTTAACCGGGAGGGGTTCCGCAAAGTCCACGTACTGCGCAGCCCCGCCCAGGTCGAGGCGGCCGTGGTGGTCCGCGAACGGCTGCTCACCGACTACCGGGACCGGACCGGGCCGTTCGACGTGATCGGTGACGTGCACGGCTGCCGCACCGAACTGGAGGCGCTGCTGGGCCGCCTCGGTTACCGGGTCACCCGGGACGCGTCCGGCCGGGCCGTCGACGCGGTGCCGCCGGAAGGCCGGACGGCGGTGTTCCTCGGCGACCTGGTGGACCGGGGCCCGGACTCGCCCGGTGTACTCCGGCTGGTGATGGGCATGGTGACGGCGGGCCACGCGCTGGCCGTGCCCGGTAACCACGAGAACAAGCTGATCCGCGCCCTGTCCGGGCGGAACGTGCAGGTCAGCCACGGCCTGGCCGAGACGCTCGGCCAGCTGGCCGGCGAGGACGAGGCGTTCCGCAAGGACGTCGCCGACTTCTGCCGCGGCCTGGTCTCGCACCTGGTGCTGGACGGGGGACGGCTGGTCGTGGCGCACGCTGGGCTGAAAGAGGCCTACCAAGGCCGCGTGTCCGGCCGGGTGCGCAGCTTCGCGCTGTACGGGGACACCACCGGGGAGACGGACGAGTTCGGGCTGCCGGTCCGTTACCCGTGGGCCAACGACTACCGGGGCCGGGCCATGGTCCTTTACGGGCACACACCCACGCCGGACCCGGAGTGGGTCAACAACACGATGTGCCTGGACACCGGCTGCGTGTTCGGCGGCCGGCTAACCGCGCTGCGCTACCCCGAGAAGGAGATGGTGTCGGTCCCGGCCGACCGGGCCTGGTATGAGCCCGCCCGTCCCTTCCCCGTCGCGCCCGGCTCGGACCCGGGCCCGGCGTCCCCAGATCAGTCCCAGCCAGGCCACGCCGAACCGCCACGGCGTGACCCCGGGGTGCTGGACATCACCGACGTGCTGGGTAAGCGGGTGATCGAGACCGCGCACCATGGCCGGGTCACCGTCCGCGAGGAGAACGCCGCCGGCGCACTGGAAGTGATGAGCCGGTTCGCGATCGATCCCCGGTGGCTGCGCTACCTGCCGCCGACCATGGCCCCGTCCCCCACATCTGACCGGCCGGACCTGCTGGAGCACCCGGCTGAGGCGTTCGCGGCTTACCAGGCCGAGGGCATCACCGACGTGATCTGCGAGGAAAAGCACATGGGCTCGCGCGCCGTGCTCCTCGCCTGCCGGGACGAGGGGACGGCCCTGGCCCGGTTCGGCGGGCCGGACGGCCTGCCCGGGGCGGTGTACACCCGGACCGGCCGACCATTCTTCCGGTCCGCGACCGCGCGGCAGCTGCTGGACGCGGTCCGCACCGCCATCGGCGCGGCCGGGCTCTGGGCTGAGCTGGATAGCGGATGGGTGCTGCTCGACTGCGAGCTGATGCCCTGGTCGGTCAAGGCCGGGGACCTGCTGCGGCACCAGTACGCCGCGGTGGGCGCCGCGGCGCGGGCCGCGCTGCCGCAGGCCGTCCGCGTGCTCGGGGAGGCCGCCGCGCGGGGAGTCGACGTCGCCGGGCTCGACGCCCGGACGACCGCCCGGGCCGCCAACGCCGAGGCGTTCACGGCCGCCTACCGGCGGTACTGCTGGCCGGTGCACGGCCTGGACGGGGTGCGGCTGGCCCCGTTCCAGGTGCTCGCCACGGAAGGCGCCGTCTACCACGAGCGTGATCACGGCTGGCACCTCAGCCTGGCCGACCGGCTGGCCGGCGCCGCCCCCGGGCTGATCACCGTGACCCGGCGGCTGCGGGTGGACACCACGGACCCGGCCTCGGTGGCGGCCGGGATCGCGTGGTGGGAGGACCTGACCGCGGCCGGCGGCGAGGGCATGGTGGTCAAGCCGTACGCCAACCTGACCCGGGGCACACGGGGCCTGGCCCAGCCCGGCATCAAGGTCCGGGGCCGGGAGTACCTGCGGATCATCTACGGCCCCGACTACACCGAGCCCGCCAACCTGGCCCGGCTCCGGGATCGCCACCTGGGCCGCAAGCGCTCGCTGGCGTTGCGGGAGTACGCGCTGGGACTGGAGGCGCTGGAACGGGGGGCGCGGGGCGACCCGTTGTGGCGGATCCACGAGGCCGTGTTCGGGGTGCTCGCGCTGGAATCCGAGCCCGTCGACCCCCGTCTGTAGCGCGGAGGGCCGGCGGGGGGCGGTTTTCGTTGCGGCGAATTTCGGCGGTATGCGCATGTTTGATCACGATGCGCGAGGGAAAATGCCCCCACCGTGCTTTCTCTAGCCCGCCAACTCACTACTTCCGCGCTGCCCCCGGATGAGGGCTGGCGGCAGGCGGCCGAGCTCGGCCTGGCCCTGCTGCTGTCCGCGACCATCGGGCTGGAGCGCGAGGTCCGGCAGAAGAGCGCCGGCCTGCGCACCCACACCCTGGTCGGGGTGGGCGCCGCGCTGTTCATGCTGATCAGCAAGTACGGCTTCATGGACATCCTGACCACGGGCCGGATCGTATTGGACCCGTCCCGGGTGGCAGCCCAGGTCGTCAGCGGCATCGGCCTCCTCGGCGCCGGCCTGATCTTCGTCCGGCGGGACGCCGTGCGCGGGCTGACCACGGCCGCCGGGGTCTGGATCACCGCCGCGGTCGGCATGGCCGCGGGGGCGGGCCTGCCTCTTCTCGCCGCGCTGGCGACCGGGATCTACCTGATCGTGGCACTGGTGTTCCCGGCGCTGACCAGGTTCCTGCCCCGCTCCGGCACGGCCATCTCCGTGGTCCGGGTGCGCTACCCCGACGGCCGGGGCATCCTGCGCCAGGCGCTGCAGACCGCGACCGCCCGCGGCTCCCCGCGGAAAGCCCGCCATCTCCCCGTCATAGCGCAGCAGAAGATCGCCATGGATCCAGAACCGGAAGCGCGCCAGACCTGGCGACGCTACCGGGCGGGCTTAGCGGGCCGTTCTCGGCGGGCAGGCGAAACCGTCGCCGATCTCCGCGGCCAGCATCAGGAACGCGTCGGCCGTGGCCGTATTCAGCCGGCCCAGCTCCACCTCCGCGCCCTCGTCTAGATGCGCGTCGTACGGGACCCTGACCACGGCCCGGCAGCGCGCGGCGAAGTGCTGCTCCAGCCGGACCAGGTCCACCGCGCTCTTGCTCCGTGGACGGATCACGGCGAGCACCACCACCGCCTGCCGGACCAGGTCGCCGTAGCCGTGCGCCTGCAACCAGTCCAGGGTGGCGCTCGCGCTCCGCGCCCCGTCCACCGACGGGGAGCTGACTACGGCGATCTGATCAGCCAGCCGGAGCACCCCGGCCATGGCCGAGTGCAGCAGCCCCGTCCCGCAGTCGGTGACGCAGATCGAGTAGTAGTGCTCCAGCACCTGGGCGACGTCGCCGTAGTCCCGCTCGCTGAACGCCACCGACACGGTGGGGTCGCGATCGGAGGCCAGCACCTCCAGCCGGCTCGCGGCCTGCGTGGTGTAGGCCCGGACGTCCGCGTACCGGCGGATTTGGTCCCGCTCGTTCAGCAGGTCCCGGACCGTGGCGGAAGTCTCCAGCCGGAGCTTGTCGGACAGCGTGCCCCGGTCCGGGTTCGCGTCCACCGCGATGACCCGGTCCCCGCGCAGCGACGCCAGCGTGGCGCCTAGGCCCACGGTGGTCGTGGTCTTGCCGACGCCGCCTTTCAGGCTGAGCACCGCGACCCGGTGGTGGCCGCCGCTGACCGGGGTGCGGGCCCGGGCGGTGAGTTCCCGGCGGCGCCGTTCCGCCGCGGACTCGGGCGCGCGCACCAGGCCGCCGGTCACCTCGAAGATCGCCCGGCGCCAGCCGCCGGCCGGGGCTTTGTGCCGCCCGGGGAGGAGCAGGTCGGCGGTGAGGCTATCGGCCGTTACGGTTCGCGGGGACGCGGAGGGCGGCAGCGGGGCCGCTGACGACGGCGGGGCGAGTGAGCCATGCCCGGCGCGTGGCTCTGGGTCTAGGGGGGTCCCTGGGTCTGGGGGGGTCTCGGCGTCCGGGAGCGTCCACCCGGGCCAGGCCGCCGATCCGGGCATGGCCGATCCGGGCATGGCCGTTCCGAGTTCCGCCGGGCCCGCATCCGGTTCGCCGGGCTCCGCCGGGTGCGACCTGTCCGCCATGGTGGAACCGTCCGCTGGGCCGGAATTGGCCGCTGGGGGGGCCAGCGCCCCGAACTGGCCCGGCGGGCCGCCTGAGTTCAGGATCAGCGAAAGGGGCGAGCCGTCCCCAGGACCGGCGTAGTCGTCCGGGGGCCCGTATTCGTCTCCGGCGTCATAGTCCGCATCCGCTCCGGCGGACTCGCCAGAGGTCCCGTATCCAGCCGGAGTGTAGGGGTTCGCGGCGCCGTGCCAGCCCGGGCTGTAGTCCCCGGCCGGGTCATAGTCGTCCACCGGCCCGTAGGCATCCGCAGTGTCGTAGTCGTCCGGCGGCCCGTAAGGATCCCCGGCATCATCCCCCACCGTCCCCGCACCATCTGCTGCGGAGCCGCCGGTGTCCAGGCCCTCGGCCACGCCGGGCGCGAAGGCATCCGGCAGTTCCGTCTGCGGGGACGGGTACGGTGGCGGCGAGGCTAAGCCGGCCCGGGTCTCGAACGGCGGCTGCTGCCCGAAAAGCCGTGGCGGCCCAGTGCATCCAAAATCAGTGCGGCCAAAATCAGTGCGCCGAAATTCGTCCTGGGCCGGCCGATCGTGCTGGCCGGGTCCGTCCGCCAAGGCGTCATCCTCGCCGGTCCCGGCCGCCGCACTGCGGTCCAGGTCATGATCGGCCAAGGTCGTTCCCCTCAGCTCTGGTCGGTGTAGGAGAATGACGTGCCGGTAGGGGACCGGATGAGCACTTCTAGCGAAGCCTAAGCTACCTAGCTGGCAGTAGCACGCCCTCCACTGCGGCAATCAGGAGAAACCTCATGCAAGCGGTTGTCATCACTCATCCCGGCGGCCCTGAGGTCCTACGCCTGGAGGAGGTGCCCGATCCGGTGCCCGGCCCGGGCGAGGTGCTCGTGGAGGTCGCCTCGGCCGGCCTCAACCGCGCGGACATCATGCAGCGGCAGGGCCACTATCCCCCGCCGCCCGGGGCGCCCCCGTACCCGGGGATGGAATGCTCGGGCCGGATCATCAAGCTGGGCCCGGAGGTCACCGGCTGGCAGGTCGGCGACGAGGTGTGCGCGCTGCTGGCCGGGGGCGCGTACGCGGAGAAAGTCGCCGTGCCCCAGGGCCAGTTGCTGCCCGTCCCGGAGCGAGTATCCCTGGTGGACGCCGCCGCCCTCCCGGAGGCGACCTGCACGATCCAGGGCACCGTGTACCAGATGGGCCGGCTGGCACCCGGCGACACGTTCCTGGTCCACGGCGGCGCCGGCGGCATCGGCACCTTCGCGATCCAGATCGCGAAGGCCGAGGGGTGCACGGTGGCCTGCACCTCTGGCTCGCCCGAGAAGCTGGCCCGCTGCCGGGAACTCGGGGCCGACCTGGCCGTCTCTTACCGGGATGAGGACTTCACCGACTCCGTGCTCGACTTCACCGGCGGCCATGGCGCGGACGTCATCCTCGACATCATGGGCGCGTCCTACCTGGCCCCGAACCTTGACACGCTGGCCACCTGGGGACGGCTGGTGGTCATCGCCACACGGGGCGGCAACCGCGGCGAAGTCGACCTGGGACTCATGATGCAGAAGCGGGCCTCCATCGTCGCCGCCACGCTGCGGACCCGGACCGCCAAGGAGAAGGCCGAGGTGGTGGCGGCCACCCGGGCGCACATCTGGCCGCTCATCAGCTCCGGGAAGGTGGTCCCGGTCGTCCACGCCGTGCTGCCGATGGCCGAGGCGGCTGAGGCGCACCGGCTCCTGGACGACGGCTCGCACGTGGGAAAAATCCTGCTGGTGAACTGAGGAACCGCGGGAAGATTACAGCAGGGATTCACACCCCCCGGGTGCACCCACTCCACGGAAGGGGCAAGACTAGAACCATGAGCGAACGCAACCCCGAGACCGGTCAGGGCGCCAAAGTCGTGGTGGTCGGCCCGGACGGCATTACGGTGGACGCCGACGGCGGCGAGGGCGAGAGCACGGGCGAGCGGCCGGTCATGGAGATGGTCGAGCAGCCCGCCAAGGTGATGCGGATCGGGAGCATGATCCGGCAGTTGCTGGAGGAGGTCCGGGCCGCGCCGCTGGACGAGAAGAGCAGGGCCCGGCTGCGTGAGATCCACCAGAGCTCGATCAAGGAACTCGAGGACGGCCTGGCTCCGGAGCTGGTCGACGAGCTGGAGCGGCTGTCCCTGCCTTTCGCCGACGACTCGGTGCCGAGCGAGGCGGAGCTGAGGGTGGCCCAGGCTCAGCTGGTGGGCTGGCTGGAAGGCCTGTTCCACGGCATCCAGACCACGCTGTTCGCGCAGCAGATGGCCGCGCGGGCGCAACTGGAGCAGATGCGCCGGGCCCTGCCCCCCGGCATGATGCCGGGCGACGACTCGGCCGGCCCGCAGCAGCCGACCCGGGGCTCGGGCCCCTACCTGTAGCCCGCCCTGCAGCCCGCGCCTGGACCGCCACGGTCAGACCCGGCCGTAACGCAGCCGGGACAGCCAGGCAGCCGCCTGTGCGAACTCCGGGTCGGAGGTACCGCGTCGGACGTGGGTTGGGCCGCCGTCGTGCCGCGGGTAACTGCCCAGGAATCTGACGTCGGCGCAGACCCGGCGCAGGCCCATCAGCGCCTCGCCCACCCGGGCGTCGTCCACATGCCCTTCACAGTCAATGGTGAAGTAGTACTTGCCCAGCCCGTCGCCGGTGGGCCGGGACTCGATGCGGACCAGGTTGATGCCCCGCACCGCGAACTCGGTGAGGATCTCCATCAGGGCGCCCGGATGGTCCTCGCGCAGGAACGCCACCAGCGAGGTCCGGTCCGACCCGGTCGCCGCAGGCAGTGGGCCCGGCTGGTTCACCACGACGAAACGGGTCACCGCGTTGGCGTGATCGTGAGCGTCGGGGACCACCACCGCGAGGCCGTACATCACCGCCGCGAACGCTCCGGCCAGTGCCGCGTCGAGCTGCCCATCCGCCACTTGGCGGGCAGCCTCGGCGTTGGACGACGCGGGGCGCCAGGCCGCGTGGGGCAGGTGTTCCTCCAGCCAGCGACGGCACTGGGCCTGGGCCTGCGGGTGGCCGCCAACCGTCGCCACGTCGCCGAGCTGGGTACCCGGCCGGGCCAGCAGCGCGAAGGCCACCGGCAGCGGCACCTCCGCGCTGATCACCAGAGGCTGGCCGGTGGCCAGCTCGTCGAGGGTCGCGGTGACCGCCCCTTCCACCGAGTTCTCGATCGGCACGATGCCCTGTTCCGCGAGGCCGTTGCGCACCGCATCGAGGGTGGCCTGGATGGTCACGCAGGGCATCGCGTGGCCTGCTGCGCCCGGGTCGAAGGCGAGCAGCGCCGCCTCGGTGAAGGTGCCCTCCGGTCCCAGGTAGGCGTACGGCACGGGCTTGCCCGTGGGGTCTGCGTCCGCTGTGTGGTCTGGGCCGCCTGAGGGGACGGGCTCGGCCGGGGAGCCTGAGTCGGTGCGGGACAGTGCGATCACGTCGCCTTCGCTGGATGGCCGCTCACGCTGGAGGGCTTCGCGTAGCTAACGGGCTGCGCCCGATAACGGGTGTCCCGTAACAGGGCGTGAGAATACCAGTGGCCCGTTGGGGGCGCCCGCCGTGAGCCCGCGGCCGGCATCGGCAGGCGGCCACACGGGAGGCGGCGGGGACGGAGCACGGGACCGGCATGGGTGAAAGATCGGGGCACTCAAGACTACATCAGACCTACATCCATGCGGGCGATTATGCGGCAAACGGCCCGGAGGGGCCGCCCGTGGGGCTGGAAGGGGCAATGAGGCTGATGGTGTTACGGGGCTCCCCGATGGCGGCTCCCCAGTGGGGAGGCTCCTCAATGGTGCGGGCTCCGCGATGGCGAGGCTCGCGATGGCGGGGGCTCCGCGATGGCGCCTGCTCAGCATCGGCACCCTTCCCGTTTGGTGGTATCGTGATATCTCGATATCAGTGAGGCGGCGCGATGCGGACCAAGAACATGGTGCTGCGGCTGGATCCCGGGCTCGCCGAACGGCTGGAAGCCGTGGCGGAGGTGGAGGGCCGGTCAGTGTCCGACGTGGTGCGCGAGGCGATTACCTCGCTGGTGGAGGCGCGGCAGCGGGACGAGCGGTTCATCCGGCTCCTCGAGGACAACGTCGCGCGGCATCAGCGGCTGCTTGAGATGTTGCGGGACGAGAAGTGATGACGCCGATCGACCTGGGTGCGCTGGTCGTCATCGCCGCGCGGGCCCTGGGGCAGGACGTCCCGGCCGTGCTCGACCTGATGGATGTCGCCGCCGCCGAAGCCGCCCTCGCCGAGGCGGACTCCGCCGGCCAGGACCCTGACGACCGCGCGACCGCCCTGCTGTGCGCGCTCATCCGGCACCGCCCGCTGACCCGTGGCAACGAGCAGGCGGCCGTGCTCGCGACCGTCACCTTCCTCGCGGTCAATGGCTGGCAAGTGGATCTCGAGCCCGCCGAAGTCACAGCGGCCATGGTGGCCGACCTGGCTGCCGGGCGGCGGTCCGCCGCCGACCTGACGGCGTGGCTGTCGCCCCGGATCTCCAGCTACCGCGCAGCACTGACCCCACGAGAAGCATCAGCAAAGACTCCGTCACCGGCTAAGGAGGCACCGATGCATGGATGGCTGCCGAATCTCCGGCGCACCACCGGGCGCAAGGGAGGCACGATGTTCCGCCGGTTCAGCCCGGGGGCCCGCGAGGTGCTCATCACGGCCAACCACGAAGCCCACGCGCTGCACCATAACTACATCGGCACCGAGCACCTCCTGCTCGGCCTGCTCCGTGACCGCGACGGGCTGGCCTGCCGGGCCCTGCACGCGCTGGGGATCAGCGCGGAGAGCGCACGCGAGCAGGTCCTGGACATCATCGGGGAGGGCAAGCACGAGCCGGCCGGGCACATCCCGCTCACGCCGCGGACCAAGCGGGTCCTGGAGCTCGCGGCCCGGGAGGCCGACCAGTTCGGTCACCTCCACGTGGGACCCGAGCACATGCTGCTCGGCCTGGTGCGTGAGGGAGACGGGGTGGGCTGGCACGTGCTCAACCGCCTCGGCGCCACCGTCCCCAAGGTCCGTAGCCAGGTTCTGGAGCTGGTGAACCAGGACCGGCTGCGGCGGGGTGAGGTCATCACGCCGCCTGGCATCCGGGACTACGACATCCGGATCGAGCTGGCCCGGCAGGCCAAGGACGCGGCGGTCGACGCGAAGGACCTCGACCGGGCCGCGGCTGCCCGGGAGAGTGAGAAGGAACTGCTGGCCGAGCGGGACCGCCTGATCGAGCGCTGGTCGGCCGGGGTGGACGTGGCCTCGCTGGGCCGCGAGCTCGACTGGCTGCGGGACGAGGTGAACCGGCTGCAGCGGCTGCTGACGGAGCATGGCATCGAGGCTGAGCAGCCGCTCCAGCACCCCGGGGATCCCACCCAGCAAACCGCCTGACCCAGGGAGCACCAGACCCGGGCCGCCTGACCGGAGCCACCAGACCCGGACCGCCTGCGCCGCGGGTACCCGGAGCCGCGGGTACCCGGAGCCGCGGGTACCCAGCGCGGTCGCACGCCGACTACGTGAATGTTTCGTCCAGTGAGCCGGGGGTGTGGCCGGATGTGCCGTCCAGGTCGCGGACGCGGCGGCGCCGGGGCGGCAGCAAGGGCAGAAGCAGGCAGATCAGCACGATGAGGATGGTGAGGAGGACGGCGGGGGTGACTCCGTTGCGCAGCACCGGACGCAGCCAGGCCAAGTCAGGCGGCATCGTGCTGCCGCGCGCGGGCAGGTAGCCCAGCCCGAGCGCGGTCGTGCGGGCCAGCATCAGCCAGTCCAGCACCACGACGAGGAAGACGGGCCGCCCGCGCCAGGTCACGGCCGCGCCGGCGGCGCTCCCGGGGGCACATCTCCCCATCGCGGCACCCCCGAGGACGGGCAGCGGCAGCAGCGCCAGCAACGCCCAGCCCAGGCTGTCGTACCAGGGCAGCACGTACGGCCACGCCATCAGCCAGGCGACGGTGAACGCGCACGCGCAGGCCACGGCCAGGGTGCCCAGCCCCGAGTCATCCCGGGGCCAGGACCGCGAACTGCCGCGCGCCAGCGCGTTCACCAGCAGCACCAGCAGCATCGCCGCGAGCAGGATCGCAGCCGCCTTGACCACGTCGTCGGCGATCCCCTCCCCGGCACCGAGCCGGATGAGCAGCCGGACCGTGCGCCACGGCGAGCCGATCGACACCATGCTCCCGGCCGACAGTGCCGGTCGCAGCGACCCGGGTCCCCAGGGCGCGAGGGCCAGAACCGCGATCACCGCGAAGCCGGCGACCAGGCCCCCGGCCCGGGCCAGCAGGGCCGTCCCGGGCCGCCGCGCCAGCACCCTCCCAGCCGGCACCCCTCCAGCCGGCACCCCTCCAGCCGGCACCCTTCCAGCTGGCGCCCTCACAGCCATCACCGTCCCCGACAGCACCGTCGCGGCGAGCAGCCCGGCCAGCACCAGGACCATGGTCGGCTTCACGGCCGCCCCCAGCCCGGCCAGTGCCCCGGCGCCCGCGCACACCGCGAACGGCCGACCCGGACCAGCCCCGGTCCCGGTCCCGCGAAGGCCCAGGCAGAACAGGGCGATCGCCGCGACCGCGAACATGATGGCCAGGCTGTCCACGTGTGCCCCGGCCACCAGCACCTGGAGCAGCAGCGGGTTACCGGTCCAGAGCAGCGCGGCCCGCAACTGCCCCGCCCGGCTGCCCCGGGCCAGCCGGTGCAGCAGCAGGCCGGTCGCCGCGAACGCGGCCACGTTCAGCACCGACAGCACGAACACGGTCAGCCGCACCGAGGTCCCGCCGGCCTCGGAGGCCAGCGCCTGCAGCCCCGAGGCCAGGCTGCCGTACACCGACGGGCTGCCCCGCCAGTCCTGGACCGCCCGGGCCACCGGATCACCCAGCCGGGCCAGCATGGCCGGGGTGGTCGTGTAGGGGTCACGGCCGGTGACCACCATCCGGCCGTACGCGGCGTAGCTCAGCTGGTCGGACGACCCGAACGGCGGGACCAGGGCCAGCACCGCGGCCGCGAGGATGCCGGCCAGCAGCACGGGCCGCGGCCGCAGGGTCCATCCCCGGTGCAGGGCATGCAGGCTCAGCCCCAGCCCCAGCGCGCCCGTAACCAGGGCCGTGGCGGCCAGGCCCACCGCGAGACCGGCCGCCGGATGGACCGTGAACGCCCAGGGAGGCTGGTCCGGCGCGCCGGGCAGGGCGGGCTCCATGACCGAAGGGCCGAGCAGTGCGACGGTGAACGTGGCCGAGACGCTGACCGCGATGGCGATGAGCCCGGCCAGCCCAGGGACCACGCCGGCGGAGGACGCACCGCCAGGGGACGATGCGCCGCCGGAGGACACGGTGCCAGGAGAAACGGTGCCGCGAGACAACGGCTTAGCCGCGGGACCGCCGCCGCGCCTGCCGGGCCTGCCGGGCCGTCTGCACGGCAGGCTCCCGGACGGCGAGCGCCCAGGCCACGCCCGCGAACTGCCGGGCGCGATGGAGCTGCGCGCGCCAGTCGCCGCCGGTGGCCCGGTGCGCCATGGGGACCTCGACCTCGGTCACCCGCAGGCCCTGGCGAAGCAGGTCGATGGTCATGCCCGTCTCGGCCCCCCAGCCGGGGGCCAGCGGCCGGGCCGCCTCGAACGCGGCGCGAGTCAGGCACCGCTGCCCGTTAAGCGGCTGCGCGGGCCGCCAGCCGGTGGCGCGGCTGATGCCCGACCCGGACAGGGCGACCACGAACCCGTGCCCGCCCGCCCGGACCCGTTCGCTGAACACGGCGATGGTCATGTCGGCCAGGCCGTCCCGGACCGGCTGCACCAGGGCCTCCGCGTGTGCCGCGGACTCGGCCAGGTCAGCGTCGAGGAAGAGCAGATGCCGGGGTACCGCGCGGGCCTCGTCGCGCTCCAGCAGCCCGACCGCCTCAGCGCCGGTTTCCATCGCCGCGCCCTTGCCGCGAGTGCGCCCGTGCCGCAGGACTATCGCTCCCGCATTTTCCGCAACGAAACCCGTGTCGTCGCCGGACCCGTCGTCCACGACAACCAGGATGTCGGCGCCCGGCACGCCCGCGGCCGCTTTCACGGTCACCTGGATGCGGTCGGACTCGTCCTTGGCTGGAATGACGATAGCGACGTCACCGCGCGGCGGCATGCGCCGATCGTAGTGGGTTACCAGCCGGAAAACGCTGCGTCAGCTACTGCCCGGGAACCGGGGCCCCTTCGCCGGTGACCGTGAACACCGACTCCAGCCCGGTCACCTGGAGGATCTTGCGCACCGCAGGCCGTGGGCCGCTGAGCTCGACGTTCCCGCCGTGCTCGCGGGCCATGCGCTGGGCGGCGAGCAGCACGTTCATGCCGGTGGAGTCGCAGAAGTCCACCCCGGACATGTCCACCACGAGCCGTACCGCGTGGTCCACGTTCAGCGCCGAGGCCAGCTGGCTCTGCAGCCGGGGAGCGGTGTAAAGGTCGATTTCGCCGGACAGCGCTACGACGACGTGATCACCCTCGCTGCGACTCGATACCTTTAGCTCCACGAGCGGCACCCTACCGCCGCTGTGCGTCCAGGACTAGATGCTTACGGAGAGCACACGGTTAAATCGCAGGCGGACTGGGCATTTCTGCGCCAAGCTGGAGAGTGACCGACCTGATGCCGGCACCAGCGAGGCGGAGCCCCCGGGATGTACCCCTTGCCAGAGCAGCCAGAACCGAAGATAGCGACCCTGAGACCGCTACCGAACGTGGACGCGGCCGACCCCATCCCGCTGTCCGCGCCCCTGCCGGACATGCTGTCCGCGCCTCTGCCCACCGCACCGCTAACCACCGGGCCGCCAACCACCGGGCCGCTGTCGGCGCCGCTCGCGGAGGACAGGCTGCCGACCGTGCCCGGGGCCAGAGTTGGTGCCCTCGGTCCGGCGTACCCGGACCCGGGCCCGGTGACCTGGGCGCCTGACGTGGACCAGCAGCGGGCCAGGATCCGGGCCGACATAGACGGACTGCGTTCCCGCGCCGAGTCCGCCTCGTCCTGGCTGGAGAGCAGCCGGCACTACAGCCGCCTGATCAACCGCCAGGGCGTGGTCCCGGTGAGCGCCCGGATGAACGCCGGGGACCTGGCCTTCCTGGCCGAGGCCCGGGAGCAGATGCTGCAGTTCACCGAGCTGGCAGGCCGCCTGATCGACCTGCATCAGCCGCTCGACGCGGGCGGCATCACCACTGACCCGAGCAGCCCGATCCGGCGCTGCCGGAGCTGCATGTGGCGGTGGCCCTGCCCGACGTTCAGCATCCTCGCCGAGGTGGTGGACCGGCCGCCGGCCGCCTGACCGGCCCGGTACTTACTAGACCGGTACTTACGGGATCTGGACGAGTTCCTGCGTCTCGGCGCCCAGGCCGTGCGGGTTGCTGACCGCAGGCACCCCCCGGGGGAAGGGGGCCAGGTCGGGACGGGTGGCCCGTCCCTCGAGCATCCTCGATCCGGCGGGCTGGGCGGCCGGGTCCCTGGTCACCGCGCAGGACATACAGCGCGGGCCGCCCCGCCCGCTGGCCAGCTCGCTCGCGGGCACCGGGATGACCTGGACTCCCGCCGCGGTGAGCCTGGCGTTGGTCTCCAGGTTCCGCTCATCGCAGATGACCAGCCCCCGGCCCAGGGACAGTGCGTTGCCGCCGTCGTCCCACTGGCCGGTGTCGCCGCGGCCGCCGCCCGGCTGACCACCGCCCCACCGGCCACCGCTCCACTGACCGCCGCCCAGCTGACCGCCGCCCCACTGACCGCCGCCCCACTGACCATGGGAGGTGGTGAGCGGGTCCAGGCCCGTGTCGATCACGGTGAGCCGGTCGATGCCCATGGCCTGGGCCGCGGCAGCCATGAACGGCTGCGGCCGGGATACCCGCAGCTCGTCGCCGCGCGGCGTGATGGTGTGCACGGTCAGCGTGTACGCGAGCGCCGGGTGCATCACGACGACCCCGGCGTCGATCACGGTGCAGATCGTGTCCAGGTGCGGCGCCCCGGTCCGGTGGATCGGCACCGCCAGCACCGTGTGCGCGAGTCCCGCCGGGAAGGCCTGCCGGGCGAGCCGCTCCACTCCCGCCGGGCTGGTCTGCTCGCTGACGCCGACCGCGATCACGCCCGGGGCCAGCAGCACGATGTCTCCGCCCACGATCGGCTCCAGGTGCGGGCCGTAAAGCATCTTCGTGCCGACGAATCTCGGGTGGTGCGCATAGAGCACGGCCAGCAGACTGGCCTCCCGTCCCCGGGCACCGAGGCTGGACACCGCTACCCGGTCTCCGACCCAGACGCTGGAATCCCTGGTGAACACCAGGTTGGGCAGCGGGTCGATGACGAAGTCGTGCCGGTCGAGAAGCTCGTAGACCACCCCGCGCCCGGCACCGAGTTCACCGGGAGTGACCCCGGCGATGAGGGCCTGGGCCAGCGTCTCGGAGTCGAGGCCCTCGAGGTGGCCGCGGACAGCAGTGCGGAGATCATCGCCGAGCCAGCGGTCATCCAGGGCCGAGGTGATCGCAGCGCTGCGGGCGGGTGCATACTCCAGCGCGTCCTGCAGGAGCTCGGTGACGTAGAGCACCTCGACGCCGTGGTCCCGGAGGATCTGCGTGAACTCATCGTGCTCCTGCTGGGCGCGGGCCACCCAGGGCAGCCGGTCGAACAGGAGGCGGCCGCGGCTGCGCGGGGAAATCCGTTTCAGCTCCGCGCCCGGACGGTGAACAAGAACGGTGCGCAGCCGGCCGGCCTCGCTGTCCGCACCATGGGTGTAGCTCACAATTCCCCCCGCCTGTCGCCCGCCGCCCCCGCGCACGGATGACCCCTCGGAGGGAGTATCACCACTTCAGTAGCTGACTACGCATCCTCAGTCAATGATCCCTAGACGTGTTCATTGCGCCGTGGCGGCCGCCCGGAGGCCGGCCACCGCGGTCGCCCCGGCTGCCCCGCCCTGGCCGCCGCCCGGCCCGGCACCACCGTCCCGCGGGGCCGGCAGGACCGCCCACACGGTGGTGCCCTGCTCGTCCCCGCGCACTCCCCAGCTTGAGCACAGGTGCTCCACGATGCCCAGGCCACGGCCGCCGATTGAGGACAGCGAGGGACGGGAGGCACGTGGCCGGGTCGCGCTGCCCCCGTCACTGACGATGACCTCCACGGTGGCCGCGGAAAGTATCCAGGAAACCCGGATCCGCGCGTCAGGCAGCGGCCGGGCGTGCAGGATCGCGTTGCTCAGCAGTTCGCTGGTGACCAGGGCGGCGTCGCCCACGGCGGTGGCGCAGAGCCCCGCCTCGCGCAGCTCGGCGACGATCCGGCCGCGGGCGACAGCGACACTGGACGGGACGCAGGGGAGCAAAACGACGCTCGCCGCCCTCACCTCCCCCTGCGCCCCGCCCCGTGGCCGCGATAGTCGCCTTCCTCTGCGAGCGCAATGCCCCGCCAGCGGGCCCGGGAAACCGGGCGCCGTGGCAGCGGGTGAATCCGTCCCGAGGTACCGGCCATCCCGTTTAGCATGAGTGGCACTAATGTCGCCGTAAGCAAACTGGTCGCGGGGGGCGGCCGGGTACATGCGTCCTGCGGCATCGCGGGCCAGCGAGGCTGGCCCTCCGGACAGGACGCTGGACGGGGTGAACCGATGGACCGAGCGGGCGATGACCCGCGGGTTCCGCTGATCCCAGCCCGGAGCGCGCGGGGAGACATGATGCGGGGAGACCCCACACCCGGTGACACTGCTGCTGGGGCGACCGCCGCAGCAGCGAGCGCTCCGGCGAGCAGCGCGGCCACGGGCGGTGGATCGGCAGGCAGCGCGGCCACAGGCGCCGCCGCAGCGGGCAGCGCACCGGCGGACACCGCGGCACGCGGGGCAGACACGCACCCGCCGGTGCTCGGGGTCTTCACTAGTCACCCGGCCGTCGGCCAGCTGACCCTGCTCGTCTGCTATCTGGCCGCGGGTGTGGCGGTGACCTGGCCGCGGGCTACCTACATCGCGGGCAGGCTGCCGTCGATGCGGGACTCAGCCGCCTACGTCTGGGGCTTCTGGTGGATGGCGCGGCAGCTGAGCCACCTGGCCAACCCCTGGAGCACCAACCACATGGCCGCGCCCGCGGGCGTGCTCCTCGGATACCACACGCTGATGCCGCTGCCGGGCCTGCTGCTGGCCCCGGTCACGCTCCTCTTCGGGCCAAGCGCCTCCTACAATCTGCTGGTCATCGTGGTCCCCGGGCTGCTGTGCTACGCCATGTACCGCGCCGCGCGGCTGTGGCTGCCCAGCCAGACCGGCGCCATCGCCGCGGGCGCTTTCTTCGGCCTGTCGGCGATGCTCGCCCAGGAGGACTGGTACCACGTCAACATCGCCGTAGGCGCGCTGTTCCTCCCGCTGGCGCTCGAGGCCTCGGTACGGCTGCGCCGGTCTCCGGGCTGGCGCCAGGCCCTCATCCTCGGCGTGATCGTGGGCGCGGCGGTGCTCACCGACCCGGAGTCGGCCGTGCTGACCGGCATCCTGGCCGGGCTGGTGCTGCTGCCCTGGCTGCTGTGGCGGCCCGCGGTGGCCAGGCTGTGGCCCGTCGCGCTGGGCGCCGCGATCGCCGCGGTCGTAGCCGGCCCGCAGCTTGCCGCGATGATCTACGAGGAGGCCCATCGCGGGCTGAACATCAAGCCCGGACTGCTCGGGGTGACCGACAAGCTCTACGGCGTCGGCCTGCCCGGCATGTTCGCGCCCACCCCGCGGGTGGCGGATTTCGGCCTGACCGCCCTGGCCCAGCCGTTCCTGCACAGCCGGGACAACGAGGGCCTGCCGATGTTCGGCGTGACCCTGACCGCACTGGCCCTGATGGGCCTGGTCGTCGCCTGGCGGCAGCGCCGGGCCTGGCAGCTGGCGCTGCTCTGGGCCGGCTGCGCGGCGCTGGCCCTGGGCATGTCCCTGTGGGTGGGCAAGCAGCAGTTCATCCCCTGGACACTGGACTGGAACGGGGTGCACGTCTCAGCGTTCCTGCCCTACACCTGGTTCGTCCGCATTCCCGGCCTGTCCGCCTTCCGGGAGGCGGACCGGATGGCCATCCTCGGCCTGATTCCGGCCGCCCTGCTGGCCGGCGCGGCGGTGGACTGGATGCGCTACCACGCGAAGCCGCTGATCGCGGTGGTGATCGCCCTCGGCCTCCTGGAGCTGGGGTACTCCGGGAACGCGAAGATCGGGACGATGTCCACCGCGTACCCCCGGCTGGACCGGCCGATCGCCGCCGACCATTCCCGGTCGGTAGTGGTCGATGTTCCGTACGGGATGCGCGGCGGGATTCCCGAGTACGGCGGCCGGTTCGCGGCCCAGGCGCTAGTCATGGCGACCAAGGACGGCCACCCGCGGGCCGTCGCCTACGTCTCCCGGATCCCCGCATCTACCCTCGATCGCATCAGGAAGCACGCGTTCTTTTCGTCCCTGATCAAGACGCAGCATTTCACCTTCCCCCCGCTCGGCCCGCCGCTTACCGCGGCGGCCCAGCGGGGCCAGCCGGTGTGGGCTAAGAAACTGTCGTCCTACACCCCGCTGACCGCGGCGCAGGTCGCCGCCGGCCGCCGGGATGCCCGGCGGCTGCATATCGGGTGGGTCGTGGTGTGGTACTCAAATCCGGCCATAGTGCAATATCTGCACGAGACGGGTTTCCGCTTTGCCTACCGGGCCGACGGCGTCTCGGTTTACCGGCCCGGCCGCTGACGTCGTCGGGACGTCAGTCCGGCACGGGAAGACCGGCCCCGGCCAGGGCACGACCCGTCCCGGGCTGGATCATGTCACCGAGGTAGCTGCAGCCCTGGGGCCGGGCAGGCGGTGGCCTGAACGCACTCCGGCGATGCCATAACTATTCCGGACTTTTACTTTTCTTCACGCAACCTTTGGGACATTTAGGAATTATTACTCGGTTATTCCACGCACTTTGCCGGATCTTTCTCTCTTCGTAATACATCTATTCTATCCTCGTAAGCACAATTGGTCTTCTAGCTGGGCAGCATGCTTCCATAATCAATTTCGTCGGGCACGGCTAGTTGGCGGACAACAAGAACGGGGTGACGATGGCCCACGCGGGCGAGGACCCGCCGGACCACCCGGCCTCCGGTCAGATCAGCACCTTGCGGCCGGACGGGCTGTCGGCCCTGATCGGGGAAACGGCTGAACGTTCCCCGGCCGCAGGACGGGCCGGGGGCACAGGGCTGCCACGGCAGGCCCCCGTCGAGGCCGCGCCAGGCCCGGATGGCGGCTCTGGCCCGCCCGCGCCGCGGTTCACGCGGCTCACGAAGCACCCACTGGCGGCGCACCTGGTCCTGCTGGCGGGCTATCTGGTTACCGGGCTGGCGGTTACCTGGCCGCGGGTCACCTACCTGGGTGGCCGGCTGCCGGCCCTCCGGGACGCTGGCGGCTACGTCTGGGACTTCTGGTGGGTCGCCCGCCAGGTGTCCCACTTCTCCAGCCCCTGGTCCACGCGATACCTCGCCGCCCCGGTGGGCTCGGATCTCGGCTACCACACCCTGATGCCGCTGCCCGGCCTGCTGATGACCCCGGTCACGCTGGCCTTCGGGCCGAGCCTGAGCTACAACCTGCTCTCCGTCCTGTGCCCCGGCGTGCTGTGCTACGTGATGTACCGGGCGGCCCGGCTCTGGCTGCCCACCCAGCTCGGCGCGATCACGGCCGGCGGCTTCTTCGGCCTGTCCACGATCCTCACCTGGCGCAGCTGGTACGAGCTGAACCTGGCCCTCGGGGCACTGTTCCTGCCGATGGCCCTGGAGGCCGCGGTACGGCTGACCCGCCGGCCCGGGCGGCGGCAGGCCATCATCCTCGGCGCAGTGATGGGCGCCGCCATAGTCACCGACCAGGAATCGGCGGTGCTGGCGGCCATCCTCGCGGGCCTGGTCCTGGTGCCGTGGCTGGCGCGCCAGCCCTCGGTGGCCCGGCTGCGGGCGGCTGGGCTGGCCGCGCTGACCGGCCTGCTGGTCGCCAGCCCGCAGCTCATCGTGATGCTCCAGCAGGCCTCGGCCAGCCGGGCTCCCGCGTCACCGGCCGGTCTGCTGGACGTGAACTACGTGCGCTCGGGAGCCTCACTGCAGGAGATGTTCGCGCCCTCCCCCCGGGTGGGCGACTACGGCCTGACGTCGGTGAGCCGTTACTACTACCACGGCCCTTACAGCATCGTGATCGCCTCGTTCGGCATCGTGCTCACCGCCCTGGCCCTGTCCGGGATCGTGGTGTCGTGGCGCCGGCGGCACGCGCGCTCCCTGGCCCTGCTCTGGGTGGCCTGCGTCCTGCTGTCGCTGGGCTCGGTGGTGTGGGTCGGCAGCCGCCACTACGTGCCGCTGGCCCAGGTGGTGAACGGGGTCCGGCTGTCGGTGATCATGCCCTTCACCTGGTTCACCCGGATCCCCGGGCTTTCCACCTTCCGGGAAGCCAACCGGTTCACCGAACTCGCCCTGGTGCCCATGGTGCTGCTAGCCGGATCGGCGGTGGAGTGGCTCCGCAAGAACACCGGGGCCGGGGTGATCCCGGTGCTGGTCCTGGCCCTGCTGGAGACCGGCTGGTCTGGCAACCCGGGCATCGGCGCCATGCCCACGGCCATGCCCGCGCTGGACGGCCCGATCGCCGCCGACCACACCAACTCGATCGTGCTGGACGTCCCGTTCGGCATCCGCGGCGGCCTGCCCGTGATCGGGGACGGGTTCGCACCCGAGACGATGGTGCTGGCCACGGCGGACGGGCACCCACTGGCCAACGCGCTCATCTCCCGGATCCCGTCCGGCACCCTGAAGGGAATCGAGGCCAGCGCCTTCTACGCGGCCCTGCTCGACGCCCAGGGCGGCAAGCACCGGATCTCGAGGGCGCAGTTCCACGAGGCGAAGGTCAGCGCCCGGAAGATGAACATCGGCTGGGTGCTGGTCTGGCGTGAGGAACCCCATCTGCTGCGGCTGCTCCGGCTGACCGGCTTCCGGCGCGATTACCAGGCCGACGGGGTGCAGGTGTACCGCCCGGCCCGCGACATGCCGCGGGCCCGGGGCTGACCCGGTCAGCCGTCGGCGAGCAGGCCCTCCGCGGCCAGCCCGCGGATCAGGCCGCGCAGGCCCGAGGTCAGGCCGGCCCGCTCCTCCGCGGTGAGCGAGGCGAGAATCCGGGCCTGCCGGGTCTGCCACGCGCTCCACAGCTGCGCCGCGACCTGGCTGCCCTCCGGGGTGAGGTAGAGCCGGATGTAGCGCTGGTTCGCCTCGTCCCGGCCGCGCCTGACCCAGCCCTTGCGCTCCAGGCCGGCCGCCAGACGGCTCACCGTGCTCTTCTCCAGCCCGAGCAGGGTGCCGAGCTGGCCCTGGGCGATACCACGGGCGGCCACCAGCTCGATTAGTGCCCGGGCTTCGGACGCGGACAGCCCCGAACCGGGAGGCTCCCCATTCCCCGGACCCGCGCTTTCCGGGCTCACCACTCGGAGCAGCTGGCCGAGCAGCTGTACCAGCTCAGCGTCATCAGCCGACAAGTTCACGTAACAGTTGTACCGCACAACTGGCCAGATGGTACGTTTTCCAACGTGATAGTTGCCCCGTACAACTCAGGGTCGGGTTCCCTGCGGGCGGCCGGACGGCCGGGCTGGGAACGGCCGGGCCAGATGGCCACCGCGGAGGCCGCGATGACCAGCCGATCGGCGCGAGGCGTCCCGCCGCACCCTGATCGCGCCATAGGCTCGCGATCGTGACGAAACAGGGCCGGGTAAGCGCACCAGGCGCGCTCAGCGGGCCGGTCGCGGGGGGCGACAGCGCCGCCACGGTGACCGCCGAGCCGGAAAACACGCTGCTGCCCGGCGAGCCGCTGCGTGACCTGGCCCTCCGCCACGGGCTCAAGCAGACGGCGATCCGGCCACCGCTGCGCGGCTACGCCGGCGAGCTCTGGCAGCGGCGCTACTTCATCACGGGCTTCGCCACCGCGCGGAACATCGCGATGTACACCGAGGCGCGGCTCGGCCAGCTATGGCAGGTGCTCACCCCGCTGCTCAACGCGGGCGTCTACTACCTGATCTTCGGCCTGCTGCTGGGCACCAGCCGCGGCGTGCCGGATTACATCTCCTTCCTGGTCACCGGCGTCTTCGTGTTCAACTTCACCCAGCGGGCGTTCATCACGTCCTCCACGGTGATCCGGGACACGCTCCCGCTGATCAGGGCGCTGTACTTCCCGCGGGCCTGCCTGCCGCTGGGCTACGTGCTGATCGAGCTGCAGCAGCTGATTCTGTCCTTCGCGGTGCTGTTCGTCATCGTGCTGGTCGCCGGTGAGCCGATAACCCCCTACTGGCTGCTGATCTTCCCCGTACTCGTCCTGCAGAGCGTGTTCAACGTGGGGTGCGGGCTCATCCTGGCCCGCTGGGGCGCCAGCATCGACGACGTCAGCCAGTTGCTGCCGTTCATCGTGCGGACCTGGATGTACACCTCGGGCGTCCTGTTCAGCCTCGAGACGCTGACCCTGACCATCCACGGCAAGCTGCACGATCACCCGACACTGGCGTACCTGCTGCAGATCAACCCGGCCGCGGTCTACATCACCCTTGTCAGGTACGCGCTGCTGGCGAAATACCGGGGGTCCCTGCCGGGCGCCAAACCGTACAACGCCCACAACTGCGGCCTCTACCGGCTGTTCTCCGGCAAGTACCCGAGTTACAGCGCGTACTGCCATCCGACCACCCTGCCCAGTATTCCTTCCCTGTGGCTGTACGGCGCGGGCTGGGCCCTGGTGGTGGCCGTCGTTGGCTTCCTGTTCTTCTGGCGTGCGGAGGCGAGATACGGCCGTGGCTAATCCCATGGTGGTGGTGGACGACCTGCACGTGGTCTACCGGGTGTACGGCAGCAACGCGGACAAGGGCACGGCGGCCACCGCGCTGCTGCGGATGATCAAGCGCCAGCGGCGTCCGTCCATCCGTGAGGTGCACGCGATCCGGGGCATCTCGTTCGTGGCCTACCGAGGTGACGCGGTCGGCGTCATCGGGCGCAACGGCTCGGGCAAGTCCACCCTGCTGCGGGCGATCGCCGGGCTGCTGCCTTCCGAGCAGGGCGCGGTCTACACCGACGGCCACGGGGCCCTGCTCGGGGTGAACGCGGCGCTGCTCGAGGACCTCACCGGCGAGCGGAACGTGGTCCTCGGCTGCCTGGCCATGGGCATGACCACCCAGGAGACCAAGGAGGCCAAGCCCCGGATCGTGGAGTTTTCCGGGGTCGGCGACTTCATCAACCTGCCCATGAAGGCCTACTCCACCGGCATGGGCGCCCGGCTGCGCTTCGCGATCGCCTCGGCGAAGAGCCACGACATCCTGCTCGTGGACGAGGCCCTGGCCACCGGCGACGCCGAGTTCCAGCGCAAGAGCCACGCCCGTATCGACGAGCTGCGCGCACGGGCCGGCACAGTGTTCCTGGTCGCGCACAACCTGGCTGAGATCGCCGAGACCTGCAACCGGATCATCTGGCTGGAGAAGGGCCAGATCGTGAAGGCCGGCGACGACGTGCCCGGCATTCTCGACGAGTACCTGGTCGCCTCGGGCGGGGTGGCCCGCTTCGTCGAGGCCGCCGCGACGGCCGGCTACCCGTCGGGACCGGTTACCTGAAGGCGTTCACGCCGCTCGGCACGCCCAGCCCGGTCGGGCCGTCGTAGCCGGTCCCGGCGACGCACAGGTAGGACCCGCAGTTGCTGTTCGAGCCGAGCGTGATGTCCCGCAGCCCCGAGGTGGCCTGGTAGGGGAACTCGGTCGCCAGGGACGACGTGGGCGGCTTGCCACCCGGGTTGGCCAGCGCGTACACGGCCGCGATGATCGGGCTCGACACGCTCGTCCCGCCCAGCTGCTGCCAGCCGGCCGGCAGGCCCTGGCCCGAGGGCGGGTAGGAGTCGTAGACGGCCGGCCCGGTGCGCGGGTCGGCGTCGGCCGCGACGTCGTTGTCGATCCGGTTCGAGGGGCAGGCGCTGTTGTACGCCGCCTGCCAGGCCTGCTGGGGCTCCACGGTGGAGCACCCCGAACCCGTGCCCTCGGTGGCCCCCAGGCTCCAGACCTTCTCCTCGGTCCGGGTCTTGCCCTTCATCCACAGCGTGGTCCCGCCGACCGAGGTCACGTACGGCGAGACGGCCGGATACTGGGCTGTGTACCCGTAGTCGCCGGACGACACGGTGATCACCACGCCCGGGTGGTCGAAGTGACTGTCGTAGCTCGCCTCGGTGCTGAACTCAGACCCGCCCCAGCTGTTGGAGACGAACTTGGCCCCCAGCCGGACCGCGGTGTCCTCGGCGGCGCTCAGCGCGCCGATCGTCGTGTTGTTCGCCTCGACCAGGAGGATCTTGCAGTTGGGGCAGATCGCGGAGACCATGTCCAGGTCCAGCGACTCCTCCTCGGCCCAGCCGGAGTTGCCCTTCGGGTACCAGGCGGTCGTGCCTTTCTGGTTGACCACGCGCAGGCACTTGCTGGACGTCGTGCAGGACCGGAGCCCGTAGTAACTCCGGTACTTGGCCAGGTCACCGGCCGCGTGCCAGTCGTTATAGGCGTCCACGATCGCGATCGTGCTCTTGTTGGACGCGCTGGCGGCCGAGCTCAGCCCGTACGCGGACCGCAGCTGCCCTGGCGACAGCGTTCCCGACGCGGGCCGGTTGGCCGCCGTCACGGCGGCGGAATGCACCACGATGGCGCACTGCATCACGCCGGGCGACGACGGCTGCGGGCAGACCTGGGTGAAGCCGCTGGGCAGATGGGCCGTGTGATGGGCCCTGACGAACCGGGGTGACGCCGACGGCCCCGAGGCCGCGGCGTGCGTCGAGGCGACGGCGGCCGGCACCGCGGCCAGGCCGGCCACGGTCAGGCCCGCGACGGCCGCGAGCGCTCCCGCCCACCGCGGGAGCACGACTACTGGCATGAATCCTCCAGGGGGCGCAGGCACAGGCGCACGCCCCGGGCTGGGCCGGGCAGGCCGGGAAGGCAGGGAAGGCAGGGGCTCGAGACGGAAGCTAGGGCAGCACGCGGTACGCGGGGCCCGCTCCGGGATGGCACCGTAGATTCATACCACTTTTCCGGGTTCTGACCGGAGACCTTCGCCAGAGGTATACGCGCCATTTAGGGCGCAACAGGATGCGCCCGGGTGCCGCCCGGTCAGCGGGACGCCGGACGCAGCTGGAGCAGCATGCGGGTTCCGCCCCCTGCCCGGGACGAGGCGGCGACCTCCCCGCCCTGCGCCCGGGCCAGCTGGCGCACGATGTACAGGCCCAGGCCGATGCCACCGAACCGGCGCCGGTCGCCTGTCTCACCCTGGACGAACCGCTCGAAGATCCGCTCGTGGTCGCCGGGGGCGATGCCGATGCCCTCGTCTTCCACCGTGACCTCGATCCAGCCCCCGGCGAGCCGGGCGGCCACGGTGACCATGCCGCCACCCGGGGAGTACTTGAACGCGTTCTCCAGCAGCTGGCCCACGATGATGTCGGTGGCCATCGGATCGCCATAGGCGGACGGCAGGCTGTCCGGGATGTCCCCGGCCAGCGTGTGCGCCTCGGACAGCGGGCGGAACGCCACCGCGGTCCCGCGCAGCAGCGCCGCCAGGTCGAAGGGCCCGTTAGTCACGGTGAGCTGGTCCGCGCCGGCCCGCGAGCCGAGCAGCAGCTGCTCCACCAGCCGCCCCAGGGAGCCGGCCCGGTCGGCGATGGTCTGCACCGCGGCGCGCCGCTCCGGGTCGGTCAGCTTGTCCCACCGGCTGGCCAGCGTGCTCGCGAAGCCCTGCACCACGGTGATAGGGGTGCGCAGCTCGTGGCTCGTGGTGGCCAGGAACAGGTCCTTGGCCTCCTCCAGCTCCTTGGCCGCGGTCACGTCGCGGAAGTCGATGACGCGCTCGTCCCGCCCGTCCAGCACGTTGCAGAGCACATCCAGCCAGCGGCCGTTGGGCAGCCGGTGGGTCAGCTTGCCGTCGGCCGGCTCCGGTACCGGGAACGGCGGCGGCCGGCCGGTGACCTCCTCGTCGGACAGGCCGGTGAGCTCGTGCGCGGCCGGGTTCCACTGCCGGATGAGGCCGTCGGTGTCCAGCACCGCGATGCCGTCCGCGCTGGCGTCGATGACCGCGCGCTCATGGGCCCGCTGCCGGACCACCTCTTCGAACGCCATCGCGTTGCTCAGCGCGACGCTGGCGTGGCCGGCCATCAGCTCGAGCAGTTCCAGCTCGACGTGGCCGACCTCCCGCCCGCTGTACAGGGCGTAGAGCGCCCCGTACGGCCGGCCGCCCACGTGGGACAGGCTGAGCGCGATGGTGTGCAGGCCGGGCAGCGCGGACCAGATCAGGTCGTCGAAGTCGCCGGATTCGCCGGTGGCCATCATCACGGTCTGGCCCGACCGCATCAGCTTGCCGACCAGGCTGGTCTCCAGGTCGGCGCCGCGGCCGCGCAGGCTGGCCGGCAGGCCGTCCATGCTCACCAGGCGCAGCTTGCCGTCCTCGATCAGCACGAAGCCGCCGGCGTCGGCGGTGGTCAGCTCGCGCAGGCTGGCCGCGATCCGGTCCAGCACCGCTTCCAGGTCCCGCTGGGCGTTCATGTCGGCCACCACGTCGCCGAGCCGGCGGATCACCCGCGCGCGCTGCGCGATCTGGTACTTGGCCGCGTCATCATCGCCGTCGCGGTGGCACACGTTCACCCAGCCGAGCATCTCGCCGTCGCGGCCGGTCAGCGCGCTGATGTCGATGCGCAGGTCGATCAGGGTGCCGTCCTTGCAGGCCCGGCGGGTCGCGAACGAGATCTGGCCGCCGCTGCGCACCCGCTCCAGCACCGCGTTGTGCTCGGACTGCAGTTCCTCGGGGATGATCGGCGGCTCCAGGCCGACCACCTCGCCCGCGGGCCAGCCGAACATCCGCTCGGCAGCCGGGTTCCACAGCAGGACGCTGCGGTCGGTGGAGAACGCGACAATAGCGTCGGCGGCACTCTCGATGACCGCCCACGCTGTCGCGTCTACCCGGTTCTGCCCGGTCGCCTGTTCCAGGCCCACGACATCATCGTGCCATCCCGGGACGTTCCTGGCCCGCCATTCTCCCGTGCGGCCGGCTGCCCGCCGCGCGACCGGCAGGCTCAGTGCGCCCGCCAGACCTGCCCGGGGTCGGCCGAAGCACACGACAGCACCTGCACGGCGGTGCCGTTGGCGGCCGCGTCGCCCGGGTCGGCCAGGCACAGCCCCGATGCCGCGTTCTTGACCCGAACCCCGGCGCCGCTGGCGTTGAGGTGCCAGACCTGGGTCCCGGTCGCGGTTCGGCACCCGCAGGGGCCCCGCTCAGAATCCGCCCGCGCCTTCCGGCCGGCTGACAACGACCCCTTTCCTACCGGGCTGGCCGGTAGCCTCGCAACGACAATGGCCACAAAGCCCGTACGTAACACGAGAACCGGTCGCCGCGCGGCCGGAGACCGCGGGAACCGGCGGGCGCCCGGGAGCGTCACATGGGCATGAAATTCTCTTTGCGGCCCGCACGATCTGGCGCCAGGTACCTCCTGCCCGCCATCCTCTGCGTGGTCACGGCGGCCGCCTGCGGCAGTGCGACCAGCACGAGCTCGCCCGCCAAGCCCGCCAAGCCCGCGGCCAAGGTTTCTCTGACCGTGGTGGTCACGCCCACCCCCGGGGCGACTCCCAAGCGGTGGACGCTGCGCTGCGACCCGACCGGCGGGACGCACCCGGACGCTCAGGCCGCCTGCCGTGACCTGCTGGGCGCCAAGAACCCGTTCGCGCCGATCCCGCACGGGATCATGTGCCCGATGATCGTGGCCGGCCCGCAGAAGGCCACGATCAGCGGAATCTTCTTCGGGCAGCATGTGGCGTCGAACTTCTCCAAGGTCGGCTGCGAGGGGGCCCGGTGGGCCAAGCTGGGCGAGGTCTTCGGGTCCACGGGCACCGGCGGCGGCGGCGAGTCCGGGTCACCCGTGCACTGATTAGCCAGCACTGATTAGCCAGTACCGATCAGCCGGTACTGGCTGATCGGTACTGATGAGCTGGTCAGCGCAGCAGCCGGGACATCCGCCGGTCGGCCAGCGGCTTGCCGCCCGTCTGGCAGGTCGGGCAGTACTGCAGCGCGGAGTCCGCGAACGAGACCTCCCGCACCGTGTCCCCGCACACCGGGCAGGGCTCCCCGGCCCGGCCGTGCACGCGCAGCCCCGAC
>DATCFY010000166.1:0-21296 GCA_036509255.1 Streptosporangiaceae bacterium
GGCGCGGCGGTCAGGCATCGAGGTACCCGGCCAGCCCGTGACGCCCGCCTTCCCGGCCGAACCCCGACTCCTGGTAGCCGCCGAACGGGCTGGCCGGGTCGAACCGGTTGTAGGTGTTGGCCCAGATCACCCCGGCGCGCAGGCGCTGCGCCATCCAGAAGATCCGGCTGCCCTTCTCGGTCCAGATCCCGGCGGACAGCCCGTACGGGGTGTTGTTCGCCTTGGCCACGGCTTCCTCCGGAGTGCGGAACGTGAGCACGGAGAGCACCGGCCCGAAGATCTCTTCCTGGGCGATCCGGTGCGCCTGGCTGACCCCGCTGAACACGGTGGGCGGGAACCAGTAGCCCCGGTCCGGCAGGGCGCAGGCCGGTGACCAGCGCTCCGCGCCCTCCTGCTCGCCGGCCGCGGCCAGCTCGGTGATCTTGTCGAGCTGCTCGCGGGAGTTGATCGCGCCGATATCGGTGTTCTTGTCCAGCGGGTCGCCCAGCCGCAGCGTGCCGAGCCGCCGCTTGAGCCGGTCCAGCACCGTGTCCGCGACCGACTCCTGGACCAGCAGCCGGGAGCCCGCGCAGCACACGTGGCCCTGGTTGAAGAAGATGCCGTTGACGATGCCCTCCACCGCCTGGTCCAGCGGGGCGTCATCGAAGACCACGTTGGCGGCCTTGCCGCCCAGCTCCAGGGTGAGTTTCTTGCCCGTGCCGGCGACCGCGCGCTGGATCTCCTTGCCTACCTCGGTCGAGCCGGTGAACGCGATCTTGTCCACGCCGGGGTGGGCGACCAGGGCCTGCCCGGTGGCGCCGTCGCCGGTCAGGATGTTCACCGTGCCGGGCGGCAGGCCCGCCTCACCGATGACCTCGGCCAGCAGCAGCGCGGTCAGCGGGGTGGTCTCGGCCGGCTTGAGCACGCAGGTGTTGCCGGCGGCCAGCGCCGGGGCCAGCTTCCAGGCCGCCATCAGCAGCGGGAAGTTCCACGGGATGACCTGGCCGGCCACCCCGAGCGGCCGCGGGTCCGGGCCGAACCCGGCGTGCTCCAGCTTGTCCGCCCAGCCCGCGTAGTAGAAGAAGTGCGCGGCGGCCAGCGGGATGTCCACGTCCCGCGATTCCCGGATCGGCTTGCCGTTGTCCAGGCTTTCCAGCACCGCGAACTCGCGGACGCGTTCCTGGATGACCCGGGCGATCCGGTACAGGTACTTGGCGCGGTCCCGGCCCGGGGCAGCGCCCCAGGCCCCGTCGTAGGCCGCGCGGGCCGCGGCGACCGCCCGGTCCACGTCCTGCTCTCCGGCCTGGGCTACTTCGCTGAGGGACTCCTCGGTAGCCGGGTTCAGCGTGGCGAAGGACCCGCCGTCCGCGGGCGGGACGAACTCGCCGCCGATGAACAGCCCGTAGCGGGGGGCGATCGACACCACGTCCGCGGATTCGGGCGCGGGAGCGTAGTCCCAGTCCGGCGGGACCGGGGGTGAGGTGGCGACCATGGCGTTAACCTACCTCGCGGCGGGCGGCCGGCCGCAGCCCCCGCCGGGTGCCCGTGCACCGGGCGGGCACGCTCACCGGCCCGCGGACCGGGCGGGCTGCGGGCCGGGCGGGCGGGCGAGCTGCTCGGCCAGCGCGTCCAGGGCCGGAAGAGCCGCGATGAGCGCCTGCACCTGCTCCGCGGGGAGGTTGGCGGCCGAGTCCGAGACCACCTGGGCCCGGGCCGTCTTGATGCGCTCGTGCATCCGCGAACCCTCCGGGGTCGCCGCGACCTGCCAGGCACGCAGATCCGCCGGATCCGGCCGCCGGACGATCAGCTCGGCCGAGGTCAGGGCACCGATGACCCGGGACAGCATCGTGGGGTTCAGCCCCTCGAGCTCGGCGAGCTGCGCGAGGCCCAGCGGGCCCCGGGCCGCGATCAGGCCCAGCACGGACGCCTGGGTGGGGGTCAGGCCCTCGGAGGTCGCCGACGCGTAGAGCCGGCGAGCGATCCTGCTGACCGCGCCGCGCAGGTGGGTAGCCGACTCCACGTCCAGCATCCCAGGTGGCCGCCATCGCCGGGCTGCGGGGCATGTTCCGCCAGTCCGGCTCGATCCTGGCCATCTCGGCGACGACCGCCCTGCTCGCGACGGCCCACGATCCGGCCATCGCGCAGAGCCGCGTCTTCCTGGTCTTCGCGGCCGCGATGGTGGCGCTGATCCCGCTGGTCCTCGTGGTGCCTGACCATCACGGCCAGTGGTGAGGGGCCAGTGGTGAGGGGCCAGTGGTGAGGACCTAGGTGATGACGTCGTCCACGGTCACGTTGACGGTGACGTCCCGGAGACCGACCTTCCGGCGGAGCTCGGCCACAGCCCGCCTCTGGACCTCGCGGGCGACCGCGTCCAGCTCGTCCCCGTACTGGGCCACGATGGCGAGATCGACCACCGCGGTACGGCCGAGGACGCCGACGGCCGCGTTGGGGTGGCGGTGCCCCAGGGCGGCCCGCTCGACCAGGCTGGCCATCCGGCTGTGGGTGCTGCGGCCGAAGGCAACCCGGACGCCGAGGACATCGCGGGCGGCCTCACGGGCAATTCTGGCTACCACGCGGGCGGCGATGCGGATGGCTCCGCCGTCGTTGAGCTGCAGGGTGTACCGGACGTCCGCGACGAGCTTGCGGATCTGGCTGGCGACCGCGCCTTTCAGCGCGGCAGGCACGGCGACCCGCTTCGCGGCGAGACTGCGGACGGGTTCCCAGACCCGGCCGAATTCACGCAGGGCCGCCTGGCAGTAGACGCAGTCCCGCTGGTGGCTGGTGAACTGGCCTGCGTACCCGTCGGCGGCCTGCTCGAGTAGTTCGTCGATGTCGGCCCCGCAGGCCAGGTGCTGATTCGCGTCGCTCAGCAACAGGTTGACATCATCAATTGGCTGGCCCGGGGAGCTCATCCCGTTCACCTCCACTCCGCTAGCGTTTTACTTAGTGTGCGCCTGCCCCGGAACAGATGGCTACGGACGGCCGGGATGCTGCTGCCGGTGATGAGAGCGATCTCCGCATTGGAAAGTCCCTCAAAATGGTGCAGCACGATGGCGATCCGCTGCGGCGGCGGCAGGGCGCTGACGGCGGCCGTGACCGCGTCCACGGTCAGGTCGCGCTCCGCGTGCTGGCCGGGTCCGGCGCCCGCGTCGCTGACGTCGCCGAGCAGGTCCAGGGATTCGGTGACCCGGGTCCGGGTGATCCGGTTCAGCGCCCGGCGGGTGACGATCTGGTACAGCCAGGTGGGAAAGCTGGAATTTCCCCGGAAGCCGGGCAGCTGCTGCCAGGCCGTGACCAGCGCTTCCTGGGCGACATCCTCCGCGTCGTGATGATTCCCCAGCAGCCGCAACGCCACCCGGTAGGCCAGTCCGCCATGCCGGTCGACCAGGTCAGCATAGGCGTCGACGTACCCTTCCTGGGCCCGCCGGACCAGATAGGCGTCATCGACGTCTGATCCCACCGTCCCTCCCCCGTGCCTGAAAAGTCTGCCCGCCCTGGCCATAGATCCGGGCCTCGCTGGGCATGAACTTCCCGGGGATCCGGAAAAAATGTGCGACGTTTCCGGATGGCACGTGTCTAACCATGCAGAGCCGCCCGAATACGACGGGGCCGCTCGACGCGGCTCGATTTCTCGCCGCATCTTCGTCTCGACAGAGAGAGTATTTCCTGATGACTCAGACCAGTTCAGCCCCATCGGGCACATCCACCAGCCGGGTAAGCGATGTCACCCCGGCCGGCACCGAGCGGATGACGACCGACGATGGCAAGATCAGCGTGGCGCAGGGCGTGGTGCAGAAGATCGCCGGGATTGCCTGCCGGGAGATCAGCGGCGTGCACGCCATGGGCGTGTCCACCAGTCGTGCGTTCGGGGCGGTCCGGGAGCGGATCCCGGGCAGCTCGGGCCCCAATGTGGCCCAGGGCGTGGGCGTGGAGGTCGGGGAGACCCAGGCCGCGATCGACCTGGATATCGTCGTGGAGTACGGCGTCAGCATCGCCGACCTGGGCCGGAGCATCCAGCGCAACGTCAAGCAGGCGGTCGAGCGCATGACCGGGCTGGACGTCGTCGAGGTCAACGTCAACGTCGACGACCTCTACCTGCCGGACAGCGACGACCAGGATGACGCGCCCTCGCGCGTGTCATGACCAGGCTGGTTCCTCCCGCGGGAAATCCCGGGATACCTCCCGGGGAATCCGGGACGGTCCCTGCCGGGGACCACGCGGGGGCGCCGGCTGTGGTGGACGGCGTCAACCTTGATGCAGTCGCCGCGGCGGTCCGCGGCTGCCCGGCCATCGATGACCTCTCCGCCGGGGCCTGGGGTGGCGTGGCGTCCTACCTGCCCGGACGGCAGGTCGCGGGGGTGCGGATAGCCTCCGACCACGTGGTGATCTCCGTGCGCGGCCGGTGGGGCATCCCGGTCAGCGAGATGGCCCGCCAGGTCAGGACGGCCGTCTTGCCGCTGGTCGCGCCGCGGCGGGTAGACCTGGTGGTGGCCGAGCTGACCGGCGCACCCGGCGAGGCCCCGGCTGGCGGCCAGCCCGAGGAGGTGGGCTCGTGGACGACGAGCAGTCCCGGCGGCGGGCCCGCCGCGAGTTCATCCGCACGCATCATCCCGACCGCGGCGGCGACCCCGACGCCTTCGCCGCGGGCCTCGCCGCCCATGACCGGCCCCTCCCCCGTGCCCCAGCCGCCCGGGTAGTGGTCGTCGCGGACACGCCCATACTGGTCAGCCTGCTGACGGCGGTGCTGCGCCGGATGGGCTGGCGCCGCCCGCCGCCGCGGGTTAAGTAACTGCCTCGTAGCGTTTTGAATGTGAGATGACATGACACGCACCACTGCTATCGGCGTCGTGGTCGGGCTCGCCCTGGGCCTGGCCGTGGCGTTCGGCAACTTCGGGGACATGCTCATCGTGGCCCTGTTCGCCGCGATCGGCTTCGTTGTCGCGAAGGTCCTGGAGGGCGACGTGGACCTCGGCTCTTACTTGTCGCGCCGGCGCGATAGCCGATGACGAGCAGCACGGCTGTCCTGCCCGCGCCGTCCGGCGCCCGGCTCGGGCGCACCGACCTGGGCATGATCAGCATCAATGACCGGGTGGTTGAGAAGATGGCGGCCCGGGCCGCGATCGAGATCCCCGATGCCGGCGCGGCCGCGTCCCGGTTCCTCGGCCGATCGATGGCCGGCGCCTCGGCCCTCGGGGCGCGCCAGACGAGCCTGACCGACCTGCCGAAAACCTCCGCCGACGTCGACGGCTCGCTCGTCATCCTGGACCTGTCGATCAGCGTGCGCTGGCCCGCGTCCGTTCCCGAGGTCGCCAGCGCGGTCCGCGAGCACGTCCGCAGCCGGGTCAGCGAGCTGACCGGCCTGACCGTCACTGAGGTATCCATCTCCGTCACTGCCCTGGTCACCCAGTTGCCAGCGCCGCCCCGGGTGCACTGACGGGGGCGGGGACAGACATATGAGACTCATCAATCGCGTCCTGGCCGCACTGCTCAGCCTGGCGCTGATCGCCGTGAGCTTGCTGCTGATCATCGAAGTCATCGTCGACCGGGCGAGTCATCGCACAGCGATCGTGAACTGGCATACGGCCTATCACTGGGCGCAGCGCAACTCCTGGGCCGCAGGCAGCATCCGGGTGACCTCCGGGATACTGGTCCTGATCGGCCTGCTGCTGCTGATCGCCGAGCTGAAGCGGCCCCGGGTGTCCAGGTTCGCGGCCGACCCCGCCGGCGCGGGAGCTGACGGCATTGACACCGCCTATACCCGCCGGGGTCTCGGCGCCGCCATCCGGTCCGCCGTCACGGCGGTGGACGGTGTGCGGAGCGCCGCGGTGAAGGTCAAGCGCCGCAAGGTGAAGATCGCAGCCATCGCGTCAGCCCAGGACCGGGCCGCCGCCCGCAGCCTGCGCGACCCCATCGCGGAGGCGGCCCGTGAGCGGCTCACGGCATTGAAGCTACGCCGGTCACCGTCGGTGCTGGTCCGGGTCGCCCCTAGGAGTCGCTGATGCACGCCGACCGCACCAACCGCACCATGATGGTGTTGTTCGGATTGTTGCTGATCGCCGTCGGCCTCGACGCGGGCGCCGCGTCTATCGGCGCATACGGCACCCACACCCAGCACAGCCTCCTCATGGCCAATCCCACCGGTCATTTCATCGGCTCTAACGGCGCCTGGCTGTGGCCGGTCGCCGCGGTAGCCGCGCTGATCATCGCCCTGCTCGCGCTGCGCTGGCTGCTCGCGCTGCTCTTCTCGACCGACCGCTCCGGTGACCTGGTGATCCGGTCGAGCAGCGGCGCAGGCCGCACCACCCTGGCCAACGGAGCACTGACCGATGCGGTGGTGGGGGAGATCGAAGGCTACCGGGGCGTGAATTCGGCCCGGGCCCGGCTGATCGGCGATGCGGAGGATCCCGAGCTCGTGGTTACGGCCGGACTGGAGGAAAGCGCTGACTTCACTGCGCTGCGGCAGCGGATCGAAACGGAAGCCCTGACCCACGCCCGGCAGGCGCTGGGCAACATGGCGCTGCCGACTCAGCTGGATCTCACCATCAGCACCAAGAAGGCATCCCGGGTCACCTAATCGCGCTCGGCGGCCCGGGCCGCCGCCTGGAGCGTGTGCTCCATCAGGACGGCGGTGGTGACCGGGCCGACACCGCCCGGCACCGGGGTGAGCACCGAGGCGATCCCCGTCACGGCCGCGGCGTCCACGTCGCCGGCCAGTCCCCCGCCCTCCGTTGGGGTAGTGCCCACGTCGATCACCACGGCTCCGGCGCGGACGTGCTCGGCCCCGATCAGTTTCGGCTGGCCGGCCGCGACGACCAGGATGTCCGCCTCGCGGCAGACGGCGCGCAGATCCGGGGTCCGGGAGTGCGCGATGGTGACCGTGGCGTGCCCGGCGAGCAGCAGCAGCGCGGCTGGCTTGCCGACCACCGCGGACCGGCCGACCACGACCGCCCGGCGGCCGCGCAGCGGGACCCGCTCATGCTGGAGGATGACCAGCACGGCCGCGGCGGTCGCCGGGGCGAAGAAGCCCGGGAGCCCGGCGGCCAGCCCGCCCAGCGACGCCGGATTCGCCCCGTCGACGTCCTTGCCGGGCGGGATGGCCATGCCCACCTGGGGGAGATCCACGCCGGCCGGCAACGGGGTCTGGCAGATGACGCCGTGCACCGCCGGGTCACGGCCCAGTCCGGCGAGACGGCCGGAGATCTGCTCCGCGCTGGGCGGTGCCGATGCAGGGGCACCCATCTGGTGGACCTGGCAGGCGATGCCGGTCCGGGTGGCGGCCCGCTGGATGGACCGCACATACCAGGCCGCGCCCGCGTCATCCGTGGGCACCAGCACGGCCAGGGTGGGGGTGATCCCGCCGCTGCGCAGCACGTCGGCCTCCGCCGCGGCCGAGGTAGCCATCGTCACCGCGATCGTCCTGCCGTCCACGAGGTGGGTCACCAGCGTCTCCTGGGCGAGGTTAAGGAAGTGGGCCACGGGTACGGCAGCCTGCCATGGGGGAAATCACTCTGCGCGTCAATGGCACGCCACGTTCGCTGAATGTCGACTCTCGCACGTCGCTGCTGGACCTGCTCCGGGAGCACCTCGGACTGACCGGCTCGAAGAAAGGCTGTGATCACGGCCAGTGCGGCGCCTGCACGGTGCTGATCGATGGCCGCCGGGCCAACTCCTGCCTGGCGCTCGCGGTCGCGCAGGACGGCTGCGACGTCACCACGGTTGAAGGGCTGGCCGGCGAGGAGACGCTGCACCCGCTGCAGGCCGCGTTCATCGAGCGGGACGCGTTCCAGTGCGGGTACTGCACCCCGGGGCAGCTGTGCTCGGCCGCCGGGATGCTGGACGAGGCCGGGCCCAGCGCGGTCACCGAGGACCTGGCCAGTGACCCGGCGCTGACCGCCGAGGAGATCAGGGAACGGATGAGCGGGAACCTGTGCCGGTGCGGCGCCTACGTGAACATCGTCGCGGCGGTCAGCGAAGTCGCCGCCGCAGGTGGCCGGGCGGCGAGTGACACCGCAGCCGCCGGGGCCTCCCGGTGAGGCCGTTCGAGTACGCCCGGGCCCGCGACACCGGGGACGCCGTCGCCCGCTTCCGCGCAGGGACCATGTACCTGGGCGGCGGGACCAACCTGGTCGACCTGATGCGGCTCGGCGTGGCGGAGCCCGACTACCTGGTGGACGTCAGCCGGCTCGGCGCTGACCAGATCGAGCCGAGCGGGGACGGCCTGCTGATTGGCGCCGCGGTCCGCAACAGCGACCTCGCCGCCCACCCCCTGGTCCGCGAGGGCTACCCGATGCTGGCCCGGGCCGTCCTGGCCGGGGCGTCGGGCCAGGTGCGGAACATGGCCACGGTCGGCGGGAACCTGCTGCAGCGCACCCGCTGCTCCTATTTCCAGGACGTGTCCAAGCCGTGCAATAAGCGGCAGCCCGGCTCGGGCTGCCCGGCGATCAGCGGTGACCACCACAGCCTGGCCATCCTCGGGCACTCGGCGGGCCTGAACGAGGCCGCCCAGTGCGTGGCCACCCACCCGTCAGACATGGCGGTGGCGCTGGCCGCCCTGGACGCCCTGGTGCACATCACCGGCCCGGACGGCAGCCGCGTAGTGGTGATGCCGGGCCTGCACCGGCTGCCCGGCGACGAGCCGGACCGCGACACCGTGCTGCGCCCCGGCGACCTGATCACCGCGGTGGAGCTGCCGCCCCCGCTGCCCGGCCGGTCCACCTACCGCAAGGTACGGGAGCGCGCCTCGTTCGCGTTCGCGCTCGTCTCGCTGGCCGCCGCCCTGGACGTCAACGGCGACGGGACGGTCCGCGGCTGCCGTCTCGCCCTCGGCGGGGTAGCGCACGTGCCCTGGCGGGCGGCCCGGGCCGAGCGGACCCTGACCGGGGCCCCGGCCACGGCGGAGGAATTCACCCGGGCCGCCGACGCCGAACTGGCCGAGGCCGAGCCGCTGCCACGCAACGGCTACAAGGTGACGCTGGCCCGCAACCTGATCGTCGCCACCCTGCAGGAGCTGCTGCCGTGAACCGGATCGAGGGCCGCGACAAGGTGACCGGGCACGCCCGGTACGCCTACGAGTACCCGGCGGACGATGTCGCCTACGCCTACCCGGTGCAGTCGCCCGTCGCCCGCGGAACGATCACCTCGTTCGACGCGCTCGGCGCGCTGGCGATGCCGGGCGTGATCGCCGTGCTGTCCAGCGCCGAGCCGCCCGAGCTGGGCCCGGACGCCAGCCCCGAGCTGGCCCTGTTCCAGGGCCGCGAGGTCGCCTACCACGGCCAGATCGTGGCCGCGATCGTGGCCGAGACGCTGGAGGCCGCCCGGGCCGCCGAGAAGGAACTGCGGATCAGTTACCAGGCTGAGCCGCACGATGTCCGGCTGCGGCCAGATCACCCGGGCCTGTACGCGCCAGACCACGTCAACCCCAACTTCCCCACGGACACCGAGCAGGGCGACGTCACGGCCGGGCTGGCCGCGGCGGCGTTCTCGGTCGACGCCACGTACACCACCCCGGCGATGCACAACAACCCGATGGAGCCCCACGCCGCCATGGCCGTCTGGGACTCAGCCGGCGCGCTGACCATCTACGACTCCACCCAGGGGCCGTCCGCCGACCGGGACACGATCGCCCAGGCCCTGGGCCTGCCGCCGGAGCGCGTCCGGGTGGTCTCCCCGCACGTCGGCGGCGGCTTCGGGTCCAAGGGCACCACCCGGCCGCACGCGATCGTGGCCGCGCTCGCGGCGCGGGCCGCCTGCCGCCCGGTGAAGGTGGCGCTGACCCGGCAGCAGATGTTCGACGTGACCGGGTACCGGACCCCGACGATCCAGCGGCTCCGGCTCGGCGCGGACGGCGACGGCCGGCTGACCGCGCTCGTGCACGACGTGGTCGAGCAGAGTTCCACCCTGGTGGAGTTCGCCGAGCAGACCGCCACGCCGTCCCGGGTGATGTACGCCGCGCCCGCGCTGCGTACCACCCACCGGCTGGTCCGGCTCGACGTGCCCACGCCGTCGTGGATGCGGGCCCCCGGGGAGTGCCCCGGGATGTTCGCGCTCGAATCGGCCATCGACGAGCTGGCTATCGCGGCCGGCCTGGACCCGGTCGAGCTGCGGATACGCAACGAGCCGGGCACGGAGCCGGAGAGCGGCCTGCCGTTCAGCTCCCGGAACCTGGTCGGCTGCCTGCACGAGGGCGCCCGCCGGTTCGGCTGGGAGCACCGCGACCCGCGGCCGGGCATCCGGCGGGAGGGCCGCTGGCTGATCGGCACCGGGGTGGCCGCGTCCACCTATCCCGCCCGGCGCCGGCCGTCCCAGGCGACCGCGACCGTCCATAACGGCGGTTTCGTGGTCAGGATTGCCGCCGCTGACATCGGGACCGGGGCCAGGACCGCGCTGACCCGGATCGCCGCGCAGGCCCTGGACACCTCCGCCGACCGGGTGCGGGTGGAGCTGGGCGACAGCGCGCTGCCCGCCGCGTCCCTGGCGGGCGGCTCGATGGGCACCAGCTCGTGGGGGTCGGCGGTGGTCAAGGCCTGCGAGGCCATGCGCAAGGACGGCCAGACCGGGCACGCCGACACCACCGAGGACGTCAACGCGGACGGCGGCTTCGCCCGGCACGCGTTCGGCGCCCAGTTCGTGGAGGTCCGGGTCGACCCGCTGACCGGGGAGGTGCGGGTGCCCCGGCTGCTCGGCGTGTTCGCGGTCGGCCGGGTCATCGACGAGACGCTGGCCCGCTCGCAGCTCATCGGCGGCATGACCATGGGACTGGGCATGGCGCTGATGGAGGAGACCGTGATGGACGAGGGGTCCGGCAGCTTCCTCAACCACGACCTGGCCCAGTACCACATCGCCGCCTGCGCCGACGTGCAGGACATCGACGCGGCCTGGATCAGCGAGGAAGACGCGCACCTCAATCCGATGGGCGCCAAGGGCATCGGCGAGATCGGGATCGTGGGCACGGCGGCCGCCGTGGCCAACGCCGTCTATCACGCCACCGGACGCCGGGTCCGCGACCTGCCGATCACTCCCGCGAAGCTGCTCGACTAGCGAGACCATCCCTGCCACCGCGAGCTGAAGAAAGTTCGCAAGTCACCTGAACGGATCCTTAAGGGCAGCTCCCACGCCGGCCCCTTGCGTCGTAGGCTGCCAGCGTGAACGGCGAGCCGCCCGGCGGCGACCCGGCCGGACCACCTGCCGCCCGGCTCCGCCAGCTGCGGGCCAGCCGCGGCCTGAGCCAGGAGCAGCTCGCCCGCCTGCTCGGCGTGTCCTTCGCCAGCGTGAACCGGTGGGAGGCCGGGCGCACCCAGATGTCCGCGCGGGCCCGCCAGGCGCTCGCCGACTTCGAGGCCCGCGACCGGTCCGCGGCCCAGCCGGAGGTCCCCGCAGCCGAGCCGGAGGTCCCCGCGGCCCAGCCGGACGCGCCCCCGGCCCAGCCGGACGCCCCCGCCGCCGTGCCGGCCGGGGCCGCGTTGCTCGTCGCCCAGTCCAGCTTCATCGGCCGCGAGGGTGAGCTCACTGAACTCGTCGCGCTGCTGGACCGCTGCCGGCTGCTCACCCTGATCGGCCCCGGCGGGGCCGGGAAGACCCGGCTCGCCGTGGAAGCCCTCTCTAGGCGGCCGCCGCCGGTCCCGGTCGCGTTCATCCCGCTGGAGACGGTGCGCCAGCCCGAGTCCCTGATCACCGTGCTGGCCGCCGGCCTGCAGGTGCCGGACCGGCCCGGGGTGCCGCTACCCGAGACGGTCGCCGCGGCCCTGGGCGAGGCACCGCGGATGATCGTCCTCGACGGCGCCGAGCACCTGCGGGACGCCGTCGCCGCGCTAGCCGGCGACCTGCTCGCCGCGGCCCCGGAAGCGCGGATCCTCGTCACCAGCCGGGTGCTACTCGGTGCGCCGGGCGAGGTGTGCTGGACGGTGCCGCCGCTGGAGTGCCCGTCCGCGGCCGCCGGGGTATCGGATATTGCCGGGTCCGACGCCGTGCAGCTGTTCGTCGCCCGGGCGCGGGAACGGCTGCCCAGCTTCAGCGTCGCCGACGTGCCACCCCACGCCATCGGCGAGCTCTGCCGCCGGCTGGACGGCCTGCCGCTGGCCATCGAGCTGATCGCCGGCTGGGTCGGCGCGCTGTCCGTCCGGGAGATCCTGCAGCAGCGCGCGGTCCTGCTCGATCAGGACTCCCCCGGATCTGCGCCGTCCCGGGGCCGGCGGCTGGTGGACGTGGTCCGGGCCAGCTACGACCTGCTGCGGCCGGAGGAGCAGCGGCTGCTCGCCATGCTCAGCGTGTTCGCCGGGTCGTTCACGATGGCCGACGCGCAGGGGGTCAGCGACGCCGGGCCGGCCCTGGCGCACCTGATCCGCAGCCTGGTCGATTCCTCCTGGCTGGTGGTCACCCGGGGTAGCGAGCACAACCGGTTCAGCATGCTCGACACCATGCGCACCTTCGCCGCGGCCCGGCTGGCGGAGTCTGGCAGCGCACCCGCGGTGCGCCAGCGGCACGCCCAGTACTTCGCCGCGCTGGCCACCGGCAGCGAGACCGGCCTGGCCGGGCGGGACGCGGCGGAGTGGACGGACCGGCTGGCGGCCGCCATCGCCGACCTCGATCTGGCGCTGCAATGGTCGCAGGAGCACGGCGACATCCGCCTCGGCCTGGACATGGGCGCGGCGTTGTGGCGCTGGTGGCTGCTCGGCGGCCGGCTGAGTTACGGCCGGGCCTGGCTCGGGAAGGTGCTGGCCCAGGCGGGCCAGCGGCGCGACGAGCCGGCCGGCCGGGCGTTCTGCTCGGCGGCCGTGCTGGCCGCCGAGAACGGCGACTACGGCGAGGCGGTCCGCCAGGCCCGGCTGGCCCTGCGCATCCTGGAACCGCTGGGCGTGCCGGAGCGCACCGCGACCGCGGCGACCGTGCTCGGCGCGGCCTACCGCTACCTGGGCGACCGGGCCGCGGCCCGGCGCAGCTTCGCTACCGCCATGGAACTGCGGGCTGCACTGGGGGACCGCCGCGCCCTGTCCGCCGCGCTCAACAACATGGCCCTCCTCGAGGTGGACGACGGCGACCTGGCCCGGGCCCGGGAGCTGCTGGAGCAGGCTCTGGTGATCAAGCGGCAGCTCGGGGAGCGGCAGTCGCTCGCTATTGGCCTGGCCAACCTGGGGGACCTGCTGACCCGGATCAATGAGTGGGAGGCAGCGGCGCGGGCCCTGGCGGAGGCCGCCGCGATCGCCGCGGACCTCGGCCACCCCCAGCTGATGGCCACGGTCCGGTGCAACCAGGGCAACGTCGCGGCGCACCAGCAGGAGTGGGACGCGGCGGCCGCGCACTACGTCGCGGCGGTAGCCGCCTACGAGGAGACCGGGCACGGTCATGACGCGGTGGAGGCCCTGACCGGGCTGGGCCGGGCCAGCTACCGGCTCGGCCGGCCTGACGAGGGCGCCCGGCACCTGCGCGCCGCCGAAACCCTGGCCGGCGAGCTCGGCAACCCGGAACGGATGTCCCGCGTCCGCGCGGCGCTGGCCGAAACCGGCGCGGCCACCGCGGGCCCGCTGCCCGGCGGGCTGACCGCCCGGCAGGCTGAAGTGCTGCGGCTGCTGGCCGCAGGCATGAGCAACAAGCAGATCGCCGCCGAGCTGTATCTCAGCCCGGCCACCATCGAGCGGCACCTGGCCACCATTTACCGCAAGCTCGGCCTGGCCGGGCGGGTGGAAGCGGCCCGGTACGCGCTGGCCCACGGGCTGGCCGCCACGATGTCATAACCCGCGCGCTGTTATAACTCCGCCGGCCACGCGGCGCCCACCCCGCCTGCCCCGTGACTGTGGGACTACATGGTTACCGGGATTCGCCCGGACCACGCGGCCGCGTACACCTAGAGGGCATCATCCGGACCGGCCGGCAGGGCGGCCGCCGACGCCCCCAGCGGAAGGAACCACCCATGCAGGACCAGCTGATCGGGACCACCATGCCGGTGCTCTCGATCTCCCTCGACCCGGGCGAGAGCGTCGTGGCGGAGGCGGGCGAGTTCTCCTGGATGACCGATTCCATCCAGATGTCCACCGGCATGGGCGGGGGCGTTGGCGGGCAGGGGCTGATGGGCGCCCTGAAGAGGAAGATCGGCGGGTCGTCGCTGCTGATGAGCACATACTCCGCGAAGGGCGCGCCGGGGACCATCGCGTTCGCCGCGAAGCTGCCGGGCAGTATCCGCCCGGTCGACGTGACTGCGGGCCGGGAGTTCATGGTGCACCGGCACGGGTTCCTGACCGCAACGCCGGGCATCCAGATCAGCGCCGGCTTCCAGCAGTCCTTCTCCGCGGGCATCTTCGCGGGTGAAGGGTTCCTGCTGCAGCGCATCGGCGGGCAGGGCCGGGCCTGGATCGAGCTCGCCGGCGAAGTGATCCGCTACGAGCTGGCCGCGGGGCAGTCGCTGCGCGCGCACCCCGGGCACGTCGGCATGTTCGACGCGTCCGTGGCCTTCCAGGTGATGCGTGTCCAAGGGGTGGCCAACCGCTACTTCGGGGGCGACACGCATCACTTCGCGGTCCTGTCCGGGCCCGGCACGGTCTGGCTGCAGTCCATGCCGCTGCCCGTATTCGCCGCCTCGCTGGCGCCCTACCTGAGCGCCCCGGCCGACCGCAGCGCGGCCGTGGAAGGCGGCGTCATCGGCGGAGTCATCAACGACCTGCTCCGTTAGCTGTCCCGGGCCGGCGACGGCCCTTTCTATTCACAAACGAAACCCCCGACCGAGGCAGGACATGAACAGATCAGGCTTCACCACTCGCGCGCCCGCGGCAGGCATCCTCGCGGCGGCGGCCGCCTCCGGGCTGGTCCTGGCCGGCTGCGGGAACAGTTCCGGCGCCACCGCGGCGTCCACGTCCAGCCAGCCTGCCGCGGCGGGCTCGGCCTCGGCCGGCTCCGCCTCGGCCGCGAGCACATCGAGTTCCGGGTCGTCCAGTTCCGGGTCGTCCAGTTCCGTGTCGATGGGCAGCGGCACGGTCGCCTTCTTCCCGCTGAGTGTGGGAAACAAGTGGGTGTATGTAGACAAGCTGAGCGGCGAGCAGGGCACCGTGACCAACCAGGTGATCTCGGTCAAACCCGTTGCCAGCGGCAGCAAAGTCGTCATGAAGGACCAGGATGACCTGGGCGGCGGAGCCCCCAACACGACCACGTCAGCCCTCATCGTCCACTCCGACGGCTCGATCACGGTGCCGATGACCACCGCGGGCGACTCGTTCAAGATCAAGTCGGGCGGCGTCCTCTGGCCCAGCGCAGCCCAGCTCGCGTCTGGGCAGCCGCACCATGACACGCTGGTGATGACCACCAACATGGCCGGCCAGACCACCACCGTGCGGGCTCACATCGTGGTCAAGGGCGATGGCACCCAGACGGTGCACGTGCCCGCCGGTACCTACCAGGCCACCGTCATCGACGAGTTGATGACCGAGAAGTTCTCCGGGGTCGCGATCAACATGGACATCCGGACCTGGGTGGTGAATGGGGTCGGCCCGGTGAAGACCGAGATGACCAGCAACGCGGCCGGCAAAGAGGCGATCATGAACGACGAGCAGCTGAAGTCCTTTACCAAGGGCTAGACCAGCGGATCGAGGCCTGGGTGGTCAGCTCGGCCGGCGTCGGCCCTGCTGACCACCGAGCGCGCCGCTGACCGCCGGAGTGCGGCGCGGGAACGAGCCTGCGTGCGGCCGGCGCCCCGCGGAGCGTGACAGACTCTGCCGGTGACTTCGGAAGCGAGGCCGGCGGCGGCCGCGGGGACCTGGGAACTCGGCGACATGGTCATCAACCGGCTCGGCCTCGGCGCCATGCGGCTGACCGGCAGTGCGGCGTTCGGTCTTGGTACCCCGAGCGACCGGGGCCAGTCGATCCGGGTGCTGCGCCGCGCGGTCGAGCTCGGCGTCAACCACATCGACACGGCCGCGTTCTACTTCTCGCCGCTGCGCTCCGCGAACGAGCTGATCAACACCGCACTGGCGCCGTACCCGCAGGACCTGGTCATCGCGACCAAGGTGGGGCCGGGCCGCGATCCGTCGGGTGAGTGGATCCCCTGGGCCAGGCCGGATCAGCTCCGCGGCCAGGTCGAGGAGAACCTGCGCCAGCTGGGCCGGGACCATCTCGACCTGGTGAACTTGCGCGCCTTCCCGGTCGATTCGATCGCCGAGCATTTCGGTGCGCTGGCCGAGCTCCGCGACGCTGGGCTCATCCGCCATCTGGGCGTGTCCAACGTCACCCCCGGGCACCTGGCCCAGGCGCAGGCCGTCGCCCCGGTGGTGTGCGTGCAGAACCGCTACGGCGTCGGGGCGCCACCCGACGCCCATGCCTTCCTCCGGGCCTGCGGGGAGCAGGGCGTCGCGTTCGTGCCGTTCTTCGCCATCGCCCGCGACGCGCGGGAAAGGCAGCCGGACGGCCCCGACCACGACGCGGTCCTCGCCATCGCCGCGGCCCACGACGTCACACCCGCCCAGGTCCGGCTGGCCTGGACGCTGCAGCAGGGCCCGCACGTGCTGGCCATTCCCGGGACCGGCAACCCGGAGCACCTGGCCGCCAACGTGGCGGCCGCCGCCCTGCGCCTGTCACCGGGCGAGATGGCTCTCCTGGAATCCGTCTCCTGACCCGGCCACGCATGACCGCCTATGCGGGCGAAGCAGACGGCTTCGTCGCGCTTAGCTCGCGGTCAAGTGGTTTGGGCTAGCATCCTCCGGAAGACGGTTGAGCAAGGGGCGCAGCAATGAAGTTCTACGGCGAGATGAGGGTCCAGGGTGGCGGTCCCCTCGACGGCTCTCGTTTCGACGCGCTCGCCTACGCGCTGGCCGAGATCGAGGAGACCGACCCGGCGATCGAGGGCGTTGACCTGACCTCCTCACTCGCCCAGGGCTGGGTGACGGCCTCCATGACCATCAGCGAGGAGAACCTGGAACTCGCGGTCGCGAAACTGATCGCCGCGGTGCGGGCCGCCATTTACCCGAATGGTGACCATGCGGGCGGCTGGCAGTTCCTGACCGAGACCGCCGGCCTTTCCGTGCACCCCACCACGGACCGCGCGGGTATGAATGCGCCCGATCAGATGGCACCACCCCAGGCGGCACCGCAGATGGCGGCACCGCACCAGATGGCACCGGCCGAACCTGCCCCAGCGCCACCACCTGGCCGGCCCGCACCGCCCGTCCTGCCGCCCCGGCCGCAGGTGCCAGCCCGACCGGATGCACCAGTGTCGGTCTGGCGCTGACCCGGGCCTGGGCCGAGCGGTTTCCCGGGCCTGACCCGTTCTCCGCCTATCGCGGAACCAGGAGCGCTTGCATCACGCCTGGCACCGATGCGCAACCGTGACCAATTCTGTCCAGCCAATGGCCAGGCTCTGGCGTCTTAGCAGGTGACCGGGGGGCCAGCCCCTGCTGGAAGGAGTCACCTGATGAGGCTTACTCGCATTCGCGTCGCCGTCGCCGCCGGGCTGCTGGCGGTGTCCGGGACGGTGGCCGCCACGGCGCTCGCGGTCGTCCCGGCGTCGGCCGGGTCCAGCCCGGTGGTGATGGTCAACTGCGCCGGGAAGGGCCAGGTCCGGCCGGGTGGCTACGACATCGGGTGCACGGCCAACGAGTTGCTGAGCTCGCTGCACTGGCAGACCTGGCGCGGGACCGCCTACGGCAACGGCGTGCTCAAGGTCGACAACTGCACCCCGAGTTGCGCGAAGGGCAAGTACATCGACTACCCGATCCTGACCGTGCTGTGGCGGCCCGCGCCGTGGCCCGGCCACGCAGGACACCGCTACTTCACGCGGCTGACCTGGATCTTCACCGGCAAGCGCCCCGCGCACACCCTGGCGGCCCAGACCCTCACCCTCCCCGCCCGCTAACCACGCCCCCGCGGCGTCCCGCGGCGCCCCGCGGGCTCCGCAGCCCCGCCAACGTGGTTCATTTTGCCCCGCCCGCGGGGCAAAATGAACCACGATCATGCCCAACGGGGGGAATGAGCGGGCCGGTGGGACTCAGTGCGCGTTCCCTCGACCCAAATGCACTGTGCTGATGACCTGGGCAGGGGGCGGTGGGCTCAGCCACCCGGGTGGCCTAGTCACCCGAGGCCTCGCCGGGCTCTGCGGGTCAGCCGAGGGTGATGGGGCGGTAGTGGGTGGTGAGCCGGCCGTCGTCGCCCAGGACGTGGTACGCCACGGCCGGGGGCGCCTGGAAGTCGGCGCTGTCGCGCTCCTCCCAGGGCAGCACCCCGGTGGAGACCACGCCCGGCGCGGCCAGCAGCGGCCGGCCCGCGAACGTGGTCGCCGCCGCGCTGTGCGCATGACCGCACAGCACCGCGACCACCTGGGGATGCCGGTCGATCACGGCCGCCAGCCGGTCCTCCCCCGACAGCCGGATCACATCGCTGGCCTCGGTATGCAGGGGCACCGGCTGATGGTGAAGGACCACGAACGCCGGGGTGACCGGGTCCACGCCGAGTTCCGCGTCCAGCCACGCCAGGGTCTCGTCCGAGAGGTACCCGTCGTCGCGGCCAGGGATGGTGGAGTCGCACGCCGCGATGACGACGCCGGGCATCCGGTGAACCTGGTTGATGGGCAGGACACCCTCGCTGCCGAGGAGCACGCGGCGGAAGGCAGCCCGCTCGTCGTGGTTGCCCGGGCAGAACAGCACCGGCCACGGCGCGGTCAGGACCGAGCGGGCCTGCTCGTATTCGCTGGGCAGGCCGTGATCCGCGATGTCCCCGGTGACCAGCACCGCGTCCAGCGGCGCCCGGCCGCGGGCCAGGCTGGCCATGACGGCGCGGGCCCGGTCGGCGCGGGGCTGGCCGCCGTCCAGATGCGTGTCACTCAGCTGGGCGAAAACGATCATGCTGGGTCGCTCCTTCCGGTCACGGCCACGATCCTCCCCCCGCCGGGCATCAAGGGCGGCCGGGCGGGGCCGATCGCGGGGGTTCTACAGTGGGCGTCGTGGCCGAGCCGTCCACCAGCCAGATGATCCAGCCCAGGTCGGGGCGGGACACGCTGCCTGCCCACCTGGAAGCAAGGTACGGGATCCAGGTGGACCGGCTGGCCGAGCTCGATTTGGGCGTGTACCGGGTCAGCCGGCGTGATGGGCCGGACTGGGTCGCCCGGGTCTTCGCGGCGGACCGGCCGATCGCGGCCGCCGAAGGTGACGCGGCGCTGCTCCGGCGGCTGGAGCAGCAGGACTTCCCCGCCGAGCGGTGCGCGGCACCGGAGCCGGTGTCGGTGCACGAGGGACAGGGAGTCCTGGTCACCCGGTACGTCGAGGGCGCGCGGGCGGACGGCAGCAGGCGGAATTTCGCGCGGCTGGGCAGCCTGCTTGGCCGGCTGCACACACTGCCCAGCGACCATGTCCGCGACGGCGGAGGCTGGCACCACCTGGTCCACCAGGGCACCCCGGCCGCGGAGATTGCGGCCGTCCGGTCACGGCTGGATGCGGCCGCCCCGGGCCTTCAGCCGGATCAGCAGCCGCTGCTGGCCGCGTTGCGGGCCGAACTGGAGCGCGCGGACGGCTGCGCGGACCTGCCGCTGGCGCTGATCCACCCCGACTTCGTGCCGGCCAACGCGATCGCGGCGGCGGACGGCGGCCTGGTCCTGGTGGACTGGACCGGCGCCGGGCGCGGGCCGCGGCTGTACCCGCTGGCCTTCCTGCTCTGGGCGGCGGGCTGCCGGGGACCGTCCCGGCTGGACGCGGTAGTGGCCGGCTACCGCGAGCACGTCACCCCGAGCGACGCCGAGATCGGGCGGCTGGCCGGCGCGATCTGGGCCCGCCCGCTGATCCTGGCGTGCTGGACCGTCCTGGCGGGCCGGAAGGGGCTGGCCGAGACGATCGCAGACCTGGACGCCGACCGAGAGCTCGCGGAGCGCTTCGCGGACCAGGCGGCCCGCGCCATGGAGGAGGCCGGCGCGGGCGGCCCGGGCCAGTACGGGAACGGCCACACGGGCGGGAACGGCCACACGGGCGGGAGCGGCCACAGGGGCGGGGCCAGAGACCCAGCCGGCAACGGCGGCACTGGCGGCACCGGGGCCGCCCGACCCAAGGGGACCGGAGATCCCCCGCCACCCGGCGCGATCTCGCTGGAGGGTGTCGGGCGTACCGGGCTGGCCGTCGCGGCGATCCGGGCCGCCGAGACCGCGCGGCCGGACCGCCTGTTCGCCGACCCGCTGGCCGGGACGTTCGCGGCGGCGGGCAGGCTGGACCTCGACTCGCCGCCCGGGGACCGCCGGGCCGCCGCACTCCGGGTCTGGGTGGTCGGCCGGACCGTGTTCCTCGACGACCTGCTGGCCGAGGCCAGTCTTCAGGGCTGCCGCCAGGTCGTGCTGCTCGGGGCCGGGTTCGACGCCCGGGCGTTCCGGCTGCCCTGGCCACCGGGCACCCGCTGCTTCGAGGTGGACACCCCCGACGTCCTCGGCCCCAAGGACGAGGTACTCGCCGCGGCGCACGCCACACCCGCCTGTGAACGCGTCGTGGTCCCCTGTGACCTGCACGGCGACTGGCCGGCCGCGCTGCGCACCGCGGGCCTGGACCCGGCCCGGCCGACCGCGTGGATCGCCGAGGGCCTGCTCGTCTACCTGGCCCCGGCGGATGTGGACCGGCTGCTGGCTGGGATCACCGGACTCTCGGCTCCGGGCAGCTGGCTGGGGCTGACCATGACGACCCGCGACCCCGGCGAGCTTGCGGACACTCGGTCGGGGCCGTTGCGGCAATCCCGGGCCCCGGCCGACCCGGCCAGATGGCTGGCCGGGCATGGCTGGGCCGCGAACGTCTCGGAGCTGCGCGAAGTGCTCCGCGCGCACGGCCGCCCGCTGCCCGAACGGGCACCGGCCGGGCGGGCACAGGCCGGACGGCAGAGCGGGGACTGGCCCAGGGCGCTGCTCATCCAGGCGACCCTGGCGCACGGCCACGCCCGCTCCGCTGCGCCGGCCGCACCGGCCCGTCAGGCGGGGAAACCCAGGCGGCAGGACCGGGGGGCGACGGTCCTCGTTGCGGAGCTTAAGTTCTCGGCTGTGCTTTCCCAGGCTCTCGTCGCCTTCACGATCGAGTTCGACAACGAGGCGGAGCGTCAGCTCCCGCACCGGACGACCTGGGGCCCGGCGGCCCGGTCCGGCCGCGGCCCGTGGCTCGTGTCGCTGACCATGTGGGCGAACTTCATGCGCTTCCTGCCCGCGGACGGGGTGCCGCTGCGCGACGTGGCGGACCTGGTCCCGCTCACTAACCTCGCGGGCCTGAAGCGGTGGGGTTACGTCGAGGTCGGGCCCGCCGGCGGCCGGCCAGCCCAGGGCCGCCGGGACGCGGTCGTCCGGCCCACCACGTGGGGCCGCCAGGCCCAGGAGATCTGGGACCCGCTGGCCC
>DATCFY010000167.1:0-21634 GCA_036509255.1 Streptosporangiaceae bacterium
TTCGGCTCGCTGGACTCCAGCAACTTCATCACCGTGGACAAGACCCCGGCGTCGCTGTGGGTCATGGAGCTGTCCGGGCGGCTCTTCGGGTTCAGCTCGTGGAGCCTGCTGGTGCCCCAGGCGCTGGAAGGCGTGGCCGCCGTGGGCGTGCTGTACGCGACGGTCCGCCGGTGGTTCGGACCTGCCGCGGCCATCATCGCCGGGACCACGCTGGCGCTGACCCCGGTAGCTACCCTCATGTTCCGGTTCGACAACCCGGACGCACTGCTGGTGCTGGTGATGACGCTGGCCGCGTACACCACGACCCGGGCCATCGAATCGGGCCTGACCCGCTGGATGGCGCTGACCGGGGCCCTGCTGGGCCTGGGCTACCTGACAAAGATGCTGCAGGCCTTCCTGGTCCTCCCGGCCTTCGCGCTGGCCTACCTGTGGGCCGGCCAGCCCGCCCTCGGCAAGCGCCTGGCCCAGCTGCTGGCCGGCGGGGCCGCCCTGGTCGCCGCCGCGGGCTGGTGGGTCGTGATCGACCTGCTGACCCCGGCCGCCGACCGGCCGTACGTCGGCGGTTCGACGGACAACAACATCCTCCAGCTCACGTTCGGGTACAACGGCCTCGGCCGTCTCACCGGCAGCGGGGGCGCGGGCGGCGGAGGCGGCGGCGGCTCGCTGTTCGGCGGGGCGACCGGGATCACCCGGCTGTTCGAGTCGGACATGGGCAGCCAGATCAGCTGGCTGCTCCCGGCGGCCCTGATCGCCGTGATCGCCCTGCTGTGGCTGTCCTGGCGGTCCCCGCGGACGGACCGGACCCGCGCCGCCGCCCTGCTGTGGGGCGGGTGGCTGGTGGTGACCGCGCTGGTGTTCAGCTACATGTCCGGCGTCATCCACCCGTACTACACCGTGGCCCTGGCGCCGGCGATCGCGGCGCTGGCGGGCATCGGCGGGGTCGCGTTGTGGCGGATCCGGCACACCTGGGCGGCCCGCGTCACCCTGGCCGGGACGCTGCTGGTCACCGCCTCCTGGGCCTGGGTGCTGCTCGGCCGCAGCCCCGGCTGGTTCCCGTGGCTCCGGGTGGTCATCGCGGTGGCCGCCGCCGCAGCGGCGGCGATGATCCTGGCCGGCCCGGCCCTGCGGGCCGCCAGCAGCCGGGGGCGCACCGCCCTGGCCATCGCACCGCTGTCCCTGGCCCGTGGCCATCCTGCTCACCCAGGTGGCCGCGGACAGTCCCGTCCCGCCCGAGTGGATGCGCGACTTCTGGCGGTACGCCGCCACCGTGTGACGCTCAGCCGGGGCTGGCGGGCACGGGTTAGTCGAAGTTGTTCTTCCGGCCCTCGCGCACGTAGTCGACCGTCGACCGGATGTGCTGCTCACCGTGCACCGCGCGTTTCTTGGCGATGTGGCCGAACATCTGGATCCCGAACCCGCCGTCGAGGTCATTCACGATCCGCTGCTTCCAGGGGCGCCGGACGATCTGGGTGGTGAGCCGCCGGGTGGTCCTCGGCTGGGTCATGATGTGGTCGGCGATCTGGTAGGCGCGCGCGACCAGCTCGTCCCGGGGCATCACCTCGTTGACCATTCCCCAGTCCAGCGCCTGCTGGGCGCTGATCGCCTCGCCGGTGAGCAGGGCGTAGGCGGCCCGCTTGACCCCGAGCAGTTCCTGGAAGGCGTTGTGGATGCCGTCGGCGGGCACCGAGCCAATGTCATAGTGCAGGTCGAACAGGGTGGCGTCGTCCGCGGCGAGGGTGATGTCGCACATCAGCACGATCTCGGTGTGGAAGCCGGGCCCGTTGAGCAGGCCGATGGTGGGGATCTCCAGGTCGTTGACCAGGGCGCTGACATTGATCCGCCCGTCCTTATAGGCGTATTCGTAGGCCCAGTACTCCATGTCGGCCTCCTCGAGGGCGAAGCCCTCGGGATCGGAGCCCATCATGAACTCCTCGCCGGATCCGGTGAGGATCAGCACCTCGTTCTCGGGGTCCGCGCCGACCACCTTGAGCATCTGCCCGAGCGAGCGGTGGTTCTGCACGCTGAGCTGGATGGGGCCGCCCAGGGTGTGCGCGGCGACGAGCAGGACGCCGTCCTCGCGGCGTTCCATGCGGTAGAAGTCCTTGAACGCCTCCCGGTACTCCTCGAAGCGGGGGGGAGAGACGAATTCCTGTAGTGACATGATCATTCCTCCGAGGTGTGAGGGGCAGGGGAACTGGTCAGCGCCGCGCCGCGGGCCTGCAGCTCGTACAGCGACAGGAAGTCCTCGTCGCGCAGCCCGGTGCCGACGGCGGACTGGATGAGCTGGTAGACCGTGGCCCCCACGGGCATCGGCACCTCCAGCGACCGCGCGACGTCCAGCCCGAGGTCGAAGTCCTTGCGCAGCAGCTCGGTGGTGAACGTCGGGGTCCAGTCCCGCCGGACCAGGTCACCGGTGCGCTTGCGCACCCAGTCAGATCCCAGCACCGTCCCGTTCAGGAACTCCAGGAACGCGGCCCGGTCGGTTCCGCCCTTCTCGGCCAGGCTGGTCACCTCGACCAGGGCCTGGACCATCATCCCGAGATAGAGGTTGGTGCACAGCTTCACCAGCCGGGCCTGCTCCCCCTCGCCCGCGTGCACGGCGACCTTCGCGATCTCCTCCAGGACCGGCCTGACCTCTGCGAACACCTCGGCCGGGCCGGAGGCGACGATGCAGGCCCCGCCCTCGGCGACTACGTGCGGGTTGCCGCTGACCGGGGCGGCGAGGAAGCTCACCCCGGCGGCGTCCGCAGCCGCCCGCACGGCGGCCGACGCGCCAGCTGACACCGTCGAGCAGTCCACGATCGTCGCGGGCCTGCGGTCCCCGCCGAGCAGCCCGTGCTGCCCGCAGATCACTTCCTCCAGGTCGCCCGGCGTGGACACCATGACAAACACGATGTCGCAGCCGCCCAGGTCAGTGATCCGATCGACGGCCCGCGCGCCCCGGGCCACCAGCGGCGCGGTCTTGGACGCCGTCCGGTTCCACACGCAGACGTCCTCGCCGGCGTCGATGAGGCGGCCCGCCATGGCCGCGCCCATCCGGCCGGTGCCCAGCCAGCCGAGGTTCCGGGCGTTCGTGTTCATGCGTGCTCCTCGGCGAGGTTGCAGGGGTCGCGGCGGTCAGACGGGCGAGTACTCGCCGCTCTCGGCGGCGGCGGCCGGCGCCTCGGGAGCCGGCCCGGGCCGGCCGAGCGCCGACCAGATCGTCTCGATGAGCGTCCGGGTGGACAGGCCGTACTTGTCGAACAGGTACGGGGCGGTCAGGGAGCCTTCCGCGAACGTGTCGCGCAGCCCGACCCGGCGCAGCGGCCGGCCGAGCCCAGCCTCGGCCATCGTCTCGGCCACGGCCGATCCGAGGCCGCCGATGATGGTGTGGTTCTCGGCGGTCACCACGACCCGCGCCCCGGCAGCGGCGTCCTGGACGGTGGCCGTGTCGAGGGGCTTGACGGTCGGAACGTTAATGACCGAAACAGAGACCGCGTGGTCGACGAGCGCCCGGGCCGCGGCCAGCGCGGCGGCGAGCATCATGCCGCTGGCGAACAGGGCCACGTCGTCCCCGGGCACGAGGACCTCAGCCCGGTCCAGCCGCAGCTGGTGATCCTCGCCGAAGATGACCGGGATCTCACCGCGCTTGAGCCGGACGTACACCGGCCCCGGCACGTCCACGATGGCCGCCGCCACCTGGCGGACCTCGACCGCGTCGGCCACATCCACCACGGTCATGCCCGGCAGCGTGCGCATCAGCGCGACATCATCGATCGCCTGGTGGCTCGGGCCGCCCGGAGTCGACACCCCGGGCATGAAACCGATGATGCGGACGGGCAGGCCCGGGTACGCGATGGCGTTAGCGATCTGGTCGAACGGGCGGCGGGTGGCGAACACCCCGAAGGTGTGCACGAACGGGATGTGGCCGCAGCGCGCCAGCGCCCCCGCCATGCTCATCATGTTCGCCTCGGCCATGCCCGCATGGATGAAGCGGTCCGGGAGTTCCTCCTGGAACAGGTCGACCTCGCACTGGCGGGTCAGGTCGCCGCTGAGGCACAGCACCTCGTCCCGGCGGCGGGCGAGGTCGACCAGCGCCCGGCCGTACGGCTTGACCTCGGTGGGGTAGGGCGGCTCACGCACGGAGGGCCTCCAGCTTGCCGGTGAGTTCCGCCGCCGCCGTCGCGGCCAGCCCGGGCGGCAGCTTGATGAAGTGCCCGTCCGCGTCGGGTGGCAGGCAGTCCAGGCCATGCACCGTCGACGTGCGGCAGACCAGCACGCTCGGCCGGTCCTCGTCCGCGGCGGCCGCAGCCAGGGCGGCGGATATCGCGTCCACGTCGTGACCGTCGAGATCCTGGGCGTGCCACCCGAACGCGGACCACTTCGCGGCAATTGGCTCGAGCGTGGTGATGCTGTCGACCGGGCCGTCCACCTGGGAGTTGTTGGCGTCCAGGAGCACGACCAGCCGGCCGAGACGGTGGTGGGCGGCGAACAGGGCCGCTTCCCAGACCTGTCCCTCCTCCAGTTCCCCGTCGCTGACCATGGTGAAGATCCGCGCCTCGCAGCCGCGCAGCCGGTCGGACAGGGCAAAGCCCAGCGCCGCGGACAGGCCCTGGCCGAGCGAACCGCAGGTGTAGTCGAAGACGGGCGAGCGCTCGGTGCCGATGGCCTCCACTGGCGACCCGTTCTGCCCGTAGCCCGCCACCAACTCGTCGTCCAGCAACCCCAGCTCGGCGGCGGCCGCGAACGGGCCGATGACGTAGTGCCCTGGCGAGCAGACGAGCCGGTCCAGCCCCGGGCGGGCGGTCGCGAAGACGGCGGCGACTTGCTCCGCGGACGACAGCGCCTGGCCGAGGTAGCCGAACCCTTGGGGGGCGACCATCCGGACGGCGCGCAGCCGGATCCTCAGGGCCAGTTCGCGCAGGTCCGGCACGGTCCAGTGGGTTCCGGGCGCGGAGACGGGCACCGTCGCACTCATCGAGCCTGCCTTGCCTAAAGTGGAGAAGTGGCTAAGCCACAATGATGGTTAGCGGGCGTGCGCGGTGTCAACAGGGTCAGGCCCGGCGGAGGTGGTCGAGCATGACCTGGTGGTGGGCGGCGACGGCGCGGGCCGCGGCGTCCGGATCCCGGTTCAGGACGGCGGTGGCGATGGGCTCGTGAAGCGCCAGGTGCTGCTCCGGGCTGGTGTCCCGCAGCCAGTCCGGCACGGATTCGGTGTCCACCCAGCCGCGGTACTCGAACGACAGGACCGCGGTGTGCACGCTCTCGTAAATCGCGCCCAGGTAGAGATTGCCCGCGGAACGGACGACGGTGGCGTGGAACACGGTGTCGGCGGCGATCACCTCCGAGGGGTGCCGCGCCGAGTCGCCGAGCCGCCGGAGCGCCTCACCGATCGCGGTCTCGCCAGAGGCCGGTTCGGGGGCGCGGCCCGCGGCTTCCCGGGCGCCGAGGGTCTCCAGCCACAGCCGCAGCTGCATCAGGTCGCTGAGCGACCGCTGGTCGAGGTCGAGCATGAGGTTGACGGACGCGGTCACCATCGTCTCGGGGCGCCGGACCACGTAGGCGCCGGAGCCGCGGCGGATCTCCACCAGTCCCATCAGCGACAGGGCCCGCAGCGCCTGGTTGACGGTCGGCCGGCTGGCCCCGAACCGCTCAGCCAGGTCACGTTCGGGGGGAAGCCGGGCACCCTGGGCAATGTCCTCGCTGATGATCAGCCGCCGGATCCGGTCGGCGAGATCATCTGAGAGCCGCGTCACCGCGAGCCGTTCGGTCCTGGGCAAGTCCACGGGATCCGGCCTGCGCCGCCGGGCCGCCGGTCGTCGGGACGGCTCGGCCACGTGACCTCCCAGCTCGTCGGGGCGGCCCGGCCCGCATCCGCCACGAGCCGACAGTACCCCGTCACTTCCCACGGGACCGGGAGAGCCGGTTCCCGCCGCCGGCCGTTTTCACCCTGTGGCCGCCCAGATCGTAGCCGCGGCCGCGGCGGACCCCAGTGCCTGGTCAGTGGTCCGGGCCGCCGTCTTAGGCTGTCCACCATGTCGCTACCTCCTGAAGCCCACGCCCCCCAGACATCTGGCCGCCCCGAGCTGGCCGCGGTCCGCGGCCCAGTCACCTGGTCGCCGGTTGGCCGCTATGAGGACATCCGCCTGGACGTCAGCGAGGACGGCATCGCCAAGGTGACGATCTGCCGTCCCGAGGTCCGCAACGCGTTCCGGCCACAGACGCTGATCGAGATCTCCGACGCCCTCGTGATCGCCCGGGAAGACCCCGGGATCGGGGTGATCATCCTGACCGGGGAGGGCCCGGACGCGTTCTGCTCCGGTGGGGACCAGCGGGTGCGGGGTGACACCGGCTACCTCACCGATCCTGGCCAGCCCGGTGCGGTCGGCCGTTTCCACGTCACCGATCTACAGATCCAGATGCGCCGGCTGCCCAAGCCGGTCGTCGCCATGGTCGCCGGGTACGCCATCGGCGGCGGGCACGTGCTCCACCTGATCTGCGATCTGACCATCGCCGCCGACAACGCCCGGTTCGGCCAGGTCGGCCCCAAGGTCGGCTCGTTCGACGGCGGCTACGGGGCGGCCCTGCTGGCCGAGCTGGTCGGGCCGAAGAAGGCCAAGGAGATCTGGTTCCTGTGCTTCCAGTACGACGCGCAGGAAGCCCTGGGCATGGGCCTGGTCAACACCGTGGTGCCGCTCGCTGAGCTGGAGGCCGAGACCGTCGCCTGGTGCCGCCGGATGCTGCAGATGTCGCCGTTCGCGCTGCGCCTGATGAAGGCCAGCTTCCACGCCGCGGAAGACGGCATAGCCGGCATCCAGCAGCTGGCCCACGACGCGAACCTCCTCTTTTACAGCACCGAGGAGGCCCGCGAGGGCCGGGAGGCGTTCAAGGCCAAGCGCCGGCCCGAGTTCGAGCGCTTCCCCCGCCGTCCCTGAGGCAGCAGATGTCCCGTTGCCGCCCCTAGCCTGGGTCACATGAACGTTCTCTTCATCGCGAGCACCTCAGTCGTCGTGGCTGACCCGCCGCAGAGCCGCAAGCTGTTCGTTGACGCCCTCGGTCTGCCGCTGGAGAAGTACGAAGCCGATGAGTACTACTCCAGCGAGGCCATTCCCGGCAGCCGGCACTTCGGTGTGTGGCCGCTCTCGCAGGCGGCCGAGGCGTGCTTTGGCACACCGGAGTGGCCCGCCGGACGGGTGGTCCCCCAGGCATCGATCGAGTTTGAGGTCGAAGATGCAGAAGCAGTCGCAGCGGCTGGCCACGAGCTTCAGCACGCGGGTTACGAACTGCTGCACCCCGCGCGCACCGAGCCGTGGGGACAGACGGTGACCCGGCTTATCACCGAGGATGGCTTGATCGTCGGCATCTCCTTCGCCCCCTCCCTTCACGACGAACGTTAGGCTGCCCGCCATGCCGTCGGAGGATCTGCCGGTCGCGGAGTTTGCCTTCCCCGGACCGCTGCGCGATCAGCTCGTCGCCGCGATCCTCGCGGGGGCCAAGACCACCACGTCGGGGCTGGTGGTGAGCTACGAGCGTGAGCAGGAACCGCTGCCGCACCCTGGTTTGCGGCAGGTCGTCGTGGACTCCGCCGGAAAGCCGGTGGCCGTGATCGAGACGACGGCGGTGCGGGTGGTGCGCCTCGCCGATGTGGACCTGGCTCACGCGCTCGGCGAGGGCGAGGGTTACACCTCGGTCGCGGAATGGCGGGCCGGGCATGAGGAGTTCTGGCACTCGGCTGACGTGCGCGCCGAGCTGGATGACCCGGAATTCACCGTGGACGACGACACTCTCGTGATGGCGCAGACGTTCCGGCTGGTGGAGACGTTCCGGCTGGTGGAGAGCTGAACAACCGGCTTCGCGGTAGGGAGGCCTCCCGGGCGGCTCAGTGGCCAGGCCGGAGGATCTCGCGGGTGCGCTGGGCAACCGCCCGCAGGTCGTCCTCCCGGTTCGCGGCGAACGCGCAGTAGGCCAGGTGGGTGAGGCCGATATGGAGCTCGTAGCAGCGCAGGCGCTCGTCGAAGCAGGGAACCTCGACATCGGTGGCGCTGTAGTGCCCGCGGATCACCGACCGGAAGCCGACTGCGGCCAGCCCGGCGTGCCAGGGAGCCCAGAAGGTGAACCAGGCGACTTCGTAGAGAAAGTCGCCGTAGGCGGAGCAGCCCCAGTCGAAGACCCCGGCGAGCCGCGATCCGTCGGCGGACACCAGAACGTTGCGGTTGAGCAGGTCGCCGTGCAGCACGTGGCGGAGCTCCGGGCAGGCAGGCAGCAGCGCGGCGAACTCGCGCTGACCAGCGGCGAAGAGCTCGCTCAGGCCGACTTGCCGGTCCAGGACCGCTTTCCAGCCGGAAACCCGTTCGCCCGGACGGTCGGCGAGCCCTGACCAGAGCCATTCCCGCCAGCCCGCTGCGCCGCCGCTAACGGCCGCTGCGGTGCCTGCGCCGGGTACCGGCAGGTGCCGCAGCGCGTCCAGCCCGCGAAGGAGCGCGGGAAGGAGCCGGCGCCACCCGGATTCGTCGAGGCTCTCCAGGAACGTCCCGAAGCAGCGTTGCGAGATGGCGTAGGCGCCACCCAGCCCGCGGCCCGTCTCCAGTACCTCCGGAACCGGCAGGTCTGGCCCGGCGAAGGCCATCGCCTGCTGATCCTTGGCGAAGTCCTCACCGTAGGGGCCGAACCGGGCGACGAGGTCACGCCCGCCGAGCCGGAACGAGAACGCCCGGGACCAGTCACCGCCGCCGAGCTCGGCGACGTCGCGCGCCCGGCCCGCGTAGCGCTCAGCGAGGAACCCGGCCGCCTCACCCAGCAGGACCGGCTGGCCGTTCATGCCCTGACCAGCCACTCAGCTGTATCCATGCCATCAGCACACCCCTGCAGGCAGCAGCACCGCAATCAATTTTCGGCGTCAGGGGAGCGCGGCCGGAGCGCCGGATCAGGGGGCTGATCCAGGCCGCTGGCTCAGCGGCGCTTGTGCCCGTGCTGGCGGGCGATCACGTCCAGCACTTCGGTGGCCCGGGTCTTATCACTGCGGAGGGCTTCCAGTTCCGCGGGCGGCAACCGAGTCGCCAGCGTCCACGGGTTCCGTTCCCGGCGGCCGTCAACCTTGGTGAGCCGGTAGAAGACCTGCCCGTCGGCACGCATGATCCACTCCCAGGACATCGCCGCAAGCTCACTGGACGAACGACTGCTGACCTGGGCGATCACCTTCGGGGAAAGCAGTGCCATGCGATAAGCCCTCTCGCCGGGTGACCCCTTGGCGGAAGTCCCGGGTTCCCGGGCCGGTCACGTTGCTGTGGCTCGACAGAGGTTACCCAAGAATCTTGCAAAGGATTGCAGGCGTGAGCGGTATGTCGTGAAGATCACAGTCCGCTGACCCAAACGACGCAATCCGTAGGCCGGGGCACCACATTGCACGCCTTCGCGGCCCGGAATCGGGGGATCCGGCGGCTCGCAGGGCCTCCCACCAAGGTCATCAGTGGCCACCGAAGCCGCCGGCCAGCCACCAGGCGCGATTGATGCAAGCGTTTGCTCCCGCCCTGCGGCTGCTCTGGTGCCTATGCCCGGAGGCATAGGCCGCGGGCGAAGTGTGGTCTCGCGGCAGATTCCCCGCGGGGGCGGGATCCGTAGCGTTCCAGTCATCAGGCAGGGCCGATCGCAGGCAGGGCCGATGAGAGGACGCATCGTGATCGAGATTGACGGCTTGACCAAGCGCTACGGGGACAAGACCGCAGTCGACGAGCTGAGCTTCGTGGTGGAGCCGGGGGTGGTCACCGGGTTCCTCGGCCCCAACGGGGCCGGGAAATCGACGACCATGCGGATGATCGCGGGGCTGGACCGGCCGACGAGCGGGACGGTGCGAGTCAACGGCAAGCACTATCCGCACTGCGCCGCGCCCATGGCGGAGCTGGGCATCCTGCTGGATGCGCGGTCTGTCCATCCGGGGCTGTCGGCCCGTAACAACCTGCTGGCGCTGGCGCGCACGGCCGGCATCGGGCGTCGCCGGGTGGACCAGGTCATCGAGCTCGCCGGCCTGGCCGATGTGGCCGGCACGCGGTCCGGGGGCTTCTCCCTCGGCATGGGACAGCGGCTGGGGGTGGCCGCCGCGCTGCTGGGCCAGCCGCAGACCGTGGTCCTGGACGAGCCCGTCAACGGCCTGGACCCGGACGGCGTCCGCTGGATCCGGCTGCTGCTCAAGTCGCTGGCCGATGAGGGACGGACAGTTTTCGTGTCGTCCCACCTGATGAGCGAGATGGCCCAGACGGCCACCCGGCTGGTCATCGTGGGACGCGGCAAGCTCATCGCCGAGACCAGCGTCGAGGATTTCATCGGCCGCGCCGCCGTGGGCGATGTGCTGGTGCGCACGCCGGAACCCACCGGGCTGGGCGAGGCGCTCGCGGGCCCCGGTGTGACCGTCACGAGCGACGGCACGGATGTGCTGCGGGTGTCCGGCGTCACTGCCGAGCAAATCGGCACCGCAGCGTGCCGGGCGCACGTGCCAGTGTTCGAGCTCACGCCCAACAGGGCTTCGCTAGAGGAGGCATTCATGCAGGTCACCCAGGACAGCCTGGAGTATCACGCCGGAGTGGCACGATGAGCGCGGCACTCGCACCGGCTCCGGCGCACGCCGGGCTAGCTCCCGCGGTGGCCGGGCCGGTCACCCAGGTGCGCGTCATCCGCTCGGAGTGGGTGAAACTGCGTGCGCTGCGCTCGACCTGGTCCTGCATGCTGATCGCGGTCATGCTGATCGTCGGGGTGGGCGCCGTGTTCGCGGGAGGAAAACCGTACCGGGTCTCAGCGGCGCATCCCGCCGCCGCCGCGGTGTCGGTCAGCCTGTTCGGCATCCTGGTGGCCCAGCTGGTGATCGGCGCACTCGGGGTGCTGGTGTTCAGCGGAGAATACGGGACCGGGATGATCCGGGCGTCGCTGGCCGCGGTGCCATCGAGGTTGCCGGTGCTCTGGGCGAAGCTGATCGTGCTGGCTGGGCTGGTGCTCCCGGTGACCCTGGTGGCCGCCCTGGCCGACTTCTTCGTGGCGACGGCTATCCAGTCGGCCCGCGGCGCTTCGGCAATCTCGCTGACCGATCCGGGTGTGCTGCGGACCGTGGCCGGCGCAGCGCTGTACCTGTCGGTCGCCGCGGTCATCGGCCTGGCTCTGGGCGCCCTGTTCCGGAAAACCGCCGCTGGCCTGTCTGCGTTCGCCGCGGTGTTCTTCGTCGCGCCGATCGTGCTGCCGCACCTCCCGCAGGCCGTCGCGGGGATCGCCCCCTACTTGCCGTCCAGTGCGGGCGGGAGCTTGTGGGGCCAGCCGCTGGTCGCGCACCCGCTGAGCCCGTGGACCGGATTCGCCGTGCTGTGCGGGTATGCGGTGGTCCTGGTCGGCCTGGCTGCCTGGCAGCTGCGGCGCCGTGACGCGTGAACTAGGAGGATGAGGCGTGAACGAGGAGGATGCAGGTATGTCCTTCTGGACGCCGGCCGAGGACCCGGGAACGCGACGGCTGCGTTCCTGGGTCTTCGACATCGGCTGCGCGCTCGTTGCGTTCGTTGCGTCCTTCGCGCGCTTTTCCTTCGCCCAGACGGCGAATCCCCCGCACCTGCGGCTGGCGGCCGCCCTGGTCGTGGGCGCCCTGACCGCAGGAGCGCTGCCGCTGCGCCGGGTCTGGCCCGGCCCGGTGTTCGCCTGGACCCTCCTGGTCACCGCGATCCTGGCGGAATGGCCGATCAGGGGCATGCTGTATCCGGTGGCCCTGGCGATCAGCCTGTACACCGTGGCCGCCCTCATGCGCCGGGCGGAGGCGCTCGCCGCGGCGGTGCTCGTGGCCGCGGTCGTGCTCCCCGCGGCCGGCCAGGCTGGCTGGCGGAGCAGCTGGCTGCCCGCCATCTACGAGATCGCCGCGACCGCGGCCGTCCTAGTCGCGGGCCTGTACGTGAGCACCCGCCGGGCCTACCTCGCCGAGCTGCGCGACCGCGCTCAGCGGCTGGAGCGCGAGCGCGACCAGAACAGCGCGCTGGCCGCCGCGGTGGAACGGGCCCGCATCGCCCGCGAGATGCACGACAGCGTGGCCCATCACCTCACCATGATCGTGGCCCTGTCCGACGGTGCCCTCCGGGCCGTGACCCGGGCCCCCGAGGAGGCGTCCGACGCGATCCGGGACGTGTCGAGCACGGCCCGCGAGGCGCTGTCGGAGACCCGCCGCCTGCTCGGTGTGCTGCGCGCCGACTCCGGGGGGGACCCCCGGCAGCCGCTGCCCGGCCTGGCCGACATGGACGATCTGCTGGCCCGGGTCCGGGCGGCCGGCCTGCCGGTCCGGTACGAGCGCAGCGGGACCCCCGCCGTCGCGCCGCCCGGCATCCAGCTGGCCGTCTTCCGGCTGGTCCAGGAGGCCCTGACAAACACGATGAAGCACGGCGGTCCCGGCGCGACCGCGGCGGTCCGGCTGCAGGTCACGCCGGCCGAGGTCCGGGTGCAAGTCGACGACGACGGCGCCGGGGACACGGCCGGGCCGCACCCGGCCGGCGGCGGCATGACCGGGATGCGCGAGCGCGTCAGCGCGTTCGGCGGCGAACTGGCGTGCGGCCCGCGTGACCCGCACGGCTGGCGGGTCACCGCCCTCCTGCGCCTCGATCCGGCCGCCGCCTCATGATCAGCGTGCTCCTGGTGGACGACCACTCCCTGATCAGGAAGGGCTTCCGCCTGATCCTCGACGCCGAAACCGACATCGAGGTGGCCGGGGAGGCCGCCGACGGAACCACCGCCGTATCGATGTGCTCCGCGGTGCGTCCCGATGTCGTGCTCATGGACGTCCGGATGCCCGGCCGTGACGGCATCGAGGCGACCCGCGACATCGTGGCCGCCGGACTGCCGTCGAAGGTGCTGATCCTGACCACCTTCGACCTCGACGACTATGTGTACGCCGGGCTGCGCGCGGGAGCGAGCGGCTTCCTGCTCAAAGACACCCAGCCCGACGACCTGGTCGCCGCGATCCGCACCATCGCCGCCGGCGACGCCGTGCTGGCCCCGACCGCCACCAGGCGCCTCATCCGCCAGTTCGCCACCCCACCACAGCCGGGACCACCCAGCGGCCCGCAAGCCGCCCAGATCCGCCAGGTCCTCACCGACCGCGAGCAAGACGTCTTCTCCTGCATTGCCGCGGGCCTGTCCAACGGCGAGATCGCCGCCCGCCTGCATCTGTCCGAGGGCACCGTGAAGATCCACGTCGGCCGGATACTGGCCAAGCTCGGCCTGCGCGACCGTGTCCAGGCCGTCGTCCTGGCCTACGAATCCCGGCTCATCACCCCAGGCGCCGAACCTCCGGACCGGCCTGGCCGGTAAGCCGGGTCCGGCTTCCGTCAGCCGGCTGCGCCCGCGTCCGCGTCCGCCAGCTCGCTGGCCACGTGGGGGGCGAGGCCGGCCAGGCTGTCCGTGCCGAGGTCGCCGTGCTTGACCTGCACGGTCTTGAGGAACCGCTGCTGCCCCATGGTCAGGCCGATGAAGTAGCCCAGCTCGACGAGCTCCGGCTCAGAGAAGTGCTTGTGCAGCTCGGACCAGAGATCATCATCGGCGCTGGCGGGATCCCAGGCGATCGCCTCGGCCCAGCGCAGCGCGGCCCGCTGGCGATCGTCGTAGCGGTCGGACCTCCGGAAGTCGATGATCTCGTCGTAGTCGTCCTCGGTGGCGCCCTGCTCAGCGGCGATATGCGACCGCTGGCCGGCGCAGTAGCCGCATTCGAGGGATTTCGCCACGTAGACCCGGGCGAGTTCCTTGATCCGGTGATCGAGGACGCCCTCACGGAACACCTGCTGCCAGGACGCCGCAAACGTCCGCAGGACCGCCGGCACATGTGCCCGGATGGCCTGGCTCTCCAGCCGCGGCGTGCCGTACGTCCGGGACTCCTGCAGGATAGCTGCCAGCCCGGGATCGGTGACCGTGCTCGGCTCGACGTAACTGATACGGGGCATCTCGGCCACCTCCTGGCAATCGGTTGCCACAACTCTGCGCTGGTCTTCCGGGCCCTGTCAACCCGCAGCGGGCACATCCTGGCATTCGGTTGCCACGCCGGGTAGCCTCGGCTCATGGCAGCCCGCCCGACCACCGGCCGCCCGACCATCCGGGACGTCGCGGAACTGGCGGGAGTGCACCCGGGCACGGCCTCGCGGGCGCTCGACCCGCGCCGCGAGGGCCGGATCTCGGCTCCCACCGCGGAGCGCGTCCGGTCGGCCGCCCGGAGTCTCGGCTACGTCCCTGACCCCATCGCCCGGACCCTGCGCGCGCGGCGCAGCGCGGTCATCGGCGTCGTGGTCCCGGACCTCGCCAACCCCGTCTTCCCGCCGATCGTCTCGGGGATCGAAGACGCGCTGGCGGAGGCCGGGTACGTCGCGCTGGTCGCCAACACCGGCAACGACCCCGGCCGGGAGCGTGACCGGGTGGCCGCCCTGCAGGCCCGCCGCTGCGACGGCTACATCGTGGCCTCAGCGACTCTGGACGGAACGACGATCCCCCGTCTCACCTCGGCGGCCGACCCGGTCATCCTGGTCAACCGCGAGACGGGTGATCTGGACCTGCCGGCCGTCGGCAGCGACGACCGGGCCGGGGTACGGGCCGCCGTGGCGCACCTGGCCGGTCTCGGCCACCGGGTGATCGCCCACCTCACGGGGCCGCCCAACCTGTCGGTCGTGCAGACCCGGGCCGAGGCGTTCCGCTCCTGCGCCGGCCAGCTCGGGCTCGACCGGGACCAGCTCATCGTCCGCCATGGCCCGGCCCTCACCGCCCCCGACGCCAAGGATGCCGCCCTGGATCTGCTCACGCAGGTCCCCGCCGTCACGGCGATCCTGGCCGGCAACGACCTGATGGCCCTGGGCTGCTACGCCGCCGCCCAGCAGGCCGGCCGCCCGTGCCCCGCCAGCCTGTCGATCGTCGGCTACAACGACATGCCGTTCGTGGAATGGTGGCGGCCGGCGCTGACCACCGTCCGCATCCCGCAGTACGACATCGGCTACGAAGCGGCCCGCCTGCTGCTCGAGCGGCTCGGCGGCGGCCCGGGCTCACCAGACACGGGCCGGCCCGCCAAGCACGTCCTGATGCCCACCTCGCTGATCATCAGATCGTCCACCGCGGCCGCCGCTGAGCCGGGACGGCCGCCCGGCGCCAGTGTCAGCGGTGGGTGACCCCGGGGCGGCGAACGGCGCGAGGATGGGCTGGCGCACTTCGTATCCACCGCTGCGTCATCCAGTAGACGTTGTCACCCGGCCTCGGCCACGCCCGTGAAGAGCAGCCCTTTTATGACTGCGGGACAATACCTGCGAGCCTCGTTCGCATTGCCGATCCCTTCCTGGTGAGAGGCCACAACGCACCTCCGGCAGCAGGACGCTGGCCATGGGCTTGCGGGGGAGCACGTGGATCACTCAGGCCACACCTACGTTGCCGAACCAGTTCGGCTCGCCACCAGGCTTCTACGGGTGGCTCGACACCAACGTTTCGTGCTGGTCCTCGGGGTGCAAGGCGGTCGGCAATCAGGACTACTGCGACTGCAGCCCGGAGAGTAGTGGCACCCTCTTGTTCTCGGAAACCTGGAACGGCACCAAGTGGTCACTGGACGGGACGGTCGGCCGGCCCGACCCCCCCGACACCAACTCGGCGTGGTGGACAGACCTTCGCTGTACCGCGGCGTCGGCCTGCACCGCCGTGGGGAACTGGACCGACGATAACGAGGCCCAGCCGCTCCTCACGCTCATCAGCTCCTGGGACGGCACCGAATGGAGTCAGGTGCCCTCGCCGAACGGATCGGATACCACGGACTTCCCCGGCAACGAGCTCAACAGCCTGGCCTGCTCCAGCACGGCGTGCGCAGCGGTAGGCATGCAGACTGCCACTGATGGGAGCGTCGTGGCGCTAGCCCTGCGGAGCTGAGACCAATGACTGGGTATGACGGTCAAGCGGGACGGCCAAGCGCTTAGCGTCCACCGATCACCTGGGACCGGACTCGCACGAAGATCCCGACCTGTTCCTTAGCGGGGCAGCAGCCTGGTCGTCGTGGACCGGGCGCCCGGGCTGTTGATGGCGTCGGTGATGCTCTTCGCGTACCGGCGGTACTTGCTCCGGTAAGCCGCATCGAGCTGATCGTCCAGGCTGTGGTCAGCGTCGGTGAAGGTCACGTCCCGGTCCACGCCCCCGGCCTGGATGTGGCCTTCGCGGCGGACCTGGGTGCCGCGGAACCAGGCGGCGTCCGGCCCGTTCACGGAGCGGACGTACAGGTCGCCGCCGTGCGGGACCACCCAGATCGTCCGGGGGCTGCTGAGCGTCCCGTCCTTCCGGGTCGAGGCGATCTCGAGCTCTTCCGCGTCCCCGACCCGGCTGAGCTCGTCCTTCGTCCATCCGGTCATGGCCGGCCTCCTTCGATGATCACCTCGCGGGCGGTTCGTTATATTCGGTATCGGTGACCAGGTCGCCCCAGGCGGTCTCGGGGCCCTGGCCCTCGCCTGGGCTTTCCCACATGGCGAGGTGGGTCATGAAGTGATCCGGGGCGGCGCCGTGCCAGTGCCACTCGCCCGGGGGCGTGTGGACCGTGTCCCCCGGCCGGATCTCGGTGACGTCGCCGCCGCGCGACTGGATCCGCCCGATGCCCTCGGTGACGTGCACCGTCTGGCCGACGGCGTGCGCGTGCCACGCGTTGCGGGCCCCGGGGGCGAAGCGCACCACGTTGACGCGGATCCGCGAGGGCTCCTGGCCTGCCGCGATCACGTCGAACCAGGCGTCACCGGTGAACGTCTCCCCCGGGGCCTTCACGGTCGGCTTCTTCGGCATAATCTCCAACGGTCTTCTCCTTGCTGGTGTTCGCCGGCTGCCCGGCGTGGTGGTGGCCAGGCCAGCGGCGTGGTCAGGGGCGGATGAGTACCTTGAGCGCTGCACGCTCGGCCATCGCACGATAGCCGTCGGGCACGTCCTCCAGGCCGATGGCGTCGTCGAAGACCCGGCCCGGCTGGATCCGGCCCTCGAGGACGTCAGGCAGCAGGTCCTCGATGTAGGCCCGGGCCGGGGCGACGCCGCCGGTCAGAGTGATGTTGCGGAGGAACGTGCCGAAGTCCATCGGCACCTCCGTGTACTGCGCCGCGCCGACCCGGCTGACCACGCCGCCGTCGCGCACCGCGCCGAGGGACATCGCGATCGCCTCGCCGGTGCCGACGCACTCCAGCACCGTGTGCGTGCCGTCGCCGCCGGTCAGCTCCCGCACCTTCTCCGCGCCCTCGTCACCGCGCTCGGCGATCACGTCGGTGGCGCCGAACTCCCGGCCCAGGTCGGTGCGGTCCTTGTGGTGGCCCATCAGCACGATCTGCTCGGCGCCGAGCCGCCGGGCGGCCAGCACCGCACACAGCCCGACCGCACCGTCGCCGATCACGGTGACCGACGTGCGGGGGCTGACCCCGGCCTTCACCGCGGCGTGGTGCCCGGTGCAGAGCACGTCGGACAGGGTCAGCAGCGAGGGCAGCAGCGCCTCGTCCACGCCGCCCGGCAGCTTGACCAGCGTGCCCGGGGCCTGCGGCACCCGGACTGCCTCGCCCTGCCCGCCGCCCGTGTCGCCGCCCCACTGGCCGCCGTGCCGGCAGGAGGTCTGCAGGCCCTCGCGGCAGAAGTCGCAGGTACCGTCCGACCACACGAACGGGGCCACGACCACGTCGCCGGCCCGCAGCCCCGGCACGTCCGCGCCGGTGTCCTCCACGACGCCCAGGAACTCATGCCCCATCGGGCGGCCGCGCTCTGACGGCGGCATCGACCAGTAAGGCCACAGGTCACTGCCGCAGATACAGGAGCGCAGCACCCGCACCACCGCGTCGGTTGGCTCACGCAGGACCGGGTCGGGCACGTCCTCCACCCGCACGTCACCGGCCCCGTACATCACAGTCGCACGCATCGAAGATCCCTTCTGATCTCCTCGTCTCGTCATCTGGATCATCAGCGGCCGCTATCGGCACGTGCGGTGACAATCCGTATCCCCGTGAAAGCTCGAAAGCGGCCACTCGCGGCTTCCCCGTGGTTCCCCGCCCCCGACCGGCGCGGCCGGGTGTCTCCCCCGGCCGCTCTCCATGAAACCAGGGGCGGCGCCGGTAAGGGAGAGCCTGCCGTTCCAGGTACAGACAGGACCCCTCTGCTCGCTGACCCGGAACGTAACCTGAAAGTCATGGACAACCGGAACGAGATCCGCGAGTTCCTGACCTCCCGCCGGGCCAAGATCACCCCGGAGCAGGCCGGGCTGCCGGCCTGGGGCGGTCACCGGCGGGTCGCCGGGCTGCGGCGCGAGGAGGTCGCGCTGCTGGCCGGGGTCAGCGTGGACTACTACACCCGCCTGGAGCGGGGTAATGCGCACGGCGCCTCCGACAGCGTGCTGGAAGCGCTGGCCCGCGCGTTGCAGCTGGACGAAGCCGAGCACGCGCACCTGTTCGACCTGGTCCGTGCAGCCAACACCAGTGCAGCCAACACCAGTGCGGCCCTCACCGGCGGCGCGGCCCGGGCGCCCCGGCGGCCCGCCCGGCAGCAGGTGCGGCCGAGCGTACAGCGCATCCTCGACTCGATGACCACCACGCCCGCCTACGTGCGGAACGCGCGGATGGACATCCTCGCCGCGAACCGGCTCGGCCGGGCGCTCTACTCGCCCATCCTGACCAGCCCGGCCCAGCCGGCCAACCATGCCCGGTTCCTCTTCCTCGACCCGGCCGCGGCCCAGTTCTACATCGACTGGGAACGGCAGGCCCAGGACACGGTGGCCCTGCTGCGGACCGAGGCCGGGCGCAACCCGCACGACAAGGCACTCTCTGGCCTGATTGGGGAGCTGTCCACCCGCAGTGAGATCTTCCGCACCTGGTGGGCCGCGCACAACGTGCGTTTCCACCGCACCGGGGTCAAGCGGCTGCATCACCCGGTGGTCGGCGAGCTCAGCCTGACGTTCGAGGCGCTGGACCTCGCCGCGGACGCCGGCCTGCGGATCTCCGCCTACACCGCCGAGCCCGGCTCTGCCTCGGAAGACGCCCTGAACCTCCTGGCCAGCTGGGCGGCCACCCTCGACCAAGCCGAAACCGCCCAGGCCAAGACCGCCCAGGCCGCAGACGGACCCTGACCCGCAAGGGCCACCCGGCGGACGAATGCGCGCGGCTGGCCGTTCCACGGCCGGTGCAGCCCGTCATCGGACAGGCACGCTCACCAGGGACTTCCCGCCCGGTGTAGCCACCACGAAGCCGCGGACCCCGGACACCGCCAGCGACGCTGAGGCCGGATACCACGCGCTCGCATGGCCAGCCGTCACGGTCCAGCCGCCCGCCACAGCGCGCCCGCCTGGCCCGGATACCCACAGCTCGCACCGTGTCCCGGGGGCAATCCCGCTGACCTGCACCTGCAGCTGCAGGCCCCACGGCTGGGTCCGGTACCGCACGGTGGCGGCGGCGCCGGTGCGGGGATCACTGCCGCGGACCGTGGCCGACCAGGGCCGCGCCGAGGCCGCAGGCTGCAGTCCAGGCGGGGTGACCGCCCGGGATACGGCCACCGCACCGCCGCTGGCCATCACGACCACGGCGGCGGCGATCGCCACACGGCGCCACCTGAGGTGCCTGCGGAGGGTAGCCACCCGGTCCAGCAGCGACCGCAGCGCCGCCTCGGGCGGATACTGCCCGGCCATGCTCGCCGGGGCAGGCTCGTCCACCACGAGCGGGGTCACATCCGCGGCGGGCACACTGCCCAGCCGGCCCGGCAGGGCGGCCAGCCCGGCCAGCTCCTCCCGGCAGCCCACGCACCACGCGAGATGGCTGTCCACCGAGGCACGGTCGGCGGGGCCGATAGCTCCCATGACGTACACGCCCAGCGCGGTGCGGATCTCCCCGCAACGTCCGGCATCGGTCACGGTGCTCGCCCCGATCTCCGCGGGCTGCCCCTGGACAATCTTGCCCCCATACCACCAGAACGTGGCGACCTGCCCTGATCGTTCACCTGATCCAGGCGCGCCTGCCGCGGCGGGCCGAGCCCGGCCACCGGATGCCGGCCGGCGAGGGCCAGTGGGTACCGTGAGAACCATGAGCGACACTCCCACGACGCTGTCGTCCGCGGCCGCGGCCCTCGGGCTGGCTGGCGGGTTCCTCGTCGCCCGGCAGACTGGCCGCCGCGAACTAGGCGGCGCGGTGTTCGCCGCAGCTGGCGCCTGGTGTGCGCGGGACTGGTACCGGACGTCCGGGCCAGCGGCCGCGACCGGGCTGACCGCGCTCTATGCGGCAGCGATGGGCGGCTCGCACCCGCTGGCGAAGCGCATCGGCGCGTGGCCGTCGGTCATCGCCGTCACGGCCGTCACAGTGGCCGCCACCGAACTGGTGACCCGCACGGTGTCGCGCTGACCGGCGGCCCGGTGGATTCTCCCGTTGTCGCGCTCCGGCCGGTCGAGGACTCCGATCTGGACGCACTGTTCGATCAGATGCGTGACCCGCAGTCGGTCTGGATGGCGGCCTTCACTGCCGACGACCCCGGCGACCGGACCGCGTTCGATGCTCGCCTGGCCAGGTCGAGGAACTCGCCCGGCATTACCCTGCGGGCGGTGACCTGCGATGGGCAGCTCGCGGGCAGCGTCGCCAGCTTCGTCCTGGACGGCCAGACCGAGGTCACGTACTGGATCGATCGCGCGGTCTGGGGCCGGGGCATCGCCACCAGGGCCCTCGCGCTGCTCCTGGAACTGGTGCCGGTCCGGCCCCTGCACGCCAGGGCGGCCAGTGACAACACCGGCTCGCTGCAGGTCCTTCAGAAGTCAGGCTTCACCATCGTCGGCACCGAAATCTCGTTCGCGCCCGGACGGAACCGCGATATCGAGGAAACCATCCTCCGGCTGGACGCCCGCTGACGGACAGGGCGATCACGCCCTCCTCACCGGCCTGATGCGTGGAGGGCTCGAATAGCGAGGCCATGCTCTCCCCGAGCGCTGAGACGCCGGCCGCCTGCCCGCACCAGCCGGGCCCGCAGTGATTCACGCGGTGCCCCAGAGGTCGCGCCGGCGCCCCCAGGCGGGGTGGACCTCAAACAGCCGCGACGGGCGCGGGGGCCGGGCGGCCAGTTCCGCGCGGGGCCGGAGTGTCAGGCCGGCCGGGACCGGCTCCCACCAGGGCTCACGTCCCAGCAGGCGGCTGAAGAGCTCGGGTGGCCGGGCCGCGGGCCCGAGAATCATCTCGGCCGGCGCCGGGGAGCTGGGCTGCTGCCAGCGGAAATCGGCGGACAGCCGCAGCTGGCGACTCATGTTGGGCAGCGCCGCGTGCGGGGTCAGGCAGTGGAAGATGATCACATCACCCGCCTGGTAATCCGCCGTGGCCCAGCCACGCTCGTTACCCGCCAGCGGGCGCGGGCGCCGCGGCCGGTCCCGGTGGCCACCGGGCCGCACGGCGAGGCCGCCGAGCGCAGCCGGGACGTCGGTCAGCGGCATCCAGGTGGTCAGCATGTCCTGGACCCCGGAGCCGGTGTAGTCGTAGTGCACGTACCGGCCGCGGGTCCGCTGGGCGGCCGTCTCGGGCGGCACGGCACGCAGGACCTTAACCGGGTAGGAGAAGGAGCCTGGGCCAAGGATGCGACGAACCGCCGCCCGCAGCGGCGCCAGGTACGGCAGCGCGTTGTACGCCAGGCCCGTCACCGCCGCGCGGTAGGCCGGATCGGCCAG
>DATCFY010000168.1:0-20853 GCA_036509255.1 Streptosporangiaceae bacterium
CGGGCGGGGAGCCCGCCACGCCGCGGGGGCGGCCGATCCCGCCGTCCCCCCGGCTCATCACCGGCGCCCTGCTCCTGATCCTGGCCATCCTCACCATCGACGTGCTGGTCCATGGCCCGCTGGTGGCCCTGGACGAGCGGATCCGCGCGGCGGTGCTGCCCCGCGCGGCCTCCCCGGCGTGGCGGTGGCTGAGCGACACCCCGCATGCGCCCGCTCAGTTGCTCACCGACCTCGGCATGACCAGCGTGGCCGTGCCGATACTCGCGGCGGTGGCCCTGGCCCTGGCCATCCGGCAGCACACGGTCCGCCCCGTGCTCATCGCCCTGACCGGCGTCGTGCTCCTGCTCGGCACGGTCATCCCGGCGAAGATCCTCATTGCCCGTTCCGGGCCCGGACTCCCCCCGCTTTCCCCCGGCGCCCTGGGCGTCTTCCCTTCCGGCCACACCAGCACCGCATGCGTCTGTTACTCGCTGGCTGTGCTCATGCTGGTGGCCGGCCGCCCGGCCCGGACGCGGTACCTGGCCTTTACCGGCCTCGGGCTGGTGTGGCTGGGCGTCGGGTCCGCGCTGGTGTGGTGTGACTGGCACTGGTTCACCGATGTGGCCGCCGGCTGGGCCCTGTCCGGGCTGCTCATCCAGCTCACGTTCTGGATAAACCGTCCGCGCAAGGCAGCCTCGCCCGGGCCTGGCCCGCCCGCGGGGCATCCACCGCGCTGACGGATGCGGCGGATGGCCCGCGGGGCCTCCAGGGCCTGCTACCGGGAAGCGCTCCCGGCTCCCTACCGGTGACGGCCTCCTGGCCAGGGGGCGCGGTACGCGCGATAGGAGTTGACCCCGGCCGGGAACTCGGCGTTGAACAGCAGCTGCCCGCCCGGGCTGAACTCCGAGAGGTACGGCAGGATCCCCCAGCCGACGAACAGGTCCCGGTTCCGGGTGGTCTCCACGTTGCCCTGGGACGCGGCGGGCAGGCCCTCGGGCTGGTTATCGGAGGCGACCAGCGTGGCGGTCCTGGCCCGCTCGTTGAGCCGCACGGTAATGGCCCGGCTGTAAGGCAAGTCCGGGGTGCCCGCCGACTCGTTGTCGAAGTAGGTGTAGGTGTCGTGGCCGACCGCCTCCGGGTCGTGCTGCCACGCGAACGCCTCGCCCGCGCTGTCCAGCACCTGACCGGGCGCGGCCTTGATGGCGAACGAGCTGTCCTTGCCGCCCAGCTGCCAGATGATCTTCCCGGTGTGCAGGCTCACCTTGTAGGTGGTCCAGGTGTCCCGGGCATTGATCAGCAGGTTGCCGTCGGTGTCCAGGTCCACCGCGTTGACGTGGAACCAGTCCCATGGGGTGCTGGCCGAGGCGGGCAGCGGCTGCTCGCTCTGGCTGTAGGGGACATGGTCCGCGCTGTTCCACTGGAACAGGACCTTGCCGGTGCGGATGTTGACTTCCTGGACGATCCCGTCGAGGACTTCCTGGTCGGCCGGGCCGCCGATGGAGGTCAGGTTGGCCGTGGCCGTGGTGTACGCCAGGATCAGCGCGGTATTCCAGGGCGTGATGAGGAACTCGTGCCCGTCCGCGGAGTAACCGTTGCCCGCCTGGACCGTGGCGATCTGCTGGTAATGGTCGTTGTAGATGTAGTCGGTTCCGCTGGACAGGCCACCCAGGCCGGTGCCCTGCCACCAGGTGAGGACGGGGTGCCCCTGGTAGGTCTGAGGGCGGAAGTCGGACGCCTCCTGCCCGGCCGGCACCGGGTGGAACCAGATCACGTGACCGTGATTGTTGATGATTTCCGCGCCGTTGGCATAGGTGGACGTGTCACCGAACGGGGAGATGAAGATGTCCCCGTTACCGTTGTTCGCGCCCGGGGTGAGCACGGTGACCGGGGGCGGGGCCGTCGGGGTGGCGGCCGTAGCCGGACCCGCCACGGCCAGGGAGGCGGGGATCGCCCCGGCGAGGAGAGCCGCCGCCATGGCCCGCCCGGGCCGCCGGGAACGCCAGGGGCGCGCCAGGTGAGTGCCGCGAATTAATGACCGTATGTGCATGGTCGCCTACCTTCCTCGGGGGATGACCGCCGGGCCCGCGCCATGATCAGCACGCGTCCCCCGGCACGGTACCCGCTTTTCCTAGGAAGTAGACCTTTTAAGTAGAGATAGGTTGCTGGGCGCTCCGGGCAGGAGAGCGCCCAGCGGCCGGCGTGGCCGGGTCTCCGCGGTACCTCGGTGAGATACCGCACCCGGCCAGCCGGCCGCTGGGCTCAACTACAGCGTGGCCGCCTCAGCGCGACGTGGCTGCCCTAGCGGACGAGACCGGCCAGCATGTCGCGATAACGGTCGGTCCCCGGCGCGGCCGGCGTGCCGTTGCCCGGCTGTGAGCCACCCGGGCTGACGGCCGGAATCCCCGGACGGGCCGGGCTCGGCCGCGTCATGGCGGGCCGCGAAACGGCCGGCCTGGCCATGCCCGGCTTCATGCCCGGCTTCATCGGCGTGCCCGCCTTGGCCATAGCCGGCTTGGCGGCCAGCCCCGGACGGGCCGTCGTCCGCGGCTTCATCGCGGTCCGCGGCTTCGCCGTGGACTTGGGCTTGGCGCTCGTCCGCGGCTTGACTGCCGTCGCGGACTTCGCGGCCATTGTCGGCTTCGCGGCCATCTTGGGCTTGGCCGCCGCGCGGCCGGCCGTGGTCCGGGATGACACCGTCCGGGACGAGCTGGCACGCGATGACACCATGCGGGATGAGGCGGGCCGGGATGAGGCCGGCCGGGATGAAGCGGTCCGCGGCTTGGCGACCGCCCCCGGGCGGGTCGCCGTGGCGGACTTGGCCGTCGCCGGCTTCCGCACCATGATCGTGGTCCGGGACCTCGACGTCGTCGCTGACCTCGCGGTGCGGGACGTGGCGGTCCGGGCCCGGGCGGGTGCCTTGGGCTTGGCGGCCGCCTTGCTCTTCGCGGCCGGCTTCGGCTTGGCGGCGGCCCTCGGCTTCGCGACGGCCCTCGGCTTCGCGGCCGTCCTCGAGCTGGCCGCGCTCTTGGGCTTGGCCGTCCTGGAGCTCGCCGCGCTCTTCGGCTTCGCCGTGCTCCTCGGCTTCGCGGCGGTCTTGGGCTTGGTCGTGCTCCTGGACTTCACCGTGCTCTTCGGCTTCGCCGCGCCCTTGGGCTTCGCCGTGCTCCTGGACTTCACCGTGGCCCGGCTCCGCGCCCCTGCCGCAGCGGGCGCGGCCGAGATCGTCATGGCCGCCCCGGTCAGCGCCTTGGCCGCGGACGACATGGCCTTAGTCGCGGTGTTCATGGCCTGCATGGCCCCGGACATCGTCTTCGTGGCGGTGTTCATCGCCTGCATGGCAGTCGACATGGTCTTCGCCGACGAGGTGGCCTTAGTGGCCGCCGCCGCCATCTGGGTCGCCGACGAGGCAACCTTCACGGCTGCGGAGGACACGGTCCTCGCGGCAGCTCCTGTGGTGCGCATGCTCCTCGCCCCCGTGGCCGGGCCGCGCTGTGGCTTGGCCGAGGTCACCTTCGTACTGGTCCTGGATTTCCGATTGGTGGCGGCATTCTTAGCCGCAGTACTGCGCGCTCCGGTACGTGCGGACGCCGCCGATTTGCGGCGAACGGCCGTTCGTGCCGTGGTTTGCACCGGCATTGATCTCCCCCCGTAATTGATCAATTACGCAGTGCTCTATTCCACGATTGGCGTGTTCTTACACCACCGCAGAGAAAGTGTTCATCACGACCCGGAAAGGAACTGTGCCAGTTCAGTGGCGTTAGGAGCGGTGGCTGGCCCGCGCCGGGTAACCGATATCGCGGCCGCGGCATTGGCGCGCCGGGCCGCCTGCGGGGCATCCGCCCCCGCGGCCAGCGCCGCGATGAAGGCGCCCGTGTGCGTGTCGCCCGCTCCGTTGGAATCCAGTTCGGTCACGGGGAAGCCCGGCACCGCCAGCGGTTCCGTTGCGGAAAAAGCCAGCAGGCAGCCGTCCGGTCCGGTGCGGACCAGCACGCCCGCGCCCGGGCGGCCGTGACCGGCGACACGGTCGGCCAGCGCGCGCAGCGCCGTCAGCGGGGTCTGCTCTCCAGTCAGCGCGGCGGCCTCCCGCGCGCTGCAGGTCAGCCAGTCGGTCCGGCGGAGCACCTGGTCCAGCGCGCCGGGCGGGACGGACGTGACCAGCGGGCCGGGGTCGAACACCACCGTGGTCGCTGCGGGCAGTCCGGCCAGCCAGCCAAGCAACGCGCCGCGGTTGCTCGGGTGCACCAGGCCGTAGCCGGACAGGCCGGCCGCGTCGCCAGGCCGGGCGGTCACGCCGGCCAGATCCGCCGCGGTCAGCGTGGCCTCGGCGCCGGGACTGGTCACGAACGTGCGCTCGGCCGTGTCGTCCACCAGGCTGACCACGACCCCGGTATCCAGGCCCGGCGTGACCGGCTGCAGGACCTCGATGCCCTCGGCGGCCAGCCCGGCGCGGGCCAGGTCGGCGAACGGCCCGGTGCCGTGCGCTCCGGCGTACGCCACAGGCAGTCCCTGCCGGGCCGCCGCGGCCATCACGTTGAAGCCGCCGCCCGGGGCGAGCTGCGAGTGGCGGGCCAGCACGTCGCCACCGCGTCCCGGCAGCGCCGGCACGTCCAGCACGATGTCCACGACGACGTTGCCGAGGTACAGCAACCGCTGGATCGTCACGAGCCGCGGACCGTGAGCAGGGCCGCCGCCACCTCGTCCAGCCGCAGCCCGTTGACCGCACTGACCGTGGCCCGGGCCGCCCCGGGGAAGGCTGACCCCCCGTGGCAGGCGCCGCCGATCGCGCCGGTGATCGCCGCGATCGTGTCGCAGTCCCCGCCGGCCGACGCCGCCAGCCGGCAGGCCAGCCAGGGATCCTCCGGGGCGGCGGCCAGGAACGCGAACGCGGCGGGCACCGACTCCTGGGTGGCCAGGCTGGTGCCGACCAGCGTGTACACGAGGTCCAGCACCTCGTCCGCGGGGCGCCCGGCGGTCAGGCCGGTGGCCCAGGTGATCCGGGCCGCCACGTCGGCGGCCGCCACCCAGTGCCCGCGCCCCGCGGCCCGTCCGGCGGCGGTCACGGCGGCGCCGGTCGCTTCCGGCACCGTCGCGCCGGCTACCCCGGCGCTGACCGCCGCGGCGACCGCGGCCGCCCCGGCCAGCGCGACCCCGGTGTTGTGGGTGACCCGGCTGGCCGTCACTACCCGCCCGATGAGCACGTCGGGGTCACCGGCGGGGGTGGCCACGCCCACCGGGGTGATGCGCATGGCCGCGCCGTTGGTGGTGCCGGTGCGCCCGGTCTCCTCCCGGGCAGCGCCGGCGACCAGCGCGGACAGCGCGCGCTTGGTGGAGGGGCCGAGCAGGCTCAGCGAGCCGCGCGCCCGCATGTCTTCTTCCCAGGCCAGCAGCCGCCGGGCGAATTCCGCCTCGTCGACCTCCCCGTCTCCCTCGATGACCAGGTCCGCGAGGAGCAGCGCCTGCTCGGTGTCGTCGGTGACGGCCCCGGCCGGCAGCCCCGGGGCGAGCGGCTGGTCAGCCGCGCCGGGCTGGAACTCTTCCAGCAGCAAGCCGTACCGGGCCACGATCTCCGGCCGGGACAGCGACTCGGTGGGCATGCCCAGCGCATCCCCAACGGCCAGTCCGTACAGCGCACCGGCCGCCCGGTCCTGGATTTCGGTCATCCACCCAGCACAGCATCCAGGCTGGTCACCTCGACCAGCGGGGCGTACAGCCGGAGGATGTCCAGCGCCTTCGCGTGGCTATCGTCGTCCACGCCGGCGCACGCGTCCGCGACGACCCGGACCTCGATCCCCGCGTCGGCGGCGGCCACCGCGGTGGACAGCACGCAGCACTCCGTGGATACCCCGGCCAGCACCAGCCGGTTCCCCGGGCCGACGCGGGCGGCCAGCTCCGGGACCCACTTGCTGAACGTGACCACGTCCACCGTGGGCCCGGCGCCCGTGGCGAACTCATCCACCAGCTCCCAGATCCGGGCGTCTGGCGGCTGGAGCGCGAACGGCCATGCCTCGTAGTAGGCCCGCCAGGACCCCGCCGGGGTGGCGGGCGCGATGAACCGGGTGAACACCACGTCGGGACCGAACGCCGTCACCAGGTCCCGGACCGGCTTGACGATCTCGCCGAACCGCGGGGCCAGCCAGGGGCTGCCCGGCTCACCGAACACCCGCTGCATGTCGATGACCGCCAAGCAGCCCGCCGGCTCGCTCATGCGGTGGTGGCGGGCGCCAGCACGGCCCGGGACTCCTGGGCCCGCACCGGCGCGACGTCGAACGCCCACGCCGCGACGAACCCGATGACCAGCGCGACCAGCACGCCCAGGTTGGCCCCGGCCCACGCGCCGGCCTTGCCGCCCAGGCCGAGCGGGCCGAGCAGGTAGCCCTGCCAGCTGAGCCAGTCGGCGTAGGTGTTGGTGACCAGGCCCCAGCCCACCACCGTCGCGATCACGATGATGCCCAGCGGGGGGAGCCGGACGTCACCGTAGCGGCCGCGCGGGTCGTACAGCTCGCGCTCGGCGTAGTCCTTCCGGCGCAGCATGATGTCGGCCAGCATGATCCCGCACCAGGCGGCGATGGGCACGCCCAGCGTGATCAGGAAGCCCTCGAACTGATTGAGGAAGTTGTGCGCCACGAACACCACGTAGATGGTGCCGAGCACCATCACCGTCCCGTCGACGAGGGCGGCGGCGTACCGCGGGATGCGCAGGCCCAGGGTGAGCAGGGCCAGGCCGGAGGAATAGATGTCCAGCACCGAGCCGCCGACCAGGCCGAGCACCGCCACGATCGCGAACGGGACCAGGAACCAGGTGGGCAGCAGGGTGGTCAGCGCCCCGACCGGGTCCGCGCCGATCGCGCTGCTCAGCTTGGCTGAAGAGCCAGCCAGCAGCAGGCCGAAGACCAGCAGGATGACCGGGGCGATGGACGAGCCGAACGTGGTCCAGCCGATCACGCCCCGGCTCGAGGAGCGGCGCGGCAGGTACCGGGAGTAGTCTGCGGCCGCGTTCACCCAGCCCAGCCCGAACCCGGTCATCACGAACACCAGCGCGCCGATGAACTTCTGCGGTGTCCCGGCCGGGATGGCGGAGACCGTGTGCCAGTGGATCTTGTCGGCCACCAGGGCGATGAACACGATGGTCAGCACCCCGGTGACCCAGGTGATCACCGACTGCATGCGCATGATGAGGTCGAAGCCCATCACCCCGCCGGCCACGGTCAGCGCGCTGACCACGATCAGCGCGATCACCTTGACCCCGGTGCCGCCACCCCAGCCCAGCCGCTCGAACACCGTGGCGGTGGCCAGCGTGGCCAGGATGATCAGCACGGTCTCCCAGCCCACCGTGAGCAGCCAGGAAATCAGCGACGGGAGCTTGTTGCCACGGACCCCGAACGCGGCCCGGCCGAGCACCATGGTCGGCGCCGAGCCCCGCTTGCCGGCCACCGCGATGAACCCGCAGAGCAGGAAGGAGGCGATGATCCCGATCAGCCCGAGCGCGATCGCCTGCCAGAACGAGACGCCGAAGTCGAGCACGAAGGCGCCGTAGCCCAGGCCGAGGACCGAGACGTTGGCCGCGAACCAGGGCCAGAACAGGTCGCGGGGGTGGCCCTTGCGCTCGGCGTCGCTGATGACGTTGATGCCGTTGGCCTCGATCTGCAGCGGTTTCAGCTCAGACTGAGCACCTTCGGTGGGCCGGTTAGCCATGGCGTGCCCCTTCGTGCAAGAAGTACCGGAGGGTATCGGGAGGTAGGGACAAAGCGGTGTGGCCGCGGCGCCATGCCGCCCTCGCGGCCAGCGCGCCGGCCGCCAGGGCACCCCCGGCCAGCAGCAGCGCCGAGGCGGCCAGCAGCCGCTTATCGAACCGCGGCGGCTGCGGGCCAGGAGGGGCCAGGATCGCACCGGCCTGGGTGGCGAGCAGCTCCTCGACGTTGCCGGCGAACTGCTCGACCAGCCGCTGGCCGACGTCGCCGATCGCGCCCGGGGCGTACTCGGCGACCTTGCCCCGGATCATCAGGTCGGCGCTGATCAGCACCCGGGTGCCGGATCCGCGCGACTCGACCCGCAGCGTCACGCTGGCGTCCGCCCGGCCCTGCCCGCCGCGCTCCCACCCGGAGGCGTGCAGCGTGGCGGTGCCCGCGTCCCGGTCGGCGGTGTCGAGGTGCACGGTGCCCGCGTAGACCGTCTGCATGGGGCCGATCCGCAGGTGCAGTTCCCCGGCGTAGGTGTTCTCCGCGACCTCGCCGATGAGGCGGCTGCCCGGCAAGCAGGCGGCCACCGTCCCAGCGTCAAGAAGCGCGGCGAGCACCTCAGGAGCAGGGCGGCCGATACGGATCGCGCTGGTCAGCTGCACAGCCGGCGCCCTAGCGGTCCATGATCGCTTTGCGCTGGGCCCCGTCCACCGGGATGTGGGCACCGTTGACGAAGCTGGCCCGGGGCGAGACGAGGAACGTCACCAGCGCGGCGACCTCGTCCGGCTCGCAGATCCGCCCGAAGGGGATCGACTCCTGCGCGAGCTCGTGCGCCCGGTCCTGGGTCACGCCCTTGTCCCGGGCGAACGCCTTCTCCAGCGTGTCCCACCGGTCGGTGTTCACCGGCCCGGGATTCACCGTGTTGATCCGCACCCCGTACCGCCCGTACTGCTCGGCGACCGACGACGCGAAGTTGATGTCCGCCGCGTTCGCCACGCCCGCGGTCATCTCCCAGTAGCTGGGCTTCAGACCGTCGTTGCCGACGACCAGGACGATCGAGCCGGTGCCCCGCTCCCGCATCTGCCCGATGACGGCGCGCACCGAGCGGACGTAGCCCATGAACTTCAGGTTCAGACTGGACATCCACTGGTCTTCGGTCAGGTCCTCCAGCAGGCCGCCTGGCGAGCTGCCCGCACAGGTCACCAGGATGTCGATGGGGCCGAGGCGCTCTTCGGTGGTGGCCACGCAGCGCGTCACGTCCGCGGTGACGCTCATGTCCCCGGCCAGCGGCAGGACCAGGCCTCCGGTGGCGGCCTGGATCTCCTTCGCGGTGACCTCCAAGGGGGCGGCTGTCCGCGCGGTAATGGCCACATTGGCGCCTTCGGCGGCGAGATGCTCAGCGACGTGCCGGCCAATACCTTTGCTGGCCCCGGTGACCAGGGCCACCTTTCCGCCCAGCTGAAGATCCACCGCAGACCCCTTCTAATGCCCTGGCCGGCCGCTTCCGGTAGCGTGCTGGCCGCTTCCGGGTAGCGTGCTGGCAGGATGGTATACCAAATATCAGTTTGGCGGAAGGCTCGTGGCCTGGCCGGATATGACGGATTCATCCTGCATCCGGTACCCCTCCCCCGGCCGCCTCCGGGCCCGGTGCCCCAGTCGCGCCCCGGCGCCTCGGTCGTGCCCCGTCGCCGCCGTCACCCACCCTCCCCTCCAGCCATCTCCCCTCCCCAGACGCGCACTCTTCCCGCGGACGGTGCGGGCCAGTGTCCGTTTTCAACCTATTAGGGCGCACGTTCCGCGGGATAAGTGGCCGATAAGGCGGCTGAACCAGGCGAAGGCCGTGGTCCCCGGGGTTCGGTCGGCGGCCGAGGGACGGGCGGGCGGGAGAGGGCGGCCCGGTTGAGCTTGCCGAGCGGGTTGCGGGGCAGCGCGGTCAGGGTGAACACCTGTTTGGGGCACTTGTAGGCGGCCAGCAGCGTCCGGGCGTGGGCGGCCAGCTCCGCCTCGCTGACCACCGCGCCGGGGCGGGGCACGATCCAGGCGGTCACCTGCTCGCCCCAGCGGGGGTGGGGCAGGGCCGCTACGGCTGCCTCGGCCACCGACGGGTGGCGCTCCAGCGCGATCTCGACCTCGCGGGGGTAGACGTTCAGCCCGCCGCTGATGATGAGCTCCTTGCTCCGGCCCCGGATGACCAGGTGGCCGGAGGCCGGGTCAACGGCGCCGATGTCGCCGGTGCGGAACCAGCCGTCCGGGGTGAAGGCCGCCGCCGTGGCCGCGGGGTCGTGCCAGTACCCCTGGAAGACGTGCGGGCCGCGCAGCTGGATCTCGCCGTCCGTGCCAGGCGGCGCCTCCTGCCCGCCCGGCGTCTCCTGGCCTCCCGGCGCCTCCTGCCTGCCCGGCGTCTCCTGGCCTCCCGGCGCCTCCCGCCCGCCCGCCGCCTCCTGGCCCGCGGCCCAGATCCGGCATTGCACCCCGGGCAGCGGCAGCCCGACGGTGTCCAGGCGGGCCGCCCCCAGCGGGTTCGAGACGTCGAGCCCGCTTTCCGTGGTCCCGTAGCGGATCAGCGGCAGCTGGCCGAGCAGCCCCGGCAGCCGGGCAGCCAGGGCCGGGCTGAGCGGGGCCGAGCCGCACACCGCCAGGCGCAGGCCCTGCAGCAGCGGCGCCCCGGCCGCGGTGTCGAGCAGCGCCTGGTAGCTGGCGGGCACGCCGAACAGCACGCTCGCGCCCTCGGTCCGCACCGTGGCCATCAGGTCGTCCGGATCGAACCTGGACCGCACGTGCGCAGTGGACCCGGCGATCAGGGTGGCGTGCACGCCACCCAGGCCGTGCTGGTGGAACAGGGGGAGCGCGTGCACCAGCACGTCTGCGGCGGTCCAGCGCCAGGCGGCCATGGCGCCCTGGATGGAGGCGGCCAGCTGCCGGTGGGTCAGCGGCACGCCCTTGGGGCGGCCGGTGGTGCCGGAGGTGTAGGCGAGCAGCGCGAGGTCCCCGGGAGCGGGCCGCGCCCGGGGCGGTTCGGGCCGCGGACCCGGGGGCTCCGGCGGGGGCGCATCCCCGGCGGCCACGATCACCAGCCCGACCGCTCCAGCCAGCCCGTCCCCTCCGGCCAGCCCGTCCCGTCCCGCCCGCCCGCCGGGCACGCTCAGCGTGGCGAGCCGGTCCGCCGGGCCGGGATCGGCGACCGCGAGCCACGCGCCGGAGTCCGCCACCAGGTGCCCGAGTTCGGCGGCGGTGTAGCCGGGGTTGGCCAGCACGACGACCAGGCCCGCGCGGAGCGCTCCGAGGTACCAGCGCAGGAAGCCCGGGCTCGACCCGGCGGCCAGCAGCATCCGTTCCCCCGGGGCCAGCCGGGCCGCGAGCCACACGGCGGCCTGCCGGGCCTCGGTGTCCAGCTGCCCGTGGGTGACCGGCTGGCCGTCCACGCTCACCGCGACTCGGTCCGGAACCCGGCGCGCCGACGCCGCGGCCAGGTCCGGGATCGTGCCCGGGCCAGCCCAGGGACTGGGCCGACCGGAACCGGAACCCGCCCCCCGGTGAGTGCGCCACCCACGGCGGCTCCACGCGGCCGCCGAGATCCACCGGCCGCCTGGGGCCGCCGGCTCGGTCACCTGCCGCTCCACGCCGCCCGGTTGGCCGCCCGCTCGGCCCGCAACCGCTCCAGCAGCCCGCCTGCCGACGCGATCAGCTTGACGCTGCCGATCCCCCCGGCGCCCCGGGCCAGCAGGTCCCCGGCCAGGATGGCCGCGGCCTTGCCGGGCTCGTCCTCGATCCGGTTCACCAGCCCTAGCCGCAGCGCCTCCGCGGCCTCGACCCACCGCCTGGTCAGGATCAGGTCCAGGGCAGCGCCCCGGCCGGTCAGCGAGGGGAGCACCCAGGCCCCCACGGCCAGGTCGCGGCCGGGCGGGCCGGCCCAGCGGAACCGGGCGCCCGGCCCGGCGATGCGCAGGTCGGCGGCCGCGGCGAGCTGGGCGCCCCCGCCCACGGCCGGCCCCTCGACCACGGCGATGACCGGACCCGGCCGGGTGATCATCACCTCGTAGCACTCGTAGAGCAGATCGGACACCACGGCCCGCTCGCTGTCCGGGAGGCTCAGGTCGGCGCCGGCACAGAAGGCGCGGGGGTCCGGGCTGTCGATCAGCACCGGGACGGCGGGGTCGGCGCGGAAGCTGTCCAGGAGGGCGCGGGTCATGCCGACGTCGAGGGCGTTGCGGCGCTCCGGGCGCGCGAGCCGGATCCGCAGGCATCCGGGCGGACCCGACCCGGGTGGCGATAGCTCGGCCAGGACAGACGGGTGCGGCATCGGCAACTCCAGGTAAAGCGCCACCAGCAACGTCCCTTGACATATGGTATACCAAATCGGAGTACTCCCTGGGAGGAGGCCGGTTGAAGCCCGCCCCGTTCAGCTACTACCGCACCGGCTCGGTGCGGGAAACGGTGGCGATGCTGGCCGAACTTGGGGACGAAGCGAAAATCCTGGCGGGCGGCCAGAGCCTGGTCCCGATGATGAACTTCCGGCTGGCCCGGCCGGCCGCGCTGGTGGACGTGACCCGGATACCCGGGCTGGAGTACCTCCGGGCCGGCCCGGACGGGCTGCGGATCGGCGCGCTGACCCGGCACCGCACGGTGGAACTGTGCGCTGACCCGGCGGTGCTGGACGGCTTCGGGGTCCTGCCCCGGTCGGCCCGGTGGATCGGCCACTACCCGATCCGGGCCCGGGGCACCTTCGGCGGCAGCATCGCGCACGCCGACCCGGCCGCCGAGTGGTGCCTGCTGGCCGTGCTGCTCGAGGCCAACGTGGTGCTGACCGGGCCATCCGGGGTACGCGCCGTCCCGGTTAGTGAGTTCTTCGAAGGTTTCTATACGACCAGCGCCGAGCCCGACGAGATGATCACCGAGCTGCACTTCCCCCGGCCCGCCCGCCGCGCCGCGCTGACCGAGTTCTCCCAGCGCCAGGGGGACTTCGCGGTGGTCGCCGCGGCGGTGTCGGTGGACCTGGCGGACCCGGACCCCGCGGACCCGGACCCCGCAGACCCGGACCCAGCCGCCTGCCGCTCACTCCGTGTCGTTCTCGGCGGGGTGGGCCCGCTGCCGTTCGTGGTGGATACCGCGGAGCTGGGCGGCCAGCCTGCGACCGGGGCCACCTGGCGCGCCGCCGGTGAGCTGGCCGCGGCCCAGATCGACCCGCCCGCGGACGGGCACGGCAGCGCCGCCTACCGCAAGAAGCTGGCCGCCACCCTGGTGGAACGGGCCCTCGCCGAAGCGGCCGGCCTGGCCACCAGCGCGGGCGGCCCGGCACCCGGCAGGAGCGCGCCGTGACCTGGGTGGGCACGCCCGTGCCCCGTACCCAGGACCGGCGGATGCTGCTGGGCCGGGGCAAGTTCACCGGTGACCTGGCTCGCATCGGCACCCTGCACGCGGCGTTCGTGCGCAGCCCGTTCGCCGCCGCGACGCTGGGCGCCATCGACGCCTCCCCCGCCCTGGCCCTGCCCGGCGTGGCAGCCGTGTTCACCGCCGCCGACCTGGGCGACCCGGCCCTGCTGGCCGTGCTGGAGCGGCCCGGGTTCGTGCCGACCCCGCTGCCGTTGCTGGCCGTCGGCCAGGTCCGGCACGCAGGCGAGGCGGTGGCCGTGGTGCTGGCCGACGACCCGTACACCGCGGAGGACGCGATCGAGCTGGTCGACGTGGACTGGTCCCCGGGCCCCGTGGTGGCCAGCCTGGACGCCGCCACCGCGCCAGGTGCCGCCCAGGTGCATCAGCAGGCGCCCGGCAACTGCCTGGTGGACCTGACCCTGTTCGACGACGACCGGCTCGAGGGCATCTTCGCCGCCGCGCCGGCGGTGGTCACCGCGACCGTACGCAGCGGCCGGCTGGCCGCGCTGCCGATGGAGGGCCGGGCCTGCCTGGCCGAGTGGGACGAGCGGGACCAGCAAGTCGTCATGCACGTGTCCACCCAGGTCCCGCACCAGGTGCGGTCCGCGGTGGCCCAGGCGTTCGGCGTGGCCGAGCAGCGGGTCAGGGTGATCGCCCCGGACGTGGGCGGGGGGTTCGGGCTGAAGTGCGTGGCAGGCCGGGAGGAGGTCGCGCTGGCCGGGATCGCGATGCGGGTGCGCCGCCCGGTGCGCTGGGTAGAGGACCGGCAGGAGAACCTGACCGCCTCGTTCCACGGCCATGAGCAGCGCTACCAGGTCCGCGCCGCGTTCGGCCCGGACGGGCGGATCCTCGGCCTGGCCGCCGACATCGACTGCGACGTGGGCGCGTACTCCGCGTTCCCGTTCACCTGCGCGGTCGAGCCGCTGATGGCCGCGACCGAGCTGCCGGGCATCTATAAGGTTCCCGCCTACCGGGCCCGGGGCCGCGCGATCGCCACCCACAAGGCGCCCACCGCGCCCTACCGCGGCGTGTCCCGGCCACAGCTGGTGCTGGTCATGGAGCGCCTCATGGAGAAAGCGGCCCGGCGGCTGGGGCTGGACCCCCTGACGGTCCGCCGCCAGAACATGATCAGCCCCGGGGAGTTCCCCTACACCGGCTGCAACGGCATCACCTACGACGAGGGCAGCTATGCGGAATCCCTGGACCTGGCCGAGAAGCGGGTCACCGAGTCGGGCTGGCCCGGCGAACGGGACCGGCTGCGGGCCACCGGGCTGCTGGCCGGGATCGGCTACTCCTGTTTCTCCGAGCGGACCGCGTACGGCACCCCGACCATGTCGCAGCGGCGGATGCGGATGACCCCGGGCTACGACACCGCCGCGGTCCGGATGGATCCCTCCGGCGAGGTCATCGTGACCACCGGGACCTGCGGGCACGGCCAGGGACACGAGACCACGTTCGCGCAGATCGTGGCCGACCGGCTGGGTGTGCATCCCAGCCAGGTCAGGCTCCGCCAGGGCGACACCGACCTGGCCTCCTACGGCTGGGGGACCTGGGGCAGCCGCTCGATCGTGATCGGCGGCGGTGCGGCCCGCCGGGCCGCGGACGGCGTCGCGGCCCAGCTCCGGCAGGTGGCCGCGCACCTGCTGGAAGCCAGCCCCGCCGACATCGAGCTCGGCGGCGGCCGGGCCGGAGTCCGCGGCGACGCGGGCGCCGCCGTGCCCCTGAGCGAGCTGGCCCGGATCGTGCACTTCCAGGCGCACCGGCTGCCGGAAGGGCTCCGGTACGGGCTGGAGGCCCGCGAGACGTTCGACCCGCCGGGCACGTTCTCCAACGCTTGCCACGCGGTCCTGGTCGCCATCGACCCGGGTACCGGCGGGATCCGGCTCCGCCGGTACCTGGTGGTGGAGGACTGCGGGGTGGTGATCAACCCGGTGATCGTGGACGGGCAGGTCCGCGGCGGGGTGACGCAGGGGGTGGCCGCCGCGCTGCTGGAGCAGGTCCGCTACGACGCCGACGGGCAGCCGGGCAGCGCCACCCTGATGGACTACCTGGTCCCGACCGCGGCGGAGATCTGCCCCATCGAGATCGTCCACCTGGAGACCCCGTCCGCGTTCAGTGAGACCGGGGCCAAGGGGATGGGCGAGGGCGGCACCATCGGCGCGCCGGCCGCCGTGCTCAGCGCGGTCAACGATGCCCTCCGGGATTCCTGCCCCGACGCGGAGATCGACCACATCCCCGTGCGCCCGTGGGACATCCAGGCGGCACTGCGCGACGGGAGGACCGCGTGAAGGACACGCACCTGATCCGGGTCCGGGTGAACGGCCGGGAACACGAGCTGGCCGTGGAATCGCGGCGGACCCTGGCCGACATGCTCCGGCACGACCTCGGCTACACCGGCACCCACCTGGGCTGTGAGCACGGGATCTGCGGCGCGTGCACGGTGCTGGTGGATGGTGCGCCGGCCCGGGCCTGCCTGATGTTCGGGGTGCAGGCCGACGGCCGGGACGTCGCCACGGTCGAGGGCCTGGCCGACGGGGAAGACCTGTCCGACCTGCAGCAGGCGTTCAGCGACTGGCACGGCCTGCAGTGCGGGTTCTGCACGCCGGGGTTCCTGATGCTGGCCGAGGGCTACCTGGCCGAGCGGCGCGCGCAGGACGGCGGCGAGCCCAGCGAGCAGCAGATCCGCGACGTGGTCGCGGCGAACCTGTGCCGGTGCACCGGATACCAGGGCATCGTCGAGGCCGTGCTGGAGACCGCCCGGCGGCGGCACGCCCGGGAGGCCCCGTGACCATCGGGACCAGCATCCCCCGCAAGGAAGATCCCCGGCTGCTCCGCGGCCAGGGCCGGTTCGGCTCCGACTTCGCCCGGCCGGGGCAGCTGTGGGCCCGGGTGGTCCGCTCCCCCGTGGCGCACGGCCGGCTGGGGCCGCCCGGCACCGCGCGCGCCGCCGCGGCGGACGGCGTGGTGACCGTGATCACCGCGGCCAGCCTCCCGCCCGGGCTGGCCATCCCGGTCCGGCTCCAGGTCGCCGGCGCCGACCTGACTGGCTACCTGCAGCCGGTGCTGGCCGCGGGCACGGTGCGGTACGTGGGCGAGCCGGTGGCGGTGGTCGTCGCCGAGGACCCGTACGCGGCTGAGGACGCCGCCGAGCTGGTGGAGCTGGACATCGAGGACGCGCCCGCGGTGCTGGACGCCGCGGCGGCCGCCGCCCCGGGCGCCCGGGCGCTGTTCCCGGGCGGCAACGTGGCCGCCGACTTCGCCCTCGGCTACGGGGACGTGGCCGGGGCGTTCGCCGGGGCGGACCGGGTGGTGGAGATCGAGGTGGAGATCGGCCGGCACGGCGCGGTCCCGCTGGAGCCGCGGGCCCTGCTGGCCGACCCCGAGCCGGCCACCGGGCGGCTGTCGATCTTCGGGATGACCAAGGTGCCGGTGTTCAACCGGGACCTGCTGGCCTCGCTGCTCGGCATGGACGAGACCCTGATCCACGTGCACGCGGTGGACGCGGGCGGCGGGTTCGGCGCGCGCGGCGAATTTTACCCGGAGGACTTCCTGATCCCGTGGCTGGCCCGGACCCTGCAGCGGCCGGTGATGTGGGTGGAAGACCGGGCTGAGCACCTGGTCGCGGTGAACCACTCCCGGCAGCAGGTCCACCGGATCGCCGCGGCCTTCGACGCCAGCGGCGCGATCCTCGGGCTGCGCGACGACGTGCTGCACGACAACGGGGCCTACTGCCGCACGCACGGGATCATCGTGCCCGAGCTGACCGTGGCCATGCTGCCCGGCCCGTACCGGATCCCCGCGTACCAGGGCCGGGTCCGCGTGGTGCTGACCAGCAAGACCCCGTGCGGCACGTACCGGGCGCCCGGCCGGTTCGAGGGCAGCACCGCGCGCGAGCAGCTGCTCGACGTGGCCGCGCACAAGCTAAAAATCAGCCGCAACGAAATTCGCTCCCGGAACCTCCTTCGCGCCGACGAACTGCCGTGCCAGCGGTCGATGAGCACCCTTGGCACCGATGTGGTGCTGGACGCCGGCGACTATCCCGCGCTGCTGGCGAAGGCGCAGGCCGAAGCGGACCGGCTCGGCTACGCCGATGAGGTGGCGCGGGGCCGCCGGGCGGGCCGGCTCCGCGGGCTGGGGGTGGCCGCGTTCCTGGAGAAGAGCGGCCTGGGCCCGCAGGAGACCGCCGACGTGGTGGTCAGCCGGACCGGGGCGGTGCACGTGTTCTCCGGCGGCACGTCCCTCGGCCAGGGCATCGAGACGGTGCTGGCCCAGATCGCGGCGGACGCGCTGGGGGTGGACCCGGACCAGGTCAGCGTGGTCAACGGGGACACCGACCGGCAGCCGTTCGGGGGCGGGTCGTGGGCGTCCCGGTCCACGGTGGTAGCGGGCAGCGCGGTGCACGCGGCAGCGGGCGCGGTCCGGGACCGGGCTGCGGAGATCGCCGCCCGGATGCTCGAGGCCGCCCCGGGTGACCTGATCAGCGAGCAAGGCCGGATCAGTGTCCGCGGCGATCCCGGCGCGACGGTCACGCTGGCCGAGGTGGCCCGGGCCACCGCCCCTGGCTGCCCCCACCTGCGGCCCGGGGAGCCGGCCGGGCTGTCCGCGCGGCGCCGCTTCGAGGTGGCCCACATGACCTACCCGTACGGGGTGCATATCGCCGTGGTCGACGTCGACCCGGGCACCGGCGGGGTCCAGGTGCTGCGCTACCTGGTCGCCTACGAGGTGGGCCGGGCGGTCAACCCGGCGCTGGTGGCCGGGCAGCTGCGCGGCGGCGCGGCCCAGGGCATCGGCGGGGCGCTGCTCGAGGAGTTCTGCTACGACGAGAACGGGCAGCCGCAGTCGGCCACGTTCATGGACTACCGGATGCCGACCGCGGCCGAGGTGCCGCCGATCGACGTGCTGATCACCCAGGACTCACCGGCCCCGGGGAACCCGCTGGGCGTGCGCGGGGCCGGCGAGGGCGGGGTGTCCGCGGCCGGCGCGGTGCTGGCCAGCGCGGTGCGGGACGCGCTGGGCCTGGCGGGCAGCGTCGGGCGGCTGCCGCTCACCCCGGCCCGGGTGCAGGAACTCGCCACTAACGGAGGCGGCAGATGACCACGGCCAGCACGGGCAGTCCCAGCACCGGCACGCCCAGCACCGGCACGCCCAACCCGGGCACGGCCAGCACCGGCAGCGACACGGGCCGGGGCATCCCCGGACCCGGCTACGTGAGCAAGACCGACATGGTGGCGGCGCTCATCCGGGAGCAGATCATCACCGGGGAGCTGACCGCGGGCGAGCAGCTGCGGCAGCGGGACCTGGCCCAGCGGTTCCAGGTCAGCCAGACCCCGGTGCGCGAGGCGATGCGGCGGCTGGAGTCCGAGGGCCTGGTGATCGGCGATACGCACCGCGGGTTCACCGTGGTGGAGCCGGACGACGGCCCGGTCGAGGAGAACTTCCAGATCCGCGCGGCCCTGGAGTCGCTCGGCGCGTCGCTGGCCGCGCGCAAGATCGACGCGGCCGGCCTGGCCCGGCTGAAGGAACTGAACGACCAGATGAGGGCGCTCGGCACCGAAGAAAATGGGGAGGGTGACCCCCGGTACGCCGGGCTGAACCGGGAGTTTCATTTCACCGTGTACGAGTACGCCCGCAGCCCGCTGCTGCTGTCGCTGATGCGGCTGCTGTGGGCGTCGCTGCACGGTACCCAGAAGCATGGGGGCCCGAAGGTGGGTCGCACGCACGCCGAGTCGGCCCGCCAGCACGACGAGATCCTGGCCGCTCTCCGGGCCGGTGATCCGGCGGCCGCGGCGGCGGGCACGTACCAGCACATCATGGGGAGTCCATGACGGCCATCACCACGGGTACCGTCACCACGGTCATCACCACCGGCGACGGGGTCAGGCTGCACGCCGAGAGCACCGGCGGTGGCACGCCACTGCTGTTCCTGCACGAGTTCGCGGGTGACCACCGGAGCTGGGAGCCGCAGGTCCGCTTCTTCTCGGCCCGCTATCGCTGCGTGACCTACGCGGCGCGGGGCTACCCGCCGTCGGGGGTGCCCGCGGATCCCGCCGCCTACTCCCAGGAGCGCGCGGTGGCCGACGCGGTCGCCGTGCTGGACGGGCTGGGCCTGCCGGCCGCGCACGTGGTCGGCCTGTCCATGGGCGGCTTCGCCGCGCTGCACCTGACGCTCCGCCACCCGGACCGGGTGCTGTCCACGGTGGCGGCCGGCACGGGCTACGGCGCGGCCCCCGACCGGCAGGCCGCGTTCCGCGCCGAGTGCGAGGCGATCGCGGCGGCGTTCGAGACCGACGGGGCCGAGCAGGTCGCCAGCTGGTATGCGCTGGGGCCAGCCCGGGTGCAGTTCCAGAACAAGAACCCGCGCGGCTGGGCTGAGTTCGCGGCCGCCCTGGCCGGGCACTCGGCGCCGGGGTCCGCGCTGACCATGCGCGGCGTCCAGGCGGGCCGGCCGTCCCTGTACGCGCTGCGTGACGAGCTGGCCCGGATCACCACCCCGCTGCTGGTGCTGGCCGGCGACGAGGACGAGAGCTGCCTGGACGTGGCGCTCATGCTCAAGCGGACCATTCCCTCCGCGGGCCTGGCCGTGCTGCCGCGCACCGGGCACACCGCGAACCTGGAGGAGCCGCACCTGTTCAACGAGGCGGTGGACCGTTTCCTCGGCGCCGCCGAGCGGGGAGCCTGGCCGCCGCGGGATCCGCGGTCGCTGTCCGCCTCGACCACGGGAGCACCGGCGGGCCGGGCCACCGCGGGCTGAGACGTACCGTGTCAGCTATGCGCTCCTCGCCGCGTCAGCCATGTCGCCCGGGCGGGACCGGATGACGCTCGGCCTGCGCAGCCTCTCCCCCCGGCGCCGGCTCTTCGTGGTCGGCCTCATCGCCGCCGTGGCCGTGGTCGTAGTGGTGGCGGTGATCAGCGTGATCTCGTCCGGCGGCAACGCCAGCCAGAATCCCCCGGTCGCGGGCACCCCGGCTCAGGACCGGCCCGGGCCGGTGCTGCTGGTCCCCGGGTACGGGGGCAGCACCGGGTCGCTGTCGGTGCTGGCCCGCCGGATCCGGGCGACCGGGCGGGTGGCAACCGTGCTGCACCTGCCCGGTAAGGGCACCGGCAGCCTGATCGCCGACGCGGGCGTGCTGAACGCCGCGGTCAACCGGGCCCTGCGCGGCGGTGCGCCGTCGGTGGACGTGATCGGCTACTCGGCGGGCGGGGTCGCCACCCTGGCGTGGGCTCGGGAGGACGGCGGCGCGCACAAGGCCCGGCGGGTGATCACCCTGGGCTCCCCGTTCCACGGCACCCAGCTGGCGTCGGCGGCCGAGGGGTTCCTGCCCGGCGCGTGCCCGCTCGCGTGCCAGCAGCTAGTGCCGGGCAGTCCCCTGCTCACCCGGCTGGACGCGACCGCCGTGCCGGGCCGGCCGCGCTGGCTGTCGCTGTGGAGCACAGACGACACGACGGTCACCCCGCCGGACTCCGCGCGGCTGACCGGGGCGCTCAACGTGCCCATCCAGTCGGTGTGCCCGGCCGTGCAGGTCAGCCATTCCCAGCTGCCGACCAACCCGGCGGTCACCGCGATGGTCCTGCAGGCGCTCCGTTCCGGCTCGGTCCGGACGCCGACGGCGTCGGACTGCCGCGGCTGACCCCCGGTGGGCCGGCCAGCCCGGGACCGGTGAGGTGGCCCTGCCCGCCCCGGGCTCGGCACCTGAGCCCTAAGCCTCCTGTCCCTCGGCGCGGCGGCCGATCGCCATCCAGGTGCCGCTGGTCCCGAACGGCTGGATCGCGTACCCCAGGGCGAACAGCATCTCGGCGAGCGCCATGTCCATGATCTCCCGGGTGGCCT
>DATCFY010000169.1:0-16985 GCA_036509255.1 Streptosporangiaceae bacterium
GTTCCCGGGCGCCGATCCCGTACCGCCGGTTCCAGGTACGCAAGGTCGACGGCGCCACCCCAAGCCGGCGGGCCACCGCTCCCACGCTGAAACCGACTGTGTCCGTCATGACCTTTCCTGATGTGACTTATGCCACCGACCGCCGCCGGTAATCCCAGGGCCGGGCCGGGCGCCAGAACCGCTATTCAACTCCGCCCGTGGGCCACCGGACAAACCCGACCCGGGCCGGGCAATCCGCACCGGGTGACGGCGGGCATCGGCTGGACCGCGCTCGCGGCCATGGCCGTGACCCAGGTGGTCTCGTCCCGGGCCGGTCACCTGGAGATCTTCGTCTCGCTGATCGTCGTGCTGCTGGCCGTGGCGAGCGTCTCGTTCACCGCTCTCGGGCCGGGCTGGCCGCGGGCGCTCTCCGCGGCCGCCGCCGCGTTCGCGCTGGGGCTGGCCGCGGAGTGGGCCGGGACCAGGACCGGGTTCCCGTTCGGGGCCTACCGTTACACCGGGCTGCTGCGCCCGGACGCCGGGACCGTGCCGCTGGTGGTCCCGCTGGCCTGGGCCGCGATGGGGCTGCCCGGGTACGCGGTCGGGGCCACCCTGGCCCGCGGCCGGGCCGGGCGGATCGTCACGGGCGCGGTCGCCCTGACCGCCTGGGACCTGTTCCTGGATCCGCAGATGATCCGCAACGGGTTCTGGCTGTGGGCCCACAGCGGCCCCTATCAGGGCGTCCCGCTCAGCAACTTCGCGGGCTGGCTGCTGGTAGCCGCCGTGCTGATGGCCGTGTTCGACGTCCTGCTCAGTCCCCGCCGCACCGGGTCCCGGGCCCACCAACCAAGGCAGATAACGGACTATCCGGGGCTGCTCACCACCTACACCGTGATGGCCGTGATGGAAACAGTGGGGTTCGCGGCGATCTTCCACCACGGCCGGACGATCGCCCTGGCCGGCGCGCTGGGCATGGGCATCCCGGCCGGGCTGGCCTGGGCCCGGCGCTCCCGCACCAAGACCGGAGGAGTGCAGCACCCATGAGTGATGTCGTGGTGATCGGCGGCGGGGTGGGCAGCATGGCCACCGCGATCCGCCTGGCCGCCCGGGGACACCGGATCCAGCTGTTCGAGCGCCGCCACGAGCTGGGCGGCAAGCTGACCGAGCTGCGCCGGGACGGCTTCACGTTCGGGCTCGGCCCATCCCTGCTCACCCTTCCGGACCTGTTCGGCGCGCTGGCCGCGGAGGCGGGCCGCAAGCTGGACGAGCTGGTGACCCTGACCGAGGTCGATCCGGTGTGCCGGTATCACTTCCCGGACGGCAGCGTCCTGGACGCGCGCAGCGATCCGGGCGCGATGGCCGCGGAGGTGGAGCGGTTCTCGCCGGGGCAGGGCCAGGCCTGGCAGCGCTATTTCGAGTGGGGGGAACGGTGCTGGGCCGCGAGCGAACGGGCCTTCCTGGCCGGCCCCCTGGACCTGGCCGGCATGGCCCGCCGCCAGGCCAGCCTGTCCGACCTGTTCGCCAGCGCGCCCGGGCAGACGCTGGCCGGGCTGGCGCGCCGGTTCTTCTCCGACCCGCGGCTGATCCAGTACGTGTGCCGGTACGCGACCTACTCCGGCTCCTCCCCCTACCTGGCGCCCGCCGCGGTCGGGTGCATCCCGTACCTGGAGCATGCCCGGGGGGCCTGGTACGTGGAGGGCGGGCTGGCCCGGCTGCGGGACGCGCTGGCCCGGCTGCTGGCCGAGCTGGGCGTGGTGGTGCATACCGGGGCCGCGGTGTCCCAGGTCCTGACCACCGACGGCCAGCCGGCCGCCGGGCGGGGGCCGGGCTGGGCGGCCCACGGCCGGGCCGGCGGTGTGCTGGTCGCCGGGGAGCGGGTGCCCGCCGACGTGGTGGTCTGCGGCGCGGACTCGGCCCGCCTGTACCGGGACCTCTGCCCGTCCCGGCCGATGCGCCGCCGGATCGCCCGGATCGGGCCCTCGTCCTCCGGGTTCCTGGTGCTGGCCGGCGTCCGCGGGCAGACCCCCGGGCTCGCGCACCACAACGTCATCTTCTCCGCGGACTACCGCGCCGAGTTCGCGGACATCTTCGACCGCCGGCGCCCGCCCGCCGACCCGACGATCTACGTGGGGTCCCCCGCGGCCCAGGACCCGGCCGCTGCCCCGGCCGGGCACGAGAGCCTGAGCCTGCTCGTCAACGTCCCGGCCGGGAACCCGCGGAACTGGGGCCGGTCCGCCGCGGACTACGGGGAACTGCTGCTGGACAGGCTGGCCGCCGCCGGAGTCGGCGTGCGGGGCCGGGTCGTGTTCACCGAGACGCTCACCCCGGCCGACTTCGAGCGCCGGTACGACGGCTGGCTGGGCTCGATCTACGGCACCTCGCACAACGGCCGCCTCGCCCCGTTCCGCCGTCCGGGTAACCGCGGCCCGCTGGCCGGGCTGTACCTGGTCGGCGGCTCGGTTCATCCGGGCGGCGGGCTGCCGCTGGTCGTCATCGGGTCACGCATCGTGGCGGATCTGGTCACCGAGGACCTCGCCACCGGAAGGATCTGACGATGAAGCTCCGCACGGCGGCCCATGCGGCCCAGGCGGTCGCTGCGGCCGTGGTGGTGACCCGGCTGGCCCGGGGCCGCGACATGCGCCCGCCGCTGCGGGCCACGGTGCTGCCCGCCGGGTCGACGGTGTCGGCCGTCATCCCGGCCCGGGATGAGGCCGGCCGGATCGGCCCCTGCGTGATCGCGGCCCTCGCCGACCCGGGGGTCAGCGAGGTGATCGTGGTGGACGACGAGTCCACGGACGGCACCGCCGCGGTGGCCGCCCGAGCCGGAGCGCGAGTGATCCCGGGCGGCCGGTTGCCGCCCGGCTGGGTCGGCAAGCAGTGGGCGCTTCAGCAGGGTCTCGAGGTGGCGTCAGGTGAGTACGTGCTCACCCTGGACGCCGATGCGCGGCCCCGGCCCGGGCTGGCCGCGGCCCTGGTCACCGCGGCCATCGGGGGGCCTTTCGACCTGGTCAGCGCGGGTCCCCGGTTCGTCTGCGACAGCGTCGCCGAGCAGGGCCTGCACGCGGCCATGCTGGCCACCCTGGTCTACCGGTTCGGCCCCATTGGTCCGGCCCGCCAGCCATCCCCCGGCCGCGTGGTAGTCAACGGGCAGTGCCTGCTGGCCCGCCGCGCCGGGCTGGCCGCCGCGGGTGGCTTCGAGCCGGTCCGCGGGCACCTCACCGACGACATCGCGCTGGCCCGCGACCTGGCCCGGCGGGGCTGGCGGATCGGCTTCCTCGACGGGCGCGACCTGCTGGACGTCGATATGCACGCGTCCGTGGCCGAGGTGTGGCGGGAATGGGGCCGGTCGCTGCCGATGACGGATGTGTCCAGCCCGGCGAGCCAGGCCGCGGACCTGGCCGTGCTCGGGCTCACCACCGCGCTGCCGCTGGCCCGGCTGGTGGCCGGCCGCCCGACCGCGCTGGACGCCGGCCTGCTCGCGATGCGGGTGGCCCTGGTCGGCCCGCTGCGCCGCTGCTACGCGTCGCCAGGGCCGGGGGTGTACCTCTCGCCGCTGGCCGACGTGGCCGCGCTTATCCGGATGACGGGCGGGACGATTCGGCCGGTGCGGTCCTGGCGGGGCCGCCGCTACCCGGCGGCCCCGGCTCCGTTGTCCCGGGCTCCGTCCGCGGGACGGCCGGACCGGGCCGGACCGTCTCCGGAGCCGCCGGCGGGGCTTGCGGCCCAGCGTCCGGGGGCGGGGGCGGGCGGCCCTTCTGGTTCCGGGCAGCCAGCGCGGCCATCCCGAACCTCACCCCGATCAGTGACATCAGCGCACCCGTGGCCGCGACCTCGAGGGCGGGGCTGAAAATCAACTGCAGAAACGGAACCGCGAACACGCCGGTCCTCGCACCCACGGCGAAGGAGCGCGCGAACAGGGCTACCCCGGCGCACAGGGCGACGCCTAGGCCGAAGGCCGGCGGGCAGATCACCGCGAAGCCGCCCGCGAAGGTGAGCACGCTGCGGCCACCGCGCAGCCGGGCGAAAATGGGCCACGAGTGGCCGATCATGGCCGCCGCGACAGCCGCGTACACCAGGGCCACCCCCCGGGGCGCCCCGCCGCCCAGGATCCCGTGCGCCAGGACGAGGCCGAGCAGCCCGGCCGCCGTCCCCTTCAGCGTGTCACCGGCCAGCACCGGGACCGCGCCCGCCCAGCCCAGCTGGTCCTTCATGTTCCAGAAGCCCGGGTTCTGGTCGCCCACCCGGCGTGGGTCGAACCCCCGGGCCCGGCCGACCAGCACCGCGACCGGAATCGAGCCCAGCAGGTAGCCGCCCGCCACGGCCGCCACCCAGGAGTCAATCATGATCGCCTCTTTTCACCTCACCAGATACCCGCGCGAGCACGCCAGCCGCGCGATCAGCCGGATGGCCTTCGACCGTCCGGTGCTGGCCAGGACCGGCGGGCTGCGGTTCTGGCGACTGCTCGGCACCGCGCGGGGCAACGCCATGAGCCTGAGCGCCGACCTGCGGCGCTGGGCGATGTTCGCAGTCTGGCAGGACGAGGCGGCCCTGGACCGCTTCCTGGCGGAGTCGCCCATCCCGGCTGAGTGGCGGTCCAATGGCCAGGAAACCTGGACGGTCCGGCTCGGCTACGCGGGCGGCCACGGCCAGTGGGGGGGCCGCGACCCGTTCGAGGGCATGGCCGCGCAGGTGGTGGCCCCCGGCCAGCCGGTGGCGGTACTGACCCGGGCGTCGATCAGGCCCCGGCAGCTGGCCCGTTTTTACCGCGCGGTACCCGCGGTGGACCAGGCCCTCGCCGGCGCGGACGGGTGCGTGCGCGCGGTGGGCATCGGCGAATGGCCGCTCGCCCGGCAGGCGACGTTCAGCCTGTGGCGGGACACCAGCGCGGTGCGCGGCTTCGCGTACGAGGGCGGCACGCACGCCGCGGTCATCGCCCGCACCCGCAAGGAGGGCTGGTTCTCCGAGGAGTGCTTCGCCCGGTTCCTCCCGTACGGGGCGGCCGGCTCCTGGGACGGCGCCGACCCGCTCGCCACCGCCTGAGCGGTTCACGACAGGGCGCTGGCCGGCGAGCCGGCGACTGCCTGGCCGACCTGCCCGGTGATCCCGGCCCCGGCCAGGTCCCGGGCCAGCAGGCAGGCCCGGGTGACGGCCCGGGCGCGGGCCGAGCCGTGCGCGATGACGACGGTGCCCCCCAGGCCGAGGAGCGCCGCCCCGCCGTGCGCGTCGGCATCGAACCGTTCGGCCAGCCGGCGCAGCCGGCCCCGGTTGGCGAACTCCGCCACCGCGCCAGCCGGCCCGGCGGTCAGCGCGGCCCGGGTCTCGGTGAGCGCGAGGCGCAGGCTGCCCTCGATCGTCTTCAGCACCACGTTGCCGGTGAAGCCGTCGGTGACCACGACATCCACCGCACCGGCCAGCGCGTCGCGCCCCTCCACGTTCCCGGTGAACCTGACCGGCGCGGAGCAGAGCAGGGGCTGGGCCCGGCGGGCCAGCCGGTTGCCCTTGCCCGGCTCGGTGCCGATCGTGAGCAGGCCCACGGTCGGTGACTCCAGGCCCAGGACAGCGCGGGCGTACCCCGTCCCGAGCACCGCGAACTGGGCCAGCATCTCCGGGGTGGGGTCGGCGGTGGCCCCGGCGTCCAGCAGCACCGTGCCCCGGCCGGGCGTCGGCAGCATCACCGCGATGGCCGGGCGGAGCACCCCTGGCGCACAGCCGAGCGTGGCCACCGCGGTGGCCACCGTGCCACCGGTCGAGCCCGCGGACACCAGGGCGCCAGCCTGGCCGCTGGCGACCAGCCCGCAGGCCACCGCCGCGCTGGTGCCGGGCAGGCCGCCGATCCGGACCCCGCTGTCCCCCATCGGGATGACCTCGGCCGCGTGTGCCACCTCGATCTGAGCCGCCGCCCCGTGGGTGTCCAGCAGCGGCCGCAGCGTGCCGGCGTCCCCGGCCAGGATGACCTGGACGCCGTGCTCACGCACCGCCGCGACCGCCCCCGCGACCTGCTCGCGTGGCGCGTGATCGCCACCCATGGCGTCCAGCACGATCGGTGCGCCGGATCCCGGCATCGGCTCCTCCCCTGGAGGTGTTGGTGGGCTGTGGTGTTGGTGGGCTGTGGGGTGGTGCAAGCGGGCTGTGGCTTATCCCGTCGGCGCGAACGCGTAGCCGGCCATCTCGGCGGCGGCCTCCTCCAGCGACTCGGCCAGGCGGATGCCGTCCCTCGGCGGCTGGTGCTGCCATCCGGGCCCGCCGAGCACGATCCGCTGCCCGGCGGGCAGGCTGTCCGGCAGGCCGCGCTGGGCGGTCGCCGGCACCTGGGACCAGATGAACACCGCAGCCGGGTGCACCGTGCTGACCGCGTGGGCCAGCGCCTGCCGGGGAACCCGGCCACCGAGCTGCCGCACGTCCACGCCCCGGCCGGCCAGCTCCGCATGCAGCGCGTACACCGGCAGCACGTGCTGCTCTTCCTCGGCGCAGGCCAGGACGACGGGGCGGATGGTGCGGGCGGGCGGGGCCAGCGTGATCACCGCGAGCAGGGTGGTGAGCACCGAGCCGGACAGCATGTGCTCGACCGAACCGTGCCCGGCGACCGCCGGATCGCGGGCGCCGAGTTCCCCCAGCGCGGGGACGGCCAGCTGCTGCCAGGCGGCGATGACGCCGTGCCGGGCGAAGGCGTCACCGAGCACCGAGCACAGCAGCGGCGCGTCCAGCCGCACCGCGGCCTGGATCAGCAGTGCGGGCGACATCATGGGGTCCGTGGGAGCGGGGGCGGCCGGGTCGCCAGCGGCCAGCGCGGCCAGCCCGGCGGCCTGGGCGGGCGGCACGCCGGTCGCCACCAGGGTCCGCATGGCCCGCAGCCGGATCAGGTCATCCGAGGTGTACCGGCGGTGGCCGCCCGTACTGCGGCCGGACGGGCCGATCCCATGCCGGCGTTCCCAGGTCCGCAGGGTCGCAGCGGGGATGCCGAGCTGCCGGGCGGCGCCACTCACCGTGAACACCGGCCTGGGCGGTAGTGCCGCGGCCGAGCTCACGATCCGGGCAGCCTGACGTGGACTCTCCGCTCGCGGCGGGCGGCGCGCGCGGCGGCGGTCAGGTGACGCGCGAAGATCGCGGCCTTGCGGCGGCGGGACAGCCGGACCCGGCCGCGCAGCACCTGGTAGTCGCGGCGCTCCAGCTCGTCCAGGATGCCGCCGTAGAGCTCCAGGGCGGCCCGGATGCACGGCTGGGAGGACGGCGCGAGCAGCTCCACACCGGGCAGCGCGGCCTGGTAGTGGGCGCGGGCCCGGGCGCACTCGAACGCGAGCAGGTCCCGGACCGCGGCGGTGGGCGCCGGACGGGCCAGGTCCGCCGGGGTCACCCCGAACTGGTCCAGGTCCGCGACGGGCAGGTAGATCCGGCCGCGGCGCAGGTCCTCTCCGACGTCCCGGATGAAGTTGGTGAGCTGGAAGGCCAGTCCCAGCTGGCGGGCCGGCTCGCGGGCCCGGGCCGGGTCGGCGGACTCTAGTACGGGCAGCATCATGGTGCCGATCACCGCGGCGGACCCCTCCATGTACCGGAGCAGGTCGTCGTAGCTGGCGTACGAGGTCACCGAGAGGTCCATGGCCATCGAGGTGAGGAAGGCCCGGAAGTCGGCCTGGTCGATGCCGAACGACCGGACCGTGTGCACCACCGCGGCCAGCACCGGGTCGTGGCAGCGACCCGTCTGCAGGTCGCCGAAGAACCGCTCGCCCCAGTCCGTCAGGGCCAGGGCACGCTGCGCCGGGCTCAGGCCGTTGTCGAGGTCGTCCACGATCTCGTCGGCGTACCGGGCGAAGCCGTAGAGCGCGTGCACGTGCGGCCGCTTCCAGTCCGGCAGCAGCCTGGTCGCCAGGTAGTAGGAGGTGCCATGCCGGCGGTTCAGCTGACGGCACCGCTCGTAGGCAGCGGTCAGGGTGGCGGGTGGTTCAGGGGCGGCGGGCGGTGATCCGGGCTGACCCGGTCCTGGCTCGGTCAACGTCAGTTCAGCCGGGCGTGGCCCGGCTGGGCCTGGCTGGGCCTGACCGGACCGGAGCGCCCCCGCCACCCGGGCCGCCCGCCGCTGCTCGTGCGGTGCCTCGCTGAGCTCGGTCATCGGGGGATGTCCAGCACAGCCCGGGCGGCCAGCCGCCCGGAGATCAGCACCATGGGCACGCCTATCCCGGGGGCCGTTCCGGCCCCCGCGAAGTGCAGGCCGGGAACCCGCTTCGCCGAGCGGCGCGGGCGGAGCCACGCGGTCTGCGAAAGCCGGTGATCCAGGCCGAACGGGGTACCGGCCGTGTGCCCGCGCGCCGCCCAGGCGGGCGGGTCCACGATCAGCTCGGCCGGGGCGTGGTTCAGGTCGCCGTAGCCCAGCCTGCCCAGCCGGGCCATCAGCCGCCCGCGCAGCCAGGGCGTAGTGACCGACCAGTCATGGCCGCCGAGCAGGTTCGCCGTCGGTTCCAGCACACTCAGCGTGGCGTGGCCGTCCGGGGCCGCGTCCGGGTCGTGGCTGGGCGCAGTCACCAGCAGGCTGGGATCCGACCCGGGCTGGACGTCGCCGTGCCGGGTCAGCGCGTCGAAGGTGCCCGCCCAGTCCGGCCCGAGGTGCAGCGTGTGGTGGGCCTGCCCGGGCAGCTGATGATCCAGGCCGAAGTGGGCGACCAGGGCGGACGGCGCAAAGTGCGGGCGCAGCAGCCGCCAGTCGGCGGCTCCCGGCGGGAGCATTCCGCGGTGCGCGGCGGGCAGGTCCGCGGCCACGATCACACTGGACGCGGGGAGCAGTTCGCCGCCGGCCAGCCGCACGCCGGTCACGCCGGACGCCCCGGTCAGCACCCGCTCGGCCGGAGTGCCGTAGCGCAGCTGGGCGCCGGCCTTGGCGGCCACGTCCGCGAGGGCGAGCGGCACCGCGTGCATCCCCCCGCGGGCCGGGATGTGCACCCCGCCGATGGTGTCCATGGTGGACACGATCGAGTAGATCCCGGGGGCGCGGGCCGGGTCGAGGCCAACGTAGAGCGCCTGGAACGTGTGCGCGCGGATCAGCCGCCAGTCGGTCAGGTAGCGCTCAGCCAGCGCGCTCATCCGCCGCAGCGCTCCCAGCCGGGCCAGCCTGATCACCGCTCTGACCTGGATAAGGTCGCTCGGGCGGTGGAAGTCCCGGGCCACGAACGGCTCCCATTCCGCTTCCAGCAGCAGTTCCAGCTGGCGCCGGAAGCGGAGGTAGCGCGCGGCTTCCTGGGCCCCGGACAGGCGGGTGACCTCGGCGGCCATCCGGTCCGCGCCGGGCAGCACGTCCAGGTGTGATCCGTCGTGGAAGGCGAGCCGGTAGTACGGGTCCAGCTCGGCCAGCGGGAGCCAGCTGGCCAGGTCCTCGCCGGCCGCGCCGACGGTCTCCTCGATCACCCCGGGCATGGTGAGCACCGAGGGTCCGGTGTCGAATCGGTAGGGGCCGACGCTGGCCGTACCGCAGCAGCCGCCGGGGCCGTCACTGGCTTCGACCACGGTCACGTCGCGGCCCGCCGCGGCCAGGTGGATCGCGGCAGCCAGCCCGGCCAGCCCGGCACCGATCACAACCACGGGCCCGGTCATCTCAGCGGCCCCGCCGGGTGGCCTGGCCCGCCAGCTGGAGCAGGGCGGCCCGGGCATCGTCCGGGACGTCCGCCGCATCGTCGAGCGCGGCCCGGGCCTGCCCGGCGAGGCCGGCGATCCGCCGCTCGACCGCGTCCAGGGCCCCGCAGCCGGCCAGTGCCTTGCGCACGTCGGCGATGTCCGCCTCGGTCGCGGCCGGGTCGCCGGGCACCGTCTCGATGACCCGCCGCTCCGCCGGGCTGGCCATCTGCCGGCCCAGCACCAGCAGCAGGGTCTGCTTACCCTCGCGGATGTCGTCCCCGGCGGGCTTCCCGGTGGCCTCCGGGTCACCGAACACGCCGAGCACGTCGTCCCGCAGCTGGAACGCCTCCCCCAGCGGCAGGCTGTACCCGGACAGGAAGCCCTCGCCACCGCCGGTTCCGGCGACCGCGGCCCCCAGCTGCACCGGGCGTTCCACGGTGTACTTGGCTGATTTGTAGCGGATGATCCGTTCGGCGGCGCCGATCACCTCCGCGACCGCAGGGGATTTGACCGCCGGCGTCGTCCCGGCCGGGACGCTGCCGCGCTCGGCGTGGACCAGGTCGAGATACTGCCCGCCGATCACTTCGGTGCGCAGCGTGGTGAACAGGCGCAGCACCGGGGCGAGCCGGTCTGGGCGCAGCCCCGCCTCACACAGGGCGGCGTCGGCCCAGGTGAAAGCCTGGAGACCGAGGACGAGCGCGGCCGCCCGGCCGAACTCCGGACGTGGCCCCGGCCAGCCATGCCTCCCGTCCGGGCCGGCCAGCCGGACGTGCGCAGCGGGCTCCCAGCGCCGGACGGCCGAGCCGTCCATCAGGTCGTCGCTGATCAGCGCGCAGGCGTGCAAGAACTCGACCGCACACCCCACCCGCAAGGCCGCGTCCGCGTCGGGCCCGGTCGGCGCCCCTCCGGCGGCCCGGTATCCCCAGTAGACGAAGGCCGGGCGGAGCCGTTTGCCCGGCCCACGGACCAGACGGCCGAGTACATCGTCGAAGGGGGCGATATCGGCACCCAGAAAATCCAGTTCCGCGAGCCGCCGGCCGAGCATCGCGGCCAGTTCCGCCTCGATGAGCTGGCCGGGCCAGGTCACGTCGGCGGTGGCGGCGTGAACCTCACCGACCTGCACAGTCACGATCCGGAGATCCTCTCTGCGGGGAATGCCATTACCGGGAGATTCGGCCCGGCTAGCCCGGGCGGTTGCATGCGCGGGCCGAAGGGGGAGGGGGAGTCGGGCGGGGCCCCGGAGAGGCGCAAGGGAGCAGAACAGTGGCCGCGCTGTTCCCCGCAGGTTCTTACGGCGCTATTACCATCCTGGCCACGCTGGCCCCGCCGGCGCTCCCGGGAGGCCCGCGGACCCGCGTTTCGGTGAGATATTCTCAAGGCGCCTACCTGGTATTGGTCGCTTAGAGTATCCGAGTGATTACTAATGGAGATGAGAAGGTGCAGGTGAGCGCACTACACCCGGGGTTGGGGAACTTCGCCCGCATGCGCGGCCAGGGCCGCTATGGTTCAACTGCCGGCGGGGCTGACGGTCCCCCGCTCCCCAAGCAGCCCCGCCGGCACTCGACCACAACCCGCCCGGCGATGCCCCAGTGCTGCAAAAGCCAGCGGCCCGGATGTCACGGGCCCGGCGACAGGCAGGGACGCTGATCATGGTTTCGCTCACCGGCGCCCAGATCCCGGTGACCGGCGCGCAATACGACCTTTCCGCGGGCGACTACCAGGCCACGGTCACGGAACTCGGCGCCGGCCTCCGCCGGCTGGAATACCGGGGCCAGCCCGTCATCGTGGGGTATGAGCCGGACATGCTTCCCCCGGGCGCTGCCGGGCAGCTGCTCTGCCCCTGGCCGAACCGGGTGGACGGCGGCCACTACGCCATCGACGGCACGGAGTACCAGCTGGACCTCAGCGAGCCGGCCAATCACAACGCGATCCACGGGCTGACCCGGTGGGCCTCCTGGACGCCCGCGGACTCCGCCGCCCCGGATGGGGATGAGATCACCCTCCGGCTCGTGCTGCTGGGCCACCAGGGGTACCCGTTCGCCCTGGAACTCGACGCCTCGTACCGGCTGGACGCCGACCGGGGTCTGCAGGTCAGCGTCAGCGCCCGCAACCTCGGCTCGGTCGCCGCCCCGTACGGGACCGGGTCGCACCCCTACCTGACCACGGGGGCGGCCACGGCAGACGAGTGTGACCTCAGCCTCCCGGCCGGGCTGTGGCAGCCGTCCGGCGAACGGGGCATCCCGGACGGCGACCCCCAGGATGTGACCGGCACTGAGTTCGACTTCCGCACGCCGCGGCGGATCGGCGGGACCCAGCTCGATCACGCGCTGACCGGCCTGGACCGGGACGCCAGCGGCCGTACCTGGGCCCGGCTCAGCAGCGCGGGAACCCAGGTGGCCCTCTGGGGCGGGCCGGGTTATGAGTGGCTGCAGGTGTTCACCGGCGACACGCTCGGCCCATCGCACCGCCGGAAGGCCGTGGCCATCGAGCCGATGACCTGCCCGCCGAACGCCTTCGTCTCCGGCGTGGACCTGCTGATGCTCGAGCCGGGTGACAGCGTGACCCACACCTGGGGCATCGAAGTCACCCCCACCTGACCCATCACCGGCCTCCCGCCCGGCACAGGCCTCGTGATCATGACATTGGTGTCGTTCCAGCGACACCAATGTCATGATCACGAGCCGGACCTGGGGCTGGAGTTCGGGGTGAGACAGGAGGGGCTGAAGGGGCGCTGGGGTGGGCCAGGCGGGCCAGATCGTCGGCGGTGTCCACGTCATCCGGGCGGCCGGTGTCTCCGCACTCCACCAGCGTGACCAGATCCTGATGCGCACGCAGGAACGGCCGGGCGCCCATGTCCCCCGTGGCCCGGTCGATGACCTCCGCCCAGTGCTCACGGGCGATCAGCACCGGGTTACGGGGCTGGCCGTCGTAGGCGGCCACGGCGACCTGGGCGCCACCCTCGTGGGCGGAGATGAGCCGCGCCACCGCTTCCGGCCCGACCAGCGGCTGATCCACCAGGGCGACCACGGCCGCGGCGCAGCCGTCCGGGACCGCCCGCAAGCCGGTGGCCAGCGAGGAGCCCATGCCGCTGGCCCAGTCTGGGTTGAACACGCTGAGCACGCCGGGGAGCAGGCTGACCGGCACGGCGCCCGTCACCACCACCAGCGGGGACGCCCCGCCCGACTGGAGCAGCCAGATGCCCCGGTCCACCAGCCGGACCCCGTCCAGCTCGACCAGCGCCTTCGGGTGGCCGAGCCGGGATCCTGACCCCGCCGCCAGCAGCACGCCCGCCACCGCGGCGGCCTCGCGCTCAGTGATGGATCCGCCCGGAGGTCACGGTCAGCGGCTGGCCAGAGCCACCCCAGCGGAGCTGGATCAGCTCGGCGGCGACGGACACCGCGGTCTCCTCGGGCGTCCGGGCCCCGAGGTCCAGGCCGATCGGGGAGCGCAGCCGGGCCAGTTCCTCCTCGGCCAGGCCCGCCTCGCGGAGCCGGGCGAGCCGGTCCTCGTGCGTGCGGCGGCTGCCCATGGCGCCGATGTAGGCGGCGGGAGTGCGCAGCGCCACCTCGAGCACCGGCACATCGAACTTGGGGTCGTGGGTCAGCACGCAGATGACCGTGCGGGAGTCCACCGGGGTGCGGGCCAGGTAGCGGTGCGGCCACTCGACCACCACCTCGTCAGCGTCCGGGAAGCGGGCCGGGGTGGCGAAAATGCCCCGCGCGTCGCAGACGGTCACCTGGTAGCCGAGGAACTTCCCGGCCCGGGCCACGGCCGCGGCGAAGTCGATCGCGCCGAACACCAGCATCCGCGGCGGCGGCGCGAACGAGTGCACGAACACGGCCAGCTCGTCACCGAGCCGCTCGCCGTCCGCGCCGTAACGGCGGGTCCCGGTCAGGCCCTGGGCCAGCATCCCCCGGGCGTCGTCATCCACCGCCGCGTCGAGCCGGTCACCGTTGCCGAGCGTGCCGCTGACCTTGTCGCCGGCCCAGATGACCCGGCGCGCGCCGACGCGGCCCGGGCCCTCGATGACGCTGGCCATCGCGACGGGCTCGCCTGCGGCGATGGCGGCCGAGACGTCCCCGAGCTCGGGGTAGAGCTCGCGGCTGACCGGCTCCACCAGCAGATGCAGGATGCCGCCACAGGTCAGCCCGACCGAGAACGCGTCGTCGTCGCTGACCCCGTAGGTCGCCAGCACCGGCTGGCCGGTCTGGCACACTTCCTGGGCCACCTCATACACGGCGCCTTCCACGCAGCCGCCTGACACGCTGCCGGCGACCTCACCCTCAGCGGACACGGCCATGGCGGCACCGGGTTCCCGGGGTGCGCTGCGGAACGTGCGCACCACGGTGGCCAGGCCGAACACCTCGCCCCTCTCCCACCACTTCGTGATCGGGTCCAGGATGTCTCGCAACCGGCTTCACCTCGGCACTTTCGGTCACTACGGCCCCGGGCACGGCCGTCAGGGCCAGGCGGGCGGCGGGGGCCTCCGCCCTGGCACTGCCGGGGCATGACCTCAGGGTACGTTCACGTCACCAGCACGCGCCATGCCCGGGACCGGCCGCGACCCTGCCGGGCGCCGTCCGCGGGACCGCGTCCCCGGCGATTCCGCCCGCTTTGGGCAGCCCGCCGGGACCCCGCCCTGGCAAGTTAGGTTAGCCTAAGCTATCGTCGGTTCCCGGTCCACGCGGCGATGAGGAAGGGCAACTGGCTGATGGCAAGGCGATGGGGCCGCGCTCCCCGGATGACCGCGGCGACCCTGGCCGCGGCGGGCCTGATGGCCGCCGCGACGGGCTGCTCGGCCCTGTCGGGCTCGGCGTCCACGAGCGGCAGCAGCAACTCCATCACCCTGTACAGCGGCCAGCATCCGCAGACCACCCAGAAGCTGGTCGCTGCCTTCGAGAAGGCGACCGGGATCAAGGTCAGCGTGCGCAGCGACGACGAGGACGTGCTGGCCGCCCAGATCGTGACCGAGGGCGGGCACTCCCCCGCCGACGTGTTCTACACAGAGAACTCCCCGCCGCTGGAGTTCCTGCAGGCCAAGGGCCTGCTGTCGGTGGTGCGCAGCAGCACGCTGGCGGCCGCCCCGTCGAAGTACAACTCCCCGCAGGGTGACTGGGTAGGGGTGTCCGCACGGGTCAGCGTGCTCATCTACAACCCGCGCCTGATCAGCAAGAGCCAGCTGCCCACCTCGGTGATGCAGCTCGCCGACCCGAAGTACCAGGGCAAACTCGCCCTGGCCGCCGGGGAGACCGACTTCCAGCCCATCGTCACCTCGGTCCTGCGCGCCCATGGGACGGCGGCTACGGTGAAGTGGCTCAGCGCCATCAAGGCGAACGCGGCGGGGCACCTCTACCCCGACAACGAGACCGTGACCAGCGACGTCAACAGCGGCAGCGCGGCGTTCGGCATCATCAACCAGTACTACTGGTACCGGCTGCGGGCCGAGATCGGCGCCGGGGCCATCCACTCCAAGATCGCGTTTTTCGCCCCGCACGATCCCGGGTACGTCATCGACGTGTCCGGCGCCGCGGCGCTGAAGTCCAGCAGTCACCAGGCGGCCGCGCAGCGGTTCCTGGCCTTCCTGGTCAGCAGGCCGGCCCAGGAGATCATCGGCGGCCACTCACTCAGTTACGAGTACCCGATAGCCTCGGGCGTGACCACCTCGGCCCCGGAGACCCCGTTCAGCCAGCTCCAGCCGAACTCGATCACGCTCGGCGACCTCGGCACCGGGTCGGCGGCCGTCACCCTGCTCCGCCAGGCGGGCCTGTTGTGACACAAGCACGGCCTGGGTGTCCGGGATCACCCGGACGGCCCTGGCCTGGAGGATCCCGATGACGTCGTCCCCCGTTCTGGCCCAGCGCGGCCCGGAACCGGGCCAGCCCGGGGCGGACGGGCCGGTTTTCGTTGCGGCGGACAAGGCGCGGCGGGCGCGGCGCCCGCGCGCGCTGATCGCCGCAGCCATGCTGATCGCGGCGGTCCTGGCGCTGCCCCTCATCTTCCTGCTGATCGAGGCCAGCGGCAGCGGCGCGGGGGCGGACGCGCGGCTGATCTTCCGGCCGCTCACGGCGGAGCTGCTGTGGAACACGGTCCGGCTCACCGTGGTGGTCACCGCCCTGTGCGCGGTGATCGGCACCGCGGCCGCGTGGTGTATCGAGCGCACCAACGTCCCGGGCCGGAAGATCTGGGCCGTGCTGGTGGTCGTGCCACTGGCCATCCCCGACTTCGTGGTCAGCTTCGGCTGGGCCTCGCTGTGGTCGTGGATCCACGGCTTCCGCGGCGCGGTCATCGTCATGACCCTGGCCGTGTACCCGCTGGTCTACCTGCCGGTGGCGGCCAGCCTGCGGGGCGCGGACCCCGGGCAGGAGGAGGTCGCCCGCAGCCTGGGCTCGGGCCGGGTGCGCACGTTCGTCCGGATCACCCTGGGCCAGGCCCGGGGGGCCATCCTGGGCGGCTGCCTGCTGGTGGCCATGGTGATGCTCGCCGAGTACGGCGCGTTCGAGATCGTCGGCTATCAGACGTTCACCACCGAGATCTTCACCGAGATCAACGTGGCTTTCAGCCTGCCCGCGGCCTGCGCGCTGGCCCTGGTGCTGGTGCTGCTCAGCCTGGTCGTCCTCGCGGCTGAGGGGAGCCTCCGCGGCCGGGGCCGGATCAGCCGGTCCGGCGCGCTGGCCCAGCGGGTGCCGGCCCCCTACCGGCTGGGCAAGGCCAGGATCCCGGCGCTGGCCGGCCTGATCGCGCTCACCGGGCTGTCTCTCGGCGTCCCGGTCGGGTCGTGCCTCTACTGGATGGCGTCGGGGGGCCGTGACTCGCTCACCGGCGTGTCGATGCCGATGGCGGCGCTCACCACCGCCCTGTACGGGCTGCTGTCAGCGGGCCTGGCCACGCTGATGGCGCTGCCGGTGGCCCTGCTCGCGGTCCGGCACCCCGGCGGGGCCCGCCGTTTCCTGGAGCGCAGCACCTACCTGGTGCTGGCCATGCCCGGCGTGGTCATCGCGCTGGCCCTGTCCTACTTCACCGAGCGCTACCTGGGCGGCTTCGGCTACCAGACCGCACCGCTGCTGATCCTGGCCTACGCGATCATGTTCTTCCCGCTCGCCCTGGTCGGCGTCAAGGCCTCGCTGGCCCGGGCCCCGGTCAGCCTGGACGAGGTGGCCAGGTCCCTCGGCCAGCCCCGGCTGAAGGTGCTCGTCCGGGTCACCCTGCGGCTGACCGGGCCGGGCCTGGTCGCCGCGTTCTGCCTGGTGTTCCTGTCGGTTATCACCGAGCTGACCGCCACCCTTATCCTGATCCCGACCGGAGTCCAGACCCTGGCCTCGCAGTTCTGGGTGTACGAGACGAACCTGTCCTACGGGCAGGCCGCCCCGTTCGCCCTGGTGATGATCGCCGTGGCGGCCATCCCGAGCTGG
>DATCFY010000170.1:0-4191 GCA_036509255.1 Streptosporangiaceae bacterium
GGGCAGGACAGGTAGCCGAACGACTGCGCCACCGTGCAGGACTCGATGCCCGCCCGGACGTACTGGTCGCCGCCGCCCAGCGAGCCGTTGGATAGCTGGATGTACTCCTGCGGGTAGATGCCGGTGAGGAAATCGGTGTCCGGCACGGTCAGCGTAGAGGAGATGTAGCGGAAGTCCCGCCCGCTCGCCTCGTAGCCGGCCTGGCTCGTGGTGGTCAACGTCGTCCCGATCGTCGCCGGGCGCGACGGGCCCGAAACGGCCGCATTCGCAGCACCAGCGGCGGCAAGGCCGAGGGTGCTCATGGTGGCGCCTGCCGCAACTGCGGCGAATAGCGTCCGGGTGATGCGTCTACGCATCGAATACTTCCCTTCCGTTTGATGATTGCCGGGCCGGATGAGAATTCCAGTGACTGAGGCGGTAAGACTTAGGACCGGCCCCGGACTTGCCTCTGTAGTGGTCTGCGCTTCACGCTGACTCCCGCCCCGCCGAGTCCAGCAGCGACCTTACCACGAGTAGTTAACCACCTACCTTGTGCAACATGCAGCATGTCACAGGTTCAGCGTGGTGGCACAATGAATGTATCGAACCCCTGCAGAAGGAGCACCGATCTGTTATTAATGCACCTTTCGCGGGCGGCCGGGTGAGTCGGGCCGATTTACGCTAATTAACGTTCAGAGTTATGGGTGATTTGCCGGGATCTGCCATCGCGCGCACGCACGGTCCGGCCCTTCCATTCGCCACCACGCCCGGCATAGTGACGCCAGGCGGAATCGGCGGTCATTACGGCATAAAGCATTGCAACAAGTGGCAGGATAGGCGCGCGCCACGAGCCGAGGCGGTACAGCCGCAGCACGGGCAGGAAGCTGGCGGCCATCCCGGCCCACCCGGCCAGCCCGGCCACCGCCATCCAGACCGCCGGCGCGCCCCCTCCGGCGGCCACGCTGGCCAGCCCCGCCACGGCGGCCACCGGAGGCAGCGCGTACAGCCACAGCAGGCCGGCCAGGGTCGCCGCGAGCAGCACCGGCGAATAGCGCAGCTGGATGTACGCGCTGCGGGCGATCATGTCCCAGAGCGTGGCCAGCCGGGGATAGGGCCGCAGGCTGCGCACCCCGGTGGTGAACCCCAGCCAGATGCGGGCCCCGGACGGCGGCCGTTTCAGCAGCCGGCCCAGGGCCACGTCGTCGATGCGCGCGCCGTGGATCGGGTCCAGGCCTCCCGCCGCGATCAGCACGTCCCGGCGGACCAGCATGCAGCCGCCGGCCGCCGCCGCGGTCCGCGCGGACGGCCGGTTCACCCGCCGGAACGGGTACAGCTGCGCGAAAAAGTAGACGAACGCCGGGACAATGACGCGCTCCCACCGCGACTCCGCGCGCAGCAGCGCCATCTGCGACACCAGCGCCCGGTTGTCCGCAACGGCGCCGCGGACGAGCGTCGCCAGTGCATCCGGCGCGTACCCGATGTCCGCGTCAGTGAACAGGACGTAGTCGCACTCCCCGGCGACGCGGAGGCCCTGGGCCATCGCGTGAACCTTGCCGGCCCAGCCGGGGGGCGGCGCCCCCGCCGCGGTGACCCGAAGACTGCGGCCCGTGCCTGCGGCGAGCGCCGCGGCGGTGCCCGCCGTGCCGTCCGTGCTGGCGTCGTCCACCAGCACGACCGAAAAGTCTCCCGGGTAGTCCTGGGCGAGCAGGCCCGGCAGGGTGACCGGCAGGATGGCGGCCTCGTCCCGGGCCGGGACCACCGCCACCACGGTCGGCCACCGCACAGGGTCGTGCGCCGGCTCGCGCGCGCCGGGAGGCAGGCGCTGGTCCGTGCGCCAGTACCCGCCGTGCGCGGCGAGCAGGTAGACCCATGCGAGAGCGGCCGCCGCGGCGGCACCAGCCAGGATCGGCATCCGCCAAGCCTGGCATAAGTTCCAGTGGGCGGGCCGCTCTGCCTGGGGCAGGTCAGTTCCGGACAGGGCCGTTCTGCGAGCTGTCTGGCGCGCGCACCACCGCCGCGGTGGCGTCCGGCCCGGTGGCGAGATTCTTCTTGATCGAGTCCAGGATGGTCAGCCCCTGGCCGACGAGGCCGGCCGCGATCTCGCTCAGGCCGTCCGCCCCGTTGAGCACGTTGACGTTGGCGCCGGCCAGGCCGCCCGCGGCCTCTTTGACGATCTGGGGCAGCTGGTCGATGAGCATCCGGTCCAGCGCCACCCGGTCGTTCGAGGCCGCCGCCTCGGCCAGGATCCGCATCCGCTCCGCGTCGGCCTTGGCCAGGATGCGGACCTTCTCCGCTTCCGCCTCAGCCGGCCTGACCACCTCGGCCACGAGCTCGCGCTGGCGCAGCTCCGCCCGGCGCTGCGCCAGTTCCGCCTGGGCGTTGATGACCCCGATCTGGGTCTGGGCCTGCATCAGCGGTCCGGCCTGCGCCGCCTCGGCCTGGGCCTTGTCGATCTCGGCTTTGTACTGGGCCTGGACTACGGCGGTCTGCCGGGCGTACTCGGCCTGCTTGCGCTGCGACTCCTGCTCGGCCTGGGCGGCCGCCTGGTTGGCCTGGGCCTGCGCGATCTGCGCCTGGCGCTGGATCGCCGCGCTGTGCGGGGCGGCCATCGCGTCGATGTATCCGGAGTTCATGTCGTCGATGGACTGGATCTGCAGCGAGTCCACCGTCAGGCCGATCTTGACCATCTCCGCCTTCGAGCCGTCGAGGACCTCGCTGGCCAGCTTCTGGCGCTCGGTAACTATCTCCTCGACGGTCATGGATCCGATGATGGAGCGCAGGTGGCCGGCGAAGATCCGGCCGGTCAGGGTGGACATCTGGTCCTGGTCGGACAGGAAGCGCTGGCCGGCGTTGATGACGCTCTCCTCGTCGTTGCCGACCTTGAACGCGATCACCGAGCGGACGTTCAGCGTGATGCCCTGCCTGGTGACGCACTGCTCGGCCACCTCCGCCTCGTTCATGGCCAGGGTCAGGTACCGGGCCTTGCGGAAGAAGGGGAGCACGAACGCGCCGTGCCCGGTGACCACCCGGAACGGGGCGCCGTTGCGGGCACGCCTCCCCCCGGAAATGAGCATGGCCTCGTCGGGCGCGGGAACGCGGTAACCAAGCATGAACGAACTCCTTCAGACAACGCGGTGCAGTGAGGGATCAGGGAAGGGGTTAAGCGGGCCGGCCCACTCGCGGTTTGACAAATGTCTCCCCAGCTCACAGCCTCACGCTCCCCCGCCCCTGGTGGACAAAGCTACGCCTAACGATTTCAGTAACGCGATCGGTTCACCGACACATTGTCGTACTTCCCGCCCTGCGCCGAGAACGGGGCTTCGCCCAGCCGGAGGACAAGCAGGAACAGCGATGGTCACTGAGGCTTGCTAGCGCTAGTTCAACGATATATAACGTTGGTATGGCTCAGCGTGCGATGCAGGAGGCGACGTTCCTGATCCTGACCGCGCTGGCTGCTGGCAGCCAGCACGGTTACGGGATCATCACCGACGTCGCGCAGATCTCGCAGGGCCGGGTGCGGCTGCGCGCCGGGACCCTGTATACGGCTCTGGACCGGCTGCGGTCCGAGGAGCTGATCGGGGTGGACCGGGAGGAGATCGTGGACGGCCGGCTGCGCCGTTACTACCGGCTCACCCCTGGAGGCGGGAGGCGGCTGGCCGCGGAGGCGGCCCGGCTGCACGCCAACGCCACGGCCGCGCTGAGGCGGCTGAGTCCGGCGGGAGGACTGGTCACATGAACGAGACAGCGGACCTGGAGCGGGGGTACCGGCGGGTGCTGGCGTGCTACCCGAAGTCGTTCCGGCGGGAGAACGGGGACGAGATCCTCGCGGTGCTGGTGGCCAGCGCCAAGGAGGGCCAGCAGCGGGTCGAGCTGGCCGAGTGCGCAGCCCTGGTCAGGGGCGGGCTGCGGATGCGGCTGCGCCCGGCGTTCCGGCCACCGCGTGCCGTACGGGGCGCGGTCAGGCTGATGTGCGCCGGAGCGGTGGTGGAACTCGCCTCGGTGATCACCGTGGTGATGACCGCGGCCAGCGTGAGGGCCGCGCTCGCGAAGGAGCCGGGGCTCACGGCGACGCAGTGGCATACGGCGACCGGCCTGCTCACCTTCAGGGAGGTGGGCGGAGGGGTGGCGGTCGCGTTGTGGCTGTTCCTGGCCTGGGCGATCGGCCATCGGCGTGATGTGGCCCGGTTCACGTTCATTGCTTTCTTCGTCCTG
>DATCFY010000171.1:0-23148 GCA_036509255.1 Streptosporangiaceae bacterium
ACGCCTCATCGAGGGACAACGCGTCATGGGCTGGCGCGAAGCACTCAACGAACTCGACATCGCCTACCCAGGACGAATCAGGTAGAAGCGGGCTCCAGCCCCAAGGCTAAAAGATCTTTACACACCTGAGGTTACAAGCTCTGATCGTGCCGCACTCAGGACACGTCGTAAGGTGTGACCTTCGGCGGTAAGTGGCAGGAGATTTTTGCTGCTATTTGGCGCGGTTCCCGCGCTGGCTGGACGTGAGCCTGTAGACGGGCGTGTCGGGCTGGGCAGGCGTACTGCAGCGACTGGCCGTCCCCGGTCCTGCGCTTCCGGGTCCTATCACGCCCGCGAGTGAGTGATACCGGTGAGGGGCACCGGCACCGGCCGGGTGATGCAGTGAGCTGACCCTGAGCTGACGTACCGCTTAATTGCGGTTTAACTCGCGTGCAATGAGGTGCGGGCACGATCGGTCTCAGCCTTCCCGTACGGGGGCGGGGAAGGAGGCCGGGAGATGTCGCTTATGCCCGGTCGTCCGGCTCCGCGGACCTGGCCGTCCTGGCCAGGCCGGCCAAGCGCGAACGCCGCAGTATCGACAAACTGCTCGGGCGTCCGGCCGGCCGGTCGGGGTTAATGTGCACCGGCACACCAGCCCGGCGCTGCGGCGCGATCCGCCACTGCCAGCTGACCGCGTTCGGCACCCGGGTGAGGGCGGCCCAGGTCGGGATACTCGCACCCGCGGCTCGTCCGGGAAAATAAGGAACCTGGCGGCTTGCTATAGGTAGATGGTTGATGTATGTCTATGACATGAAGAAGCGGAGCATGCAGGAGCCTACGTTCCTCATCCTGACCGCTCTGGCGGCGGGGCCCCAGCATGGCTACGGGATCATCACCGACGCTGAGCGGATCTCCGGTGGCGTGACCCGGCTGCAGACCGGAACCCTGTACATGGCGCTGGACCGGCTGCGTTCGGCCAGGCTGGTCGAGCCGGACCGGGAGGAAGTCGCCGACGGCCGGCTGCGCCGGTACTACCGGCTCACGGACGAGGGCGCGGCGCTGCTGGCGGCCGAGACCGAACGCCGGCGCGCCAGCGCCGCCGTCGCGGCGCAGCGGCTGCGCGCGCGGCTCGCCGGAGGCACCGCGTGAGCGCGGCCGGAACCGGCCAGGCCACCGGGGCGGGAGGGGACATGCCCGCTAGGGACCCGGCCGGGGCAGCAGTCCTGGAACGACGCTACCTGCGCTTGCTGCGCTGCTACCCGCCCACCCATCGCGAGTTCCACCGGGAGGAGATGCTCGGCGTGCTGCTGGCCGCCGCCCGGCCCGGACAGCGCACGCCGGGCCTGGGCCAAGCGGTGAACCTGGCCGCCTGCGGCCTGGCGATCCGGGTCCGCCGGATCCCCGGCTGGCTGGCCGCCGACGCCGGGCAGGACGCCCTGGCCGTCGTGAGCCTGATCGCCCCGGCGGTGGTGCTCATCCTCCTCGCCCTGGGACGGGGAGCCCAGGCTGCAACCGCCGCCGCGAGGGTCCCGTTCTGGACGCAGGTGCTCCTGGTCCCGCCCTCTCTGGGGGGGTGGGTCGTGGTGATGATCGCCTGGCTGGCTGTGGTGCTGCTGGGGCTGACCGGCAGTCGGGGAGCAGCCGCGGCGATCGCGTCCATCTCGCTGACGCTCGCCTGGCTGGCCGTGCTGACCGCGGGCGTGCAGCAGAGCGTGTCCGGAGGGCTTGTCCAGTTCCTGGGCTCGGCCGGTGACGTCCCTGTCTTCCTGACCAGCCTGGCGGCTTGCTCGCTGGTCTTCTCCCCCGGCCCGCGGCGAGGCCTGGCGATCGTGGGGTGGCGGCGAGCCTGCTTCATGATCGCGGGCCTGTCCGCGGGCTTCGGGTTCCCCTGGATCGTTCAGCTGGCGGACCCGGCCGCGCCGGTGGGAGATCTTGCCTTCCGCCTGCTGGGCGTCCTGGCGATCGCGGTCGCGGTAGCCGTCACGCGTGTACGCAGCCCCGTGGGCCGGCGGGTCGCGGGGCTGGTGGCGACCGGGCTCCTGCCCAGTCTCGCCGTCACCATTCCCCTGGTCGACTACCCCGGCGGGTGGGACCTGGTGCCCTTGCTCGTCATCTTGCTCGTCGCCGTGCTGGTGTGGCCGGTGGCGATCGTGTCCTGGCTGGGGCGGGTCAGGCGGGCATCGCGCGCCGGGTAACGGGCGCGATCGTGACGCTGATAACGGGGAGGGGATCGCGATGAGCTGGTCATCGCGTCGTGGTGCATCCGCGGCCGCAGGAGGCCGGCCGCCGTTGCGGGCCTGGCGGGCCTGCAGACGGCCTGTTCTGGCGCTGCCGGCGGTGGCGGTCGTGGCGCTGGCCGCCTGCAGCGCCGGGCCGGGCGGCACCACGGCGGCCCGGCAGCCTGGCGGGCAGCCGCCGCCGTGCTCGGCAAACCCGCCGCCGCTCGCGCCGCCGCTGCACCCGACCACGGTGTTCACCGACGCCGAGGCCATCGCCGCCGTCGCCCGCATCACCGGCGGCAACTTCCGCCTCGTCCAGCGCCTCTTCGCCCAGATCCAGCGGATCATGGAGATCAACAGCCTGGCCACGATCACCAGGGAAGTCGTTCAGACGGCCCGCGAGTCGCTGGTCATCGGCATCCTGTAGACGCCGTAAAGCACCAAAGAACAGACGCCATAAAACTCTGAAGATCACACGTAAGGAACCCTCCGGCGAGTGATCACGTCTGTGGGGAAAACCGCGCGTCCGGTGTCAGTCAAGGGCAGCATGGTCGGGTCCTGCTGATGAAGGAGACTCATGGAACGGATCAATGCCGGGCTGCTCATCCCGGGCCGCGGCGAGCCGGTCCGGGACGCCACGGTCCTGATCGACGGTGGGCGGATCAGCTACGCGGGACCGGCTGCCGACGCGCCAGCGACGGCGGACGCGGCCACCCAGAGCGCGGCGACCGTGCTGCCGGGGCTGTGGGACTGCCACGGCCACCTGATGGGCAGCCGCACGCTCGACCTGGCCCGGCTGGCGCAAGAGCCCACGCAGCTGCGGGCGGCCCGTTCGGCCCGTGATCTGGCCAACGCTCTGAACGCCGGATTCACCTCGGTGCGCGAGGTCGGCGGACTCGGCATCTACCTGGCCCAGGCGGTCCGTGAGGGGCTGCTCGACGGGCCGTCGATCTATGCGGCCGGTGCCGTGCTGAGTACCACGGGCGGCCATGGCGACCTGCACTGCTACCCCTTGTCGTGGGTAAACGACCTCGGCCAGCACGACGGGACGTTCCGGCTGGCCGACGGCACGTCCGAGTGCATGCGAGCGGTCCGGGAGCAGTTGCGCCGCGGCGCAGCCGTGATCAAGGTGTGCGCGTCGGGCGGGGTCCTGTCCGAGGTCGACCATCCCGTCCACCAGCAATTCACCGACGCCGAACTGCGGACCATCGTCGAGGTGGCCGGGCTGGCCGACCGGGTGGTCGCCGCGCACTGCCACGGCAAGCCCGGCATCATGGCCGCGCTGCGGGCCGGGGTGGCGACCATCGAGCACGGGACCTACCTGGACGAGGAGGCCTGCGACGCGATGCGCGAGACCGGCACCATCCTGGTCCCCACCCGGACGATCATCGAGAACATCCTCGCTGACCTGTCCAAGGTCCCGCCGTACGCGGCGGCCAAACTAACCGCTCTCGCGGACATCCACGCCGACATGGTGCGGATGGCGATCGAGCGCGGCGTGACCATCGCGATAGGCACCGACCTCGGGCTGACCGGACTGGACCTGCCCGGCGCCTGGGGCACCAACGGGACCGAACTGCCGCACATGGTGGCGCTCGGCATGACGCCCCAGCAGGCGATCGAGGCGGCCACCGCCACCGCGCCGCGCACCCTCGGCCCGCAGGCGCCGCGCAGCGGCCTCCTGGCGGAGGGCTACGACGCCGATCTCATCACCGTAGACGGGGACCCGCTGGCCGATATCTCCCTGCTCGCGGACCCCGACCGGATCACCGCCGTCTGGGTCCGCGGCCGCCAGGTCAAAGGCACTTCGTAACGAGGCCGGACAGTCAGGAAGATCACTACCGCTGCGGCCTTAGGGACTCCACCGGGCAGCTCGTACAGGCCGCCCTCTTCTGCCTCGGCGACCATCTGGTCGAGCAACGTCGCCCGGCGGTGGCGGGACGGCTTATCGAGCGCTTTTGCGCATCTGAATCCGCAGGGTATGGTAGGAGAGTAGGAAAATCTGAATTTCTTGGAGCGCTCCATGGGTACACCCGCAGCCAAGATGGAACCAGAACCTCGCCTGAGGGCCAGGGTGAGGGTCCGGCCCAAGGCTCAGCTCACCTTGCCCGAGGAGATCCGTCGCGCCCTCCATATCAGCGAGGGCGATGAAGTGGAATTCGCCGTGCAGGACGACGGGACGATCACGGTTCGCGGCTATGTGTCCATCCCTACCGATCAAGCATGGTTCTTCACTCCCGAATGGCTGGCTGGGGAGCGCGAAGCCGATGAGGACATCGCAGCCGGACGCGGCACGGTCCACGAGTCGGCCGAGGAGATGTTTGATCACCTCGATTCGCTGGGCTCAGTGGATGAGTGATGCCCACCTTCGAAACGCTCCCCCGCTTCGAACGCGACTGGAAGAACCTCTCTGGCCAACAACAGGCGACCTTCCGCAAGGTCATCACGGAGGTCTTCGTCCCTGACCTGGCCGCTCCTGACCGCCCGTTCCGCCCCGGACTGCGCGTCAAAGGCGTGACGGCACACCCCGGCGTGTTTGAAATGACCTGGGACAACGACGGCCGCGCGCCATTCAGCTACGGCGAGGAACGGATAGCGGGGGAGGCCCACATCATCTGGCGGCGGATCGGAACGCACGCGATCTTCATCCCGCCACCTGGCCCTTAGAATCGCGCGATCCGGTGGCGAAAGTGCGGGCCCACCGTGCCGACGGGCCCGAGCCGGCGTATCCCTAGAGACGGGGCGGGATGCTCTGCTGGTTGTGGAACAGGTCGTGCGGGTCGTACCGCGACTTCACCCGGACCAGGCGCGGGAAGTTCTCCCCGTAGTACTCCCGCCGCCAATCCCCGATCAGCCGGTTAGGAAAGTTCTGGTAACTCTCGTCCGGCGTATGCGGCCGGAGCACGTCCATCACCTCCTGGCTCCACTCGACCAGCCTCCGCCCGACCGACCGCGGCGCCTGGTTCGGCCACACCGTGGTCGGCCGCCAGAGCGTCTTCATCCCCCGGTGCACGTAGGCCGTCGCGGTCCGCGGTATCCGGTCCACCACGTCGCCGCCGACCCAGCCCAGGTTCCAGACAGAACCGTGCGCGTCCGGGGTCCGGGACGGGCAGCGTGCCACGAGGTCGATCATCTTCTGGACCGCGTCCTGCGGGACGGGCCGCCTGGCGTACCGGGAGATGTCCCCGAACGAGTGCGGGGCCGACGGGTCATCAGCGAACATCTGCTGCGCTTCCCAGAACGGGATCTCGCGCAGCTCCAGCTCACGCGGAGTCCCCGCCGCGCGGAGCATCGGGCGGATCAGGTCACGCAGCTCGTCGAGCGGGCCGACGTACTGGCCGCGGGTCCAGACCCACATCGCCTCCCGCGGGCCCGCCTTCCCGACCGGCGCGGCCTGGGCCAGCAGGACAGCGTTGAACGCCGGCGGTGCCTTCTTGAGGATCTTGTCGAACTCCACGAACGCGTTCACCGCGGCATCAGCCCCGCGCCACCAGGCGAGGTAGTAGCTGACCGTCTTCCGCGGCACCTCGATCAGGTCAAAGGTGAACGACGTGTTGATGCCGAAGCTGCCGCCCGCCCCGCCGCGGCACGCCCAGTACAGGTCGCCGTGGTGCCGGGCGTCGATGTCGCGCAGGTCACCATCCGCGGTGACGATCCGCGACGACTGGAGATGGTCGCAGGTCAGGCCGGCCCAGCGGGTGTTGTAGCCCATGCCGCCGCCAAGGGTCAGCCCGCCCGCGCCGACGCCCAGGCAGGTGCCGACGGGCAGGAACAGGTGGCCGCCCTTCATCGCCTTGAACAGGTGGCCGTTCAGCGTCCCGCCGCCCAGCGTCATGGTCCCGTGGGCCTTGTTGATGTGCACCCGGTTGAGCAGGCTCATGTCGATGAGCAGGCCCCGGGTCGTCGAGAAGCCGGCGTAGCTGTGGCCGCCGCCCCGGGCCACGGGCCGGACGTGGTACCGGCGGGCCCAGTCGACGCAGGTGGCCACGTCGTGCTCGTCCGCGCAGACCGCGACGGCCATCGGGCGGACGCGGTCGTAGCGGCCGTTGGCCGGCGCGCTGGCCGCGTCGTACCCCTTGTCCCCGGGGAGCAGGAGCCTGCCGTTCAGCTGCCGGCGCAGCTTCCACAGCGGAGCCCGGTGATCCGGGGCCTGGTCGTGCGCCGAAGCGGAAGCTGCCTCGGCCGCGGTGCCCCGCGCCAGCCCGGCCCCGGCCAGGGCGGCCAGCCCGGCGGCGGCGCTGCCGCCGCGCAGGAAGTTCCGGCGATCGACGCTGTCCATGCTGTTCCCCCGCGATTCCTGTGGCGCGGATTGCGCCTGGTCATCCGGCCGGCCGGCCCCCCGAGCGCCGGCCGGCCGGATGACTGCCTAACCGGCCGCCGGGCCGACCGACCCACCGCCAGGCGGGCAGATCACCTCGACGGCCGACATCATCCCCAGGTCCTCGTGCGCGACCATGTGACAGTGCTGCACGAACTTGCCGGCGTAATCGACGAAGTTCGACTCGAACGTCAGCGAATCGCCTGACCGTTTGGGAAGTACAAACGTGTCTCTCCACAACGGCTTGTCCAGCGTGCGCCCGTTGATCTTCGTGATCTTGAACGGGTTGGTGTGGATGTGGAACACGTGGGCGTGGTTCATCAGCTTGGTGTCGAAGGCGTTGACGAGCGTCCATTCCTCCGCGGTGCCCAGCGGGACCTGGTAGGGCGGGCGGGCCGGGTGGTACGCGTGGCCGTCCACCCCGAAGTTCAGGAACGTGTTGTCCGGCTTGCGCTGGACGGTGAAGGAGAAATGCCGCCGCCGGGCGATCGGCAGGATCGCCGGGTCATAGGCGGGCAGCGAGTCCGGCAGCCCCATCGGCCGGCCGTGCCCCAGCACATGCACGGTGAGGATGGTCCGCGGTTTGAGTTCCTCGTCCATCGGCGGGAACCCGGGCATGGGCATCTCCCGCCCGCCGGGCGACCCCTCAGCGGACTCCGGCATGCCGGGGATGTTCGGGTCCTGGCTGGACCCAGGTGTGAGGACCAGGTCGTAGGTGCCCGGCCGCCCCGCCCGGACCAGCATGTCGACCCGGTTGCCCGCTGACATCATCACGACGCTGGTGGTGTCCGGTTCGGCGAGGGTCAGGCCATCCCAGGCCAGCACGTGGAAGTCGTGCTTCTTCAGGTGCAGCGACATGAAGTTACCCTCGGCCGCGTTGAGCAGCCGCCACCGCTGCACCTCACCCGGGTACATGGTGAGGTGCGGGTTCAGCACGCCGTTGACCGTGTACAGGGCGTGGGTCCGCGGGAAGAACGCCTGATCCGGTTTCGGGAACGGGATGGGGTCGAGGAGCTGGTAGTCGTCACCCAGCTCGATCGACTGCAGCACCATCACCCGTTCCCGCGCCGCGCGGACCTCCCTGACCCGGTCGATCTCGCCGCGGACGATGAGCATCCCGGCCATCCCGGCCCGGAGCTGCTGGGTCACCCCGCCGTGCCGGTGCGGGTGGTACCAGCTGAGGCCGCCCGGGTGATCCTCCGGCAGAGGGATCTCGAAACGGTGATCCTCGCCGGGCGGGATATCGATGAACACGTTGTCCGCGTTACCGGACGGCGAGACGTGCAGCCCATGGGTGTGCAGGTTGGTGTGCGTCCACTCGTGCGGCCGGTCCATCACCATGTGCTTGGGCGGCCGCATGTACGGCAGCCGGTTGCGCAGGTGGACCTTCAGGGTGTCGCCGGGGTTGATCTCCCAGGTGTACCCGGGCACGACCTTGTTCCAGGTGTAGGTCTTGACCAGCTCCGGCGCGCCCATGTCCACGACGGCGGGCACCGCGGTGAGCCGGACATCCAGCACGCCGTGCGAGCTGCGCTGCACCCTTGGCTGCGGCAGCATCCGCGGCCGGCGTGCCGATCGCCGGGCCGGCGGCCAGGCCTGCGCGGACACCGGGCCCGCGGACTGCCCCTCGAGGACTCCGGCCGCCAGGGTCGCGCCTGCAGCACCGAGCCCGTACCCCATCATGCGGCGGCGCGATATCGGACCAGGCACCGGTTCAGCCTCCTCAGCGTGAATGCTGAGGGCAATCTAACTACTACTCAGAGTAATAAACGGCAGGACGCCAGCCGGCGCGCCGCACACACAGCGTCACCATGTATCAGCCTTACCCGGGCCACCACACCCGGACACCGGCCGGCCTCGCCGGGCGGGTCGTAGCGCCGATCACCTGCGGACAGTTAGCACTGGCAACTCAGTCGCTAAACTAGACGCTATGAACCGCACCTTCTCGGAGTGGCCCTGCTCCCTGGCCCGTGCCGTCGAGGTGTTCGGTGACTCCTGGACACTGCTCATCGTCCGGGACGGAATGCAGGGACTCACCCGCTTCGACGAGTTCCAGCGCTCCCTGAATATCGCCCGCAACACGCTGTCCGACCGGCTCGGCAAGCTGGTCGACGCGGGGGTCATGACCAAGCGCTTCTACCAGGACAACCCGCCGCGCTACGAGTACCTGCTCACCGACATGGGCCGCGACTTCTTCCCGGTCCTCGCGACCATGCTGGCCTGGGGCGACAAGTGGCTCGACGACGGGGGCGGCGCCCCCGTCACGCTGCGCCACGGCGAGACCGGGCACGACATCGTCAGCCAGGTCATCTGCGCCGAGTGCGGCGAGCCCGTCGAGCACACCGACGTCCAGTTCTGCGTCGGCCCCGGGTACCCGGACGATATCCGCCCCGAGCTCGACATGCGCGGGCGGCTGGCCCCGGCGCCCGGTCCTGACCAGGCGGACCAGGCGGACCAGGCGCGCCCGGCACCACGCCGCAGGCGCGCCAGCTAGCCCTCCGCAGGCGCGCCCGCTGAACTATCCGCGTACCGCCGGCCGGCCCGCTGCCCGCTAGCCCCCCGGGAGCAGCACCCAGCGTCTGGTGAACCACTGTCCCGTTCGCGGCCCTACTGAGTCTTATTTTGCGACTAGGTCTTGAATCAAAACTCAATACGTGGTCTATTGAAGGACACCTGATGTGACGCCAGTCACATGGCCTTAGCCGCCCGCAGCACGGACATGGGAGGAACAGCAATGCCGCTCTGGAAGATCCACCACCCGGCCGATGCCTACACGCCCGAGGACAAGAAGGAGTTCGCCGAGGCGATCACGCACGTCTACGAGGCCATCCCGATCCCCCGGTTCTACGTCGTCGTCCTCTTCGAGGAGGTCGCGGCGGACTCGGTCTACGTGGGCGGTGAGTCCCACGGCAGCTTCGTCCGGATCCAGATCGACCAGATGGCGCGGACCCTGCCCGGCCCGGTCATCCGGGAATGGTGGGTCAGGAACCTCGACCAGGTCATCGCCCCCTGGGTCAGGGACCGCGGCTACGACTGGGAGTTCACCATCACCGAGCCGCCGTTCGACCTGTGGTCGCTGCAGGGTGAGATCCCGCCGCCGTTCGAGTCCATGGCCGAGAAGCGCTGGGTCGAGGAGAACAAGGCGACTCCCTACGCCCAGGCGGAGAAGCTCCCCGTCAACCTGGCCCTGGCCCCCGGCACGCTCGGCGAGTGAGCCCGGCTCAAGCACCTCAAGAGCCCTAACGGCTTATCCGGCGCCGACGAGGAAGTGAGCTTCATGAGATGAGCGTCGTCATCACGGTAGCGCCCACCGGGCCGATCGCGTCCAAGGCGGACAACCCGGCGCTGCCCACACAGCCGCAGGAGATCGCCGGGGCCGTCCACCAGGCGTACCTCGCCGGCGCCTCCGTCGCGCACATCCACCTGCGTGATTCCGGCGACCGGCCCACGGCGGACCTGGACATCGCCCGGCGGACGATGGACCTGATCGCGGAACGCTGTCCCATCCTCATCCAGCTATCCACCGGGGTCGGGCTCGCGGTGCCGTTCGAGGAGCGTGCGGCCCTCGTCGAGCTCCGGCCCCGGATGGCCACGCTGAACCCGTGCACGATGACGTTCGGCTCCGGGGAGTTCCGCAACCCGCCGGCCGAGGTGGCCCGGCTGGCGCAGCGCATGCAGGAACTCGGGGTCAAGCCGGAGCTGGAGATCTACGACACCGGCCACCTCGACGCCTGCCTGCGGCTGCGTGACGCCGGGCTGCTCAGCGACTGGCCACTCCAGTTCTCGCTCGTCCTGGGGGTGGCCGGCGGGATGGCGGCCACCGCGGACAACCTCCTCACGATGGTGCGCCGCCTCCCGCCGGACTGTGTCTGGCAGGTCATCGCCATCGGCCGGGCCAACCTGGAGCTGACCGCCATCGGCCTGGCCCTGGGCGGTAACGCCCGCGCCGGACTGGAGGATGCGCTCTACCTGCGCAAGGGCGAGCTGAGCCCGGGCAACCTGCCGCTCGTGCTGCGGGCCGTGAACCTCGCGGCCGCGCTGGACCGCCCGACCGCCTCCGTGGAGGAGACCACCGCCCTGCTCCGCCTGCCGCCACCTCACTGAGCATTGGACGATCGCCGTGTCGAACTCCGCACCACAGCCTGTCCCCGCGGCCGCTGGCCGTGGGGCGCTGACCACCGTCATGGACGGAACCGTGGCCGTCTTGTCCATGGGCCTGGCCCCCTACAACCTCCTGGATCGCGCTCTGACCCGAGAGCTCATCGCGGGACTCGCCTGGGCGCAGCGGGAAGGCGCCCGGTCTGTCGTCCTGCGCAGCTCCCTGCGTCATTTCTCCGCCGGGGCTGACCTGGACGCCATGGTCGCCGACGCCGACCAATCCGACCTCCTCGACTGGGGCCTGGCCGAGACGCTGCGCGCCTTCGACGAGCACCCCGCCCCTATCATCGCCAGCGTCCAGGGAGTGTGCGTCGGGGGCGGCTTCGAGCTCGCGCTGGCCTGCGACCTGGTCGTGGCGTCCGAGTCAGCCAAGCTGGGCTCGGTCGAGGTCACGGTCGGCCTGCACCCCCTGATGGGCGCGGTGCAGCGACTCACCCAGCGGGCCGGCGCGGCCCGGGCCAAGGAGATGGCGCTGCTCGGCCGCCGTTATCCCGCCGCCACCCTGGAACGCTGGAACATCATCAACTGGGTGGTCGCCGATGAGCAGCTGGAGAGGGCCACAATGGTGCTCGCCCAGGAACTCGCGCACGGCCCGTCGATTGCCAACGCGGCCACCAAGCGCCTGGTCTCGGTCGCGGTCAACGAGGGGATCGCAGCCGCCGACGAGGCCATGGCGGAAATCCAGCGGCCGATCATGCGTTCGGCCGACTTCCGTTCCGCCGTCCGGTCTTACCACGAGAACGGTCTTGGCATGGCCGAGTTCGAGGGCCGGTGAGCGGCATGGCACTCCCGCTCGACGGGATCCGGGTGGTGGATTTCTCCCGCGTGCTGGCCGGCCCGCACTGCACCAAGACGCTGCTTGACCTGGGCGCCGAAGTCATCAAGATCGAGCCGCCGGGTGGCGACCTGTCCCGGAGGGCGTTCCCCAGCCAGGGAGAGATCTCCGGCTACTACTCCCAGCAGAACGCGGGCAAGCGCAACGTGAGCATCGACCTCAACGTGCCGGGTGCCCGCGAGGCCGCGCTCCGGCTCTGCGACACCGCCGACGTGATCGTGGAAAACTTCCGGCCCGGCGCGCTCGCCTCGTTCGGGCTGGGATACGAAGCGGTCTCGGCCCGCAACCCGGGCGCGGTCTACGCCTCGATCAGCGGCTACGGCCAGCACGGCGCGTGGCGCTCGCGGATGGCCTACGCGCCGACCGTCCAGGCTGAGACGGGGATCACCGCCAACACCGCCGACCACTTCCAGCGGACCGACATGCTGCGCAGCGACCCGCTCTCGCACGCGGACGTCTACTCCGGCCTGCACGCCGCCGTCGCCATCCTGGCCTGCCTCACCCAGCGGGCGCACACCGGCCGGGGCCAGTACATCGATGTGGCCATGGCGGCCGTGATGCTCTCCATCAACGAGCGCGTACACGTCGACCTGTCCGATGAGGAGCTGGGCGCCGAGCGGCCGATCCTCGGGGCGACGGACGGCCCATTCTTCGTGGGACCTCACGGTGAGCGGTTCGCGAGCCCGATGAGCCTGGTCGGCAGCATGTCCTTCCCCTTCTACCTGGCGGCCATGCGCCGGCCAGATCTCGGCCGGGACCCGCGGTTCCGCACCCCCGAGCTGCGCCTGCGCAACCTGGACGCCCTGCACCAGATCGTGCAGGAGTGGATCTGGACGTTCGCGGACATGGAGTCACTGGACGCCCAGCTGGACGAGGCGAAGATCGCTACCGGGCAGGTCCGGAGCGTCAAGGAATTCGCGGCCAGCGACTGGGCCCGCCAGTGGAACGCGGTGCGGACCGTATCCGACCGCTCAGGCGGCGAGATCAGGATCCCGGGGCGCCCGTGGCACTTCGCGGACGAGGTGGCGGCCGACGAGGGCCAGCTGGCCGCCCGCCAGGGCGAGCACAACGCCGAGGTACTCAGCGAGCTCGGGTTCAGCGCGGCCGAGATCGCGGCGCTGGAAGTGTCCGGCGCGCTGGTCCAGCCGGCCGCGGCCGCACTCAGGTAGTCTCCGGGCGCCCTGGCTGCGCCCGCAATCCGTCGAGGACGATGTCCAGCAGATGGCGGGCGCGGGTGTCCCATTCGGACTCGTCGAGCCGGGCCAGGTAGCCGATGAGGATGATGACGTCGCGGGCGTCGACGTCGCCGCGGACGGTTCCGGCGGCTTGGCCGGCGTCCAGGAGGGTCGTCACCGCATCACCGATCGGCCCGTGGCTGTGCGCGGAGAGGTCCTGCCACACGCCCACCTCGACCGCCGCGAACACGCCGCGCTTGAGCCGCGAGTAGTCGGCCACCCGGTCGAACCAGCGGCCCAGCGCGTCGAGCGGCGCATACTCGGCCAGGAGCGCCGGCGCGGTCGCGACCAGCTCCTGGACTTCCTGGCGATAGACCTCGGCAAGCAGGTCCTCGCGAGTCGGAAAGTGCCGGTACAGGGTGCCCTGGCCGACCCCGGCCTGCTTGGCGATGGCGTTGAGCTTCAGCTCGCCGGTGTTCGCGATGACCGCCCGGGCCACCTCGATGATCCGCCCGCGGTTCTGCGCCGCATCGGCACGGCGGCGGGGCGAGTTCATTGGACCACTGTTCATCGGACCGCCGTGTTCATCGGACCGCCGTGCGACGACTTGGACAACCGGACACGTGTCCGGTAACCTCACACGCAAGCGGACACGTGTCCACACTACCTCGGAGGGATTTCTCGTGCCGGTCATGAGCGGCAAGGTCGTCGCCATCACGGGGGCAAGCAGCGGCATCGGCGAGGCCACCGCGGCGCTGCTCGCCGAACGCGGCGCGGCAGTAGTCCTCGGTGCGCGCCGACAGGAGCGTCTCGACGAGATCGTCCGGAGTATCCGTGATCGTGGCGGACGCGGCGCCGCATGCATCACCGATGTCACCCGCCGCGAAGACCTCGAACGCCTCGTCGGACAGGCCGTTGCGGAGTTCGGCCGGCTCGACGTGCTGGTCAGCAACGCCGGCATCAGCAAAATCGGGCCCGTGGCGAACCTCGACGTCGACGCCTGGTCGGCGATGATCGACGTCAACCTCCGGGGGGTGCTGCACGGCATCGCCGCGGCCCTCCCGGTGTTCCGCCAGCAGGGTCAGGGCCACTTCGTGACGACGGTGTCGACGGCCGGCCTGAAAATCGTCCCGACCATGTCGGTGTACGCCGGAACGAAGAATGCCGTCCGCACCATCCTGGAAGGACTGCGGCAGGAGTCGACCGATGGCGTGCTGAGGACAACATCGGTATCACCCGGATATGTCCGCACGGAACTCGCCAACTCCATCGACGACACCGAGGTCCGCGGGCAAATCCAGCACAACATGGACGAGTTCGCCATCTCGCCGGAAGCCGTGGCCCGCGCCATCGCGTTCGCCATCGAACAGCCCCACGACGTCGAAATCAGCGACATCACGATCCGCCCGACCACCCAGGGCTAGTCAGTCTGCGGATCCGAGGTAGCTCCAGACTTGCGGGAAGCGCCCGATACCGAGCGACCGGCAGATCATCTGCGCAGCCATGCTGACCGCCTCGGTGAAGGTAGGGAAGGCCAGCTGGAGCCCGGCGACCTGCTCGACCGTCATCCCGGCGGCCATGCACGCGGCGACGGTCTGCACCGTCTCAGCCGAGTATTCGCCGAGCACGTGGGCGCCGAGGATCGTGTGGGCCTGGCGGTCCGCGATCAGCTTGCAGAAGCCCTCTGACCTGCCGTCCGCGACGAGGCGAAGCAGGTCGTCGTAACGGGCGATACCCACGACGGCGTCATGGTGCGCGGCAGCCTGGGTTTCGGTGAGGCCCACCCGGCCGTACTCCGGGTCGGTGAAGCTGCCGCTGGGAACCACGTCGTACGTGGCGCGCCGGGTGGGTCCCAGGACGGCGTTGCTGGCGGCGATCCGGCCCTCCATCCGGGCGGTCTGCACGAGCATCGACCGGCCGTTGACGTCACCCGCGGCGAAGATGTGCCCGGCGCTGGTCCGCAAGTAGTCATCGACGGGAATCACGCCCGGCCCGCTGCGTACCCCGGCGGCATCCAGGGCCAGCTGGCTGACGTTGGCGGGCCAGCCGACGGCGAAGAACACGGCGTCCGCAACGAGCTGGCCGGCGGCCGGGCCGCTGCGGTAATCGACGGAGATAGCCCCGCCGTCGGCGCGGAGCGCCTCGACCAGGGCCGTCATGCACCAGGCGCTGGCAGGGATGCTCTGGTCGAAGCAGTGCTACTACTTCGACGTGGATCGCTGGCTGCGCGAGCGTCATCTGCACCCGCTGCGCGCGCCGGCCTGGCGGGGAAGCCGGAACGAGTCGTGGTTCCATATGTTCAACCACGACGTCGTGTCCATGCCCGATAAGTGGGAGTACCCCTGGTACGCCGCCTGGGACCTGGCCTTCCACTGCATTCCGCTGGCCATGGTCGACCCGGACTTCGCGAAGAGCCAGATCGACCTGATGCTGTCCCAGAACTACCTGCACCCCACCGGCCAGATGCCGGCCTACGAGTGGAACTTCGGGGACGTGAACCCGCCGGTGCACGCCTTCGCGGTCCTCTTCCTGCAGAATCTGGAGTCCGATCTTGGCCAGGTGGACCTGCCCTTTCTCAAGGACTGTTTCGCCAGGCTGCTGCTGAACTTCACCTGGTGGGTGAACCGTAAGGATCCCTCCGGCCGCAACGTGTTCGAGGGCGGCTTCCTGGGCCTGGACAACATCGGGGTGTTCGACCGCAGCGCCGCGCTCCCCACCGGCGGGCGGCTCGAGCAGGCGGACGGCACCGCCTGGATGGCGATGTTCAGCCAGAACATGCTCGAAATGGCCCTGGAACTGCTGCACCACGACGAGGGTTACGAGGAATTCGTGCTCAAGTTCGTCGAGCACTGCGTCTGGATCGCCGCCGCGGTGGATCCGGTCGGTGAGCACCCCGACGAGATGTGGGACGAGGAGGACGGCTTCTTCTATGACGTGCTGCGCCTTCCCGACGGCACCGGCACCCGGATCAAGGTTCGTTCCCTGGTGGGCCTGCTGCCCTTGTGCGCCACGACGGTGATCGAGGCCGACGTCATCGACCGCTACCCGAAGATCGCCGGGCAGGTGCGTGGCTTCCTGGAGCGCAACCAGGACCTCCTGGTCAACATCGCTGACCCGATGGTGCCCGGCGCCCACGGCCGGCGACTGCTGTCCCTGGTGAACGAGGACAAGCTCCGGCGCATTCTCGCGCGGATGCTGGACGAGGAGCGTTTCCTCGGCCCGCACGGGATCCACTCGATCTCCCGCTGGCACCTCGACCATCCCTACCGCTTTAAGGCCGGCGGAACCGAGCACGAGGTGCAGTACGAGCCGGCCGAGTCGACCAGCGGGATGTTCGGCGGCAACTCCAACTGGCGCGGCCCGGTCTGGTTCCCGATCAACCTGCTCCTGATCCGGGCCCTGCTCCAGCACTACCGCTACTACGGCGACGACCTGAAGGTCGAGTGCCCGACCGGTTCGGGGACGATGATGACCCTGTTCGAGGTGTCGCAAGAGTTGTCGCGCCGGCTGGCCGCCACGTTCCTGCGGGACGGCGGCGGACGGCGCCCGGTCTACGGCGGGACCAAGCTATTCCAGGAGGACCCGCACTGGCGTGACCTCATCCTGTTCTACGAGTACTTCCACGGCGACAACGGAGCCGGTCTCGGCGCCTCACATCAGACGGGGTGGACCGGCCTGGCCGCCAGGCTGATCCAGAGCCTCGGCCAGTTCGACGCCGCTTCCGTGCTCGATGACCAGCAGTGGCCGATGGCCCGGCCCTACCGGCGTCTCGCCGCGGAACCCATGGGGGACGTGACCACGGCCCGGCGGGCCCGGGGCGTGCGGGAACCCGGCCCTGGAGTCACGGCTGGGCCGGGTCAGTGACCTGGGCGAGGAACAGCGGGGTGTGCGTGGCGGTGTCCTCGAGCAGCAGCAGGAACGGCCGGTCGAAGGTCAGCGTCAGCGGGGGTGGGACCGACTCGGCGGTGCCGACGGCCACGCCGGTCGCCGCGGCGGCGGTCGTCCCGGCGGGGCTGACGTGCATGGTGTCGTCCTGGACGACTTCGGAGATCTGGGTGTCCGCGGCGCCGAGGCCGGTGTAGTCGCCGCTGAGGGGCAGCCCCATGGCGGCCAGGGGAGCTTGCAGGTCATCCCAGGTCTGGCTCAGGTCCAGCCGGGGCAGCCGGACCCCCGCGGGCTCGGTGGAGTGTCCGGCGGTCAGCGCCATCCACTGGGCCAGTGTGGGGGCGGCGCACCCGGTGGCGCGAGCCGGCGGCAGCAGGGCCACCGCGGCCAGCCGGCCGCCGGCGTAGGGCAGCGTGGCCGACTGCCAGCCGCCGGCCTGACGGTAGCTGGCCACCGGGACGTCGCTGCTCATCAGCGGCACCTGGACCACCCGGCCGTCACCGGTGTGGAACGGCGCGGGACTGGTCGCCGGGAACGGGTGCCGCCAGGGCGCCTTGAGGTAGAGCGCGTTCGTCAGCACGACCTGGGTGGACGAGGGCAGCGGCGCCGCGAAGAGAGTAGGCACCAGGCCGCGGGTCTCGCGGGCGACGACCGCGTTGATCCGGTTGGTGGTCGTGGGCTCGTCCGCAAAGTCGACGACGCCCACACCAGTGCGGAAGGCGGTGCGCAGGTCGTCGAGCACCCGCGGGGCAGGCCGGGCCCCGGATTGCTCGAAGAGGTGGTTGCTGACCGCGACCTGGTGCAGGCCGGCCAGCGCGGCGGTATGCCGGTCGAGCGCGGCGACCAGCCCCGGGGTCCACGCGGGCAGCCGGAGCAGCCGCCCCAGGGACGCCGCGGCCGGCCCTTTGGCCCCCGCGTACAGCATGCCCAGCGCCTCGGCGGCGGATTCCGGCGACAGCAGCAGGTTCGGGCCTGGCGCCGAGGGGCAGACGCGACGGAACAGCGCCAGGCTGAACTGATCCTCCGCGGCAGTGACCTGGGCTGGGGACATGCCGCTGGGCGCAAGCTGTTCCACCCGTCCCACCAGCGTCTGCTCCCCGGGGCTGGCGGATGACCGTGACTGCCCGCAGCCAGCCGCCAGGACCGCCACGCAGGCCAGGGCAGCCAGGGCCGCCGTCCGGTGACGGCCGGACCGGTGCCATCTCATGGAGCCTCCCCTGCCTGGCCGCGACCTTTACCAGCTATGAGACGCATCCCGCGCCCCGGCGGTTTCGCAGATGTCTCCCGGCATGAGCGCCCGGGCCCCGCTGCGGCGGGCCCCGGGCGCCCGGGCGTGACTACCGTGAGTTCAGCAGCTTGTGGCGCCGAAGCAGCGGACGTCGTTGGACACAGTGTCCTGATAGGGGCGGCGAACCTCGCGATAATGCAAAGCCAGAGTCAGGTTCTTACATTTTCATATTCTCGATACCCGTCCGAAAACGGATTCCAGTCATTCCGCCAAGCGTGGGCGAATAATGACAAGGGCAGACATATGCACGCCCGGATCCTGGCCGGAAGCCGGACTACGCCTCGGACTGGTCGAGATCGACGAGCGCGATCCCGACATCGGGGTTCATGACCTTGCGCAGCTCAGCCGGGTTCTCGGTCACGATGATCTCCAGCGTCGGGTACACGTGCCCGGCGAGGAGGTGCCCGCCGCGGGTCGTCCCGTCCCGCAGGCCCAGCACCACGTGAATGTTCAGGCTCGGCCCGTCCTCACCCTCGGCCACGTCACCGATCAGCGACAGGACCTCGCTCTGCTCTTCCACCTCGATCGGGCGATGCTGCCTGGTCTCCCGGTCGAACCAGCCGAGCGTGGCCCGGTCGAAGCCGCCAACGCCAGTGATCTGCGACGCTTCGAGGTCCTCGGCGCGCGCGAAGTCGGTCAGCGCCGAGACCGCCTCGTCGTCCGGATCGCACACCACCACGTAGGTGATGACGTCCGCGTCCTCGATAATTTTCGATTTCACGGCGGTCAGGGCCGTCCTTTGACACTGATTCCGTAGATCTCGGCCTTGTAGGTTCCGGCAGGGTCCGGCGGCAGCCCGGTAAACCAGACCATTACATAACGTCCTGTCGCGGGACGGGCCAGCGTCATCCTGATCACTCCGCCCGGACCCGCGGAACCCGTGACCGGCGCCATGGCCGCCAGGTTCGGCTGGTCGCCGACGCGGATCTGGAAGCGGGCCCCCGCGGCCGGCCCCAGGGTGACCCGGACCGCGGTGACCGTGACCGGCCGGCCCATGTCCACCACCAGGCCGGTGCCGGAGTACAGGTTCCCGAACCGGGGCGTGGTGTACCAGTCGGTGTGCCACGCGGTACCGCGCAGGCCGTCGATCGCGAGGTGCGCGTCCTGCGGGTCGTCGCCCCGTCCCAGGCCGCCGTTCGCGCCGAACGCGGCCGCGCTCGCCGGGGTCATCGATTGCGGCTGCGCCAGCCCGGGGGACGCGGTCGGTGCCGGGGTCGCGGACGGCGCGGGAGCTCCGGCTGGCGCCGATGCGGCGGTTCCGGACGGCGTGGGTGCCGTGGCCTGCGAGGGCGGGGAGGCAGACGGCCCCGACCCGGCCGTCGCCCGCGCGGACCGCGCCGCATCCGGGCGGCCGGCCGCTCCGCTGCCGCCCTGGCTGGCGGTGGCCTGGGTGTTCGCCGCGGCGGAGACGCCGGCCGGGCCGCGCTGCGGGGCCATCATCCGGTACCCGACGAAAGAGAGCACGATCACCACCGCGACCACGCCGAAGACCAGCATGAACGCCGGCCGGCGGTGCCAGTGCGCCGGCCGCGGCCTGGACCGGTCGAGCAGCTCGTCGAGGCTGGTCGCCGCGACCGGCCCGGCCGCGCGGTGGGTCCGGTCGTACTCCTCGATCAGCGGCTCAGCGTCCACCCCCACGACCTCGGCCATGTCACGGATGTTCCCCCGGGCGTAGAAGTCGCCGCCGCAGATCGCGTACTCATCGGCCTCGATACCGCGGATGATCAGCGGCCGGATCCGGGTCTGCTCGCTGACCTGGGACACGCTCAGGCCGGCCCGGCGACGGGCTTGCGCCAGGGTCTCGCCGATGGTCACGCGACACCTCCCGTGCCCTCGGGCCCACGTGCCTCAGGAAACGCGTCGCAGTCGGGGGCCATGTCTCCATCATCGCCCCTACCGCAGCCGCTAACCGTGTCCTCGGGCACAACGGCCGGCCCCGGGCCCGGCCGCGCAGGCCTCGCTGCGCGGCGGGGCAGCCGGCCGGACGGTCCGTTGCGGAGAATTTAAGCCGCGCTGGGCTGGATGTCCTGGTGGCTGATGCCCTGATGTTTGGTGCCGTGGTGGTTCATGCCCTGGTCTTTGACCGGACCCCCGAGGGCAGCAGAGTTTTTTCCCGCCCGTCTACGGGAGACCGCGCAATTCGATGCAGGCGAGCGCCACGTCGTCGGCCAGGGTCTCACCCTGAGTCAGGGCGTCCAGCAGGCTCTGGCACCAGGCGCCGATCTCCAGGGCCGGGTTCTGGCCGGCGGCCTGCGCGAGCCGGTCGAAGCCATCGTCAATCGGCTCCGTGCGGCGCTCGATCAGCCCGTCGGTGTACAAGACGAGCCGGGCGCCCGGCCTGACGGTCAGGCTGGCCTGCTCGGGTGTGATCCCGAACCCCAGCGCTCAGCTCCGGGCACGCCTGATCCAGGGCGGCCAGGACCGCCGCCGGCTGGGCGCCGCTGCGCGCGGTGTAACGCAGCAGCAGCTGCAGGCGGCCCATGGCGACGGCCGCGGCCAGGTCATGGCCGGCGACGTCCCCCGCCGCGCAGCCGATCTTGCCGTCCGGCAGTTCGAAGACGTCGTACCAGTCGCCGCCGACCTCGTGGCCCCGCTGGGCCGGGCGGTACCGCGTGCCGATGCCCACCCCGGGCAGCTCCGCCGGGAGCTGCGGCAGCAGGGCCTGCTTCAGGGATGGTCAGGAGGCTCGGGGTGCCGGTCGCTTCGTGGGTATGGGCCGTGTGCGGGAACCGGGCGGTGATCTCCTCCATCGAGGTCAGCAGCAGAGTCTGCCCGGTGCGCACGGTCCACCCGATGGGTGTCCGGTCCGCGTCCCAGACCGGGAGTTCCGCGTAAGTACGCCCGATGCTGGCGGGGAAATTGGGGGTCGTCCGGGTGCGGAGCACCTTACCGGCCCGGTCCAGGACGGCCACCACCCCGTGCGTGGCGACCAGGCTCAGGCCCAGGTCCGCGAGGATCCCGGCGATCTCGTCCGACGTGACCGCGGTGGCGAGCCCGGCGGTGACCGCTTGCAGAGCCTGCAACCGCACGCGGGCCACCTGCTCGGTCTCGAGGAGCCGGGCGCGGGCCAGCGCCTGCGCGCCAGACCCGGCGAGGCTGGTGATGAAGGCGCGCTCGGTGGCGTGCAGCACGTGGGGGGCCGCCCAGTAGGCGGTCAGCACGCCGGTGACCTGGTCGCCGGTGATCAGGGGAATGGCCAGCATCGCGCTGACCCCGCCGGCCGCCCTGATGGCGGCGAGATGCGGGAACGCCTCCCCGAACGCGTTCGGATCCGGATGGAAGATCAGCTCGCGGCTCCGCCAGGCGCGGGTGGCGGGCGCATCCAGCGTCGTCGGGAACTCGACGTAGTCCGACGCGGTCGGGTCGGGGAGCCCGTCCATCAGCACCCGGCGCATGACCTGCTGTCCCGGGAGCACGTCCAGGATGGCCGCTCCGCTCGCCCCCAGGGAGCGCCGCACGTGGCTGAGCAGCGTCCGCGCCACGTCGCTGACCGGGATATCCCGCGCCAGGTCGGTGGCTCCTCGCTGAGCACCGCGCCCGCCACCTCGACGGTCAGCCGGGTGCCGTCCCGGCGCAGGTATTCCTTCAGGTGCGGTCCGTAGCTCCCGTAGGCCTTCAGCTCCGCGACCGCGTCGTCGTCCAGGTTGGCCCACTCCGGCGGGCTGAGCGTGCGCCAGTGGACCAGGCCCTCGTCCATCTCCGCGCGGGTGAACCCGGTGATGCGCAGGAACGCATCGTTCGCGTTGCGGACGCCATCGGGGGTCGAGATCACCCGGGCGACCAGGTTGGAGCCCGCCATCCGGCCCAGCGCGGCCAGGGCGGCCAGCGGGCGGGCCGGGAAATCGCGGCCAGTCTCGGCAGGCACTCGTGCACCTTTCGCGGCGGCGCGGGACGGTTGACCGCTCATTCAGGGATCTTAAGCGCAGAGGATCTTGGGCCTTCGGCTGGGCGCCGCTATCCGGACGACCGTCCGGTCGCTGACGGCGCCCCCTGGCCGGAGCGTACCTCCGAGTACGGCCGCGACTGCCACAGCGCCCAGTCGGCCGACACATCCCCGGCCGTCCGCAGCAGCAGCGGCAGATACTCCCCGGTCAGCCGCTCCACGCTGGTCTCCGCCGCGTGCACGGTCACGTTCATGGCCGCCCGCACCGTGCCCGCGCCGTCCCGCACCGGTGCGGCGACCGACCGGATGCCCGGCGCCAGTTCCTCGTCGGCCAGGGCCCACCCGCGGGCCCGGATCGTGCACAGCTCCTCCCCGAACGCCGCCGGGTCCCGGGGCAGGAACCGCGGCATCCCGGACCGGCTCGGCTGGGCCAGCACGTCGGCCAGCTCGGCCGGGCCCAGGGCGGCGAGCAGGACTTTGCCCTGCGACGTGTAGGGCGCCGGGAACCGGGTCCCGATCTCGACGCGCAGCGTGATCAGCTTGGGCACGGCGACCCGCGCGACGTACACGATGTCCGAGCCGTCCAGCTGGGACATGGACGACGACTCGCCGGTCTGGGCGACGAGCCGCTCGAGGTGGGGCCGGCCGACTTCCCACAGGCCGAGCGAGGCGACGAACGCCATCCCCAGCGACAGGACCCGGGGCGTGAGCGAGAACTGGCCGCCCGCGGCGCGCACGAACCCCAGCTCTTCCAGGGTCAGCAGCAGCCGCCGCGCGGTCGGCCGGGCCAGGCGCGCGACCTCGGCGACCTCGCTCAGGCTCATCCGCGGCCGCTCGGCGCTGAAGCACTGCAGCACATCCAGCCCCCGGGCCAGCGACTCGACGAAGTCGGGTCCCTCACCACGACCGGCCATGCCTGCCTGCCTCCGTATCGCCCCAGCGTGCGCACCCTTGACAGTGCTACGTTTGCGCGGGCATCGTACTGCCAGGCGCCGCTAGGCGTACATCCGTCCGCATCGGTGAGCCGATTTCCGGGACATCAAAGGGGAGCCGTTCCGTGAGCAACGACGCACCTGCAGTGCAAACCGACGTCCTCGTGGTCGGCTCGGGACCAGGCGGGGCCGCGGCCGCGCTGTTCCTGGCCACGTACGGCACCCGGACCATGGCCGTGACCAGGTACGGGCACCTGTCCGACACGCCCCGCGCCCACATCACGAACCAGCGCACGATGGAGACGCTGCGGGACATGGGCCTGGAACAGCGGCTGATGCGCGAGGCCACGCCCTGGGAGTGGATGGGCAACACCACGTTCTGCACCAGCCTGGCCGGTGAGGAACTGGGCCGGATCCCGTCCTGGGGCACCGACACCCGGCGCCACCACGACTACGAGCTGCAGAGCCCGTGCACG
>DATCFY010000172.1:0-46219 GCA_036509255.1 Streptosporangiaceae bacterium
AGCGCCAGAAGGTGGAATGCGGGCCGCCGCCCGCCATGAACGTCCGCAGGATGGGGCCGCCCGGCTCGGTGTCGCCGCCCGGCCCCCGGCCGCCGTGGTCACCGATGACCTTGGTCCCGTCGGCGAGCTGCAGCCCGAGGCGGAAGGACCGACGGGGCCCGCCGGGACCCCGGCCGCCGGGCATCCGGTCTCCCGCAGCGGCCTCCGCGCCGGGGCGGATCCGGGCGGTGACGAAGATCTCGAACCCGGCCGAGTAGGCCGAGAGCCCGGTGACGGCCACGGCGGCCTGTTCGGTCTGCCCAAGGACGATCGTGTTCAGGGGCACCACGCCAGGAAACTCCGCCTCCGGCAGGTCCCATGGGTGATGCGGCCGCAGCGGCTCCGGTTCCGGAGCCGGCGCATCGTCAAAGAAACCCATGCCTGCCATCGTCCCCCGCCCGGGAGCCGGCGCGCGAGGGGGGCGGCCCCCCATCTCGGGTGGGCCTGGGCCCACTGGCCGTGGCCAGCGAGGGAGCGCCGCCCTGCCCCGGCAGGGATCGCGGAATGGCGGGCTAAGGGGTAGCCGACGGTAAGAAAAATGTCACCCTTATTCACGCATTGCACACGAACGTGTGTCTGCACGTGCATATGCGACGTGCAATGCTGGGCACCATGTTTGCCCCGACGTTTCCGGCGTGCGCCATTCATCCTGGCGCGTGTCTGCCCACCTGCACCACGCCACCGTCCGCGTCGACCCGAACTCGTGACCTGCGCCGCCAGGCCGCCATCCAGGACCAGTCGGACCAGGGCGTCGCGATCGCGGGCCCCGCCATCGGTCCTGACTGGGCACGGAAAGGGCTGGCGTCGCTAGCGGAACTAGCCCCGCTCCTCGAGGAGCATCCTGAGGCGGCGGGAGAATTGCGGCAGCCCATCACCGGGATGGGGACCACACCGCCCGGGGAAGGCCGCCGGCGGCGCACCGGCTGACCGGGCTCCCGCCTGCTCCCCGCACTGCCCCACCAGCGCAGCCAGCGGCGAGAATTCACGCCGGCCTTCCAGTGCATTCGATTATATGTTTGAATACCCTCGTGAAGCAGCAGAGACGTTCAGGCTGGGGGAGATGACGTGCTGACCGCCGTGCTGGCTGATGCCGGTCATCCCGTGGTCGCCGGGCTCCTCGGGCTAGGGGCGGCGGGCCTCGCGGCGGCCGTGGTGGTGATGGCCTGGAGCGTGCATGTCCACCAGATCAGGCTGGCCGAGCAGCTGGTCCGCCGGCAGTTCCTGGTGACTCCCGAGGCCGGGCCGGCCGGGCACGGCGTGAACGGGAACGGGAACGGCCACGGGCGCGCGGCCGGCGGGGATGAGGGTGCGGCCCCGGAGGCTGCCCGCCCGGCCGCCCCGGGCCTGGCCCCGCCGGTGGTGATCGACGGGCCGGACACCGTCATCGCCGGCGAGCAGGCCCGCTACCGGGTCCAGCCCTCAGGCACCCGGAAGGTGATGTCCTGGGCCGCGGGCGGCGGTTCGGTGGCACAGGCTCCCGATCCGTCCCATCCCGACGAGCTGCTCCTGGTCGCAGACGAGCCGGGCACCCTGATGCTCACCGTGCGGGTCCGCGAGGGCATGACGGAGACCCGCGGCATGAAGACCATCACCGCCGTCCCGGACGTGACCGACCCCGTGCCGCCCTTCACGCTGCGCCTGTTCCTGCACGGCTGGGGGCTGGTCGCCGTGGCCGTGCTGATCGTCGGCTTCGCCGGGGCGCTCGACGCCCTGGGCAACCTGACGTCGGCTGACTTCATCGCGCTGGTCGCCCCGCTGGCCGCGCTGCTCGCGGTGGTCCTCCCCACGCGGGGGGCGGGTGACGCCAGCCACCCGCCCAGCGGCAGGGACCGCACGGGTCCTCGCATCTGACCATCCCCCCGGCCAGCTGGCCCTCCCCCCGGGTGTCCTGGCCGGCGCGCCGGGTAGGTAGCCGGTCAGAGCTCCCCAGCAGGCACCGTGGTGCCCGGGGGACGGGGGGCTCATGCCGGGATCAGCGAGCAGCACGGGGTTCCCGCCACGGATCCCGCCGATGCTGGCGGTGTCCGCCACGGAGATCCCGGAACCGGAGCCCGCGTGGGCCGCGGAATTCAAGTGGGACGGCGTGCGCGCGGTGGCTTATGTGTCCGCCGGGCGGCTGCGCCTGCTGTCCCGAAGCGACCGGGACATGACCGGGACCTACCCCGAGCTGGCGGACCTGGCTGCCCAGGCCGGGACCCGGAGCATGGTCCTGGACGGGGAGATCGCCGCGTTCGACAGCGGCCGCCCGAGCTTCGCGGCCCTGCAGCGGCGGATGCACGTCGGTGACCCCGCGCCACGCCTGGTCGCCGCGGTCCCGGTGACGTACCTGGTCTTCGACATCATGGACCTGGACGGGCAGCCGCTGATCGGCGAGCCCTACGCGCAGCGGCGGGCCATTCTCGAGGCGCAGCCGGTCACCGGCCCGCATGTGCATGTCCCGCCGTCGTTTCCCGGCGGCGGCCAGGCCGTGCTCGCCGTCAGCGTCCGCGACGGCCTGGAGGGCGTCGTGGTCAAACGCCTCGACTCCCCCTACCAGCCCGGGCGCCGGTCACCAGCCTGGCTGAAGATCAAGAACCGGCGGGTCCTGGACGTGGTCGTGGGCGGCATCAGCCCCGGGCGCGGCCACCGCGCCGGGCAGATCGGCTCCCTGCTCGTCGGCATCCCCGCCGGACGAGGCCTCGCCTACGCCGGCCGGGTGGGGACCGGCTTCACCCAGCCGGAACTGCGGGCGCTGGAGGGGTTGCTGGCTCCGCTGCGGCGGGATAGCCCGCCGTTCGGCAGCCCGGTCCCCCCGGCCCAGGCCCGGAACGTGACCTGGGTGCAGCCCAGGCTTGTCATCGAGGTCAGCTACGCCGAGCAAACCCCGGACGGGATGCTCCGCGCCGCCGCCTACCAGGGCCTCAAGGCCACCTGGGACGAGCACGGAGCAGGGACCTTAGCGGCCCGGCGGGCGCAGCACGTCCGTGCCGCCTTCCTCGGGCCCGAGCTCGTCGGTACCGCCCTCCTCCGGGCCAAGCTCATCGGTACCACCGTCTTCAGGGCCAAGCTCATCGGTACCACCGTCTTCAGGGCCAAGCTCGTCAGTGCCGCCGGTCTCGGGGCCGAGCACCCCAGCATCCGGCTCGGGCTCGTTCGCAGGCTTGGGATCGCGCGCCATGCCGACCTCCTTCGCGTCGCTCTCTCCGAGTCCTGCCCGCCGCGAGGCGGCGGGACACGACCGGGAGCCAGCCAGCGGCGGGGTTACGTGAAGCCGCGGTGTGCAGGGCGGAGCGGCGGGATCATCGGCACGCGCACTCTCACTGCAGAATCGCAGGTCAGGCACCACGTGTGGGCGCACCAGAGGCGAACCGGCGGCCAGCGGGCCGATTCATGACGCCGCGATAGCCTGGGGGTGCCGGCTGACGCCGGGCGCGGGCCGCTGCGACCAGCCCCCGTCTTTCGCTGTTCGCGCGAAGGGATGAGCTGCTGACATGACCGACGACACCCAGGCCCTCAGCGGCACCGACCTCATCAGGGCTGCGGAGCTGGCCGCCCAGCTGCGGGTGGACTCGATCCGGTCCAGCACGAGCGCGGGATCCGGCCACCCCACGTCAAGCATGTCCGCGGCGGACCTGCTCGCCGTGCTCGTCAGCCGGCACCTGCGCTACGACTGGGACCACCCGGGCGACGACCGCAACGATCACCTCATCTTCTCCAAGGGCCACGCCTCGCCGTTGCTGTACTCGGTCTACAAGGCCGTGGGGGTGGTGTCCGACGAGGAGCTGATGACCGGGTACCGGCGGTTCGGGTCCCGCCTGGAAGGCCATCCCACCCCCGTGCTGCCCTGGGTCGACGTGGCTACGGGATCGCTGGGCCAGGGACTGCCGGACGGGGTCGGCGTGGCCTTGGCGGGCAGGTACCTCGACCGGCTCCCGTACCGGGTCTGGGTGCTCTGCGGGGACAGTGAGATGGCCGAGGGCTCCATCTGGGAAGCCCTCGACAAGGCGTCGTATTACCAGCTTTCCAACCTGATCGCGATCGTGGACGTCAACCGGCTCGGCCAGCGGGGGCCGACCGAGCTGCAGTGGGATCTCGGCGCCTACGCCGCCCGCGCCGCGGCGTTCGGGGCGCGGGTCCTGGAGGTCAACGGTCACGACCTGAGCGAGATCGACGAGACGTTCGCCGCCGCCGAGGACACGAGCAGCGGCCAGCCGACCGTGATCCTGGCGCGCACCCGCAAGGGTCGCGGGTTCTCCGAGGTCGAGGATAAAGAAGGCTGGCACGGCCGCCCCTTCCCGCCCGACATGGCCGCACGCGCCATCGCCGAACTCGGGGGCGAACGTGACCTGATTGTCCGCGGCCCCCAGCCCGCCGTCACGGCGCCGGGCGACGAGCCGGCCATGCCCGCCGCGGCTGATCAGGCGCACGGCAATCCCGAGACCCCGGCGCCGGCGGCGCCGAAGTACTCCGTGGGCGAGAAGGTCGCCACCCGCAAGGCGTACGGCGACGCGCTCGTCGCACTCGGCGCGGACCAGCCCAGGGTGGTGGCCCTCGACGGTGAAGTCAGCAACTCCACCTACGCCATGGAGTTCGCGAAGGCCTACCCCGGGCGTTACTTCGAGATGTTCATCGCGGAGCAGCAGATGGTCGCGGCGGCCGTCGGGCTCAGCGTCCGGCACTACATCCCCTTCGCCTCGACCTTCGCGGCCTTCTTCACCCGCGCCTACGACTTCATCCGGATGGCCGCCATCTCGCAGGCCAACATCCGGCTGGCCGGCTCGCACGCGGGCGTCGAGATCGGCGCCGACGGGCCTTCCCAGATGGCCCTGGAAGACCTGGCCATGATGCGGGCCGTGCACGGAACGACCGTCCTGTACCCGAGCGACGCGACGAGCACCGCGGCGCTGGTGGAGGCCATGGCGCAGCGTCCGGGCATCAGCTACCTGCGCACTACCCGGGGGGCTTACCCCGTCCTGTACGACAGTTCGGACACGTTTCCCGTCGGCGGGTCCAAGGTCCTGCGCTCGGGCCCGGACGACGCCGTGACGCTGATCGGCGCCGGGGTGACCCTGCACGCCTGCCTGGCCGCGGCGGAGAGCCTGGCCAGCGACGGCCTCCAGGCTCGCGTCATCGACCTGTACTCGGTCAAGCCGATCGACTCCGGCACCCTCGTGGCGGCCGCGGCCGCCACGAATGGCCGCCTGGTCGTGGCCGAGGACCACTCCCCCGCCGGCGGGCTCGGCTCCGCGGTGGCGGATGCTCTGCTCGAGGCCGGGGTCCAGGGCCTGCGGCTCACTCACCTCAGCGTCCGGGACATGCCCGGCTCGGGTACCAGCGAGGAACTGCTGGCGGCGGCCGGCATCGATGCCCCGCACATCGAGGCGGCCGCCCGGGAGCTCATCGGCGGGTAAGCACCCCGGCCCGCTCAGGCGTCGGCGCGGCGGAGCCGGAGCACAGCCAGGCCCAGGGCGAGGGCGGCCCATGCGCACAGGACAGCCAGGCCAGCCCACGGGGCCAGCGGGAAGAAACCCTGGGCCGGCGTGTAGACGTTGCTGACCTGGGCGTACTGCGGCATGACCTGCTGGACGGAAATGGCGGCGGCCGGGGTGATCCGCAGCACCCAGTCGGCCAGCCCGGCGGGCAGGACAGGCGCGGTCACCGTGAGCAGGTAGGGCAGGACGATGACCACGATGACGGTGGCCACCGACCCGGCGCTCCGCCGCAGCAGGGTCCCGATGGCCAGGGCCAGGATCGCGGCGATGGCCAGCAGCGCGGCCGTGCCGGCCACCACCCGCACTGCGGTGAGTCCCGACACCGGGTAGACGTAGACGCCGTTGCCACGCAGGATCCGCTGGCCGAGCGTGACCACGACGGCGGCGGCGGCCAGCCCGGCCGCGAAGGTGACCACGCCGATCACCAGGGCCTTCGCCGCCAGGACCCGCCCGCGCCCCGGGCTGGCGGTCAGGGTGGTGCGGATCAGCCCGTGCCGGTACTCGGCGGTGATGAACATGGCGCCCACCACGGTCACCGCGATCAGCCCGGCGAACGTGCCCACCAGCGTCTGCGAGACGGTGGTGCCGAGGCCGGCCGCTCCGGTCACGAGCGGCGCGATGTCACCGGATCCGGTCACCGTGAACGTCCGCCCGGCCTGCTGGTATCCGCCGCGCAGGTCCCCGGGTGCGTTGCTCGCGGCCCCGACCGAGAGCCCGGCCCACCGGCCGGCACGGCCCGCAGACATCGCCGGGCTCAGGCGGACATGGTCGAACCGGCCGGTGGCCAGGGAGGGACCTCCCTCCGTGCCGGACTGGATGAAGCCGAGGCTGGCGACCTGCGCGTACTGCGGGGACGTGGCGAACAGCCCGGCCTGGACGGCGCGGGGCAGCCCGGAGAGGGTCACGGCAGCGACCCTGGTCCAGTGGGCGCCGTCCGCCGAGTCATAGCCGGTGACGGTGTCCCCGGAGCGGGTCAGCCGCAGCCAGCGGGGATCCCGCGGGGACAGCGGGCCCGGGCGCCCCGCGATGTCCTGGGTGTAGTCGTCCTGCATGCGGACCCCGTGCGCGGCGGTGACCAGCATCGCCGCGTACGCCGCTCCCGGGCGGGTGGACGCGGTGAGGATGATCCCGGCTTTGGCCCAGGGCACCAGCCCGGGGCGCAGGCCCGCCTGGCCCGCGCCGCTTACGGGTCGCGGGGCACGCCGGCCACCGGCGCCGCTCGGCGCCACGGGGATCAGGCCGGTCAGCGCGGTCACCCGCACGGTGAGGCTGCCGTTCCCGGTCAGCCGCTGGTGCACGAGGTAGTACGAGTCGCTGACCGGCTCCCCGCCCGGGCCCAGCGGGACGGAGCAGGCGGAGGCCGGCCCGTTCCGGCCGCAACTGCCGTGCATGCCGGGCAGCAGCCCGAAGGCCACCGTCACCAGCGCGGCGGCGGCCAGGCCGAGGACCCAGCCGCGGACCGTCCGGAGCTTGGTCCACTCGGCGTGCACGAGCTGCCCGAATCGGTCATGCCCCGGCTGCACGCCGGGCCGGTATGAGGTGGGGGTGCTGGTGGTCATGAGGAGGTTGTACGCCGGGCCCGGTGTCAGCCCGGTGCCAGCCGCTGGCACCGGGCCGTCACCTGGCCGGCGCCCCTCATCTTGACACCGCGCCGTCACCCGGCACCTGGCATGGTTGGGATCGTGAGAGTGCTGGTCGTTGAAGATTTCGCCATTCTGGCCAGGACGATCGCGACCGGGCTGCGCCGCGAGGGCATGGCGGTCGACGTGGTCCTGGACGGGGACGACGCGCTGGAGCACCTGGCCGTCACCCGCTACGACGTCATAGTGCTGGACCGGGATCTGCCCGGCGTGCACGGCGACGAGGTGTGCCGCCAGATCGTGGCCGGCCCGGCTCATACCCGGGTGCTGATGCTGACCGCGGCCAGCACGGTCCGGGACCGGGTGGACGGCCTTGGCCTGGGCGCCGACGACTACCTGCCTAAACCGTTCGACTTCGCCGAGCTCGCTGCCCGGGTGCGGGCGCTGGGCCGCCGCTCCGCGGCCGCGCTGCCGCCCACGCTGGAATGCGGGGACCTGGCCCTGGACCCGAACCGCCGGGCCGCGTTCCGCGGCGGGCGGCGGCTGAACCTCAGCCCGAAGGAGTTCGCGCTGCTGGAATGCCTGCTCGCGTCGGCTGGCCGGGTGGTGCCGGCCGAGGAACTCCTCGAACGGGTCTGGGACGAGGCCGCCGACCCGTTCACCACGACGGTCAAGACCACGGTCCGGCGGCTGCGCGGCAAGCTCGGTGATCCGCCCGTCATTCACACCGAACGCGGCGGTGGCTACCGGCTCGGGGAGGCCTGATGCTGGGAAGCATGCTCCCGGAACCCGGCCTGCCCGCCCCCCGCCCGCCGGTGCGGCTGCGCAGGCTCCGCCGTACGCTGCGGCTCCAGCTGGCCCTGGCCTACACCGCGCTGTTCTTCGGCTCGGCGATCGTCCTGCTCACGATCCCTTTCCTGGGCTTCAAGAGCACGTTCCGCGCGGGCGGCCCGGGCCGTCTGTCCGCCGCCGCCCAGCAGGGCGCCGACGTGCACCGGCAGATCACCGGCTCCGCGCTGGCCCTGGCGGTCGCGGTGCTGCTGTCCCTGGTGCTGGGCTGGCTGATCGCCGGCCGGCTGCTGCGGCCGCTCCGGGCGATCACCGCCGCGGCCCGGGAGATCTCCGCCAGCAACCTGCACCGGCGGCTACGCCCCGGCCGCCGCCACGACGAGCTGACCGAACTCAGTGAGACGCTCAACGACCTGTTCGGCCGACTCGAGGCCTCGTTCGCGTCCCAGCGGCATTTCGTGGCCAGCGCCTCACACGAGCTGCGCACCCCGCTCACGGCGGAGCGGGTCCTGCTTCAGGTGGCCCTGGCCGATCCCGGCGCGACCGCGCCGGCGCTACGCGCGGCCTGCGAGGAGGCGCTGGCCCTCGGCGCGCAGCAGGAACGGCTGATCGACGCCCTGCTCACACTGGCCAGCAGCGAGCGGGGCATCGAGCAGCGGGAATCAGCCGATCTCGCCGTGATCGCCCGCGACATCGTGGCGGTCCGCAACCAGGAGGCCAGGCAGCGGGGGATCACCGTAGAGGCCACGCTCCGCGCGGCCCCGGTCCTGGGGGATCTGAGCCTCATCGAGAGCCTGGCCGCGAACCTGGCCGACAACGCCCTGCGCCACAACGTCCGCGGTGGCCGGGTGGAGATCTGCACCAGCGTCGCGGACGGGCGGGCGGTCCTCTCGGTCCGCAACACCGGGCCGGTCATCCCGGCCGGGGACGTCAGCCGCCTGTTCGAGCCCTTCCAGCGGCTCGGCCGACCGCGGGTCGGCCCGGCGGCCAGCCAGCCGGCGGGGCACCTGGCCAGCCAGCCGGCGGGTCAGCCAGATAGCCCGGCGGGCGGGCACGGGCTCGGCCTGGCCATCGTCCAGTCCATCGCCCGGGCCCACGGCGCCCGGCTGGCCGCCGCGGCCCGGCCGACCGGGGGCCTCGACATCGAGATCCTCTTTCCCTGAGCCCGGGAACGAGGGACCGCTACTCGGCCCTGAGCACCATGCCGGGCTGGGTCCGTGCCGCGGTCCGCGCGGGGATCGCCGCCACCGCGTTGGCCAGCACCAGGACAGCGGGGACGGCGAGCAGCAGCGCCGGGGAGATGATGGGCACCGGCTCGATCGCGAACGTCTGGGCCAGCGCCGTCCAGGCCCAGCGCCCGGCGGCCGCGCCAAGCGGCAGGCCGACGACCAGGCCGGCTCCGGCGATGGCGGTCGCCTGCCAGGCCACGCTGGCCCGGACCTGCCGGCCCACGAAGCCGAGCGCCTTGAGGATGGCCAGGTCCCGGCGCCGGCGGCGGACCGACGTAACCAGCGTGTGCGCGATCGTGCCCACGGCCAGCAGCGTGAGCACGGACGCCAGGGCGAGCGGCAGGTCGTTGACCCCCTGGACTTCCCGGACCTCCGGCGGCGCCACCGCGGGCAGCACCACCCCGGGGAACTGCCGCCTGAGGCGGGCCATCGCCGCCGGGTCACCCGGGTGCCGCAACGTGACCAGGTAGACGTTGACCGGGAGGGGGGCCTGGCTCAGCGTGCCCGCCCCGGCCAGCGTCATGATCGCGCCGGACCCGAGCTTCACCTGCTCGTTGGTGATCTCCGGGGACAGCACGACCTGCCCGGTGATGCGGAGCGCGACCTCCCCCCGGGTGGTCCGTGCCGCGCTGGGCGGCGGCCGCGGCGATGGCGTCGTCACTGCCCAGCTCGAACTGGGCCCGGCCGCCGGTCAGGCGGTTCACTTCGGCCCGGAAGGCGGGCAGGCCGGCCAGGCCGCGGTCCAGGTGGAAGGAGAGCCCGGCCATGTTGGCGACGGATCCGGCGAAACGGTGATAGAACGCGGCGGTCAGGAAGAGCGAGCCGGTGCCGGTGAAGATGACGTCGGCGGGCGCCCCGGAACCCCCCAGGTCCGTGGCGTCCGGATGATCGCGGTCACGCGCACGTCGGGCAGGGCGACATCCGGGCGCAGCACCTCGTTGTTGAGCACCGGCATGAGCTGGTCGGGCCGGAACCCGCGGAGCTGGATGACCGAGCCGACGTGCGCCCCCAGGATCCGCGCCGCCGTCTCGTTGATCATGACCTCGCCCGCCCGGGACGGCCTGGCTGGCCGGCCGGCCACGATGATCGCGTGGGTCTGCGGCGGGCGGTCGATCAGGGCCCAGGTCGTCACCTGGCCGGGCCGGGCGGCCGCCGGGCGCCCAGCCAGGGAGGCGGCCATCAGCATGAACGCACCCCGCTGGCTGTAGGCGATGCCTGGTAGCCGGGCGATCCGGCCCAGGGCCGCGAACGGGACCCCGGCCACCTGCCCCTCGGTCGGGCCGGACCAGGCCAGGAACCGGGGCACGGCGGTGTCGGTCCGGCGCGCCCCCGCGAGCGACACCAGGACCACGGACCCCATCAGGCCGGTGATCAGCGCCAGCACGAGCGGGCTGCGCCAGTCCTGCCGCAGCCCGGCGCGAACGCGCAGCCACACCGCCCGCATCCTGCTCCCGCCCCTGATGTGCGCCGGATCTCATGTGCGCCGGATCTCATGTGTGATTGTGCCTCAGCCCCCGGGCGGGGGCGTGGTGGCTAGCACGAGACTTGCCGGGGAGCCAGCCCTACCGCGGTGCGGCCGCCGCGAGCAGCTCGCGGGCGATGATCAGCTTCTGGATCTCGCTGGTCCCCTCGTACAGCCGGTACAGCCGGGAATCGCGGTACAGCCGTTCCACCACGGTCGAGCTCATGTAGCCCAGGCCGCCGTGGACCTGCACCCCGCGGTCGGCGACCCGGGAGACCATCTCGCTGCAGTACAGCTTGGCGGCGGACGGGCCAGCGGCCACATTGCGCCCGGCGTCGTAGTCGTCCGCGGTACTGAGCACCAGGGACCGGCCCGCCTCGATCTCGGCGTAGGAATCCGCCAGCATGGCCTGGACCAGCTGGTAGCTGCCGATGAGCTGCCCGCCCTGCTTGCTGGTCGCGGCGTGCGCGACCGACTCGTCCAGGATGCGCTGCGCGGTGCCGACGCACACCGCCGCGATGTGCAGCCGGCCGCGCGCCAGGACGGTCATCGCGCTGCGGTAGCCGCGACCCTCCTCCCCCACCAGGCGGTCCGCCGGGACGCGGACGTCATCGAAGATCACTTCGGCGGTCCACGCGCCGCGCTGGCCCATCTTGTGATCCCGCGGCCCGACCGTCAGCCCCGGGCTCGCGGCGTCGACCACGAAGACCGAGATCCCGCGGCCGGCCTCGGCGGCGGGATCGGTCCTCGCGAACACGACGAACAGGTCGGCCAGCGGCGCGTTGGTGATGAACCGCTTGGTGCCGGACAGCACCCAGCCGCCACCATTCGGGCGGTCGCCGTCCCGCCGGGCCGAGGTCCGCAGGCCGGCCGGGCTGGACCCGGCCTCGGACTCGGTCAGCGCGAACGACGCGACCATCTCCCCGGCCGCCAGGCCCGGCAGGAACGCCTTCTTCTGCGCGTCCGACCCGAACTTGGCGATGACCTGGCCGGCGATGCCGTTGTTGGTGCCGAACATGGACCGGAACGCGGGGGTGGCGTAGCCGAACTCGAACGCCAGGCGCACGTCCTGGGCCATGCTGACCCCGGACCCGCCGTACTCATCGGGCAGCGCGTACCCGAACAGGCCTAGCTCCGCGGTGGCCGCGCGGAGGTCCTCCGGGATCGCGTCGCTCTCCTCGATCTCGTCCTCGCGGGGCAGCACCTTCTCCCGCACGAACCGCCGCACCGCGTCGCGGACCTCACCGAATGTCGCCTCGTCCATGGCCCACCTCTCCTTCGGCTTCGATGCTCGCACCTGCTTTTCCCTAACGGAACCCGTCCGGACGCCCCCGGCGCCCCGGTCCAGGGTCCGCGGCCCGGTGCCGCCGTCCCCCTGGGCGGAGGACCGGCGGGGAACGCGGTGTTCGTTGCGGAAAAAAGAACGGCCACAGCGAAACAGGCAGGACCCCCGGCCCGCGCAACCATGCTGGTCGCGGGGCGGGGATCCCGCCTGCTACGGCGTGCGGGCCTGGGCCCGCGCCGGGGCCATGACGGTTAGGTCATGACGGGGTCGGCCGTGGCGGTCAGGCCTTGGCCTGCATGCTCTGCCGGGCCGGGTTGGCCTGCTCGGCGGCCTTGGGGTCCTTCTCGTCGGCCTTGGCGCGGACGCCGGCCTCGATCTTGCTGCCGAGGTCCTTGTCCACGTTGCTCCAGTACTCGAAGGCGCGCTGCAGGACCGCGTCGGTCACCCCGTTGAGCAGGTGGCCGACGATGTTCGTGACCAGCCGCTCGCGGGCCGCGTCGTCGAGCACCTCACGGACCATCGTGCCCGCCTGGCCGAAATCGTCGTCCTCCGCGTGGGGAACGTACGCGGAGCGCATGATCTCCCCGTCCGCGTACCAGCCGGCCGGCTTGTAGTGCTCAGAGTCGGCCCGGGGGCCGCCCTTGGAGTTCGGCGCGTACACCGGGTCGGTGGCGTTGACGACGCGCATCGCGCCGTCCTTGCTGTAGGCGTGCACCGGCACCTTGGGCGAGTTCACCGGGATCTGCTTGTAGTTCACCCCAAGCCGGGCGCGGTGTGCGTCGGAGTAAGAGAACCCGCGGGCCAGGAGCATCTTGTCCGGGCTCAGCGCGATGCCGGGGACCAGGTTGTTCGGCTCGAACGCGGCCTGCTCCATCTCGGTGTGGTAGTCGGTCACGTTCCGGTCCAGGACCAGCCGGCCGACCTCAATGAGCGGGTAGTCGCTGTGCGGCCACACCTTGGTCAGGTCGAACGGGTTGAACCGGTAGGTCTTGGCCTCGTCGAACGGCATGATCTGCATCTTCAGCGTCCAGCTCGGGTACTCGCCGCGCTCGATGTGGTCATACAGGTCACGCTGGTGGTAGTCGGTGTCCGCGGACGCCATCTGGTCGCCCTCGTCCTGGGTGAAGAACTCGACGCCCTGGTCGGTCTTGAAGTGGTACTTGACCCAGAACTTCTCGCCCGCGGCGTTGATCCACATGTAGGTGTGCGAGCTGTACCCGTTCATGTGCCGCCAGGTCCGCGGGATACCGCGGTCTCCCATCAGCACGGTCACCTGGTGCGCCGACTCCGGCGACAGGGTCCAGAAGTCCCACTGCATGTCGTGGTCGCGCAGGTTGTTGTCCGCGCGGCGCTTCTGCGAGCGGATGAAGTGCTGGAACTTCATCGGGTCGCGCATGAAGAAGACCGGGGTGTTGTTCCCGACCATGTCGTAGTTGCCCTCGGACGTGTAGAACTTCAGCGAGAAGCCCCGCGGGTCGCGCCAGGTGTCCGGGCTGCCCCGCTCGCCCGCCACGGTAGAGAACCGGATCAGCGTGTCCGTCCGGGTGCCGGGCTGGAACACCGCGGCCTTGGTGTAGGCGCTGACGTCCTGCGTTACCTCGAAGTAGCCGAAGGCGCCGCCGCCCTTGGCGTGCGGCTGCCGCTCCGGGATCCGCTCCCGGTTGAAGTTCGCCATCTGCTCGATCAGGTAATGATCTTGCAGTAGGACGGGGCCTTCCGGGCCCACGGTCAGCGAGAACTCGTCGCTCTCAACCGGGATACCGGCGTCGTTCGTCGTGGGTGTCGGATGGTTGTCGGTCACTGCCATACCTCCTCGTCAAGCTGGACTCCGTCAGCGGAGCTTTCAGCTGCCTTGCAGGCGGGGCACACGCCCCAGAACACCACTTCTGCCTCGTCCACCGCGAAGCCCAGGTCCCCGGCCAGAGTCAGGCACGGCTGGGCCCCGCTCACGCAATCGACATCCTCGGTGCGGCCGCAGCGACGGCACACGAGGTGGTGATGGTTGTCGCCGACCCGGCGCTCGAACCGGGCCGGATGGCCCGCGGGCTCGATCCGCCGCAGCAGTCCCGCGGTGGCGCACGCGGCCAGCATGTCGTAGACAGCCTGGGTCGACACTGTGCCGAACCTTTCCCGCACGCCTGCCGCGATCGCGTCGACGGTGGAGTGCGGGTGCCCGGCCAGCCAGGTCAGCATGGCCAGCCGCGGCATCGTGACCCGCAGCCCGGCCGAGCGCAGGGCCCGGGACATCTCGCCGTCCGGGTCGATCGCTGCCAGAACCATTGGTCTCCACCATGCCACACTATCTGGAATGAGTCAATTTTCTGAGCTAATCGCCTTAGGCCGGGCTGTCTCCCCTCCATCGCCCCTGCCCGTGGCGCCGGGCCGTGGTGCCGAGCCGTGGCGCCGGGCGGTGGCGCCGGGCCGCGGCGCCGGGCCGTGTCCCCTCCTCGCGTCCCTGCCCGTGAACGCGAGCTCTACACGGCCGCCCGCCCGGGGGCGTCATACGCGTTTGCCATCGGCCCGAGTGCGACCTACAGTAGCGATATATCGGGATCGTATCGCGAGTGGATCACCTGGAGGCCCTGATGAGTGCGGCAGCGTGTGCGAGCGGAGACTTCTCTCCGGACCTTCGCGTGTTCGTCCGGGCCGCGGAGGCTCTGCTCGGCCAGGCCCGGGACGCGTTGCACGGGATGTCCGGCCCAGGCCGGGATAGTGAGGGCCGGCGGGGCGGCCCGTGGGCGCGGCGCAGCGGCCCCTGGGAGCGCGGTTTCGGGTGGCCGGGTCCGGGTGGCCCGGGCGGCCCCGGGGGGCCGCGGGGCTGGTGGCCCGGCCCGCCCGAGGCACCGCGCGGGCCGAAAGCCGGCCGCGGCGACGTGCGGGCCGCGATTCTGGCCCTGCTGCGGGAGGGCCCCCGCAACGGCTACCAGATCATGTCCGAGGTCGAGGAGCGCAGCGGCGGTGCCTGGCGGCCCAGCCCCGGCGCGGTCTACCCGGCCCTGCAGCTGCTGGCCGACGAGGGGCTGATCGAGGCGGAGGAGTCCGGCGGACGGCGCACGTTCAGCCTGACCGAGGCCGGGCGTCGGCATATCGAGGAGGACCCGGAGGCGGCCCGCCCGGCGTGGGAGGCGATGGCGCAGGATGGCCCGGGTGAGATGCCCGGCCTGTTCGCGCAGGCGGCCAGGCTCGGCGGCAGCATCGTGCAGCTGGCCCACGCCGGCACGCCGGAACAGATCCGCGCCGCCGAGCAGCTGCTGGAACGGACCCGGCGTCAGATGTACCAGATCCTGGCCAGCGACGAGCCGGACGACGAGGGCGACGAGGCGTAGGCCGCGACGAGGCGAGACGACAGTGACACAGCCAACGAGAAGAAAAGGCAAGGGGACCAGCCATGGATGACCGCATCCGTGCTTCCGACGCCGACCGGGAACGGGTGACCTCCCGGCTGCGCGACCATTACGCCGAGGGCCGGCTCACATCCGAGGAGCTGGACGAGCGGACCTCGGCCGCGCTGCAGGCGAAAACGTTCGGGGACCTTCGCCGCGTCATGGTGGACCTGCCGGACCCGGTCCTGATGCCGCAGGGCGCACCCGGCCTGCAGCCAGCTGGGGGGCGATGGCTCGCGCACCGCCGAGGGCCGCGGCTCCTGCCGGTGCTCTTCCTCGTGCTGCTGTTCGCTCTGCTGGCCCCGGGGCCTGGCGGCTGGATGCTGTTCGCGTTCTTCAAGCTGTTCCTGGTGTTCTGGCTGGTGGCTGGCCTGGTGACGTTCGTGTTCGCCCGGCGGTTCCGGCAGCGGATATCCCGCGGCGGGCCGGGCGGCTATCAGCGGCACGGTCATCTCGAGCACGGCCATGCCGAGCACGGCCATGCCGGGCGCGGCCATGCAGAGCACGGCCACCCCGGGCGCGATCATCTGGGGCACTGGCCCCAGCGCCCGGACTGGGAATAGCCGGGCTGAGCACCCTCTCGTGGCCTGCGTGGCTGGTGTTACAGACGTGGCCTTGAGCCGCTCATCCTTCTGACGTGATCTAACGATTGGTGTTGCTTCAACGACACCAATCGTTAGATCACGAACCCAACGCCGGGTCGGGCCTGCACCTCAGTGGCCTGCGTTCCTGGTGTTACTGAAGTGACCCTGAGTCGGTCATCCCTCGGACGTGATCATGACTTGAGTGTCGTTGGGACGACACTCAAGTCATGATCACGAACGGGGGCTGTGATGAGGGGCCTGGTGGTCCAGGGGCCTGGTGGTCCAGGGGCGCCGCCGAGGTCCGTCCGCACGCGCCGCCGGCCCGTTCCTCACCCGATGCCGGCCCCTTTCCTTAGGCCGGCGGGATGACCCGGCCGTGGCCGGTGGCGGCCTCGAAGGCGTGCGCGACCTGGAGCAGCGGCCAGTCCGCGCGGCGGCGGCCGACCAGCTGGAGGCCCACCGGCAGGCCGTCCGGGGTGAAGCCGGCGGGCACCGAGATCGCCGGGAGCCCGGTGATCGAGATCAGGTAGGCCGACGCCATCCAGTCCAGGTACGTCTGCTGTGGCTGGCCGTCGATGTCGTGTACCCAGTCCAGGGTGACGTCGAAGGGGACGACCTGGGTGACCGGGCAGGCGAGCACCTCCACGGACTCGAAGAACGCGCTGACCCGGGCAGCCACCTGGGCGTGCCGCACGGTGGCGCGGCTCAGGTCGGCCACACTCAGCTCGAGGCCCCGCTCGGTGTTCCAGGTGACGTTGGGGCCCAGCCGGTCACGGTGCTTGCGCAGCAGCGGCCCGAAGGAGGTCGCGAACCGGAACGCCCGGCGGGTCCGGAACACCTCGTCGGCACCAGAGAGGTCCGGAGCCGCGTCGATCACCTCACAGCCCAGGTCCGCGAGCACCTGCCGGGCCGGGGCCAGGACATCCCGAACCGCCCGCTGCACCGGCAGGCCGAGGTCAGGGCTCCACGCGACCCGGACGCCCCGCAGGTCCCGGGCCAGCAGGCTGGCGACCTGATCGGGCTGGACGCGCGGGGCGGGGGCATCCAGGGCCAGCGGCACCCGTGGGTCGGCGCCCGCCAGCACGGACAGCAGCAGCGCGACGTCCGCAACCGTGCGCCCCATCGGCCCTTCCACACCGAGGACGTCCGCGACGTCAGTGACCGGCCAGGCCGGCACCCGGCCAGGCGAGGGCCGCAGCCCGACCACGTTGCAGAAAGCCGCCGGATTCCGCAACGACCCGCCCAGGTCGCTGCCGTCGGCGAGGCTGATCATCCGCGCGGCCAGGGCCGCCGCCGCGCCGCCGCTGCTGCCGCCTGCGCTCCGGCTCAGGTCATATGGGTTGCGGGTGGCGCCGAACACCGGGTTGACCGTGTGCGAGCCCGCCCCGAACTCCGGCGTGTTGGTCTTGCCCAGGCTGATCGCCCCGGCCTGCGCCATCCGGTGCACCACCAGAGTGTCGTGATCCGGCACGTGCTCGGCGAACAGGACCGACCCGTAGGTGGTGCGCACGCCCGCCGTGTCGTGCAGATCCTTGTGGGCGACCGGCAGGCCGTGCAGGGGGCCCGGCTCAGCCCCGTGGGCCAGCGCGTCGTCCGCACGGGCGGCCCGGTCCAGCGCCGCGTCGAAGGTCCGGGTCACCACCGCGTTGACGGCGCCATCCACCGCCTCGATCCGCTGCACATGCGCGGCGATGACCTCGCGGGCCGACACCTCCCGGCGGCGCAACATCCCTGCCAGCGTGACCGCGTCGGTCGCGCACAAGTCCGTCACAGGCTGCTCCCCTGGTTGCGGTGGGCGGCACTTATCCCATTTTGACTGGTGGTTGACCGGCGGTTGGCCGGCATTTCGCTTCGGCCCGGGCGATTCGCCCGGGCCAGGAGATTACCCTGACGGAGTTTCCGCCCCGCCCGGGAAACGTCCCGCCACTCGACGGAAGGTCTTGTCATGGCGATATATCAGCACATCCGGCATCCACGGATTGCCTCACGGCTCGCGGAGAGCCCGGTGAAAGTGGCCGATCTGCTGCCCCGGGGCTCCGCGGTTAACCGGTTCAACACGAAGGTCGCACTGCTGGTGACCACCATCGTCGGCAGCATGTGGTGCGCTTATGCCTTCGCATTGTTCGACCTGATCAGCCTGCCGGATGCGATCAGTGGCGGTCCCTCAACGATCGTCCAGTGGGTGGCGCAGACCTTCCTGCAGCTGGTGCTGCTGTCGGTCATCATGGTGGGCCAGAACGTCCAGGCGGCCGCGGCGGACAAGCGCGCCGAGGCGACGTTTCACGACGCGAGCGCGACCCTGCACGAGGTCGCGCACGTACAAGGCCATCTCGCCGCCCAGGATGAGCTGCTCACCCGGATCGCGGAGAGAATCGGCCTGAGCCCGGTGCCCGTCATCGACCCGCCGGACGGCGGGGAGCCGCCCGCCCAGGCCCTGGAAACCTGAACCCCGGCGGGCGAGGGCCGGCTCAGGCGGCGGGCGAGCGGCCTGAGCGGGGATCGCCGAGGCGTGCGCCCATGAGTTCCAGGGCGGTGGGCCAGTGCCGTCCCCAGAACGCGGAGTCGTGGCACCCGGCCATGATCCCGCCGGGCACCTGGCGCCGGGTGAGGGCCGCGAGCCGGGCCCGCACCAGTGTCGTTTCCGGTGCGAAGGGGTCATCTGTCCCGCAGGCCACGTAGGCGGGGACGTGCCGCAGCGCGTCCAGGCCGGAGAGCACGTTGTTGCGGGCGAAGTTCGCGGGGCTGTCGAAGGCGGCGGGGTTGGCCGCGCGGGCGTCCTGGTACGTGGCAAACACGGCGGGTGACAGCGCCGCGACCATGACCGGGGCCGGGGTTGGACGCCCGGCGGTGGCGGCGGTGGCGGGGGCGGGGGCGCGGGGGCTGGCCAGGCGCTCGGCGACCAGCAGGGCGCCGAAGCCGCCCATCGATTCGCCGCCGACGCCGATCCGCGCGGTCCGCATCCCGGCCGCGGCAGCCCGGGGCAGCACCTCATGGACGATCATGCCGAGCGGGTCGTCCCCGTCCGCGTGCTCGTGCCAGTAGGTCTCCCCGCCGTCCACGCAGACGACCGCGAACGCCGTCACCCGCGCCCGGGTCAGGGACGGCGCCATGGTGGTGGCCATGCTGGCCGCGCTGCCGCCCGCCCCGTGCAGCCCGATCATCACGCCGAGCCCGTGTGGCGTCGCCACGCCGGCCGGGATCAGCGTCACCATCTGCACGTGGCGGCGCCGGTAGGCGGAGTAGAACGAGACCTCATGCCGGGAGGGAGGCGGCCCGGCCGGCCGGGGCAGGACTGTTCCGCAGGCGCCGGTCATCCGGGCCAGCGTGTACCGGCCGGGCAGCGTCCCTTCCTGCACAAGCTCGTAACCGCCCGCTACGCAGGCCGCGGCGGCCAGCGCGGCGCCGCCGGCCAGGACGGCGCGCCGGGACAGCCGGGGCGCGCCGGTCGTCATGGGCCCTGCGGGGTGCGGGGCCGCATGGGCGCGACGCCCCGGCCGCCGGGCCAGCAATCGTCGCTGCGCGCGGTACGCGGCACGCGCGTGTCCAAGCCCCGCATCGCTCCTCCGCCCCACTGATCCAGGGCTGCCCGGACCGCCGGGCAGGCTGCGGGTAAGCGTAGCGGCGCGGCCGGTGCGACCGGGCTACGGTTCAGGGGTCTGGCCGGGATCGGGGCCGGGCGGGATCCGGCCGGGGCCGGTGCGCCGGGACCATGTCAATGTGTGCGCGCCGGCTACGGCTCGGAGGGCGCCCCGGCCTGCGGAGCCGCACCCTGAGCAGCGGCGGGCTCCGGGGCAGCCGCGCCGCCGCGGGCGAAGCGGCTGGCGAACCGGCGCAGGATCGCGTGCGGGTGGACGACGTCGCTGGCGCAGGCCTGGGCCTTGAGTTCGTCCGCCTGCGCGGGCGGGAAGTACCCGGCGTGCCGGTAGACGTCGATCCGGGTAGCCAGTCCTGCCGCGTCCAGTTCGGGATGGAACTGGGTGGCGTAGACGGCGGAGCCGATCCGGAACGCCTGGACTGGGCAGCCGGGAGACGTGGCGAGCAGGACGGCGTGCCGCGGCAGGCGGCTGATCGCCTCCTTATGCCCGGTGAACGCGTCGAATGTGGGGGGCAGCCCGCCCAGGAGCGTGTCCTGCTGGCCGTCAGAGGTGAGCATGACCGTGACGGCCCCGACTGGTTCGGCGTACCGGCGGTCCACCACGGCTCCCTGGTGGCTGCCGAGAGACCCGATGCCGTAGCACGCGCCCAGGAACGGGAAGTCCTCGCTGATCACCTGGTCGAGCACCCTGCGCAGGTCTGCCTCGGCCCGCCGCTGGACCGCTGATTTCGAGTTCTCCGGGTCGCTGGAGTTGAACGGACCCCCGCCGAGCAGGATCCCCGACCAGTCCCGGAGGTCGACGCGGCCCAGCTTCCGCTGCTCCAGACGCACCCGGCTCAGGTCGCGCTCCTCGAGCCCAGCGAACCGGAGGAACAGCTCATACTCGTTATCCGCGGCGGCATCCTCGGGCCGGGTAGCCAGCAACAGGAACGGCTTCACTAGAACACTTTAGTCGGCCGGGGTGCCGCTCCATTCCTCGTTAATGCTGGTGAGGCCGCTCAGGAGTGCGGCAGGCAGTCGATCAGGGCGGCGGCTTCGGCCTGTATGTCGGCGGCCAGAAGGTCCACGTCGGCGAGCAGGGTCGGGTCCGCGACCAGCCCGACGTTCAGCGTGCCGGCCAGGGACACCACCGCAACCCGCAGGGCGTGGTGCTCGCCGATCTCGGCCAGTGAATACAGCGCCCGGACGGGGATCCCGAGCACCTGCACCGCCCGGCGTGGTCCGGGGACGTTGGAGACGTTCAGCGCGAACGAGCGGGGATGGGCCAGGACGTGCTCGGCGAAGCGGCTGAGCCGCGGGGTGCGCGCGAGTCCCTTCATGATCGCGTCGAGGTGCTGGGCGTCGTGCTCCTGCTTGCGGATCAGGGTGGCGCGCCGGATGGTGGCCAGGCGCTCGAGCGGGTCGGCGGATCCGAGCGGCAGATCGAGGCAGAAGAACGAATCGCGGTTGCCGGGCTGGGCGCCGGCCTCCCCGGGCGCTGGTGACCCGGACGCCGGCGCGGCGCCGGCTGGCGGGCCGGGCGGCGGCAGGCTGTGCAGGCTCACCGGCACTTTCACCCGGATGGCGCCCAGGTGGCCGTGATGAGCCTCGATCCAGCGCCGCAACCCACCTGCCACCACGGTCAGCACGGCGTCGTTGACCGTGGCCCCGCCGGAGGCCGCCGCCACGCGGTGCAGCTCGTCTAGCCGCGCGGCGGTGAAGGCCACGGTCCGCCGCCCGTCGATGTGCCCGTCGAACGGCGACCGCAGCCACGGCTGCGGCGCTTCCCGCGCGGCGGCCAGTACCGTGGCCAGCCGGTGATGCCCGGCTGCCTGCGCTGCTCTCGGCGCCCGGGTCCGCGTGCGGGAGCCAGCGGTGCGCGGCCGGACGGCTGGTTCCTCATCCCACACCACCGCGCCGGCCATCCGCATGGCCGTCATGCCGTCCGCGAGGGCATGGTGGATGCGCCAGATCAGCGCGCTACCGCCGTCAGCCAGCCGCGGGATCACGTCGATCCGCCACAGCGGCCGCGAGCGGTCCAGATGCTGGGCGAAGATGCCCGCTACCGTGGCCCGGAACCCGGCCTCGTCCACGGCCCCGGCTGTCGGCGCCTCCACCACGTGGGCGGTCACATCCACCTGGGGGTCCGGCACCCACCACGGCGCGCCATCAATCTCACCGAGCCGCATGGATAGCTGAGGCGCGCGATCCAGGCGCCGGGCGATCGACGCCCGCAACGCGCCGGTGTCAAGCGGGCCGTCCAGCACGATCACCTTGCAGGTATGCCCGGCCACGGTCTCGCTTTCCAGCGCGAGGATGCTCAGGTCCTCACGCGAGAGCGGCCGTGCCTCCGGCAGAACCCCATGAGTCAGCACCGCCGACGCGCCCCCCTACGCCGAGCCTTTGTCCCGTCCATTTAGGCACTTTGCGTAGTCAGTACTATACGGAACGCTATTAGACGGTGCGGCGGGCGGCCCCGGACCTGGCCCGCCCTGGCGGCCGCGCCGAACCTCCCGGACCGGCCCGAAGTGTCGTGCACGTGACATCCTGGTGCCCAGGCAGAGGCGCACCAGAGGGAGTCCTGATGAGCCCGGCTATGCCCTTCGATGAGGCCACCTCACGCCGGGTCGAGGCGACGTACAGCACGCCCGACGTGGTCGGGCAGCGCCGGATCGTCCTCGGCTCCCTGGATCTGAAGCTGGGCGAGGATGTGCTCGATATCGGGTCGGGACCGGGCTTCCTGGCTCGCGAGATGAGCGGTGAAGTGGGCCCGGATGGCTCGGTCACCGGCATCGACCCGAGCCTGCACATGCTCTCCATCGCCCGCGCCCGGCCAGGTCCGGCTGACTCGGCTCCGGTGGAATTCTGGCCGGGTGAGGCCATCGCCTTGCCCTGCGGCGATGGCTCCTTCGACGTGGTCACGTCAACTCAGGTGTATGAGTACGTGGATGACGTGCCCGCCGCACTGGCCGAAGCCTGGCGGGTCCTGCGGCCGGGTGGCAGGCTGCTCGTGCTCGACACTGACTGGGGCTCCATCGTCTGGCGGTCCGGCGACCAGGACCAGATGCGCCGGGTGCTCAGCGCCTGGGACAGCCACCTGGCTGACCCGCACCTGCCCAGGCGGCTGACCGGGCTGCTCGAGGACGCTGGCTTCTCGGTAACGCACCGGACGGCCATCCCGCTGCTGAACATCGGCTACGACCCGGACACCTACAGTGCCGGGCTTATCGGGTTCGTCTCCGCGTTCGTGCCCGGGCGCAGCGGTATCACCGCCGACGACGTCGCGTCCTGGGCAGACGACCTCGCTGGCCTCGGCCCCGAGTACTTCTTCAGCCTCAACCGCTACCTGTTCGTGGCCGTCAAGAATGAGGCTCCTACGCCCTAGCATGAGCCGTGATCATCGACCCGGGGCTACGGCATCCGGCCGCCCCAGTGCCGGATCACTCGGAAGGGACCTGACCCATGAACTTCATGCTGATCATGAAGAATGACCAATCCGGGCTGGTGGCCATCGGCCCGGTGGCCCTCGAGTACCAGGCTGCGGTGCTCCGCGACGAAATCGAGGACAGCTCGAACTGGACGTCCGTCGGGATCGCCCGGATCCTCACCGAAGCGCAGGCCCGCGAAGTCTCCACCGCAGGGCACCGGTAACACCGGCCGTTGGCGAGACCCGGTAACACCGGCCGTCGGTGCGGCCCTGATCAGCGCGGCGGAGGCGGCCGCCCATGCCGGTGTAACAGATCGGGAATCGCGGTCGCTTACCTAGATGAACGGCCTCTTCCCCCGGCAGTGCCCCGGCCAAGCCCCCGCGGCCGGGGCACTGCCATTTCACGCCTACCGGCTGCGTGACGCCGGTTATGGAGCGGTGCTGGCGAGGACCTTGTCCGGGTCCTCGACGACGACCGTGCCAGCCACGAGGTCATGCAGGCACCTGCGGTCGGGCCGGGAAAGCATGAAGATGAACGACACCAGCGCGGTGATCACGAGGATGCCATCGACGATCCGGCCGATGGTCTCGCGCAGGAGCATGGTGCCCCAGCCGGGCACCTGGCCCGTGTCTGGTTTCCAGCACCGCATGCCCAGGACCTGGAGGGCGGGGGTGGTGCCACTGCCCCAGACGATCAATCCCCAGATGGCGTAGCCGATGCCGAGGGTAATGATCGCTAGCGGAATGGACAGGAAGTAGGCACCGATACGCCGCCCGGGGCTGGCCAGGATCACGCCCTGCGGCAAGACAAGGCCGCTGGCCTGGTCAAGGTACAGGCCCGGGGGCACAGCTGTTCCTGTTCCCGGAGATCCGTAGACGGCCTGGGCAGCAGGCGCTGCTCCCTGGGCGGGGTAACCCGCTGACTGCGGGATGCCGGCTTCACCGAATGGCTGGGCAGCGGGATCGGGAGGTTGGTTCACCATTGATCTTCTCCTGGGGGGACTCGATGCGGATGTCGGTGTCGCCGGAATGTTCTGCTAGGCGGGATTAGGAGGTGAGTTGCGCGCTGCCGAGGGCGAAGTTCAGATCCACTCCTTGATGCGTGGCATTATTGATGGCAGCACAGGAGATATCCAGCTGCGAGGCACCCTGAAGGTTCAGGTGGATGGGCACCGACTGGCCGACCGAGACGTTGACCGGCGCTCCGATCTGATCGCTGGGACCATTTTTGAAGAACGTGATAGTAATCGAATTCCCGGCGGCGTCGGCGGCATCGTTCGGCACGCCGACCGTGGTATCGAGGAACTTGGCGCCATTCACGTCGTATGCTAGTTCGGCAGTTGAGCCCTCCGGCTCGGAGTAACAGAGAGTGCTGACACTGTTCGGGTAGGAGCTATTTCCCATCTGCACCGGCCCGGTGATGATGTTTGCATTAGTCGTATTCTCAACAGGCGTTAACGTGTAAAGGTACTTGCCGCCACTGGTGCTGCTGCCGGTATTGCTGCTGGTGGACTGCTCGGACTGCGCCACAGTGCTCGGCGCGAGAGTCACGGTCTTGACTGGGCTTCCTGGAAGGATCTCGGTAAAACCCCCGCGGTTTCCGATGTAAGCTGCCGTCACCGTCGCAGCACCGCCGATAATGGCCACAAAGACAGGGGTAATCCAGGCTCCCCGAGTTTTATGCGGACGCTCTGCATCCTTTTTCATGCTCTGCCGTCCTTGGATCGGGTCATCGGCGTGAACGTAGTGTCCAGGCGCTGCTACAAGGACGCTCCACGCATGCTACGGGAGCACACGACCATACGTTGCAAAATGGTAAAGGTACCCCGGGGGCCTGATCAGGTGGCGGATGGGAGTCGAGGCAACTGCCGCCGCCCTAAAGGCGTTTAACCCTGAAAAGGTACGTCCCAGGCAGCTTATGGTGATATCGGCGGCTTCGGGCACAGCGATGGGGACGTGCCTGGTCGCTGGCGGGCTGGTAACGTGCGGCCTCGTGGCCGGAGATCTGATCCGTTCGGGACCCGTCGACCCGCCGCCTACAGGGGCCGAACGGGCGATGCTGGAGGGCTGGCTGGAGTATCACCGCGCCACCTTGCTGATCAAGTGCGATGGTCTGGATGACGCGCAGCGCAAGCGGCGTCCGGTGGGCACATCGCTGATGTCCCTGCACGGCCTGGTGCGTCACCTGGCCGACGTGGAGCGCAACCGCTCGATGACGCCGACTGGGCGGCCGACATGGCCACCTGGCAGGCGGAGTGTGCCCAGAGCAGATTGGCGGCGGCCGCCCGCGGCCTGGACGACACTGGCGCCGGCGTGCGCGGCGAGGTGCTCGTGACGTGCTCATTACGCTGGATCTACAACCACATGATCGAGGAGTACGCCCGCCACATTGGGCACGCCGACCTGATCAGGGAACTCGTCGACGTGCCACGCGGCCGCTGACGGGACGTCCTGCTTCGGCGGCGCCGCTACTGGGGTCTCTACGATCATGGCCCGGAGCGTTCCAGGACCTGGACCGCATCGCCGACCCGGATCGAGCCCCTGGCGTGCGGGATCATGTTCTGCCCGAAAACGAGTTGCTGGCCGAACCGGCGGCGGCGGCCGAGCATGGTGAGGGGCTGGCGGCCGCGCTGCGCGGTGGCCTGGTCGATGGTGGTGACCTGGCACCGCCCGCAGGGCTTGACCACGCGGAAGGTGATGCTGCCAATCCTGATGCGGCGCCAGCCGTCCTCGGACCACGGGGGCGCGCCGGCGACCACCACGTTTGGCCGGAACCTGTTCATCGGCACGGGCGGGTGGCCATCGTCGGTGAGCCAGCGGCCGAGTTCCTCGAGGGAGCCGGTACTGGTGAGGAGCACCGGGTAGCCATCGGCGAAGCTCACCGGGTCATCAGGAGCGCCGTAATCCTGGTCCACCTTCCGGCGGGTCGGATCGTCCAGGTAGACGAGGCGAACGGTGCGGCCCAGGAAATCGGACAGCCATTCGTCGGCTTCTTTTCCCGCTGCGGCCGCGCAGATTTCCGACCTCCAGACCGCAACGGGAACCATCTCGGCCGGGTCGCCCGCGGACGGCACGCGAACCGCCAGCGGCGGGTTTCCGTCCGCCGAAAGGGTGAGCGTGCTGGCCGGCCCCGGGTCCCGGGCGCGATCCGTCCCGGCGGCGGGGTACGCGGCGATGACCCGGGCCAGGGCCGGTTCCTCGCGCTGGCTGACGAACCGGCCGTCACTATCGACGACCAGCCACCGGCGGTCGCCGGCCAGGCCCCACGGCTCGACCACGGACTCGGCGAGATCGACGGCCCGCCCGGCTTTGAGCGGATAGATATGGATCGACGCGAGGCGGGGTGACCCGGCCGGGCCGCTCATCGCGGGTTCCTCACCGTGGTGACCGCGCGCCTCCCGCGGTGCGGCGCCGGTCAATGGGCAGCGGCGTACCTGCGTTCCACATCCGCCGGGATCCGCCCACGGTCGCTGACCACGAGGCCCTGCGCCTTGGCCCAGTCCCGGACGCTGGCGCTGTGCTGGCGGGTGCTGGCCGTCCTGCGGCCTCCGGAGGAAGCGACCCGCCTGACCTTCCTGGCGTGCGGGATGAACTGCTGGGCCACCTTGTCCAGCCCCCGGCCATCCTTCGCGCACAGGTCGATCTCGAGGGTCTGCCCGTCGAGGCTGATCGACCGGGTCTGCGTGTCCTTCGTGCCACCGCAAAGGTCACAAGTCATCGTGACAGTAGTCTGAGTCGCCATTTCCCCACCCCTGGTGCGTCGTTATCGCTGAGCGTGAGGATACACGGTTCAGCCATTCACGCACGTCAGGGACTCGCCTCTAGCTGCGATACAGGACGGGTCAGCGCCGTGCCGGGGCTGGGGCAGCCGCCGGGGCGCTCGCTAACTCCCTGCGGTCCTGCGTTTCCCGGGCGGTCGTGGCACCGGCCAGCACATCAAAGTCCCCGGTCTTCGCCCGCCCGAGAAACTCGGCCCACTCCCCCGGGGTGAACACCAACGGCTCCCGGCCGGGGAACTTGGAGTCACGCACCATGATGTTGATGCCTTCCGCGCCCCGGCGCCAGGCGATCTCCACGCAGTTGCCGTGGATGCTGTGGCTGGACTTACGCCATGCCGGACCTGAACTGTCCATAAGCCGCACCAGGGCGCCCTTCGCTAGCTGGCCGCCAGCGGTCCCGCGGCCCGGACTGCATGACCAGCCTGCGGGAGGCGGCCGGACGGCCCTCTTGCACCCGGCTTGATGGTTCGCTTGCCGTCCAGGTCAAGCCGGGTTAGCGGCCCATGGCGGCGCAGACCGCGAGCAATTCCGCGTGCCGGAGCACGGCCAGCACCCCGGGGTGCACGGTCAGGCTGAGCTGCTCGGTCGCGGTGACGCTGACGGAGTTGGCCCCCGTGCGGCTGGCCGCCGCGAGCTGGGTGTACCCGAGAGTGTTGCCGGTATGGCCGTACATGGTTCCGCACCGGGTGCGGTAGCGGAAGATGGCCAGGCCGGCCGCGTTGGTCCCGGGTCCGGGCGGCGACGAGGTGCCCGCCACGAACCTGAGCTGGGCCGCCTGCGTGGAGCGGGAGAAGAACCGGGCCGCAAGGTAGGCCCGGATGAACCGGTTGGTGTCGGCCGGGGTGGAGACTATGCCGCCGGCGGCCCAGGCGGCGGAGGCGGTGAGCGCCTCGCTGACATCCTCGGCCGGGTGTCCAGCCTGCAGCGCGTACCCGTGCAAGTAGGGGCGCGGCAGCCGGGAGCCGACCGGGAGACTGGTCTGGCGCAGGCCCGCAGGCCGGTAGGCGAGGACGCGGAGCAGTGCCTGGTAACTGCGGCCGGCCGCGACGCGAGCCATCAGCGCGACGACCGTGTTGTCGGAGTTGTCGTATTCATAGCGGCTGCCGGGACGGAACTGCAGCGGCTCGCGCCAGACGTACCGCATCAGCCGGCGGGGCGGGATGGGCCGGTGCGGCGTGCGCTGGAGCCGCCGGGCCAGTGCCTTGCTCGAGGTGTAGTCGGGCAGGCCGCTGCGATGCTGCAGCATGTCGCGCAGCGTCACGCGATGCCAGGCCCGGGGCAGCCCAGGCAGCCACCGCCCGATGGTGTCCGTGAGCCGCAGTCTTCCCTGGCTGACCAGACTGAGTGCGACGGCCCCATTGAAGGCCTTGGAGAAGCTGGCCAGCCGCTCGTGATCACTGATCGACAGGGGCCGGGGATGGGCCAGGCTGGCGGTGCCTGCCTGGTAGACGGCGCGGCGGTGGCCATGCTGGACGATGACGATGACGCCGGGCGGGCCGGAAGGCATAGCCACCAGCTGGTTCAGGGCCCGCTGGAGAGGTGCTCCGGATCGGGCTGAGCCTCCCGCCCAGCCTGCGGCGGCGGCCGTGCTGCTAGGCCCGGCGGCCATCGTGACGGCCAGGACGCCGCTCACCGCCACGGCGGCCGCCAGTCCCGTCACAGAAAGTCTGCGTTTCACAACTCATAGTAATCACAGGGCAAGGTCTGGCGGGCTAGCGGCGTCCCGCCCCGGCGAAGTGCTCCTGGCCCAGGACGGCGAGCAGTTGCAGCTTCTCGTCGCCTTCGGTGCGGGGTGGCGCCGTGAGCACGAGCAGCGCCTGCGACTGATCCTCGGTGAACAGCACCTGGCAATCCAGTTCGATGGGGCCAAGCTCGGGATGGATGAGCGTCTTGTGGTCCTCGAAGCGCTTCGCGACCTCGTGCTGGTCCCACAGGGTGGCGAATTCCGCGCTCACCTTCTGCAGCGCCCGGGCCAGCTCGCCGGCCCGCGACTGCGGGCCCATTGACCCGTAGGCGGCGCGCAGGTTCGCGACCTGAGCGCGGCTCTGCCGCCCGCAGTCCTGCTCGGGGTAGCGCAGCCGCTCCGAGGGGTCCGTGAACCAGCGGTAGATCCCGCTGCGGGCAAGGCCCGTGTATCCCGAGTCGTCGCCGAACAGCGCACTGGCCATCCGGTTCGCGGCGAGCGTCTCGCCCAGGCTGGACAGGATGAGCGCCGGGGTGTCCGCCAGGCGGTCCAGCACCCGCAAGCGCGCCGGGGCGACGCGGGTCGCAGCGGACACGGAGGCCGGCGCATTGTGCCCGGCCGTCTGGAACAGGTAGTCGCGCTCGTCGCTGGTCAGCCGCAGGGCCCGGGCCAGCGACGCTGGCATCTGCTCGCTCGGCTACGGGCCGCGCTGCTGCTCGAGCCGCGTGTAGTAGTCGGTCGACATCGCGGCGAGGGCGGCGACGTCCTCCCGCCGCAGGCCCGGGGTCCGGCGGCGCGGGCCCGCGGGGAGCCCGACGTCCCCGGGCTGCAGCGCCTCACGGCGGTGGCGCAGGAAGTCGGCCAGTGCTGCACGGTCCATAGGCCCATCCTCGGCCGGTGGCCTGGGTGAACCAGGGACCGCGGATCCCCCGATAACCGCTCGGCCTTGCCCTCGCGCTCGAGCTGCAGGCCGGGGGGAACACCGTTATCGTCGGCGGCCGGCGCGGCGAATCGCTCAAGGAGATCGCCGCTGAGCATCCCGGGCTCGATACGGTGCAGATCGACACGACAGACGCCGCGAGCATCTACTCCGCCGCGAAGGAGGTGCTGGCCAGGCACCCGGACCTCAACGTCCTGATCACGATGGCCGGCATCATGCGGATTGAGGACTGGCTCGACCCTGGGTCCTTCCTGGCCTCGGCGGAGTCGGTCGTGACGACCAACGTGCTGGGCCCGATCCGTCTCATGGCCGCGTTCATCCAGCACCTGCGGGCGCAGCCGGACGCCACGATCGTCACCGTCTCCTCGGGTCTCGCGTTCGCGCCCCTGAAGGTGACGCCCAGTTACAACGCTTCGAAGGCCGCGATCCACATGCTCAGCGAGTCGATCCGGCTGCAGCTGGCCGGCACCACTGTGAAGATCGTGGAGCTCGTGCCGCCGGCCGTCCGCACCGGGCTGCTGCCCGGCCAGGAGGACAGCGAGTTCGCCATGTCGCTCGACGAGTTCGTGGCCGAGGCCGCCGGGCTGCTGCAGGCGCAGCCCGACGCGAGGGAGATCCACGTCGAACGCGTGAAGTTCCTGCGCTACGGCGAAGTCCGCGGAGACTACGACCAGGTCGTGGCCACCCTGAACGCATCCGACCCGCACGGGAACTAGTGGTGTGTAAGGGCGCTTGTTTTAGTCTTCGCACGCTGGATCTTGCTCAGGATCTCGTCGGCGTCCTTGGTCCAGGCGAACGGGCGAGGGTGGTCGTTCCAGCCGTCGATGAACGAGCCGATGGTCTGGGTGAGCTGGCGGACTGAGGTGTAGGAGCCTCGGCGGATGGCCTGGCGGGTGATGATCGAGAAGAAGCACTCCACGAGGTTCAGCCACGAGCAGCTGGTGGGGACGAAGTGCAGGGTGATCCGCTGGTTCTCCGGCCGCGCCAGCCACTTGCGGACGTCGGCGTGCTTGCAGGTGGCGTAGTTGTCCAGCACGACGTGCAGCTCCTGGCCCGGGTAGGCGGCGGCGGTCTTCTTCAGGAACCGCAGGAACTCCTGGTGGCGGTGCCGGGGATAGCAAGCGTCGGTGACTTTCCCGGTGGCGGCATCGAGGGCGGCGAACAGGCAGGTCACACCATGGCGGGCGTAATCGTGGGTCTGCCGCTCGGGAATCCCGCTGCGCATGGGCAGGATCGGCTGGGTCCGCTCGAGGGCCTGGCACTGCGATTTCTCGTCGATGCACAGCACGACCGCGTTGTCCGGCGGGTTCAGGTAAAGACCAACGACGTCGCGGACCTTCGCGTCCAGTTGCGGGTCGGTGGAGAACTTGAATCCCTCGCTGCGGTGCGGCTGCAGGCAGAACTTCCGCCAGAGCCGGGTGATGGAGTCGTGGCTGACCTCGATGCCCTTCACCCGGCGCAGCCACCCGGCCAGCCGGCGGCTCGACCAGTGCGTCACCCCGGCCGCGGCCAGGGCATCCGGCGGCGGGGTCACGGTCGCCGACAGGATCTCGCTGATCGCCTGGTCCGTCAGCACCGTCCGCGGGCCCCCCGGCCGCAGCGCGTCCGCCAGCCCTGCCAGTCCGTCCTCGGCGTACTGCCGCCGCCACTTGACGACAGTCGGCTCCGTGCACCCCACCCGCTCCGCGATCTGCGGCCCGGTCAGCCCGTCTGCGGCCAGCAGCACGATCCGGGCCCGCTCGGCCACCCGCGCCTGGGCCCCGCGGTCCCGGGCCCGGCGTTCCAGCTCGGCCCGGTCAGCATCGGGCACCATCAGGATTCGCACGCGATTCGGCATGTGCCATTGTCCCGCACCCTGAACGAAAGCTAAAGAGAGACACGCGTCAGATCACTAGCGGGCCCGCCGCGGCCGCCGGCGCGGGCGCGGCTACCCTCCTAAGAGCAGCCCGCGATCCGCGGGCGGCAGCCCGCTGCGCGGGCCGACAGGGAGGCTGCAGGCATGGCGCAGAGCATCCAGGCCGGCGACAAAGCCCCTGACTTCACCCTCCCGGCGCAGTCCGGTGACCAGGTCCGGCTTAAGGACCGGCTGGGCGAGCGGGTCGTCATCCTGTACTTCTACCCCCGGGACGACACCCGCGGCTGTACTGCCGAGGCGTGCGCCTTCCGGGACAGCCACGAGGTCTTCGCCGAGGCGGGCGCCGAGGTGATCGGGATCAGCTCCGACTCCGTCGACAAGCACGCTGCCTTCGCCGGCAAGCACGAGCTGCCCTTCACGCTGCTCAGCGACCGGGGCGGCCAGGTCCGCAAGCGCTACGGGGTGCCGGCCGTGCTCGGTCTGCTGCCTGGCCGGGTCACGTACGTGATCGACCGCCAGGGCACGGTCCGGCACGTCTTCAGCTCCATGACCAACATCGGCCAGCACGTGAGCGACGCGCTGGAGGTCGTCCGGCAGCTGCAGGCCGGGCAGGCGGCCTGAAGTCCCGCCGTGCCTGTGCTCATCGACACGGTGGCGTGGGTGCATGTGGAGAACGGCCGGATCCTCTGCGCCCGGCCCCGCGGGAAGGACATCTTCTACATCCCCGGCGGCAAACGTGAAGGCAGCGAGAGCGATCTGCAGACCCTGCTGCGCGAGATCAGCGAAGAACTGGCGGTCGGGCTGCTGCCGGGGACGGTGAGGCACGTGGGCACCTATGAGGCCGATCAGCCCGGCGGCCATCCGGACGGGGCGGTCGTGCGGATGAGCTGCTACACCGGCGACTACACCGGGACGCTGGCCGCCAGCAGCGAGATTGACGAGTTCGCCTGGTTCTCCTATGCGGACCGGCCCCGGGTGCCCCCGGTCGACCAGTTGCTCTTCGACGACCTCAGGGCCGCCGGCCAGCTGCGGTAGCGCCGGGGCTCGTCAGCCCGGAACGTATCACCATAATCCCCCTGAAAACGCTTCCTTTCCGGGCCACGCCGGGCCAGGGTCTTCGCGTGACAACTACGCAGCCACGCCTGGGCGGTCTTGAGGTCCGGTCGATCGACTGCGTACCGCTGAGCGAGCGGCACGGCAAGGTCTGGCACCTTGGCCCGCTGTGGTTCATGTCTAACGCGCAGATTGCCACGCTGGCCGTCGGGCTGATCAGCATCAGCGAAGGAGCGTCGCTGTTCTGGTCGGTGCTCGCGATCCTGATCGGCGTGCTGATCGGCACGTTGTTCATGGCGTTTCACTCCGCGCAGGGCCCGCAGCTGGGCCTGCCGCAGATGATCCAGTCCCGGCCGCAGTTCGGCTACGTCGGGGCCTTGCTCGTGTGGCTCTTCGCCTACGTGCAGTACGCCGGCTTCAACGTCTTCAACACCATCCTGGGTGGCGAGGCGATGAGCAGCACCGCGCACGGCGCCACCAAGCTATGGGTGGTCATCGTGACGGTCGCGGCCTTCGTCGTCGCGCTGATCGGCTACGACCTCATCCACAAGGCTGAGCAGTGGCTGACCTATCTCATGATCATCACCTTCGGGATCTTCACGATCACGCTGTTCTTCATCCACTACCCCGCGGGCACCTTCGACGTGGGCCGCTTTCAGGCCAGCCCGTTTCTCGGGCAGTTCGGCGTGGTGGCCGGCTACCAGATCAGCTGGGCCATCTACGTCTCGGACTACTCGCGTTACATGCGGCCTGATGTGCCCGTGTGCAAGACGTTCTACTGGACGTACTGGGGATCGGCGCTCGGCGGCGCCTGGATGATGATCGTGGGCGCCGTCCTGGCCGCCTGGGCGGGCAAGAGCTTCGACGGCACCGGCATCGCCGAACTCGAGAAGGTCGGTAACCACGTCTTCGATGGCTTCGGGGCCGGGTCCTCACTATCGGGTTCACCGCGGCGCTGTCGGTCGTCGGCGCGCTCGCGGCGACCCAGAACTTCCTGGGCAACTGCAACAACTTCCTGCTGCTGATCCTGTACTTGTTCATCCCCTGGACCGCCGTGAACCTGGTCGACTACTACATCGTCCGGCGAGGTCATTACGCGATCGCGGAGATCTTCAAGCCCGACGGGATGTATGGCCGGTGGGGCTGGCGGGGCATCCTCGCCTATCTCATCGGCTTCGGGGCGATGACCCCGTTCTTCGATGTCGGGACCCTTACGAAGGCGCCGCCGCCAAGGCGTTGGGGGGCGCGGATATCTCGTTCTTCATCGGGCTGCCGGTGGCAGGAATCCTTTACTACCTCTTCTCCCGGTCCCTCGACGTCGCGGCTGAGACCCGGGTGGCCGAGGCCGAGGCTGCCGAACTCGACAGCACCGCAGCGGAACCGAACCCGTTGTGAGGCTCCGTCCCAGCCGGACGCGCAGCGCACCGATTGACCCGCCCGGGCCTGCGGGCGGCTACTGACCGACCCGCCCGTCGATCCGCTCCCGCAGCAGGTCGGCGTGCCCGGCGTGCCGGGCGTATTCCTCGATCATGTGCACCAGCACCTCACGCAGGCTGATCACCTCACCCTCGCCGTAGGTTCCGCTGACCCCGAGATCCGGTGCCTGCTCGACGAACTGCTCGGCGAACGACACTTCCGCCCGCCAGGCGGCCCAGGCGGCGTCCACGACCGCGGGATCGGCGATGGCCCCGTCGAACGCAGCGTCGCGATCATCCTGGGTCCGGTACAGGAACGGGATGTCCTGGCCGTCGAGCACCTGCCGGAACCAGCGGCGCTCCACGTCGGTGAGATGGCGGACCAGGCCCAGCAGCGACAGGTTCGAGGGCTCCACCGACTGGCGGGCCAGGCCGGCGGCGTCCAGGCCCGCACATTTCAGCTCGAGGGTCAGCCGGTAGTCGCGCAGGTACCCGGTCAGTGTCGTCCGCTCGTCGGTAAAGCCGCCATCGGTCCGGGGGTCGTCCTCCGGGCGGACGAACATGTCCGACCATCCGAAAGTGCGGGTCAGGCCGTTTTCCGAGGCACCGCTTCCGGACTGGTCACCGGAGCGGGCCGTGGGCTCACTCGACATGGCTCAACAGTAAAGGAGCAGGCCGTCGTGATCAGCCCCGTGTGCCGGCGCTGCCGCACCGGCCGTCAGCTGACCGGCCCCGGCCCCGGTGGGTGCCCGGGCCGGGGCCGGTCAGGTGGCCTGCCTACCGCGCCGCGATGGTGGCCAGGTAGGTATGCGCGCCCGGGGAACTCTTCGGGACGTACAGCCCCATCACGTGGTTGCGCCACACGGTGTTCCCGGTGACGGCCTGGCAGGGACACAACGAGCTCGAGCTGACGTTGGCCGGATACCACCGGGCCCGGCCGAAGGACCGGCCGCGCACCGGGACGAAGACCAGCGCCGGGGAATGGCCGGAACCCATCGCCACGAGATTGAACCCACCCCGGACACCGGTGATCCCCTCGAAGTGGGTGACCGCCGCTCGGCGGTTGCCATAACTGTAGAACGCCGGCTTGCCGAAGGCGCCGGTCCGCTCGTTGTAATTGATCATGAACCCGCGCTGGCCGCGGCCGCGGGCCGAGGATCCGCCGACCAGGGTGTAGCGCGGACTCCCCGGGCCGCCGTCCTGCCAGATGCCGTAGAACGTGCTCAGCGTGGACAGGCTGCCGTGCAGCCGGAGCAGGGTCCACTGGCGCCGGGTCATGTTGTAGATGAACGCGTTGCCCGAGGGGACACCCCCGCGCACCGTCGGGTTCAGGTCGTAGTTGCCCACCACCAGGTCGCCCATGGTGCTGTGCGGGATGGTGTCCATGACGATGCACCCGCGCCGGGATGGCCGGCAGGCGCGGACGTGCCCGGTGACCCGTGCGCCGTGCGCGGGCACGTCGATGGACTTCCAGGAGCCACCCCGCCCGCTGATCGGCCCGTTGTAGATCATGCCCTGGTCGTGGACGCCCGGCCGGGCCGCCGACGACACGTAGCTGCCGACCGCCCGGACCCACCCGGCCGGGATCGCCCGGGGGTTGAACAGATGCGTGTTGGGGCCGTAGAAGCTGGACGAGGTGACCTTATGGAACGCCGGCCGCAGCACCGAAACCGTTGCCCCGGCGGCCGTCGCGAGATGGCCGCGGAACAGCAACGCAGTCGAGCCGCCGCTGACCACCGTGCCGGTCAGCACCACGCGGCCGGACCCCGCGCCCCGGACGCCCGTGACGAGGTCCCCGGCCTGCAGGATCGAGCTGATGCTGCCCGCCCGGACACCCCGCGAATGGACGGCGCGTGCCGGGCTGGCCAGGGCCGGTGCGGCAGCCATCATGACCAGCGCTGCCGCAGCTCCGCCCGATAGGAGTGGAATAGTCCGCGCTATCTTCATATACGCCCCCTGTGGGTACTCTGGCAGCAGGAATAAACCGCTGCTGGGCCAAGGTAGCGAGCAATTCCCGGCCGATCAACCGGGCACCGCATTTTCCTGACTATGCCGCTATGCGCCGGGCCGGGCCGGGCCGGGCCGGGAAAGATAATATACGTCTGGATGGCCCTGACCTGCATCATCGTCCGGCCGTGGCGAACGTGAAAGTAAAGATACCCGCGTTATGCTCAGGCTCAGGATGCCAGCATAAATGTGCACCACGTTTCCTCTTGCCAGTAATCCTGGGGATAAATCAGCTTAGTTTCATCCGCTGGTTACGCCGGCGGAATAGAAAGGACCTGAACGGTGAGCTTTGCTGCGAGCACGAGGCGGTGCGCCGACTCCGGCGGATCCTGGCGCCGCATCCAGCGCAGGCTGAGGTGGCCGGCCGGGATCCGGGTCGGCGCGGGCGCGGCGACCTCGGCTGCGCTGGCCGCGGCCTGCGTCATGGCCCTGGCCACGCCGGCGGGCGCCAGCACGGGCAGCCCCGGCACGGGCAGCTTTCGTCCCGTAGGCACCGTCGCCGGGCGTGGCCGTACCGCACGTCAGGTTCTGCACCTGCGGGCCATGCCGGCCGGGCCGGTCACCCTGGGCAGGTACCGCGGCCGCCTCACGGCCCACCCGGTCATGTTCGGGCTCACGCCCGGCTCGTCGCACCGCGTGGATCTGATGGTTCCCGGCCGGCCCGAGAGCATCTGGTTCGGGTCGCTCACCGCCAACAGCGCCGGCCGGGCCAGCAGCACCCTGCGGAGCCGCTTCACCGGCCACCTGCCGCGCGGGAGCCGCCTGGTGATCCGCATGGGATCAGGCGGCGGCCGCGTCGCGCGGGTGCGGATCGCGGAGACCAGGCGGCTGCGGGCCGGCTGGCGGCCGCACCGGCTCATCGCGGTCGAGGTCAGCCCGGCCGGGACCAGCTTCGGCGCGCTGCGGGGACGGGCCACCCTCTCCTATAACGGCCACCGGCATACGCTGACTGTCACGGTCAGCGCCAGCGGGGTCACTCCCGGACCGCACGCGGCCCACATCCACCTGGGCAGTTGCATGAGCCAGGGGCCGGTCAAGTACATGCTCCGGGACCTGGTCGCCAACCGCCATGGCCGGATCGTGCACGCGGTCCGGGTCTTCACCCACGTGACGACGCCGATCCCCGCCCACGGCTGGTACCTCAATATCCACCAGGGCAACAGCAAAGACATCCTCCGCGGCGGCCAGCCGACCATCTTCTTCCGCCCGCTGCTCTGCGCGGACATCGGCGGTCACGGCTCCGGCGCCATCTTCTCGATCCTCCGGACCGGGGACATCATCACGGGAGTGCGGGGCGCCAGTCACGGGAACGTCATCCTGACGGGTTCCACGGCGACCGGAAGCGGCACGCAGGCCGACCCGTTCCTCTACCGGGGCCGGCTGACGCGGGCGGCTGCGGGAGCGGCGGTCTCGGTGCTGACCCCCACGTTCCCCGGGGTGACCTCGGCGACGTTCTATGGCCCGGACACGCACTCTTTCAACCCGGCGCGCATCCCCCGGGGCCAGGTCCGCGCGGTCGGCAGCTACGTGTCTTACTCGGCGCCCGCCGGTGTCGTCAACCAGGGAATGATCTACCTCGGCCCGGTGCACGGACCGGGCGGCTCATGGACGTCGATCGACGTGCCAGCGGATGGCGCTCATACGGCCGGGCACCTGCGGGCCTGCCCCCCGCGCCGGCCGCACTGCGTCGTCATGGACACCATCGCGCACAGCACCATAGGAAACCTGGTGGTGGGCAACTACGACCTGAAGCCGGCGGTGCGCGGGGGCGTCATCTCAGCCAACGCCTTCATCTACAACATGACCAGGCGCCAGTGGACCCTGCTCCGCCTCGGCGGGAGCCAGTCCAGCCAGACCACGCTCTACGGGATCTGGCAGGACGGCGGGCCGGGGAGCCCGCGTTACACGCTGGCGGGCGGCTCCGCGGCCAGCGGAGCCAAGCAGGCCTTCCTGATGAGCTACAACGAGCGGACCGGGCACTTCGGTGCACCGAGGTACTACAGCTACGGCAACCGCCGGGCGGCGGTCACCCACTTCGAGGGCATCACCGCCGTCCGGGGCGGATTCCACCTGGTGGCCATGAGCACGGCCGAGGCCGCGTCGATGGCCTTCATCCCCGTCCGCCACGGGCACCCGGGGCGCGCGACCTGGTATCCCGTCAACGTCCCGTCCAGCTCACTCTGCTCGAGTGGCTGCCAGGTCGTGACCGGGAACACCGTCTACCGGAATCACGTCATGGGCATTTACATCCGAAAGGGTTCCGACAGCATCAATTCCTACCTCGCCATCGTCGCCGGGCGATAAGAGCCGGGCGATAAGAGGATGTCGATTTCCCGGCCGCGGGCGATCGCCTCGTGCCGGGTGGATACGCCAAGCTTGCGGTAAATGGCCCGGGCGTGGGTTTTGACGGTGTTCTGCGATAGGTAGAGTTCCTGCGCGATCTCGCGCATCGACAGCGATCCGCGCAGCAGCCGCAGCACCGTCGCCTCACGGTCGGTGAGTGGCTCGGTAGCCACCGCGCCCCGCGGCTCGGCCGCGAGCCGCGGTGAGCCCGCGAGCCGCAGGGAGCCCGCGAGCCGCGTCTCGACCCGCTCCAGCCGGGCAAGCTGAGCCCCGGCGCCGTCCGGCGATGAGGTCAGCAAGAGCCTGGCTTCGGAAAGAAGCGCCACGGCTCCTGGCCCGTCGCCGGTGTCGAGCAGCACCGGCGCCAGCCTGAGCAGGAGCTCCAGGGTGAACCACGAGCTGATCCCGGGATGCCTGCGGCGGATCCAGAGCGCGCGCTCGAGCTCCGCGCGGGCTTCGGCGAGCCGTCCGCGCCCGGCCAGAACCGCGCCGGCGGCTGTGAAGGCGATCGAACTTTGCGGGGCGCCACCGAGGCCGGAGCCGGCCGCGGTGACAATCTCCCGCGCGGCGCGGGCCTGCCGCCCGGCCTGGTCCAGGTTTCCCTGATCCACGGCGATCAAAGACAAGATCGCGAAGCCCACCATGCGGATAAGCGCGATGGACCCCGTGCCGGACGACGCAGCCAGCGCCTGGACAGCGGCGGCATCCAGCTCCCCGGACCAGTAGAGCGTCGCGGCGTACGAGCTCCGCGCGAGTGCATGCCACGGCGACGCCGGGTTGGTTTCCAGCGTGACAGCCCGGGCGGCCGCCTCCCGCATGGAACCGATGCCCTCGAACCCGAAGCTGCCCTGCAGCAGGGCCGCCGACGACTGCAGCGACTGGATGCCGTCTGGCAGCACTCCCCCGTCGCCGGCCGCTTCGACGATCGGCAGCCATCGCCGCAAGGACTCCCGGTCACCCGACAGCGCAGCGGCCCACGCGGCGCAGTGCGCAGCCAGCGGGTAAGCGCTGACCACGGTGGGGCCAAGCGAGCTCAGCCAGTCCCGGACGGTCGCTTCCTGGCCGGAATCGACGTAGGAATACCAGCTGCGGGCCATGAGATCGACAGCCCCGGCGATGTCACCGGCGGCACGCGCGTGGCTGATGGCCTCGCCTGCCGAGCCCGAGGCGCGATGCCACCGGCTGGCCCGCTCGTGCAAGGCAGGCACCAAGTCCGGCTCGGTCCTGGCCAGTTCGCGGCGGAGCGCCTGGGCGAAGAGGTGGTGATAACGGAACCACTGCCCGGAGTCATCAAGCGGGACGACGAAAAGATTGTCCCGTATGAGCATGTCGATGATCTCGGCCGAGTTCGCCGCACCGGTCACGGCATCGCACAGCGGCGCGCAGAAACGGCCGAGAATAGCGGTCTGCGCGAGGAATTGCTGGATTTCGGCGGGCTGCTGGCTGAGGACGTCCTCGGCCAGGAAGTCCACGACGAAACGGCTGTCACCGGAAAACTGGCGGATGAAGCTGCCCGGCGACGGGTGCCCGCGGAGCGAGAGCGCCGCCAGGTAGAGTCCCGCGGGCCAGCCCTCGGTCCGGTCAACGAGGTCGGCCAGATCGGGCTCGCTGAGTTCGATACCCGCGACCGCGGCGACCAGCTCAGCCGCCTGCCCGGGCCCGAAGTGCAGCTCACGCGCCCGGATCTCGACCATGTCCCCGCACCCCCGCAGGCGCGCCAGCGACAGCGGCGGGTCAACCCGGCTAATCAGCACCAGCTGGACAGCGGGCGGCAGGTGGAGCAGCAGAAAGGCAACCTGGTCGTGGCAGCTGCGGTCGCTGAGCATGTGGTAGTCGTCCAGCACCAGGACTACCGGGTCCGGCAGCGCGGCCAGCTCGCTGATCAGAAGCGGAAGGAACATCCCCGCGATGTCGGGCACCTGGACCAGGAGCGCGCTGAGGATTTCGTCGGTGTCGAGTTTCGGGCAGGCTCGACCGAGTGCGGACACGACATGCCACCACAGCCGGCCCGGGTCGTTGTCACCCGGGTCAAGCGAGAGCCAGGCGAACGGCCGGCTCTCCGCCGCGCAAGAACGCCACTGCGCGACGAGAGTGGTCTTGCCGAAGCCCGCCGGTGCGTCCACCAGTACGAGTTTCGCGGTAACGCCGGCCAGATACCCGACGAGCTCGGGCCGCGCGACCCATTCCGGGCGTGCGGCCGGGCCATGCAGTTTTGCCTCGATCAGCGCGCCGGACAGCGGCCGCCGCGCCGCCGGAACGGGGACCGGCCGGGCCGATTCCAGCGGCCTGCGGCTCAGGGGAACAACACAATCACTTTCGGCCATCGTCAGCATCCCCCCGAATCCCTGCACGATCCGCGTAGCTCGCGCTCGCGGCCGGCGCGCACTGCGGGCGGATGGCAGCGTCCGACTTATCCCTCTCACCCCGCATTTGTCACGCATCGTGCCCAGTGCGCGAGGCCTGCAAACTGAACCACCCGCTGTTCGAGACCGACGTGTCTCAATACACGCGCCCCCGCAGCTAGCCGCGCCTGACACGCAGGCCGTCGAAGGCCATGGCGCAGACCGCGTCGGCGAGCGGCGGCGTGATCGCGTGCCGCGTCGGCCGGTACCACTCGACGATGGAGTTGACCACGCCGAACAGCAGCCTCGCCGTGACGAGCGCATCGCAGTCCGGGCGGATGTCACCGTCGCGCTGGGCCTCCAGGACCAGGCCGGCGACGAACCGGTCGAAGGCGCGCCGCCGGTCCAGGGCGGCCCGCTCCACCGTGGTATTACCGCGCACCCGCAGGAGCAGGGTGACGTAGGGCAACTCGGCTTGCAGCACGTCGACGCTGCCCCGGACCAGGTATTCCAGGCGCCCGATCGCCGGGGCGTCCAGCACGCGCGCCTGGTCCGCCACGGCCGCCAGTCCGGTGAGCGCCCGGTCCAGGGCCAGGCTGAGCAGCTCCTCCTTGCCGCTCACATGGTGATAGATCGCCGACTTCGCGATACCCAGCCGGTGCGAGAGGTCTCTCATGCTGGTGCCGTCGTAGCCGCGCTCGTTGAAGATCTCGACGGCCACGGCGAGCACGGACTCCAGGTCATGACCGGGGCGGCCGCGCCGCGGCGCGTCCGCCGGGCGGTCCGCGCCCGGTACGGGGGAGGAGATCACGATCCCAGTGGCCGCTTACTCAGCGGATCCCGCAGCCGGCCGGGCCAGCTGGTGGCTGCGCCCCCGGAATTCGGCGATCACGTCGCCGTCGCGGCGGACGGTGACGTCGTACAGGCCAGCCCGCCCGAAGCGGGTCCGGACCACGGCCTCGCTGGTGAGGACGTCGCCGGCGTGCGCGGGAGCGACGAAGACAATCTCGGCCGCCGCGGCCACCGTCACCGGCCCGTAGCTGTTGCACGCACAGGCAAAGGCCGTGTCCGCCAGGGTGAAGATCAGGCCGCCGTGGGCGACCGCGTGCCCGTTCAGCATGTCGGCCCGCACCGTCATCCGGGTGACCGCCCGCCCCTCTGCGTGCTCGACCAGCTCGATGCCCAGGCCCCGCGAGGCCTCGTCCCTCGCCATCATCGCCTGGACGCTGGGCACCTGCGGCACCGCGATCGCCTCCCGAGCACTTACCGGACGTCCGGTCGATATTACCTGGCCACCCGGCATTCCGGAGGGCGGTCGTCGGGGGCGCGGAGGGGTAGCCGATGCCTGAGCCGGTAGAATAACATACTGAATGTTCGGTCGGTAATTCCGTGCGGATAGGTCGGTGATTCCGTGCGGGCCGGCCGTTAATTCCCTGAGGAGGAGCCGCGCGTGGCGAAGGAACAGGGCCGGTGACCGCGCTCGCTGGCGACCAGGCGGGCCAGCTCGAAGCCCATTTCGACGACACGATCGCACGGGACCGCCGGATCGAGCCGCGGGACTGGATGCCGGATAAGTACCGGGCGACGATGATCCGGCAGATCGCGCAGCACGCGCATTCGGAGATCATCGGCATGCAGCCTGAGGGCAACTGGATCACCCGCGCCCCGTCGCTGCGCCGCAAGGCAGTCCTGATCGCCAAGGTGCAGGACGAGGCCGGCCACGGCATGTACCTGTACTCGGCCGCCGAGACCCTCGGCGCGGACCGCGCCGACCTGACCGGCAAGCTGGTCAGTGGCCGGCAGAAGTACTCCTCGATCTTCAACTATCCGACGCTGACCTATGCGGACGTCGGGGTGATCGGCTGGCTGGTCGACGGCGCGGCCATCTGCAATCAGGTGCCGCTGTGCCGCTCGTCGTACGGGCCGTACGCCCGGGCCATGGTGCGCATCTGCAAGGAGGAGTCCTTCCACCAGCGGCAGGGCTACGAGCTGCTGATGACGATGATGCGCGGCTCCGCGGCGCAGCGCGCGATGGTCCAGGACGCGACGGACCGGTTCTGGTGGCCGTCGCTGATGATGTTCGGGCCGCCTGACGACCAGTCGCCGAACACGGCCCAGTCGATGGCCTGGGGCGTCAAGCGGCACACCAACGACGAGCTGCGCCAGCGCTTCGTGGACATGACCGTGCCGCAGGCCGAAAAGCTCGGCGTCACCGTGCCTGATCCAGACCTGAGCTGGAACAGCGAACGCGGCCACTACGACTTCGGGGCGGTGGACTGGGCCGAGTTCACCGCGGTGCTCAAGGGTCATGGCCCGTGCAACGCGCAGCGGGTGGCGCGCCGCAAGGCCGCGCACGACGAGGGCGCCTGGGTGCGCGAGGCCGCGTCCGCGCATGCCGCCAGGCAGTCCGCCAGGCGTGCCGAGGACGGGGCGTGATGGACGACGCAGCGGTGCGGTCGGAGTGGCCGCTGTACGAGGTGTTCCTGCGCGGCAAGCGGGGCCTGAACCACGTGCACGTCGGCTCACTGCACGCGGCCGACCCGCAGATGGCGCTGCACCACGCGCGGGATCTGTACACCCGCCGCAACGAGGGCGTCAGCATATGGGTTGTCCCGGCCGCCGACATCACGGCGTCCAGCCCGGACGAGAAGGACCCCTTCTTCGCACCGTCCGGCGACAAGGTCTACCGGCACCCCACGTTCTACGAGATCCCCGACGACGTCCCGCACATGTAGGGGGAACCGGCACCGATGACCGAGGACGAATTCACCGCGTACCACGATCTCGCCGACGAGACCGGCGACCACCGCTGGGCGTTCGGCACCGGCTTCACCGACCCGCTCGAAGGCATCGACACGTCGGTGCCGGACGGGGTCAGCGGGCCCGCGCTCGCCGCGTACTGCCTGATGCTCGGCGACGACGCACTGATCTATTCCCACCGCCTGCAGCAGTGGATGACCCGCCTGCCGGAACTCGAGGAAGAGACCGCCGTCGCCAACATCGCCCTGGACCTGCTGGGCCAGGCGCGCATGCTGCTGGCGCGGGCGGGCCGGGCCGAGGGCGCGGACCGCGGCGAGGATCAGCTCGCCTTCTTCCGGACGGAAAGAGATTTCCGCAACGTGCGCCTCGCCGAGCACCCGGACGCCGACTTCGCACAGCTGGCCGGCCGGCTGCTGATCTTCTCCACCTGGCGGCTGGCCCTGCTGCGCGAGCTGAGCGGCTCCAGGGACCCGGTGCTCGCCGCGATCGCCACGAAGGGCGCCAAGGAGCTCGCCTACCACCGGGACTACGCGGCCCAGTGGGTGATCCGCCTGGGGGACGGCACCGATCTGTCGCACGCCCGGATGCAGGCGGCACTCGAGGCCATCTGGCCGCTGGTGGATGAGCTATTCCGCGCCGACGCCGTGGGTGGCGACCTGCCCGGGGTCGCGGCTGACCCGGCCGGGCTCCGGGCCGAGTTCGACAGCGTGCTCGCCGCCGTGCTGGCCGCCGCCACGCTGGACCTCCCGGACACTCCGCCCCTGGCGCTGGTGTCCGGTAAATCTGGGCGGGACGGCGTGCACACCGAGGCGCTCGGGTACGTGCTCGCCGAGTTGCAGAGCGTGGCCCGCGCCGATCCGGAGGCGACGTGGTGACCGGGATGGCGGCGGACGTTCCGGCGGCGCGCCAGATCGCGGAGGCCGTAGCCGATCCGGAACTGCCCATGCTCACCCTGGCCGACCTCGGCATCCTGCGGGACGTCACGGGCGAGAACGGTCATATCGTCGTGACGATCACGCCGACGTACTCGGGCTGCCCGGCGCTGCACGAGATCGCGCGCGAGCTGGAGTACCGGCTCACTCAGGCCGGCTTCGGCGCCACCGTCCGGACCCAGATCGCCCCGGCCTGGACCAGCGACTGGATCACCCCCGAGGGCCGCCGGAAACTTCACGCGGCCGGCATCGCGCCACCCCGGCCAGCGGCAGCGGGCGCGGCACTCCCCCGTGGCCCGGTCCCGCTCAACCTCACGATGGCCCCCCGTGACCCGGTGGCGTGCCCCCACTGCGGCTCGCCCGACACCGCGGCGACGGCGGCTTTCGGGGCGACCGCGTGCAAGGCCCTGCTGCGCTGCCGGACCTGCCACGAACCGTTTGAATATGTGAAGGAATTTTGATGGCCCGCCCCGGCGGCGCGTCGCGGACCGAGTTTTACCCGCTCACCGTGCTCCGCGTGGATCCGCTGACCGCCGATTCGGCCGCGCTGACGTTCGGCGTGCCGCCCGGGGTCGCGGACCGGTTCAGGTTCTCCCCGGGCCAGTCCCTCACGATCCGCCGCGGCGCGCAGCGGCGCTCCTACTCGATCTGCGCTCCCCAGGGGCACCCGCCGCGGATCGGCGTGCGGGAAGTGCCCGGCGGGGCGGTCTCCCGCTGGCTCACCCGCGACGTCCGGCCCGGGGACATCATCGACGTCCAGGCGCCGTCCGGGACGTTCACCCCGGATCTGTCCCAGCCCGGGCAGCACGTCCTGATCGCCGCGGGCAGCGGCATCACGCCCGTGCTGTCCATCGCCGGATCCGTGCTCGCCGCGCACCCCAGCTCGGCGGTCACCCTGATCTACGGCAACCGGCGCAGCGACTCGGTCATGTTCACCGAGGAGATCGCCGACCTCAAGGACTCCTACCCGGCGCGGCTATGCCTGGTCCACATGCTCAGCCGCGAGCCGCAGGAAGTAGAGCTGTTCAACGGACGGCTCGACCCCGGCAAGCTGCGCTCGCTGCTGCCCGTCACCGTCGCGGTCCCCGCGGTGGACCACTGGTGGCTGTGCGGTCCCCTCGGGATGGTCACCGGCGCGATCGAGGTGCTCACCGGGCTCGGGGTCCCCCGTGACCGCGTCCACCGTGAGCTGTTCTACGTCGAGGACACTCCCCCGGCCCAAGTCCGCCACGAGGAGGCGCCCGCGGGCCCCGGCGCCGAGGTGACCGTGCTGCTCGACGGCCGCGCCAGCACCGCGACCGTCCCCCCGGGCATGCCGATTCTCGACGCGGCCCAGCGGATCCGCCCCGACCTGCCCTTCGCCTGCAAGGGCGGCGTGTGCGGCACCTGCCGCGCGCTCCTCACCGAGGGCCAGGTCACCATGCGCCGCAATTACGCGCTGGAGCAGGACGAGGTCGACGCGGGCTACGTGCTCACCTGCCAGGCGCTTCCTGCCTCCGACCAGATCACCGTCGACTACGACGCCTAGCCCCCGGGAGCTGCCGGTGCGGAATCTCGCGCCGCCGCCAGAGGACCTCGACCCCATCGAGCGGGCGTCCGCTGACGAATTGCAGGCCGTGCAGCTCGAGCGGCTCCAGTGGTCGCTCCGCCACGCGTACACCAGCGTGCCGCACTACCGCGCGGCTTTCGACGCGGCCGGCGTTCATCCGTGATCCCGGTTTCCGGCGGGATGACCGAGCGGCAGGTCACCCTGATCCGGGACCTCCGGCCCGACATCATCCTGGTCACGCCGTCCTACATGCTCGCGATCGTGGACGAGATGGAACGCCAGGGCTTCGACCCGGCCGGGTCCTCGCTGCGGTTCGGCATCTTCGGCGCGGAACCCTGGACGAACGAGATGCGCCCGCCTGCTGCCCGGCACCGCGCGTCCTATGCGGCGCATGCAGAAGGTCACCGGCCGGACCGACGACATGATTATCTTGCGCGGGGTCAACCTGTTCCCGACCCAGATCGAGGAACTCATCATGCGCATCCCGGTGCTGTCGCCGCACTTCCAGCTGCACCTGACCCGGGAAGGCCGGATGGACCGCCTGGCCGTCCAGGTTGAACGCCGCCCCGGCACCACCGGGAGCGACACGGCAGAAGCCGGCCCTCAGCTGATCACGCTGATCAAGAACACCATCGGTGTCACCGTCACCGCCAGCGTCCTGGAACCTGAGTCCATCCCGCGCTCGGTTGGCAAGGTACGCCGCATCGTCGACCACCGCCCGCGCTGACGGACCCGGG
>DATCFY010000173.1:0-17289 GCA_036509255.1 Streptosporangiaceae bacterium
CCACCTATCTACCCTCGACCGGCAAACCATCGTTTTCTCCGGGCAGCGCATCGAGAAGCTCACCAGCCCCACGCCCGTCCAGGCCCGGGCCTTCGAACTGCTGGGCGCCCCCGTCCCGCTCGCCCTCAAGTAGCCACTCAAGACGCCGCTGCCAGCCTACAGCACACCGCATCACCGCCGGTCAGCAGGCTACGATCAACTCCAAGATCAAGTAAGTTCGGGCTAGGTCCCACTCACCGGGCCCAGCTCAGTTAGCCTCGACGGTGACCTCGATGTTGCCGCGGGTGGCGTTGGAGTACGGGCAGACCTGGTGCGCGGCCTCCGCCAGCCGCAGCGCGGTGCCCGGGTCCGCCCCGGGGATCGACACCTTGAGCGCGACGGCCAGGCCGTACCCGCCGCCGCCGATGGTGCCGATGCTGACGTCGGCCTCGACCAGCGAATCCTCGGTGTCCACGCCCTCGCGGCGGCCGACCACGGCCAGCGCGCTCTGGAAGCAGGCCGCGTAACCGGCGGCGAACAGCTGCTCGGGGTTGGTCCCCCCGCCGGGGCCGCCCATCTCCTTCGGCGGCTTCAGGTGCACGTCGAGCAGACCGTCGTCGGTGACGGCGTGCCCCGACCGGCCCCCGGTCGCGGTGGCCCTGGCCGTGTAGAGCGGCTTGACGAGGGCAGTCGGCCCAGCTGGAGATGACACGGTTCCTCCCGATGTCCGGGCGCGCCACCCGGGGCACGCACGGCGCGCCGTCACCTGCGCCAACAGCCGCCCGGGGGCCCTCATTCCGCCCGGGCTAGGCCGTCTGGGCCGCCGAGCGGCCCTGCAGCAGCCGGAACCCCAGGGCCAGCGCGTACAGGACACCGACCAGGATGAGCAGGAACCGGTAGCCGGTGATCAGGGCCAGGTACTCCAGGGCGCCGCCGACCATGGCCCCGAGCAGGTTGGCCGCGAACGCGGTGGTCGCGGTCTCCACGTCGTTGAACCGCTGGGCGAAGATCAGGTTCGCGATGTACACCGGGGCGAAGGCCAGCGCCCCGCCGGCCAGGAACCGGCCCGCGACTGGCAGGCTGAGGAGATCTTCCTGCGGGACCAGCCAGGTCAGCACCAGCGTGGCGATCAGCGCGGCGTAGAGGAAGAGCGGTGGCGGCAGTTTCACGTGCCGGGCGGTTTCCACCGCCAGGTACACGGCGACCAGGACGGCCGCCGTCACTAGCGCGTTCACCAGCCAGGTACTGCCGAACAGCAGCGCGAACTGGACGATGTTCTTGGTCTCCAGCAGCAGGAACGCCGCGCCCATGAAGGCCAGGTCGATGTAGCCGCTCATCTTGCGCAGCGAGCCGCCGGCGATCCGGACGAACAGCAGCGAGGCGGCCAGGATCAGGGCCAGCATCCACACATACGCGGTGGGGATGGTGTTGTTCAGCAGATACGGGAACGGGTGGTCATCGGTGGCCGGCGCGACCTGCTGGCCGTGCCACACTCTGGCGCAATTCGCTACCGCGCCGGAGGACTTGTCGGTGAGCACGTCCAGCCGCCGTCCGCCCAGCGGCGCCCCGATCTGGGCGCACGGGGCGCGGTGGAACGCGTCCAGCATCGTGGTGGCGTACCGGCTGAACAGGTGCTGCGAGTAGTAGTTGTACATGGACATAGTGCCGCCGGGAGCGAGGTGAGCCCGGGCCGCCTGGACCGACTGAAGCGTGAGCAGGTAGCTCTCCAGCCGCAGGTTCGATTGCCCGTTGACCGCGGTCAACGAGTCGGGCAAGGCGAACAGGATCAGGTTGTAGCGCTTGATGGTGTTCTGCAGGAAGGCCCGGCCGTCCGCGCTGTACGTGGTCACCCGGGGGTTGTCGTACGGGTGGTTGGGATGCTCGGCGCGGCCGATCTTGAGGATCACCGGGTCGATCTCGACCGCGTCCACGTGCTGCGCGCCCTCGGACAGCGCGACCGCGACGTCGTTGCCGGTGCCAGCCCCGACGATCAGGACGTTCTTCAGCGACGACCGGGTGACGTGCTGGTACGGGTAGAAGTAGAACTTCTTCTGCTGGTGCAGCACGGAGAGCGAGCGGGCCGCCTGGTACGGGATGTTGTTCGCTGACACATACAGCGCGGGGTGGGCCGTGCCGCTGACCTCAGCGGAGATCTTGTAGTACGGCGACCACTGCTCGTGCGGGGCCGCGGATTCGATGGCCAGCATGGCCACCACGGCGACGGCGGCGGCGTACTGCCACCACCGTGCCGACCGCCCCATGGTCAGCACCAGGCCGCCCGCGGCGATCACGCCCCAGGCGACGGGGGGCAGTTCCAGGAAGGACAGCAGGGTGAAGACCGCGATCCCCGCGATGCTGCCGAATACGTCGAGCCGGTAGGCCTTGAGCGGCTCGAAGGCCACGAAGAGCCGGGCGACGGCCTGCCCGAAGCCCGCCATCACCGCGGTGGAGAGCACGAAGATCACGCTCAGGCTGATCGGGCGGGGCAGCGCCGGCTTGCCGAACAGTCCCTGGTAGGGGTGCGGGCCGGAGAGCGTGCCCAGGATCACGGGGAACACCAGCACGAACGCCACCAGCAGGACCAGCGCCAGCGGCGCCCAGCGCACGAAGTCCCGGCTGGTCTTAGCGTTCAGGAAACCGATGCCGATGCCGAGGAAGCTGGCCAGCAGCACGAAGTTGGTGGCGTTGGTGACGTAGACGTTGTTGGCCGCCGTCCACCGGATCAGGGCCAGTTCGGCGAACAGCATGAGGAAGCTGGCGAAGGCGAGCTGCGTCCGTTTGTCCAGCCAGCGGCGAGTGGTGCCCGCGGCGGGCTCGGTTTCGGTCTGGTCAGCTGGGCTTCCGGGGCGGTCATCAATGGCCATAGACGGCCGATGTTATGACGGGCTCCGCGCACTGGCAGGCGGATCTGGGAGATTTTCCCGCCCAATTCGTTACTAATTAGGGGGTTAGCTGCTGCCTGGGCTTTACTGTGCGCTTAATCCGGTCGCACTGTGCGCTTAATCCGGCCGCGCCCGGCTGTGCGATTCCCGGCCCGGGGCCTGGCGGCACCGCCGCGGCGAAGTCGCCGTCGAGCCAGGCGGAGAACAGTGCGGCAGCGTCGGCCGCGGCCCGGCCGCCGGCCTCCTGCCAGCCCTGCCGGAGCCGGCCGGCCTGGGCCGGGGAGAGCGGCGGCTGGGTGGCGTGCAGCCACGCCTGGGTGATCGGCTCAGTCGCCTCGGGATGGAACTGCAGGCCCAGGTGCGGGCCGATGGCGTAGGCCTGCACCGAGGCGCCCCCGGTGGCCAGCTCGCGGGCACCAGGCGGCAGCTCAAAGCCGTCCCGGTGCCACTCCAGCCACGGGCCGGCGGCCAGCCCCGGGTGCCCGCTAGCCAGCCGCACCCAGCCGATCTCGGGTTCGGCCAGCCGGTACACCCGCGCGCCCAGCGCGCGGGCCAGCACCTGGCCGCCGAAGCAGATCCCCAGCAACGGGACCCCGGCCGCCAGGGCCTGCTGGACCAGGGACAGCTCGTCGTGCAGCCAGGGGACGGCGTCGTCGAACACGGTCTCTTCCGAGCCGAGCACCACCAGGCCGTCGCAGTCCGGCAGCCGGGCGGGAAGCCCGTCCCCGCCGCCCAGGTGGATCTCGCTCAGGGTCAGCCCGCGGGCCTGGGCCCACGGTCCCAGCAGGCCGGCCGGCGCGTCGAGCTCATGCTCGATCACCAGCAGGCGCCCGTGGTGAGCTAGGCCGTGATCTCCCATGCCGCTGACTCCCCGACCTGGGCGGGTCAGAGCGGGATGTTGCCGTGCCGGCCGCGCGCCTGCGGGGCGGCGGCGATGGCCCGGGCGACGGACTCGCGGGTGGTGGCGGGGTCGATCACCTCGTCGATCACGCCCAGGGCGCGGGCCCGGTCCAGGCCGCCGGCCTCCCGCTCGTGCTCCCCGGCCAGCCGCGCCTCGGCTTCCTGAAGCTGGTCGGGAGGCACGTCGGCGAGCGTGCGGCGGTGCAGGATGCGCACGGCCGCGACCGCGCCCATCACGGCCACTTCGGCGCCGGGCCAGGCGAACACCCGGGTCGCGCCCAGCGACCGGCTGTTCATCGCGATGTAGGCGCCGCCATAGGCCTTCCGGGTGACCAGCGTGACCCGGGGCACGGTGGCCTCCGCGAAGGCGTGCAGCAGCTTGGCGCCGCGGCGCACCACCCCGTCCCACTCCTGGCCGACGCCGGGCAGGTACCCGGGCACGTCCACGACCACGACCAGCGGCACGCCGAACGCGTCGCACATCCGGACGAACCGGGCCGCCTTCTCCGCCGAGGTGGCGTCCAGGCAGCCGCCGAGCCGCAGCGGGTTGTTGGCCACGATGCCGACGGTGCGGCCCGCCAGGCGGCCGAGCATGGTGACCACGTTCGGGGCCCATCGCGGGTGCAGCTCGATACCGGGCGCGTCGAGCAGCCCGGCGAGCAGTGGGTGCACGTCGTAAGCGCGGCGCCTCGACTCGGGCAGCAGCTGGTCCAGTTCGGCGCCGTCCTGGCCGGCCACCTGGTCCACGTCCACCGCTCCCTGCTGGCCGAGCAGCGTCGCGAGGCGCCGGGCCTGGCCGAGCGCGTCCGCGTCGGTGGCCGCCACCAGGTGCACCACACCCGATCGGCGGCTGTGCGGCTCGGGCCCGCCCAGCCGGGCCATGTCCACGTCCTCGCCGGTCACGCTGCGGACCACGTCCGGGCCGGTGACGAAGATGCGGCCGTGATCGGACAAGATCACGATGTCGGTCAGCGCGGGCCCGTAGGCGGCACCGCCGGCGGCCGCGCCGAGCACCACGGAGATCTGCGGGATTACGCCCGAGGCCCGGGTCATGGCCGCGAACACGGTGCCCACCGCGTGCAGGCTCTCCACGCCCTCCCGCAGCCGTGCGCCACCGGAGTGCCACAGCCCGATCACCGGGGCGCCCTGGGCCAGGGCCTCGTCGTAGGCGGCCACGATCGCCGCGCAGCCCTCGCTGCCCATGGCCCCGCCCTGGACTCGCGGATCGCTGGCGAAGGCGACCGCGGTCATCCCGTCGATGGTCCCGGTGGCCGCGACCTCGCCGCTCGCGTCGTGCGGGGTGAGCAGGCGGACCGAGCCCGGGTCGAACAGGGCCTCGAGCCTGACCTCTGGATCGCGGGAAATGTGCGGCCCCGGCGCGGCGGCGGGGGACCGGGTGGTGGCGGCGACGTTGCTGCCGTGGTTGGTGCTCGTCTGGGCGGCGTCAGTCGAGGTGCTGCCAGCGATGACCGTCACGGGAATGTCTCCTTGCGGTAGGCGGGAGAACACGGGCTGGAGGGCGGTCCAGCGGCGGACCTCAGGCCGCCGTGAAGGCGAGCGCCACGTTGGCGCCCCCGAAGCCGAACGAGTTGTTCAGCGCGGCCATCGGGGCGCTGGTGTGCGGGGCCAGCTTCCGCGGCTCGGTGGCGATGTCGATCCCGGTCTCGTCCTCAGGGTCGTCCAGGTTGATGGTGGGCGGGGCCACGTGCTCGCGGAGCGCGAGGATGGTGGCCACCGACTCGACCGCGCCCGCCCCGCCGAGCAGGTGCCCGGTCATGGACTTGGTCGCCGAGACCACGACCCCGCTGGCCGCGGCGCCGAGGGCCCGGGCGATGGTCTGCCCTTCGACCACGTCCCCCGCCGGGGTGGACGTGGCGTGGGCGTTGACGTGCACGATCTGGGCCGGGTCCAGCTGGGCGTCGGCGATCGCCTGCTCGATGGCCCGCAGGATCCCGGTTCCGTCGGGGTCCGGCTGGGCGATGTGGTGCGCGTCGGCGGAGTAGCCTGCGCCCGCGGCGACGGCGTGCACGGCGGCGCCGCGCCGGGCGGCGTGCTCAGCCGACTCCAGCACCACCATGCCGGCGCCCTCGCCGAGCAGGAACCCGTCCCGGCCCTTGTCGAACGGCCGGGACGCGCGCTCCGGCTCGTCGTTGCGGGTGGACAGGGCACGCATGGCCGCGAAAGCGGCGACGTTCAGCGGGATGATCGCCGCTTCGGTCCCGCCGGCCAGCACCACGTCGGCCCGGCCGGAGCGGATCATCTCGATGGCGTAGCCGATGGCCTCGGCGCCGGACGCGCAGGCGCTGACCGTGGTGTGCACCCCGGCCCGGGCGTTCAGCTCCAGGCTGATCCAGCCCGCGGAGCCGTTCGGCATGAGCATCGGCACCGTGAACGGGGAGAGCCGCTGCCACCCCTTGTCGTTCAGCGTGTCGTAGGCGGCGATGGTGGAGGCCACCCCACCGATCCCGCTGGAGACCACCACGCCAAGCCGGTACGGGTCCACCTCCGGGGAACCCGCATCGGACCAGGCTTCCCGGGCGGCCACCAGGGCCAGCTGCTCGCAGCGGTCCAGCCGGCGGGCCTGGACCCGGTCCAGCACCGTCGCCGGGTCGACCGCGGCCGGGGCCGCGATCTGCACCGGCAGCGGCATGGGGGCCCAGTCGGCGGGGAGCTTGCGCGCCCCGCTACGACCGGCCAGCAGCGATTCCCAGGTTGAGGCCACGTCCCCGCCCAGTGGCGTGGTCGCGCCTAGCCCGGTAACGACGACGCGTGGTTGATCTGCCCGCACTGTGAATCGCTCCTCTTGCGTACGTGGTGCGCCTGGCTCGCGGGTGGCGAAGAGCGCACCGGATGGCATCCCGTGAAGGGGCCGCCCTGGCTCAGGCCGATACTTCGGCGTTCTGCACGTAGGTGACGACGTCCTGGACGGTCTTGAGGTTCTTGAGCTGGTCGTCCGGGATCTCCACCCCGAACTTGTCCTGGGCCGCCACTGCGATCTCCACCATGGACAGCGAGTCGATGTCGAGGTCATCGACGAAGCTCTTGTCCGGGGTGACCTGGTCCGCGGGGACACCGGCAACCTCATCGACGATCTCGCCGAGGCCTGCAAGGATCTCCTGCTGAGTCATGGCCATATGCCCGTGTTCTCCTTCGTGTGATGGTGTGGTCGGCCCCGGGCGTGCGCCCGGGGTCCGCGGCGCGGTCAGGGTACCGTGATGACCTGAGCCGCATAGCTGATGCCGGCCCCGAAGCCGAGCAGCAGCACCGCGGACCCTGAGCCCACCTCGCCGCGCTCGATCATGGCCGACAAGGCGAGCGGGATGGACGCCGACGAGGTGTTGCCCGAGTTGACGATGTCGGTGGCCACCAGCGCCTGGGGGGCACCCAGCTTCCTCGCGATGGCCTCGATGATGCGCAGGTTGGCCTGGTGGGGGACGAACGCGGCCAGCTCGCTGGGGGCCACGCCCGCCCGCTCGCAGGCCTTCAGCGCGACGGGGTGCAGAGCCGTGGTCGCCCAGCGGAACACCGCCTGCCCCTCCTGGACAATGAACGACCGGCGGTCCTTGATGAAGATCTTGTCCGCCATACCCCCATCGCTACCCCAGACCACGGGCCCGATGCCGGCCTCGTCGGCGTCGGCGGGCCCGACCACCACCGCCCCGGCGCCGTCCGCGAAGATGATGCAGGTGGACCGGTCGGTCCAGTCGATCCACTGGGAGAGCTTCTCGGCCCCGATGACCAGCACGTGCCGGGAGGTACCCGCCCGCACCGCGTCGCTGGCGGCGCCGAGCGCGTAGCAGAACCCGGCGCACGCGGCGTTGAGGTCGAACGCGCCGGGGGCCACGATGCCGAGCCGGGTGGCAACCGTGGCGGCCGTGTTGGGGATCGGCGCCTCGGGGGTGCAGGTAGCCACGATGACCAGGTCGATGTCGGCCGGGGACAGGCCGCTGCCGGCCAGCGCTTTCCCGCCGGCCGCCACGGCCATGTCGGCCACCGTCTCATCGGGGCCGGCGATCCGGCGGCTGGCGATGCCTACCCGGCTGCGGATCCACTCGTCGGTGGTCTCCACCTGCTGGGCGATCTCGTCGTTGGTGACCACCCGGGCCGGCTGGTATCCGCCGAACGACAGGATCCGCGCACCGGCTATTCCGTCGGTGACTCGCATCTACGTGGTTCCCTTCCCGTGCCGCTGCGTGTCTGGTTGGGGGATCTGCTACCCGGGGCGGCCGGGCTTACCGGCCGGCCCGGGCGTTATCCGGCTGGAGCCGGACCAGCGGCTGCCCGGCGCTGACCGGATCGCCGTCCTCGACCAGCCACTCCAGCACCGTGGCCGGGAATGGCGGGGTGATCACGTGCCGCCCGCCGCGCTGCTCGACGTGCCCGATCTCCGCGCCCGAGGTCAGCGCCGCCCCCACCGTGGGGGCCGCGCCGACTGTCCCGTGATGGAACGTGCCCGCCAGCGGCGCGACCAGCAGGCGCCACTCCGGGGCCGGTCCGCCGTCGTCGTAGGGGTCCAGCGCGCCGTGCTCGGCGATCAGCGCGGTCGCGGCAGCGAGGTCGTCCGGGGTCTTCAGGGCGGCTAGCGCCATGCCGGGCATCGCCCGCCGGGCCAGCCCGGTCAGCGTGCCGGCCGGCGGCAGCTCGATCAGCGCGGCGGCCTCCAGGTCGATCATGCTGCGCATGCACAGGTTCCACCGCACCGGGGCGCTGACCTGGGTGACGATCCGCTCCAGCCAGTCCTCGCCGGTCCGCACCGCGGCGCCGTCCTGGTTGGACAGCAGCGGCAGCACCGGATCGCTGACCGTGACCGTGGCGGCGGCCTCGCGCAGCGCGTCCACCGCCGGGGCCATGTGCCGGGTGTGGAACGCGCCAGCCACCTGGAGCGGGCGCAGCCGGGCCCGGGCGGGCGGGTCGGCGGCGAACGCGGCCAGCTGGTCCAGCGTCCCGGCCGCGACGACCTGCCCGGCGCCGTTGATGTTCGCGGGGGTGAGGCCGTGCGCCTCGATGGCGTCGAGGACCTCGGCCTCGTCGCCGCCCAGCACGGCGGTCATCCCGGTGGGCTCGATGGCCGCGGCCTTCGCCATGGCCTGCCCGCGGACCCCGACCAGTCGCATGGCGTCCTCGGCGCTGAGCACGCCGGCCAGCACGCCGGCACCCAGCTCGCCCACGCTGTGCCCGGCGGCCGCGCCGGTGTGCACCCGGGCCTGCTCGAGCCCGCCGAACAGCGCCTCCGTCGCGGCGATGGCCGCCGCGACCAGGAGCGGCTGGGCGACCGCGGTATCCCGGATCTCCTCGGCGCTGGCCGTCGTCCCGGCCGTGACCAGGTCCACCCCGGCCAGCTCGGACCACGCGCCGAGACGTTCGGCGAAACCGGGGAGTTCCAGCCAGGGGGAGAGGAAGCCAGGGGCCTGGGCACCCTGGCCTGGAGCCGCGATAACGAGCATCCTCTTAGCCTGCACTGTAGAAGTCCGCTACATGGGTGAAGAAGACCACGAAGTTTGACCTAGAGACTATGGCGCTTTCCTACAACCTATGTGCGATTGTGCACGAGGCGGCCCAGGGTGATGCCGACCCAGAGGGTGAAACCGGCCCGCCCGTCCGAGGGAATCAGCCCGGTCAGCTCGCTGACCCGGCGCAACCGGTAACGGACGGTATTTGGATGAACAAACAGCATCCGGGCGGTGGCCTCCAGCGAGGATCCCTGTTCCAGGTAGGTAGTGACCGTGTCGAGCAGGGCGGCGCCGCCGTGCCGCAGCGGCTCGTACATGTCCCGGATGAGCTGAGCCCGGGCAGCCTCGTCCCCGTCCAGCGCGCGTTCAGGCAGCAGGTCGTCGGCCAGCACCGGACGCGGCGAATCCGGCCAGCCCGGGGCGGCGCGCAGCCCGGCCAGCGCCGAGGCGGCCGAGCGTGTAGCGGCGTGCAGGTCAGCCACGACGGGCCCGACCACCACCGGGCCGGGGCCGAACCGCCCGGCGATCTGGCCCGCCGCGCCCAGCGGATCGTCGGTGCCGCCCAGCACGACCACGAGCCGGGTGCCGTGCACCCCGGCCAGCAGGTCCAGCCGGGACCGCCGGACGATCGCGCGCAGCTCCTCGATCAGGCCCTCGGGCTCGGAGTCGTCCGCGTGCCCGACGATCACCGCCACCGGCGAGTGCGACCAGTTCAGCGCGGAGGCCCAGGATTGCAGCCCCTCACCCATCTCGCCGCGCACCAGCGAGTCGACGACCAGGGCTTCCAGCCGGGCGTCCCAGGCTCCGCGGGCCTCCGCCGTGCGCGCGTAGACCTGGGCGGCCCCGAAGGCCACCTCGCGGGTGTAGCGCAGCACCGCCTCGCGCAGCTCCGACTCGCCGCCGGGGGCGGCCAGCTCGTCGACCCGGGCCTCGACCACGTCGATGATGATCCGCACCATCTCCACGGCCTGCTGCAGGCTGACCGCCCGGGCGAGCTCGCGGGGCGCGGTACCGAACACCTCAACGGCCACCGAGGGACGGCCGCGCTTGGGATGCTTGATCCAGTCCACGAAGGCCGCGATGCCAGCCTGGGCGACCAGGCCGATCCAGGAGCGGTTCTCCGCTGACATGGAGCGGAACCAGGACAGCCGCTCTTCCATCGAGGCCATGGCGGCCGTGCCGAGCGAGCCCATGGCCCGCTCGAGCCGCTGGACCGTCTCCGGGCGGACCCGGCCGGCCGGTGCCGCGCCGTTTCCGCCGGTCACCCGATCGGCTGCCGTCATGCTCTCAGGGTGCCACGGCCCGCGGGTGCCGGCGTCCCTGCGGCCGGAGAGACCGGGTGGGGAGACTGTTCCCCGCCGGGCGGGGTAGCCCCGTGACGGACGGGTTCCCGGATGGGCTGGAGTGCCGCAGGAGGTATCGGGTGGAGCAGGTGAAGGCGCTGCTGTTCGACGTGTTCGGCACGGTGGTGGACTGGCGCAGTGGCGTGATCCGGGACGTGACGGTGCTGGCGGCCAAGCACGGGGCGGATATCGACGCCGCCTCGCTCGCGGACCGCTGGCGGGCGGCGTACCGCCCGGCCATGAACCAGGTCCGGACGGGGGAGCTGCCCTGGATCAACCTGGACGGCCTGCACCGCCGGACGCTCGACCAGCTGCTCAGCGCTGACCAGGAGGAGGGAACCGGGCTGAAGGACCTGGACGAGGCCGGCCGCGCCTGGCTCACCACCTGCTGGCACCGGCTTGACCCCTGGCCCGATGCGGTGGCCGGGCTGGAGCGGCTCAAGCAGCGCTACATCATTTCTGCTTTCTCTAACGGAAACGTCGCGCTGCTGGTCGACATGGCCAGATGGGGCCGCCTGCCGTGGGACTTCGTCGCCAGCGCGGAACTGTTCCGGCACTACAAGCCCGACCCGCAGACCTATCTGGGTGCCGCCGGGCTGCTCAGCCTGTCCCCGGCCGAGGTAATGCTGGTCGCCGCGCACAACGACGACCTCATCGCGGCCGATGACCTGGGCCTGGCCACCGCCTTCGTGCCGCGGCCCGGTGACCTGGGCCCGAACCACGAGGCCAACCAGGAGCCAGCCCGGCCATACACCTGCGTGGCCGCTGACTTCGGCGACCTGGCGGACCAGCTCGGCGCCTAGGCCGGAGGCGCCCAGGGCCCCGGCGTGCGGGCCGGATGACGGCCATCCGGGCGGCCTGCCCGCGTCGCCGGGGCCCCTGCGCATCAGTCCCTCGGGAACGGCCTCAGCTCCATGGCCCCGCGCCGGGCCAGCGGGTGCTTGGATGCCACCTCGATGGCCTCGTCCAGGTCCGCGCACTCCAGGATGTCGTACCCGGCCATGAACTCCTTGGCCTCGATGAACGGGCCGTCGGTGAGCAGGACCTCGCCGTGGCGCACGCGCACGGTAGTGGCGTCGCTGACCGGGAGCGGGTAGCCCTCCTGGCGCACGCCCCGGCTGTCCATCTCGCTGACCCAGGTATCGGTGTCGTACCCGGCGCCCGGGCCTTCCTCCTCGTCCGCCGTGATGGACGGGTCCACGCAGACGAGCATCATGTATTTCACGGTTCCTCCTGATCTAGTAGCGTGCGGTTCCCGCCGGGTGGTCAGCCGGCCGTCCGGGCGGACAGCGTCCGCTCCGGCCGGCGGGCTGCCCGCTGGCCCACTGGTAGGGGACGTACACGACTCGCTCCTCGTGATCATGGCCGGCCTGGGCCGGCCGGCGGGTGTTCGCTTCGCCCTCACTACGAATGACCGCGGACCAGATCGACACCGGCGCCCGGCTCATTTGCCGGGGTAAATTTCCGGCGGGGGAGCGGACCGGGGATCGGGAGCGGTGTGGATCGAGGTGAGGCCGGTCTGGACGACGCGGCGCGTGACGTCGATGCCGCCGTGGCCGGGGCGTTCCGTGAGGAATGGGGCCGGATCGTCGCGACCCTGATCGGCATGACCGGCGACTGGGACCTGGCCGAGGAGTGCGCCCAGGACGCCTTCGCCCAGGCGGTGCGCAGCTGGGCCCGCGACGGCATCCCTCCGCGGCCGGGCGCCTGGCTCACCACCACGGCCCGCCGCCGGGCCATTGACGTGCTCCGCCGCCGCGCGAGCGAGACCGCCAAACTGCAGGAGACAGTGATCCTCCAGCGCGCGGGCGTGCCCTCAGATCCGGGGCCTTCCGCAGCGGGGGAGAGTGGGATCGCCGACGACCGGCTGCGCCTGATTTTCACCTGCTGTCATCCGGCGCTGACGCTGGAGGCCCGGGTCGCGCTGACCCTGCGGACCCTGACCGGCCTGAGCACGGCCGAGATCGCGCGGGCGTTCCTCGTCCCGGAGCCAACCATGACCCAGCGGCTGGTCAGGGCCAAGCGCAAGATCCGCAACGCCGGGATCCCCTACCGGGTACCACCCGCCCACGTGCTGCCAGAGCGGACCAAGGGCGTGCTCGGCGTGCTGTACCTGCTGTTCAACGAGGGTTACAGCGCGACCGAGGGAACGGACCTGCTCCGCCCGGACCTCTGCGCCGAGGGCATACGCCTGGCCCGTCTCCTGGCCGGGCTGCTGGCCGGTGAACCGGAAGTTCTCGGCCTGCTGGCGCTGATGCTGCTGCACGACGCCCGCCGTCCCGCGCGGCTCGACCAGGCCGGGGACCTGGTGACGCTGGAGTCCCAGGATCGCTCCCGATGGAACGCCGCCGAGATCGGCGAGGGGTGCGCCCTGCTGGGGATCGCTCGGCACCAAACGGCCCAGCATCAAACAGCACTGAGCCGTGGCCGCCCCGGCGCCTACCAGCTCCAGGCGGCGATCGCCGCCTGCCACGTCACGGCCGCTGACGCGGCCGGCACGGACTGGGCCGCGATCGCCCGGCTCTACGGGCAGCTGGCCCAGCTAGTGCCGTCGCCCGTGGTCGAACTCAACCGGGCGATAGCCGTGGGCATGGCCGAAGGCCCGGCTGCGGGCCTGGACCTGGTGGACAGGCTGGCCGGGACTGGCCAGCTGGCCAGCTACCACCTCCTGGCCGCGACCCGCGCCGATCTGCTCCGCCGCCTCGGCCGGATGGCCGAGGCGGCGGACGCCTACCGGCAGGCTCTGGCGCTGGCCGGGACCGACACCGAGCGCCGTTACCTGGCCCGGCGGCTGGCCGAAGTCACGGCGACGGCCTGATCCGTGCCTACCTGTGGTGCGGCCAGCCCGAGGCGTGGCAAAAACAGGTGGCCGGTGTCCGCGAGGACACCGGCCACCCGTTCTTCCCACCTGGAAGTGCTGGTCCAGAGGGACGTTCCCTGGCTTACATGTGGTGCGGCCGGCCGATCCGGTTGTGCCAGCCCCGCCTTGAGGGCGGGGTGGGCACGGAGACGGGGGCCGTGCTGGTCGGGGCCGGCGTCGGCGTGGCCGCGCAGGTCGGGGTCGCCGTCGCGGTCGCCGTAGGCGTCGGTGTCCCGGCAGGCGTGACGGTCGCCGTCGGGGTCGGGGTGCAGGAGGCCGTGGGGCTCGCGCTGGGCGTGGCCGTGGCGGCCACCCCGCCGGGCAGCGTGCCGATCGCGAGCGGGCTGAAGGTGGCCGCGGTGGCCACGCCGTTCCCGTCCACGGTCAGGTTGACCGGGTCGGGCGCGTTGAGCAGCGCGCCGCAGCCGAGGTTGCCCCAGGAGGCGGACAGCCGCGCAGCCAGGAACGTGAACAGGTTGCTCCCGGTCGCCGGGACGGGGGACGCGAAGGCACTGAACGGCTTCTCGTCCTGCGCGGTGCGGGCCATGCCGACCTGCATCATGTTCTTGCAGTAGTTCGCCGGGGTGTCCGCGGCCTGCGCCCCGCTCACCAGAGGCTGGCCCACGCCGAGCCGGTAGACGTTGGTCTTCATCGTGCTCTGCTCGCCGTTGACCTCGGTCATCGGGTCATTCAGCGGCACCAGCGCGACCGGCGGCGCCTGGTCGGCGGCGGCGAGCAGCTCGTCGGTGATCTGCGAGCCGGACATGCCACTCGCCACCGTCTGGTCCCGGAACTGGTACGGCGTGCAGCCCAGCGCCGGATCCATGAACTTGTTGACCAGGGCGTTGTCACTGCCATTGTTGATCGCGGCCGCCCCGGCCAGGCTGCCCACGTTAGCCGCGGAGTCCTGCGCGGTCTGGCCGCCCGCGGTGAGCAAGTACGTGCTGACCACGTTGTCGCTCTGGTCCTGGTCCACCACGTCGAACCCGCGCACAGTCGGGCAGGCCTGGCCGTCCGAACCAGTGCCCAGGGCCGGGATCTTGACCAGGCCCCGCGCGAGGTCACGGTTCGCGGCCCGGTAGAACGCCGGGCTGTTGCAGTATGCGACCTGGGTGAACAGCGACTGGCCGAGGCCATTGACGCACCTGCCCCGCTGCAGGGAGTTGCCCGTCCCGGTCAGCAGCAGCTTGTCCCCGTTGAAGCCGAACATGATGCCGACCACGTCCCCGGGGGCCAGCACGGGCCGGACCGGGGTAGCCGCCGGCTGGGTGCCCTCGGTGATCACCAGCGGGTTGTAGACCTTGATGCGGCCGTTTCGCGGGTTGATGATGTCGGCTTCGACGAACGCCTGCAGGTCCGGGTTGGACATCGCGCACCCGTCGCCCAGGACGTACGGGGTGGACAGACCCTTAGCGCTGAGCGGATTGCGCGGCACCTGGATGGTGCAGTTCATCGACGCGGCCGCCTCGCCGGGCGTCTGGCCGAGGGCCACCCCGGTTCCCGCCGCTGACCCGGTGGCGCCGAGGTGCAACCGGCCGAGCCCGAAGCCCTGCGCCGAGAGCTTCAGCTGTGATTTGGGAGTACCGGAGTGGTTCGCGGCGATCACCCCGACCGCGATGCCCGAGGCCAGCGGTACCGCGATGAGGGTCGCGATGAGTGCTGGCCGAACCCTGGATGTGCGCCGCCATGCTGGACCGCGGCTGAAATGCATCCGCCCGACCTCCGTGTCCGCTCCGACTGCCCTGTCAGTTCCCCGAGCTCCCGGACGGTCACGGTAGACCCCTCGTGACCAAAATGTAGCCAAACGGCGGAGGTCAGTTCTTACCGAACTATTACGTGGTACAAGAATGGCGCGCCGCCCGCGCCGGGCGGCTATCCATGATCATCAGTAAGTCAATCCGGGGTGTGCCGGGCCGGATCGAGCCCGCGCCAGGCCGCCCTGGCCAGCGGATCCCTTGATCACCTGGCGGGCGGCACCGGCCTCTGGACACGGGAACGGGGCCCCGCGCCGCAGCGCCTGGGCCCCGTTCCTGACGACCGGATCGGGTAGTTCCCGCCGGCCCGGATCAGCCGGCGGGAAGCTCGATCAGCTGTCCTTGGCCAGTGCCGTGCTGACCGGAATGTCCAGTCCGTACTTCTCGATGGCCTGGCTGAGCGATTCGGGCTTCACCTCGCCGCGCCGCGCCAGCTGGCTGAGCACGGACAGGGTGATGGACTCCGCGTCCACGTGGAAGAACCGCCGGGCGGCCGCCCGAGTGTCGGAGAAGCCGTACCCGTCGGTGCCCAGCGAGCTGAACGGTCCCGGGACCCAGCGGGCGATCTGGTCCGGAACCGCGCGGATCCAGTCGCTGACCGCTACCACCGGGCCGGGTGCCCCCTCCAGGGCCTGGGTGACGTACGGCACCTGGGGCTCGGCGTCGGGGTGCAGCATGTTCCACTCCTCGCAGCTCAGCGCGTTGCGGCGGAGCTGTGTCCAGGAGGTGGCCGACCAGACGTCGGCGGCCACGCCCCAGTCCTCGGCGAGCAGCCGCTGCGCCCCCAGGGCCCAGCGCATCGCCACCCCGGAGGCCAGGATCTGGGCCCGCGGCCGTTCCCCGTCCGGGCTGGGCCCGTCCTGGCTGGCCACGGCTTGGCTGGCCCCGTCCTGGCTGGCAACGCCAGCTGCGGGCGCGTAGCGGTACAGCCCGCGCAGCACGCCCTGCTCCAGGGCTGCGCTGCCGCCCGGGTAGTCGGTCGGCTCGGCCGGCTGGACGTAGGGCTCGTTGTAGACGGTCAGGTAGTAGAAGATGTCCTCGCCGTCGGGGTGGCCCTCAGTCGGCCCGTACATCCGGCGCAGACCGTCCTTCATGATGTAGCCCAGCTCAAAGGCCCAGGCCGCGTCGTAGGCCACGCAGGCCGGGCTGACCGAGGCCAACAGCAGCGAGTGCCCGTCGTTGTGCTGCAGGCCCTCGCCGGTCAGCGTGGTGCGCCCGGCCGTCGCGCCCAGCAGGAACCCGCGGCCCAGCTGGTCGCCCAGCGCCCACATCTCGTCCCCGGTCCGCTGCCACCCGAACATCGAGTAGAAGACGTAGACCGGGATCATCGGCGCGCCGTGCGTGGCGTAGGACGTCCCGGCCGCCATCACCGAGCCCATGGCGCCGGCCTCGCTGATGCCCTCGTGCAGGATCTGGCCGCGCTCGGACTCCTTGTAGGACAGCAGCAGGGCCCGGTCCACCGCCTCGTAGGTCTGGCCGTGCGGGGAGTAGATCTTGGCCGTGGGGAACAGCGAGTCCATGCCGAACGTGCGTGCCTCGTCCGGGATGATCGGCACGAACCGCGCGCCGATCTCGGGGTCCTTCATCAGGTCCTTGAGCAGCCGGACGAAGGCCATGGTGGTGGCTATCGGCTGCTTGCCGGAGCCGCGCTTCATCTCGCTGTAGACCGCGGCACCGGGCAGCTTGAGCGGCTTGCCGCGGACCACCCGCTTAGGCAGGTAGCCGCCGAGAGCGGCGCGCCGCTCCTGCATGTACTGGATCTCCTCGGATTCCGCGCCGGGGTGATAGTACGGCGGGAGCTGCGCCTCCAGCGCGGCGTCCGGGATCGGCAGGTACAGCCGGTCGCGGAACTCCTTGAGCTCGGCCACCGTGAGCTTCTTCATCTGGTGGGTGGCGTTCCGGGCCTCGAAGTCCGGCCCGAGCGTCCAGCCCTTGATCGTGTGGGCCAGGATCACGGTGGGCTGGCCGACGTGCTCCTGGGCCGCCTTGAACGCCGCGTAGACCTTGCGGTAGTCGTGCCCGCCACGGGACAGGTTGCGTACCTCGTCGTCGGACAGGTGCTCGACCATGGCCCGCAGCCGCGGGTCGGTGCCGAAGAAGTGCTCCCGGGTGTAGGAGCCC
>DATCFY010000174.1:0-2117 GCA_036509255.1 Streptosporangiaceae bacterium
CAGGCCCTCGTCCACCTTGTCGGCCAGCCAGAGCAGGGCCAGCTCCCGCAGGGCGGTGAGGTTGCCGGTGCGGAAGTAGTTGGTCAGCGCGGCGTCGATCTTCTCCGGCGGGTAGATGTTCCCGTGCGCCATCCGGCGGCGAAGCGCCTCCGGGGTCATGTCGACCAGCTCGACCTGGTCGGCGGCGCGGACCATGGCGTCGGGGACGGTCTCCCGCTGGGGCACGCCGGTGATCTTCTGGACGACGTCGTTCAGGGACTCGAGGTGCTGGATGTTGACCGTGGAGATGACCTCGATCCCCGCGGCCAGCAGTTCCTCGACGTCCTCCCAGCGCTTGGCGTGCCGCGAGCCCGGCACGTTCGTGTGCGCGAACTCGTCGACCAGCGCGATCTCAGGTTTCCGGGCCAGCACGGCATCCAGGTCCATCTCCTCGAAGCTCGAGCCGCGGTAGGGGATCCTGGCCCGGGGGATGATCTCCAGGCCATCCAGCAGCGCCGCGGTGTGCGGCCGGCCGTGCGTCTCCACGAAGGCCACGACCACATCGGCGCCGCGCTCGGCCCGGCGGTGCCCCTCGCTGAGCATGTCGAAGGTCTTCCCGGCACCCGCTGCCGCGCCCAGGTAGATCCGGAGCTGCCCACGCTCCTGCTCGGCCATGGTCCCGTTCCTTCTCCTCAACGAACCCCACTCCCAGTGTGCCCACTTACCTCGCAGATTGCGCCTGGGGGCTGGTGTTGTATCTGGGGGCAGTGTGTGGTCTGGGGGCATTCGTGATCAGGGGTATTCGTGATCAGGGGCGTTCGTGATCAGGGCTGGAAGCGGTAGCCCATGCCGGGCTCGGTCAGCAGGTGACGGGGCCGGGCCGGGTCGTCCTCCAGCTTCCGCCGCAGCCCGGCCATGTGGAAGCGCAGGTAGTGGGAGCTCTGCTGGTAAGCGGGGCCCCAGATCTCGGTGAGCATCCGGCGGCCGCCGACCAGCTGGCCCGGGTGGCGGAGCAGGATCTCCAGCAACCGCCACTCGGTCGGCGTGAGCCGGATCTGCTGGCCGTCCCGGGTGGCCAGGTGCGCGGCCAGGTCGATGGTGGAGGGGCCGATGGTCACCGGCCGCGCGGGCGGCGCCGGGCCGTCCCGGCGCAGCGCGGCGCGCAGCCGGGCGAGGAGTTCCTCCATGGAGAAGGGCTTGGTCACGTAGTCGTCCGCGCCGGCGTCGAGCGCGCCGATCTTGTCTCCCGGCCCGGTCCGGCCGGACAGCACGATGACCGGGGCCGACGTCACCAACCGCAGGGCCCGGATCAGGTCGATGCCATCCAGATCAGGCAAGCCAAGGTCGAGGATCACCGCGTCTGGTGTTCGTTGCGTCGCCTTTTCCAGAGCAGGACGGCCGGCCTGCACCGTGACGGCCTCGTAGCCGCGGGCCCGGAGGTTGATCCGCAGCGCCCGCAGCAGGGCCGGCTCGTCCTCGACCACCAGGATGGTCTGCTGGGCCGGCCGGGCGGCGGGCACGGCCGCACCCCGGTCCTGATCCGGTGCTGTCGTGCCCGCCACCAACCCGCCTCCCGTCTACTGTCCGGCCGGCAGCGGGAACTGCTGGTCGAGCGCGATATTCAGGGTGAGCACGTCCACCCGCGGCTCGCCGAGGAAGCCCAGGGGCCTGCCCTGGACGAACCGGCTGACCAGGGCCCGCACCGCGGACGGGCTCGCGTGCCGCGCCGCGGCCACCCGGTCCACCTGCAGGTAGGCGTTCTGCGGGGAGATGTCCGGGTCCAGGCCCGACCCGGACGCGGTCACCGCGTCCGGCGGGATCTGCGAGATCTTGACGTGGTTGAACGCGGCGTACTGCTTCTGCCGCTGCTTGATCAGCTGCACCAGCGTGGGGTTGTTCGGGCCCAGGTTGGACGCGGCGGAGTAGCCGGGGTCGCAGCCGTAGTCGGTCTTCGCCCCGCTGGTCGCGTTGGAGGGCCGGGGCTGGAAGTACTGGGCCAGCGGGTTGCCCTTGGCGTCCACGAACTCCTGGCACAGCAGGCTGGACCCGACCACATGACCCTTGTAGCTGACCAGGGAGCCGTTGGCCTGGTTGTGGAAAGCCACCTGGGCGACGCCGAACATGACCAGCGGGTAGAG
>DATCFY010000175.1:0-2134 GCA_036509255.1 Streptosporangiaceae bacterium
GCCCGTCCTGGTGGACGAGGCGATGAGCGTCATCTCGCCCGGGGCGTTCGCCCGGCCCGAGCACCTGGCCCGGGCCGAGGACCTGCTCCGCCCGGTCGGCAAGGTGCTGCGCATCCCGGAGTCCCAGCAGGACGCGGCCACGGCCCTGTCCGGCAGCGGCCCGGCTTACGTCTACTTCCTGGTCGAGGCGATGGTGGACGCGGGCATCCTGCTCGGCATGCCCCGCGGCACGGCCATGGAGATGGTTACCCAGGCGGTGTTCGGCGCGGCCACCATGCTCCGGGAGACGGGCGAGCACCCGGTGATCCTGCGCGAGGCCGTGACCTCGCCGGGCGGGACCACGATCGCCGCCATCCGCGAGCTGGAACGGCACAGCGTCCGGGCTGCGATCCTGGCCGCGATCGAGGCGGCCCGGGACCGGGGCCGTGAACTGGGGAGCGCATGACCTGCACCCTGCATGTGGCCTGGGATGACCGGCTGACCAGCTACGACTTCGGGCCGGCGCACCCGCTCGCGCCCGTCCGGGTGGAGCTCACCATGGCCCTGGCCCGGGCCATGGGGGTGCTCGGCGCGGACGGGGTGACCCTGGCCGCGCCCGAGCCCGCCACGCAGGCCCAGCTCGAGCTGGTGCACGACCCCGCCTACATCGACGCGGTGCGGCGCGCAGCCCCTGACCTGTCGTTCGGGCTGGGCACCCCGGACGACCCGGTCTTCCCCGGCATGCACGAGGCGTCGGCGCTGGTGGCCGGGGCCACGCTCGCCGCGGCGGCCGCGATGTGGTCCGGGCAGGCGGCGCACGGCGCCAACGTGGCCGGCGGCCTGCACCACGCCATGCGCCGTGCGGCCAGCGGCTTCTGCGTCTACAACGACCCGGCCATCGCGATCCGCTGGCTGCTGGAGCAGGGCGCGGCGCGGATCGGCTACGTGGACATCGACGTGCATCACGGGGACGGGGTCCAGGCCGCGTTCTATGACGACCCGCGGGTCCTGACCATCAGCCTGCACGAGCATCCGATGACGCTGTTCCCCGGGACCGGCCTGCCGGGCGACACCGGGGGCCCGCAGGCCGAGGGCACGGCGGTCAACGTGGCGCTGCCCGCGGGCACCGGCGACGCCGGGTGGCTGCGCGCGTTCCACGCGGTGGTGCCGCCGCTGCTGCGCGCCTTCAGCCCGGAGATCCTGGTCAGCCAGCACGGCTGCGACACGCACCGGCTCGACCCGCTGGCCCACCTGGAGCTGACCATCGACGGCCAGCGGGCCGCCCACCAGGCCCTGCACGAGCTCGCGCACGAGGTGGCGGGCGGCCGCTGGCTGCTGCTCGGCGGCGGCGGATACGAGCTGGTCCAGGTGGTGCCGCGGACCTGGACCCACCTGCTCGCGGTCGGGGCGGGCCGCCCGCTGGACCCGGCGCTCCCCACGCCCGGCTCGTGGCAGGAGTACACCCAGGCCCGCACCGGCGTGCCCGCCCCCCGGCAGATGACCGACGGCAGCGCCGCGGATTTCACCCCGTTCGAGTCCGGATTCGACCCGGGCAATGCCATCGACCGGGCCATCATGGCCACCCGCAGCGCCGTCTTTCCCGCTCACGGGCTTTTCCCGGGCCTGTGACCCAGAGTGCGTCCCGCGCCGGGGTTGCCCTTTTCCACACAAGACTTACGCTGGGGACGGAGGTGACTGATGCGCTGAATCCGGCCAGGCGCACTCGGCTCCGTGCAGAAGAGGGAAAACAGATGGCTGCAGGCGAAACTCCGCTCAGCGACGTCAGGTTCCTGACCGTGGCCGAAGTGGCCTCGATCATGCGCGTGTCGAAGATGACCGTCTACCGGCTGGTGCACTCGGGGGAGCTGGAGGCGATCCGGGTGGGCCGGTCATTCCGCGTTCCCGAGCAGGCGGTGAACCGGTACCTGAAGGGGTCATTCGTCGCGGCCAGCTGAGGCTGTTCCCCGAGGGGACATCACCGGGGCGGGTGCGGGGCAGGTACCCTGGGGCGTTGGCGTGGGCCCAGCCGGCTGGCATCGGGCGAATACGTCGCAAGCCAGTTGGCCTGAATCCCGAGTGAGGGTGGTGTCGTGGGCTCTGTCATCAAGAAGCGCCGTAAGCGGATGGCGAAGAAGAAGCACCGCAAGCTGCTGCG
>DATCFY010000176.1:0-13886 GCA_036509255.1 Streptosporangiaceae bacterium
AGGTTGAAGTGCACGTCGGGGTCGTTCAGCTCCAGGCCGGTGAGCTCGCGGATCCGCTGCAGCCGGTACTTCAGCGTGCTCTTGTGCACGGACAGCTCGGCGGCGGTCGCGTCGTAGTTGCCGCCGTGCTCCAGGTACTGGGTGAGCGTGTGCACCAGTTCGGCCTTGCGGCGCGCGTCGTAGTCGAGCAAGCTGCCCAGCCACTCCCGGACGAACGAGTCCACATCGCTCAGGTCAGGGATGGCGGCCAGCATCCGGAAGATGCCGAGCTTGGGATACTCGCAGGCGTTGTCGCCGGGCAGCAGCGTCTTCTGCAGCCGCAGCGCGAGGCCCGCCTCGCGCAGCGAGCGGGGCAGCTCGCAGGGCTGGGCCGCGGCGCCGCCGACCCCGACGCGGACCTGGCCGCCGAGGTCGGACATGATCGCGCGGCGCAGCTGCTCCCAGTCGGTCTGGCCCGCGGTGATCACCGCGACGTTGCCCGACCAGGTCTCGAACAGCCCGTCCTGCCGGGCCTGCCGCATCGCCCGGCGGACCGCGCTCAGCAGCGCGTCGTGGGCCCGGGCCCGGCCCTTGCCCTCGACGATCACGACCCGGTGCGGCCGCCGCAGGTCGTAGTCCAGTGCCTCGCCCCGGCTCAGCGCGCTCTCGTCGTCGGTCCCGGCCAGCAGGTCATGGACCAGGTCGCGGCGCAGCCGCAGTTCCGCGTCGGCGATGCCGCGCAGCCGGGCCAGTTCCATGGACAGCACGGTCGCGCCGTGCTCCAGGGCCACCAGGTCGGCGTGGTCGGCGCGGCGCCCCGGGTCGATGAGGGCCAGGACCCCCATCACGTCGGTGCGCGGCGAGGCCAGCAGGGTGAGCCGCTCCCCGTCCCGGGTCGGTGAGCCGGCCCGCATCAGCCGGCGGAGCAGGTGCTCCCGCTGGGCGAACGACTCCTTCGGGTACGGGTCCGGCTGGCCAGGCCCGGCCCAGGCGGTCAGGTTGCCGTACCGGTCCTCGATTGCGACCGGCATCCCGGTCAGCTCGTGCAGGGCCCGGGCGATGCCCGGCTGGCCTTCCCCGGAGACCGCCACCCTGGTGAGCCGCTGGTGGATGTCCATGCTGCGCTGCAAGGTGGTGATGGTCTCGGCGAGCGCTCCGTTGGTGGCGGCGAGTTCGGCCGCGGTGGCGCGCTCCCGGGCGTGCAGCCGCGCATTGGAGACGGCCACCCCGGTCTGCTGCGCGATGACCTGGATCATGAACCGCTGCTCGGCTGCGGGCTCCTCGTCGCAGGAGGCGACCAGGTGACCGAGCAGGCCGCCGACGCCGCGCAGCGGGTAGGCGCCCGCCCAGGGGCGGCCGGGCAGGTCCACCGGTCCGCCCGAGGTACCCAGCCCGGCCAGCTGCCCGGTCAGGCCGGCCGGTGCGGTCATGGGCTGGCCCGGGCCGGGACGCCACTGGCCGTCAGTGAACCCGTACCCCTCGATCCGCCAGGGACCGAGCCCGGGGGCGCTGGACGCGGCCAGCTCCAGGATCTGCTCCTCGTTGACCGACTCGGTCATCAGCAGCGAGATCACCAGCAGGGCCCGGAACTCACCTAGCCGCTCGCGCAGCTCCGCGTCGCCGGCCCGGCCGGGGCGCCGGGGCAACCGGACCACGGCCGCGGTGCTCCGGGATGTCTGGTCGGCGGTCATCAGGCGGCCGGTCAGGCGCTCGCCGACCTGGGGGCCGCGGGCACGGCGGCGGCTGACCTGAGGAACTCGTCTGGCCCGACGTAGTACGGGTTCTCGACGAGGATGCCCTGGATCAGCACCTGCGGATGGGTCTTGACGATGTTGACCACGACCTCGCCGCTGAAGCGGTCCAGGTCGTACAGGCACAGCACGACCACCGGGTAGCTGGCGGTGACCCGGTTCAGCTCGGATTCGTAGCTGACCAGATGCTCGACCCCGGGCGCGTCGCGCAGCGCCCAGGTCATCTCGCCGGCCAGGCGGCAGAAGGAGTAGCCCTCGACCTCCGCCTTGACCATGCTCTCAGTCCAGAACGTGAGCATGTCGCCGGTGCTGAACTCGCCGCCCGCCAGGTAGGTCGACTCGGGCAGGTGAATGTCCAGCTGGCCGGTGTACGGTCCAGGCTCGCCGCAGGCCCCGGGCAGCGACTCCAGCCGCTCCGCGGTGTCCGCGGAGTCCACGACGCAGACGCACTTGTCGCCGGCGGTGAGCCCCGCGCCGAGATACCCGCTGAGCAGCCGGTCACGGTCGGTGTCGCCGCGGTAGAACGCGCAGACGTGACTACCGGGCCGCAGGCCGACATCATCGATACCGCTAGGCACGGGTCCGGTCATCCGCCCCACCACCTTGTGACCTTGTGACCTTGTGACCAACCGCGTTAGCCGGATAGTACGTGCTAAACCAAAGTTTTTGCTCCCCCCAGCGGGACAAAGATTCGCGGATTGCTCCCCCCGCGTGACGAGAAGTCACAGGAGCAGCCGGGAAGGCCGGGGCTGGCCCGTACGGCTGCGGCGTACGTCAGATGGCTGGTCGGCTACGATTCAGCCATCCCGCCGGTGTAGCTCAGTTGGCAGAGCGGCCGTCTTGTAAACGGCAGGTCACCAGTTCGATCCTGGTCACCGGCTCCCCTCACGGCTCCGCCCCCGGCGGAGCCGTCTGCCTATCCGCCCGGACGCCTGTCGCTCTGCAGGCCCGGGTCAGGGGCGGGGGCGGGTGGCGCCCCACTGGTTCCAGTGCGTCACTTCTTCCACCGGGCGTCGCTTCGGCTGGGCCCAGCGGCCCCGGGCCGGGTAGCCCAGCGGGAGCAGCCCCATGGTCAGCGCGTCCTCCGGCAGTCCCAGCAGCTCCCGCACCTCGTCTTCGTGGCCGGAGTACAGGGTGGTCAGGGTGGTGCCCACGCCGTGCGCCCGGGCGGCCAGGATGAGCTGCTGCACCGCCCCGTAGATCGAGCTGCCCAGTCTGGGGCTGCGCGCGCTGGCCGCGTTCCGCAGCACCGGGAAGACCCACACCGGCGCCTCGGCGATGTGGTTCGCCAAATGCTCGGCGGCCAGGAACGAGGCCCGGCTCAGCCCGTCCGGCGCGGGCGGCGCGGCCAGGATCTCGTCCCGCCGGCTGCCATAGGCCCGCTCCCAGCCCTCCAGGTACCACCCGGCTACTTGCTGCTTGATTGCCGGGTCGGTGACCACGACCCAGCCCCAGCCCTGCTGGTTGCCGCCGGTCGGGCCGCGCACGGCAGCGTCGAGGATGGCCCAGAGGACGTCGTCCGGGATCGGCTCGGGGGACAGGTAGCGGCGGGCCGGGGTCGAGTGCAGGGCGTCGAGAACCAGCAGTGGCTCAGCCTCTGGTGCGGGCACGGGGGTCCTTTCCCAAGGGTCATCGTGATCACCCGACCCTACGACGACCCGCGGCAGGTCCGGGAGGCCGGTCAGGAGCCAGCTGCCCGGCCGCCGCCCGCCCACTGCGGGCTGCTCGTTAGATCACGAAGGGTGTCACGGGCGTTAGGCGGCACTCCATCCTTAAATTAGGCTATGCCGATCGGTTTTATAGACTTAGGCGCATCTCCGGCGTAGCGTCGTGAGGGCGGACCGCCTGGGACCGAGCCCGGGCCCAGGAAGGAGCCAGGGGATGCCGGAGGCCGGAGAGCTCCACCTCGCGGCGGCGCTCGACGGAGCGGGATGGCATCCCGCCGCCTGGCGTGAGCCGGGCGCCCGGCCGGCGGATCTGTTCACCGCGGGCTACTGGGCCGACCTGGCGGCGGAGGCCGAGCGCGGGCTGCTGGACTTCATCACCATCGAGGACGCGCTGGGCCTGCAGGCCGCCTCCCGCTACGGCGGCCCGGATGACCGGACCGACCAGGTCCGCGGCCGACTCGACGCGGTGCTGATCGCCGCCCAGGTAGCGACCAGGACTTCGCGGATCGGGCTGGTGCCCACGGCCACCACTACGCACACCGAGCCGTTCCACGTGTCCACCGCCATCGCCACGCTCGACTACGTCAGCTCCGGCCGGGCCGGCTGGCGCGCGCAGGTGTCCGGCCGGCCCGGTGAGGCCGCGCACTTCGGCCGCCGCGAGTTCCCGGAACTGAGCCCCGGCCGCCTCGGCGACCCGGCTGGCCTGGCTGATCCCGTCGTCGCGGAACACGTCGCCGGGCTGTTCGGTGAGGCCGCGGACGCGGTGGAGGTGGTCCGCCGGCTCTGGGACAGCTGGGCCGATGACGCGGTCATCCGGGACGTCGCGACCGGCCGGTTCATCGACCGGGACCGGCTGCACTACATCGACTTCGAGGGCCGCTGGTTCAGCGTCCGGGGACCTTCGATCACCCCCCGCCCGCCCCAGGGCCAGCCGGTCGTGGCGGCCCTGGCCCACGGGCCGCTGCCCTACCGGTTCGCGGCCGCCGCGGCGGACGTCGTGTTCGTCACCCCGCGCGACGCGGGTGAGGCCGGCACGATCACCGGGCAGGTCCGGGAGGCCGAACGTGACGCCGGCCGGGCCGGCCCTCCGCTGCTCGTGGTCGCGGACCTGGTCGTCTTCCTGGACCGTGACGCGGGTGCGGCCGCCGGCCGCCGGGACCGGCTGGATGACCTGGACGGGGCCAGGTACGCGCCCGACGCGGCCGTGTTCACCGGCACCCCGGACCAGCTTGCGGAACTGCTGCTTGACGGGCGGGACGCGGGTCTCGACGGGTACCGGCTCCGGCCCGCGGTCCTCCCGCACGACCTGGAGCAGATCACCCGGGGGCTGGTGCCCGCGCTGCAGGAGCGGAGCGCGTTCCGGCGCGGCTATCCGGACCGGACCCTGCGCGAACGGCTGGGCCTGCCCCGGCCGGCCAACCGCTACCCGAGCCCCGTCGCATGATCCGCCCGACCGCACTCCGCCCGCCTGCACTCCGCCCGCGCATACCCCGCCCGCACATACCGAGGAGATCAGCGCCATGACCGGCCGCCCCAAGCAGGTGATCCTGGCCGCTCACTTCCCCGGCGTGAACAACCACACGGTCTGGAGCGACCCGCAGGCCGGCAGCCAGATCGAGTTCGCGTCCTTCGAGCACCTGGCCCGCACGGCCGAGGCGGGGAAGTTCGACTTCTTCTTCCTGGCCGAGGGGCTGCGGCTGCGCGAGCAGCGCGGCCAGATCCACGACCTGGACGTGGTCGGCCGCCCGAACACGATGACCATCCTGGCCGCGCTGGCCGGGGTGACCACCCACCTGGGCCTGGCCGGCACGATCCAGGCCACCTATAACGAGCCGTACGAGGTCGCCCGCCAGTTCGCCACCCTCGACCACCTGTCCGCCGGCCGGGCCGCGTGGAACGTCGTCACCTCACCAGACGCGTTTACGGGCGAGAACTTCCGCCGGGGCGGCTACCTCGACCGGGAGCACCGCTACCAGCGCGCGGCGGAGTTCGTGCAGGCCGCGCGGGAACTCTGGGATTCATGGCCCGCCGACGCGATCGCCGCCGACCAGGCCCGCGGGGTGTTCGTGCGGGAGGCGCCACCGGGGGCGTTCGCGCATCACGGCGCGCACTTCGGCATCGCCGGCCACTTCACCGTGCCGCGCAGCCCGCAGGGTCACCCGGTCATCATCCAGGCCGGGGACTCCGACGGCGGCCGGGAGTTCGCCGCGGCCAGCGCGGACGCCATCTTCACCCGGCATTCCACGTTCGACGCCGGACGCGAGTTCTACGCCGATGTGAAGTCCCGGCTGGCCCGGTACGGCCGGGCGCCGGACGAGCTGAAGGTGCTGCCCGGCGCCAGCTTCGTGCTGGGTGACACCGAGGACGACGCCCGGGAACGCGCTCACCACATCCGCCGCCAGCAGGTCAGCCCGCAGACCGCCATCCTGCTGCTGGAGCAGGTCTGGAACACCGACCTGTCCGGCTACGACGCGGAGGGGCCGCTGCCCGAGACCGACCCGGAACCTGACGCGCCGTCGATCATCCAGGGCCGGGCGCGCCAGCACGCCGACTCGCTGGAAACCGCGCGGAAATGGCGGGCGATAGCCGAGGAGAAGAAGCTCAGCATCCGGGAGCTGATCATCGAGGTGACCGGGCGGCAGTCGTTCATCGGCACCCCGGCCGGGCTGGCCGCGCAGATCAACCAGTTCGTGCAGCAGGACGCTTGCGACGGCTTCATCCTCGTCCCGCACCTCGTCCCGGCCGGCCTGGATGAGTTCGTCGCGAAGGTTGTCCCGTTGCTGCAGGAAAGAGGAGTGCTGCGGACGGAATACCGGACCGGGACGCTGCGGGAGCGCCTGGGCCTCAGGCCGCCCCGGCCGGCCGCCGCCTGGGCCGCGGCCGCGCAGGCCGCCGGGAGCGGTGCGCCGGGGCCGGGGCTCGGCGCAACGGCGGTGAGCGCGTGAAGTTCCTGGCCATCACCCTGATCACGCACACCGCGGACCCGGTTACCGGGGTGGTCAAGCCGACCACCGCGCGGCTGCGCGAAGTGATCGACAACGCGGTGCTCGCCGAGCAGCTTGGCTTCGACGGCTTCGGCGTGGGGGAGCGGCACGAGCGGCCGTTCATCTCCTCGTCCCCGCCCGTGGTGCTGAGCCACATCGCCGCGCGGACCTCGGTGATCCGGCTGTTCACCGCAGTCACCACGCTCAGCCTGCTCGACCCGGTCCGAGCGTTCGAGGACTATTCGACCCTGGACCACCTGTCCGGCGGCCGGCTGGAGCTGATCATCGGCAAGGGCAACGGCGCAGCCCAGGCCAAGCTGTTCCACGTCACCGCTGAGGATCAGTGGGATCGCAACCGGGAGGGCTACGAGCTGTTCCGCCGCCTCTGGCGGGAAGACACCGTGACCTGGTCAGGCCGGTTCCGCCCGTCGCTGACCGAGGCCGAGACCTGGCCCCGGCCCCTGCAGCAGCCGATCCGGATCTGGCACGGCAGTGCGACCAGCACCGACTCCGTCGACCTCGCCGCCCGCTGGGGCGACCCGCTGTTCTCCGCCAACGTGACCCATCCCGTGCAGCCTTACGCCGAGCTGGTCCGGTACTACCGGGAACGCTGGGCGTTCTACGGCCGGGACCCGGCCGACGTCCTGGTCGGCGCCGGCACGGCCGGGTACTACGCGGCCCGGTACTCGCAGCAGGCTATCGAGACGTTCCGCCCGGTCTACGAGGCCCGGGTGGCCCGGTTCCGGAAGCTCGGCCTCGACCCGGTGTTCGGCTCGCTGGAGGACGCGATCGAGCGGAGCTCGATCCTGGTCGGCAGCCCGCAGCAGATCATCGACAAGGTGCACCGCTATCACGGCGAGCTCGGCCACGAGGTGATGCATCTGCACGCGGACGCGGACGGGCTGACCGATGCCCAGCACCGGGAGAGCCTGGAGCTGTTCATGGGCGAGATCGCCCCGGTGCTCCGGCGCGAGATCCCGAGCCGCCCGTTCCCCGCGGCGCCCCTGGGCGATGAGCAGCCGGCCGGCCGCAGGCCCGTCCCGGTGCCGTGATGAGCCAGCCAAAGGAGCATGATCATGCCTGACCAGCCGGCCCCGCTGTCCATCCTCGATCTGGCTCCGGTCAGCTCGGGCAGCACGGTGGCGGCGGCGCTCCGCAACAGCCTCGACCTCGCCCGCCGGGCTGAGGAACTCGGCTACCACCGCTACTGGCTAGCCGAGCACCACTTCGCGCCCGGGGTAGCCAGCGCGGCCCCGGCCGTGCTGATCGCTGCGGTGGCCGCCGCCACCAGCCGGATCCGGGTGGGCTCGGGTGCCGTGCAGCTGGGGCACCAGACGCCGCTGGCCGTGGTCGAGGCGTTCGGCACGCTGGCCGCGCTGTACCCGGGGCGGATCGACCTGGGCCTCGGCCGGTCCGGGCAGCGCCGCGCGGAAGCGGCGCGGGAACTCGCGGCGGCGCCACCACCCGAGGCGCAGGCCGCGGGCCCGCCGGAGCCGCCCCGCATGGTCAACGGCCTGCTGATCCCGCCGCGGTTCTCGATGGCCCGGCTGGTCAGCTCGCCCCGGTTCGCGCTGCACGCGTCGCTGCTGCAGCAGCCCGGCGCGCAGTCCCCGGACTTCGCCGACCAGGTCGGCGACATCCTCGCCTTCCTGGCCGGCGGCTACCGTGCCGCCGACGGGCAGGCCGCGCACGCCGTGCCGGGCGAAGGCGCTGATGCCGAGGTGTGGATCCTGGGCAGCAGCGGCGGGCAGAGCGCCCAGGTGGCGGGGCAGCACGGGCTGCCGTTCGCGGCCAATTACCACGTGAGCCCGGCGACCGTGCTGGAGGCGGCGGACGGCTACCGGGCCGCGTTCCGTCCCTCCGCGGTGGCGGACCGGCCGCACCTGCTGGTGTCCGCGGACGTGGTCGTGGCCGAGGACGACGCCACCGCGCGGGAGCTGGCTGCGCCGTATGGCCTGTGGGTCCGCAGCATCCGGTCGGGCGGTGGGGCGATCCCGTTCCCGGCCCCGGCGGAGGCGGCCGCGCACCACTGGACCGAGGAGGACGAGGCGCTGGTCGCGGACCGGATCACCACCCAGTTCGTCGGCTCGCCCGCCACGGTGGCCAAGGGGCTGCGGGTGCTGCAGGACGCCACCGGCGCCGACGAAATACTCGTCACCACCATCACCCACGACCACGCCGACCGGGTCCGCTCGTTCGAGCTGCTGGCCCAGGAGTGGGGGCAGCCATAACCCGACCCAGATCCGACGAGGGCCGCACCCGGACCTCAACCCGTTAAATGGCGTAGTGCCACCCAGGGCACCCGAAGCCACGACGTGTACTCTGGCCACCAGGACAGTTACTCACCGTGACCTCCACTTTATGCGACTATTTGCCCCCAGGCGGGTAAGTAGGGGACGGTGAAACTATCCGCGCGGCTACGACGTTGCGCCGAGTGGGGTGGTTTGTGCACCCGGGTGTGACGCTCTGCAACGGCCGCCGCGCGTCCGCGTAGCTGGCGCACGAGCCCCCGCCGGATCTGGGTATGGGGTGAGGACGCATGGGGCCCGCTGACATAGACGAGCCTGGTCCAGGCCACGAGCATGCGCCGGAAAGCGCGGTCCCGCCTGAGGATGAGCCCGCCACTACCGCGCCGGACGCGGCCGGAACCCCTGCCGCGGATGCCGGGGCTGGAGCTGGTGCTGGTGCGGCTGCCGGAGGTGGCACGCCGGGACCGCCTGTCCCGCCAGGTGCCTCCGCCGCCGCCCCCATCGAGCCCGGGCGCCGCCGCAGCCGCAAGAAAAAGATCCTGGCCTGGACGGCCGGGGGTGTCGCCGCCGTCGTGCTGCTGGCCATGGGCGGTGCCTACGCCGTCTACCGGCACCTGAACGGCAACATCCATCAGGTCAACATCTCCGGCGAACTCGGCACCCAGCCGGTGGACACGCATCCGCAGGCCGAGAACATCATGATCATCGGCTCGGACACCCGCCAGGGCCAGGGCCGTGGCTTCGGCCAGAACCTGAACACCGCCCAGTCCGACACCCTGATGATCCTGCACCTCGCGGCCGACCGGAAGTGGGTCAACGTGATGTCGATCCCGCGTGACTCGTGGGTGAACATCCCGGCCTGCAAGATGGGCAACGGCCAGACGTCCGCGCCGACCACCTTCAAGATCAACGAGGCCTTTGCCCTGGGCAACCTGGACGGTTTCCATACCGACCTTGGGGTGGCCTGCACGATCAAGACCCTGGAGCAGGACACCGGCATCCACATCGATCACTTCGTGGCGATCAACTTCCAGGGCTTCCGGGACATGGTGAACGCGCTCGGCGGGGTCGAGGAGTGCAACACCACGGCGATCGATGACCCGAAGTCCGGCCTGTATCTCAAGCCCGGGCATCATCTGCTGCACGGCCTGGGCGCCCTGGCGTACGTCCGGGCCCGCTACAGCCTGGGCGATGGCAGCGACCTCGAGCGGATCGGCCGCCAGCAGGCCTTCATGTCCTCTCTCGTCGAGCGGGTGAAGAGCAAGCTGCTGAACCCGATCGCCATCTACCACTTCCTCGACGCGGCCACCAAGTCGATCACGATCGACAGCCAGCTCGGCGGCATTCACGGCCTCTACGACCTGGCGAGCAGCGTCCGGAGCCTGCCCGCCAGCCAGGTCACGTTCTTCACCCTGCCGAACTATCCCCGCCAGCTCGTGGTACCGACCGACACCGCCAACGTCATGTGGACCCAGCCCGAGGACAGCACGATCTTCCAGGACTTCCGGGACGACGTCCCGGTCACCAACGCGACCATCCGCGAGGCCAAGAAGCCCAGGATCTCGCCGCACACGGTGTCCGTCTCGGTCCGCAACGGGACAGCGCAGTACGGGCTGCAGGATTCGGTCGGCAGCCTGCTGCAGCAGAAGGGCTTCAACGTGATCAGCATGACCCAGGCGGCCACCCAGGACATCACGGAAACGGTGATCAGGTACCACGCGGGCCACGGGGCGCAGGCCAGGCTGCTGGAGGCCAGGGTGCCCGGCTCGGCGATCCAGGAGGTCCCTGGCACCAGCGACCGGCTGGTCCTCCTGCTGGGCAGTAACTACGGGACGACGACCGAGACCGCGGGCAGCACCCAGGCGGCCTCGCCGACCCCGTCACCCAGCTTCTCCTCGCGGACAGCCAGCCAGAACATCTGCGCCAGCTGAGCTGGAGCCCCCCGGGCACGGCCGGTCGGTACGGTTGATCACGTGCATCCGATCCTGGTCAGGGCGCCCGCCACGGGGGCTTCGCTGGCCGCGCTGGTCGTCGCGGTCGCGCTCGGGGCCGGGGTCGCCGGGGCGGCTCCCCGGCAGCCCGTCGGCCCGGCGCCCGCCGGTCCCGCCCGCCACGTGGTGCTGATCGGGGTCCCCGGCCTGCGCTGGACCGACGTGTCCGCCGCGGCCACCCCGGCGCTGTGGCGGCTCGCCCGGCATGGCTCGGTCGGCTCCCTGTCCGTCACCGGGGTCGGCCCGCGAAGCTGCCCGGCGGACGGCTGGCTCACGCTCAACGCCGGCGCCCGCGCGGCCGCCCCGCGCACCGCGGCGGGCTCCTGCGCCCCGCTTCCGGCGGTGACCGAGGTGCGCTACGCCGGCGGCACCGGCCCGGGCGGGGCGCGCCGCGTGGTACTGGCTCCGGCCCAGGTCCAGCAGATGCCGGGCATCGTCTCCTCCAACCAGGCCTATAACGAAAACCCCGCCTGGGGACTGCTTCGCTCGGCCGCGGGTCCTCGCGGGTGCACGAACGCCGTCGGCCTCGGTGCCGCCCTGGCGCTGGCCAGCCGGAGCGGCCTGGTGGGGTCCTTCGCGCCTGATCCGGCTCACCTCACCCAGGCTGATGCCGCCCGCTGCCCGCTGACAGTGATCGATCTGGGTGCGTTGGGCCCTGGGCCGGATCCGGCGACCGGGGGTCAGGCCCGTGCGGCCCGGGTCCGTGCCGACGACCGGGAGATCGGCCGGATCACCGCAGCGCTCCCGGCCAGCACCATGGCGGTGGTGGCCGGGATCTCCGACGACGCCGCACCGCACCTGGGGCTGCTGGTCGTGAACGGGCCCGGGTTCCGGTCCGGGCTGCTCATCTCGCCGTCCACCCGGCAGCCCGGCCTGGCGCTGCTGCTCGACCTGCCGGTGAGCGTGCTGCACTGGCTGGGCCGCCCGGTGCCGTCTGGCCCGGTCGGGCAGCTGCTGCACCGGGCCAGCCGGTCCGGCCTGCCCGCCGCGGTCGCGGGGCTCATCGGCCAGGACACCGCGGCGCAGGTCTACCGGGCCACGATGTCCCGGTTCTTCCTCATCGTCGGATTCGGCTACGTGGCGCTGTTCGCGCTGATCGCGGTGTTCCCGTGGGGCCGCGGCCCGGTGCGTGGCCGGCGCCGCCGCGCGGTGGCCCGGGCGGCCGGGGTGTGGGCAGCCGCGGTGCCCGCCGGCAGCTTCCTGGCCAGCCTGGTGCCGTGGTGGACCCGGCCGCACCCGGCAGTGCTGCTGTACACGATGACCGTGGCCTGGGCGCTGGCCATCGCGGCGGCCGCGCTGACCGGCCCATGGCGGCGCGATCCGCTGGGCCCGCCGGGCCTGGTGGCCGCGGTCACGCTGGGGACGATCGCGCTCGACGTGATGACCGGCTCGCACCTGCAGATGGGGACCCCGTTCGGGTTGTCGGCGCTGGTGGGAGGCCGGTTCTACGGCCTCGGCAACAATGCGGTGGAGATCTACGCCGCGTCGGGCCTGCTGCTGGCCGCGTGGCTGGGCGGGGTGATGCTGAGCCGGGGCGGGGCCGGGCTGAGCCGGGACGCGGTACTGAACCGTGCCGCCGCGCTCCGCCGGACGCTGCTCGTGATGGCGGCGGTCGCGGTATTCACCGTGGTCGCGGCCGGGTGGCCGGGGTTCGGGGCGAAGGTGGGCGGGACGGTCGCCATGGTCCCGGGCTTCCTGGTCCTGCTGGCCGGGGCGGCGGGGGTGCGGATCACCGTGCGGCGGGGCCTGCTGATCGCGGTCAGCGGGCTGGCCGTGGTGGTGGTGTTCGCGGTCGTCAGCTATGCGCTGCCGGGCGCGGGACACTCCGACATCGGTGCGTTCGTCGGCCAGGTGCTGCACGGCGGCGCTTCCGGGACCCTGACCCGCAAGTTCCATTCCAACCTGGGCTCGCTGACCGAAAGCCTGTGGGTCCTGCTCATCCCGGTCGTGCTGGCCACGACGGGCACGGCCGTCGTCTGGCCTGGCCGGGTGCGTGCCGGGCTGCTGGTCCGCGGCTACCAGGCGGTCCCGCTGCTCCGCCCCGTCCTCGGCGCCATCTGGCTGACCGGGGTGCTCGGCTGGGTCGCCGAAGACTCAGGCGTGACGGTGCCCGCCGCGGAGTTCCCGTTCGTGCTCCCGCTCGTGATCGTCATCCTGTCGTCCCTGCCGCCGCGACCCGCCGCGGTGCGCCCGGTCGCGCCGGCCGGCGAAGATGAACGCCGAGCCGCCTCTACCGCGGCCGACCCCGGATATCTTTGAGCAGCCACGCGGATCGACATTTCAGGAGTTATCGGGTGCAGTACCAGCTGTCCAGGGTCGTGGCCGGCCCAGTCTTGCGTCTTCTCTGGCGGCCGCGGATCACCGGCCTGGAGCACATCCCACCCGAGGGCGGCGCCATCCTGGCCTCCAATCACCTATCCATCGTGGACTCGATCTTCCTTCCGCTGATGCTCGACCGCCCGCTCACCTTCGCCGCGAAGTCGGAGTACTTCACCGGCCGGAGCGTGGCCCAGCGCCTGGCCGGCACCTACCTGCGCGCCACCAAGCAGCTGTCCGTGGACCGGGCACAGGCCCGGGCCGCACAGGACATGCTGGAGGCGGCGCTGGCACTGCTGCGCCGCGGCCAACTGTTCGGCATCTACCCCGAGGGAACCCGGTCGCCGGACGGAAGGCTTTACCGCGGTCGTACCGGCGTGGCCTGGCTCGCGCTGAACTCGGGCCTGCCCGTGATCCCGGTGGCGATGATCGGCACCGACCGCATCCTGCCGCCGGGGCACGCGGTGCCCCGGCTGCATCAGGTGTCGATGCGGATCGGCAAGCCGCTCACCTTCGAGGCCTACCAGGGGGTCGCCCCGGGCAAGGCCCGCCGTGCCATCACGGACGAGGTCACGCAGGCGATCCAGGACCTGTCCAGCCAGGACTACGTGCCCATGTACGCGTCGGTCCGCAAGGCGGAACTCAACGGCGACGCAGCCACCGAGTAGGCCCTGCCGCGCGGCGCAGTCGGCGTGTGCGGTTAGCCCGGGCGTGAGTCTCCCGGGGGCCGGACCACCGGGAAGGCCTCCGTGGTGTCGGACGGATTCCACGAGTACATGGGCCTGTCGCCCTCGGCGTCCTCGCTGCCAGCTGGCTGGTCCACGCCGGGCGGCGGGCCGTCCAGATCGGGGAACGGACTCTGGCTCTTGGGCCGGCGGCGGACCAGGCCGGACGCGGTCATCGGCGGCGGCCCCGGGTCAGTCGGCCTGCTGATGGCCGGCGGCCGGCC
>DATCFY010000177.1:0-5564 GCA_036509255.1 Streptosporangiaceae bacterium
GGCCAGTTCGGCCGCTCCGGACCCGTAGCTGACTCGCTGAGCGAGCCAGCTACGCAGATTGGAACGGTGCTGATGGCCCACCCGAGAGCGCGGCACGTAGCGCAGCCGCCAGCCTGCGTGATGCAGTCGCAGGCACAAGTCGACATCTTCGCCAGTTCTGAGTTCCGGGGCGAATCCGCAGCCGACGGCGGCCCTCCGGACCACTAGTGTCGCGCCGGGGACGTACGACACTGGGGACAGCGGCACGATCGGGGCCTCGCGCGCGCCAATGTCCAGCGGCGGCCTGACGTCGTCGTATTTGTCGATCCAGCCTGGGTAATCGTTGGGTATACCCACTACCCGGGGCGCGGCTAGCGCCACGGCGGGATCGGCGAACTGGGCCAGCAGCGGGCTCAGCCAGCCGGGTTCTGGCAGCACGTCGGAGTCGCAGAACACGACGTATGCGGTCCTGGCGTGGCGGAGCCCGGTGTTGCGCGCCGCCGCAGGTCCCTGATTGCGACGATGAACGAGAAGGGTAGCGCCGTGCCGGCTGGTCACCGAGGCCACCGCAGCGCCGTTTACGGATCCGTCGTCCACGACCAGCACCGGCATGCTCGATGTCTCCGGGTCGGTGCGCAGGCCGTTAAGCAGCTGGTGCAACAGGTTTGCCCGGTCTCGCACCGGGATCACGATCGTGACCTCGCGGACAGGATGAGCAGAGGGGCGCGGATGCACGACACCGATATCCAGGAGCCGCCGGGCCAGCCCCGCCGTCGCCGCGCCTGCCACAACGAACCGGCCGGGTTCGAGCAGCTGAGCCGCCGAGGCGCTGAGCCGCAATAGCCTAGGGGGTGAACCGCCAAGCATCAGCCGGCCGTCGCGGGAGCTGTGCACGTCGTCGGCGAGTTCGACGGCAAAGCCGTTCGGCAGCGTAGTGTCAGGCGGCCCTGACAGCTGGGCGGGCGCACCCGTACCGAGCAAGCGCGGCCTGGTCATCCCGCGAAGCCGCCGTCGGCGTGCAGTACGGACCCGGTGACGGCGTCGGCCTCGGGAGTGCAGGCCCACGCCACCTCCTCTGGCTCAAGGAGCCGGCGCGTCAGCTGACGGTCGGCGAGCTGCCCCGCGCGGGCCAGCGGATACGGTATGTCCGGATCGTCGGCGCAGCGATCCACCGTGACCACCGTCGAGCCGTCGTTGGCCAGCCGCCGTACGACAGCGGCGCCGCTGCCCCGCGCCGCGTCGGTGACCACCGCGACCTGCTTCCCGGTCATGTCCGTCGCCAGGCTGCGCCGGTTCGGGCGCGGGGTGACCGGCTGCCGAGCCGGCCGTTCTTGCTGACCCGCCACGCCTCGATGTCCTCGGCGAGCTGTACTGCCATCCCAGCAAGGAGTTGCTCCCCATGCTGTGCGCTCGCTCCGGCCGGGTCGCCGAGGACGCCGGATTCGCTGACCCCCGCGGACGGACTCGGCAATGAGCCGGTCCAGCAGCTGCTCCATCGGCTCGCATGGACCCGCGACGGCCCGCTCAGCGTGCACCGCCGCGCTGCGCAGCCGCAGCATCATCGAGGTCTCGGCGTAACCGGCGTGCAGGTCGCTGCCAAGCGGGAGGCACGGCCACCACGCTGCATCTGCGCCTTCGCGCCGAAGCGTGGCGATCGCGGTGGGCACGCTGGGAAGGTTGCCGCCGTGCCCGTTGACCACGAGCAGGCGGTCGGCCCAGCGCAGCATCGAGCGGCCCAGCTCCACAATCAGCAGGTGCAGCGCGCTGTGCCCGATGGACACGGTGCCGGGGAATCCCTCGTGCTCGCCGCTGGCGCCATAGGGCTGGCCTGGCGCGAGGAGAAGGCCCGTGTCATCGGAGAGCAGGGCGGCTGCTCGCTCGGCAACGGCCTGCGCGGCCGCCTGGTCGGTGTCCAGCGGCAGATGGGGGCCATACTGCTCGCAAGACCCTAGGGGCAGCACAACGAGTGGCCTGCGGCCGGTCAGGTCGGGCCACGACTTGTCGGCGAGCCTCATCATCACCCCCCGTCGTCGCCGGCGAGATAGCCGTGGCGACGCAGGTAACGGAGCAGTTCGTCGGCGGCCCGCGCCGGGGCCAGCGGGCCGAGCACGGTAGGCGGGGTGCGCTCTGTGAGCGCTCCGGTCAGCTCCAGCGTCCGGCGCAGGGCCGGACCGGACGGGCCCGGAAGCTCACGTGGCCGGGGCCGGTAGGGGTGGGCACCCAGTACGCGGATCCACCGCGCCGCGATGGTCCCGGGCGCGCGCGCCACCGGAATGGCGGCCAGCCCGCTGTCGATGGTGGCGGGCAGCCCCGCCCGCCGCAGGCGCACCCCGGCCGCCTCAACGGACACCACGGCGGGGCGCGGCACCCGCAGCACCTCGCGGCGCCCTCCGTCCAGGCGGCGATGCACCCGCACCATGCCATCACCGTCGGATTCCAACCGCACGACCCCCAGGACCTGAGCGGCGTTCAGCGCTGCGGCCAGGAAAGCGGGAAACGAGCCGGTGCCCCGGTCGGCCGAGCGGTCACCGCACAGCACCAGGTCCGGCACGCCGTAGCGCTGGCGCAATGCGGCGGCGAGCGCGGTGGCGGATTCCTGCTCGCCGCCGACCAGGTCGGCGGGCAGCGGGCCGGCGGATCCGGCCTGCACCTCGACGCGGAGCGCCTCATCCGCCCCGGCGGCCAGGGCATCCCGCAGCAGCGCGTCGGCTTCGCCAGGGCCGGCGGTGGCCGCGACCACCCGGGCGTCCCACCGCTGGGCCAGCCGAAGCGCCTGCTCCAGGGCGGCGAGGTCCGACCGGCCCGGCCCGCGGTCGCGCGGATCCGCGCTCACCATCCCCGTCAGCGGGTCGACCTCCGTCTCCTGCCAGGACCAGCCCAGCGCCGCCACGATCACCGACATGCTCCCTCACCCCTTCCGGAACACGACGCCGTCGCCGCCAGCGGGGTAGGTCCAGGTGATGGCCCCCTCGGCGTTGCACACCTGGTAGCAGGTCCCGCACTCGAAGCACTGTTCGTAGTTGAACAGAATGCCGCCGTCGGTGGTGGGCACGAACAGGCTAGCCGGGCAGGCGCGCACGCAGTCCTTGGTCGTGCAGGATCGGCACACCTCCGAGTCGACGGTGATGTGCGCGCGTTCCCCGACCCGGAACTCCACGCTCGCCATCCGCCCCTCGAACGACACGTCGGGGTAGCTCATCGATGTCGCTCCCTCATCGGAAAGCCCGTAGCGCTTTCCAGCCGTCCTGCGCCAGATGCCGCAACCGGACATCATTAAGACGGACCGCGCGGAAGAACTCCCTCGCCATGCCCAGCTTGGGAACCGGGTTGGTGACGGTGAAGACCTGTTCCACGAAATCGCAGGCCAGACCGGGGTATTCCTGCTGCATCCGGTCGGCGAGCACGATGTCCGCAGCGTTGCGCAGCCGCTTGTGGTCAGCGAGGACGAAACACGCCTTCAGCCGGCGCCGGTAACCGGCCAGCCCGCGCGCGGAGGTGTCACCGGCCGCGATCGCCTCGGCCGCGGTCTGGCCGGCCGCAAGCCCTGCGCCCATCGCGAAGTTGACTCCCTCCAGCCACAGCCCGGCGGCCAGGCACATGGACGCCGCGTCCCCGGCCACCAGCATGCCATCGATGGCCAGCCGCGGCATGGCGCGGTAACCCCCCTCAGGGATCATGTGCGCCGAGTACTCTTTCAGCTCCGCGCCCCGCAGATACGGGGCGATCGCCGGATGCGCCTTCAGGCTCGCGATCAGCTCCTCGGGCCGCACCTTAGCCGCGACCAGCCCGTCGAGTCCGACAACGAGGCCCACGCTGACCGTGTCGAGGTTGGTGTAGAGAAAACCGCCGCCAGGGATCCCGCTCGTGCAGCCGAGCATCTCGATGTCCAGCCCCTGGTCGCCTGCCAGCCCGAACCGCTCGTCTATCACCTCGCGCGGCAGTGCGAGGGTTTCCTTGGCGCCGAGGGTGGTGTGCGCCGAGTCGCTGCGCGGGAGCAGCCCGGCCTCCTTGGCCAGGAATGAGTTGACTCCGTCGCATGCGATGACGACCTTGGCGCGGATCTCGCCGTCGGGCCGGTCGGTACGCACGCCGGCGATCCGGCCGGAGGCGTCCCGCAACAGGCTCGAGGCCACCGTCGAGGTGACCAGCCGGGCGCCGGCCGCGACCGCCTTGTTGGCCAGCCAGGAGTCGAAGTCGGCGCGATAGGTGGTCATCCCGTTGTAGGGCGGCCGGTCCCAGGCGCTGGTGCGGAAATCGATCGTCAGCGCCTGGGTGGGCGTCATCAGCATGGTCGAGCGGCGGGTCACCCACCGCTGCACTGGCACCTCGTTCCACCACTGCGGCACAAGGTCGTCAAGGATCCGCCCGTACACCACGCCGCCGTACACATTCTTCGCGCCCGGAAAGGCGCCGCGCTCCAGCAGGACCACATCGCGGCCCGCCCGGGCCAGTTCCAGTGCCGCGGCCGACCCCGCGGGCCCGGCGCCGACGACCACCGCGTCGACGGTCATCGCGTCATCCGGCATGACTCACCTCTTCAGGCAGGGCCGCCGGCGTCGCCGCCACGCCCAGCCGCTCGGCCAGTTCGGCGAGCACCGCCGGGGCGTCGGCGACGATCCCCAGGTCGGCCATCCGGGTCATGGGGCAGGACGGGTCGGTGTTCACGCTCACCACATGCTCAGGCGCGCCGAGCCCGCTGACGTGCTGTGCGGCGCCGGAAATACCGAACGCCACATACAGCTGGGGGTTGACAGCCACGCCCGTGGTACCGATCTGCCGCTCATAGGTCATCCAGCCCGCGTCGGTCACCACCCGGGTGGCGCCCGCACTCGCCCCCAGCGCGCCTGCCACGTCGGCCAGGAGCCGCATCACGGCCACGCCGTCCGCCCCGGCAGGCACCAGTCCCGCGCCGCCGCCCACGATGCGGCGGGCCTCGGCCAGGTCTGCGGTGCTGGGCTCGGGCTGCAGCACCCTGACGCTCTCGGCGTCGTGTCCGGCATCCAGCTCGGGCAGCGTCAGCACCGTTACTTCGGCCGGTGCTGCCCGCCCGGGACTGCCGCCGCGTCCTGGCCACAGGGTCACAACCACCGGCCCGTCCACCGCCACCCGCACCGACAGGCGGTCATCGAGCCTGGTCAGCTCGACCTCATCTGACCCGCACCGAACGGCGCCGGCGAGCAGGACGCGGCCCAGGATCACCGCCAGTCTCGGCGCGAGATCGCGGCCGTCTGGCGAGGCGGGAAGCAGCACCATGTCCACGCCCGACAGGACCGGCGCGAGCGCGCCGGCCAGAGCGGCCGGGCCGACCGAGGACCGTTCCAGCACCCATAGCCGGTTCGCCGAGTCCAGCCCTCCCGCAGCCTCGCGCGTCCCCGACCCCACCACCAGCGCGGCCCCGCCCGCCTCGGCCACTGTCTCGCCCGCGCCCGCGGGCAGCTGGCCGTCCCTGACCACCACGACCGCGAGGGCACGGATACCGGCTGGCAGGGGGCCACCTGGCCCGTTGGGCGCTGGCATGCTCTCGGCCGGCACAGTCATAGCGCCACCGCCGCCCGGTGCCCCTCGATCACGGCGGCATGTGCCCG
>DATCFY010000178.1:0-41780 GCA_036509255.1 Streptosporangiaceae bacterium
GTGCGCACATTCAGCCCCAAGGCCGGCGACATCCATCGTCAGTGGCACGTCATTGACGCGTCCGACGTCGTCCTCGGCCGCCTGGCCAGCCACGCGGCGATCCTGCTGCGCGGCAAGCACAAGCCGATCTTCGCGCCGCACATTGACACCGGTGACTTCGTCATTGTCGTCAACGCGGAGAAGGTCGCGCTCACCGGCCGGAAGCTGGAGCAGAAGCTCGCTCACCGCCACTCCGGTTACCCGGGCGGGCTGCATTCGGTGGCCTACGGCGACCTGCTCGACAAGCACCCTGAGCGGGTGATCGAGAAGGCCGTCAGGGGCATGCTCCCGAAGAACTCCCTGGGCCGCAGCCAGCTGCGCAAGCTCAAGGTGTACGCCGGGCCGCACCATCCGCACGAGGCGCAGCAGCCCACCCCGTTCGAGATTTCGCAGATCGCCCAGCAGGTGCCTGCCACCAGCGCGGGCAGCCGCTGACCCGGTACGGCCCGCGGCCTCGCGCCGGGGGACCGCCACCTGGCGGGCGTCCTGATCAGAACCGATTCTGATCAGAATCGATTAGGAAGTACGAGGAAGGAACCGTGGCCGAGTCCACTGGCACGACGGAGGTCGCTGAGGCCCCCGCCGTGGAGACGGCGGAAGACGCCGGCGAGCACGTGTCGGAGTACACCACCGAGACGACCGCGGAGTCCGGCGAGCGGCAGCCTGCCCGCAAGCCGGTGGTGACCGGCAGCGCGCTCGGCACCGGGCGCCGCAAGGAAGCCATCGCCCGCGTCCGCATCGTGCCCGGGTCGGGGCAGTGGCGGATCAACGATCGCACGCTGGCCGAGTTCTTCCCGAACAAGGTGCACCAGCAGCTGATCAGCGAGCCGTTCGTGAGCCTGGGCGCGGAGAACCAATTCGACGTGGTCGCGCGCATCAGCGGCGGCGGCATCACCGGGCAGGCGGGCGCGCTGCGACTGGGCATCGCCCGGGCGCTGATCCTGGTCGACCCGGACAACCGGCTCACGCTGAAGCGGGCCGGTTTCCTGACCCGCGACGCGCGGGTCAAGGAGCGCAAGAAGTACGGTCTGAAGAAGGCACGCAAGGCGCCTCAGTACTCCAAGCGCTGATCAGCTGACCTGCGTTCCTGGCCAACCCTCCAGGCGATTCTGTTTGGCGTACCTCGACGAAGAGATGACCGGGGGGGCTAGAGATCATGGTGCGCTTGTTCGGAACTGACGGTGTCCGTGGAGTGGCCGGGGAGGATCTGACCGGCCAGCTGGCCATGGATGTGGCCCGGGCGTCCGCCTCGGTCCTGCACGACATGGGAGCCTTTGCCACCGTGGAAGAGTCGGGCCGCCGCCCGCTGGCCGTGGTGGGCCGCGACCCCCGGGCCTCGGGGGAGTTCCTCGAGGCGGCAGTCGTGGCCGGGCTGGCCGGGTCGGGCGTGGACGTGCTGCGGCTCGGGGTGATCCCTACCCCCGCGGTCGCTTTCCTGACCCGCGACCTGGGCGCCGACCTGGGCGTGATGCTCTCCGCGAGCCACAACCCGGCCCCGGACAACGGGATCAAGCTGTTCGGGCGGGGCGGCTTCAAGCTGCCCGACGCGGTCGAGGACGAGATCGAGGCCCACCTCGGGACGCCCGCCCGGCGGGCCAGCGACCTGGCCGCGGGCTTCGGCCGGGTAACCGACGCCACTACCGAGCCGGACCGCTATCTCAACCATCTGCTGGCCTCGGTGACCCGGGCCGGGGACAGCGCGGCGGCAGCGCCCCTGGCCGGCCTGACCGTCGTGGTGGACTGCGCGAACGGGGCCGCGGCCGCGTTCGCCCCCCAGCTGCTGAGGCGGGCCGGTGCCGAGGTCATCGCGATCGGCGACGACCCGGACGGGCACAACATCAACGCCGGCTGCGGATCCACCCACCTGGAAACCCTGTCCGCCGAGGTGACCAAGCGGGGGGCGGACGCCGGCATCGCGCACGACGGCGACGCGGACCGCTGCCTCGCCGTCGGCGCGGACGGTGAGGTGATCGACGGGGACCAGATCCTCGCCGTGCTGGCCCTAGCCCTCGCCGGCCGGGGCGAGCTGCCCGGGAACACCGTGGTCTCCACCGTCATGTCCAACCTCGGCTTCCGCAACGCCATGCAGGACGCCGGGATCACCGTGGTCGAGACCGCTGTGGGGGACCGTTACGTGCTCGAGGCCATGCATGGCGGGCATTTCGGCCTTGGCGGCGAACAGTCCGGGCACATCATCATGCTCGAGCACGCCACCACCGGTGACGGCTTGCTGACCGCCTTGCAGCTACTAGCCACCGCCGCCCGCCAGGCGCTGCCGCTGGCCGACGTCGCTGCGGTGATGACCAAGTACCCTCAGGTCCTGGTCAACGTCTCCGGGGTGGATAAGGCCCGGGTCAGCGCCTCGGCGGAGCTGGCCGCGGCGGTGGCCGCGGCCAAGGAGCAACTCGGCACCTCCGGCCGCGTCCTGGTCCGGCCCAGCGGCACCGAGCCCACGGTGCGCGTGATGGTGGAGGCCATCGAGATCGAGCAGGCGCAGCGGACCGCGGACCAGCTGGCCGCAGCCGTCCAGGCTGCGGGCTGAGTCACAGCCCACCAGCGTCACAGCCCACCGGCCGCGAGCCCACTGACCCACCAGCAGCCGTCCCCAGTTGCGGCATCGTGGGCTACGCGGGTCATCGCCAGGCACTGGACGTCGCCATCGCCGCCCCCCGCCTGGTGCCGTCGATCGGCAGTTCGAGTTGTACCCCCCTATAGGGCAATGGCCAGAACTTAAGGGGGTTGCGCAGGTTAAGGCTGGTGTGGGCGGCGTGTCGGGCTGAATGAGGCGAAGCTCCCCGCTAGGACAGGTGATTGCGATGTCATCTAGTCCAGCGAGGAGCCTCGTTGCCGGTACATGCTGCCAGAGGGACGGGATGGTCTTCCACCGCGGGACGGGTACTGGGCCGGGCGCTGATCGGGCCGCTGGCCGGGCAGCTGCCGCCGGGCCTGGTCGATGAGGTGCTCGCGGAGTGCGGTGCCGTGCAGCGGCGGTTCCGGTTACTGCCTTCGCGGCTCGGGGTCTACTTTGTGCTGGGGCTGTGCCTTTTCCGGGGGCTGGGGTACCCGGCGGTGCTCCGGGAGCTAACGGGGGGGCTGGAGGGACAGCTGGCCGCGGCGGGATGGAGCTGCCCGTCGCCGACGGCACTGTCGCGGCTGCGGGGGCGGCTGGGCGAGGCGCCGTTCGCCGCGCTGCTGGGCCGCCTGGCCTCGCCGCTGGCCCTGGCCGGCGGCCCGGGGTCGCGGGCATGCGGGCTGACCGTGGTCGGCTGGGACGGAACGCTGCTGGAGGTTCCGGCGTCCGGGGCGAACGTCGCGGCGCTGGGCCGGCAGCGCGGGACGCATTACCCGCAGATCCGGCTGGTGGCACTGGTGGCGTGCGGGACGCGGGCAGTGCTGGCCGCGGCGTTCGGTGCCGGCGCTGAGCGGGAGCTGGCCGCCGGGCTGACAGGGGCGCTGGGGCGCGGGATGCTGCTGCTGGCTGATCGCGGGTTCTTCAGCCGGGGCCTGTGGCGCCAGGCCGCCGGGACCGGCGCTGACCTGCTCTGGCGGGTGAAGGGCAACCTGCAGTTGCCGGTGCTCCGGGTGCTGCCCGACGGGAGCTGCCTGTCGGTGCTGCTTAGCCCGGACGACGCGCGGCGGGCCGCGAACCGCCGCCACTACCGCAAAACCTCGGCCCGGTCCCGCCGGGCCGTGGCGCCCCGCCCGGCCCCGGCCGGGATCCCGGTCCGGGTCATCGCGTTCGCCCTGACCGTCACCGCCAGCGACGGCACGGCGCGGACCGAGTCCTACCGGCTGCTGACCACCCTGCTCGACCCGGCAGCCGCGCCGGCCGCGGAGCTGGCCGCCGTTTACGCTCGCCGGTGGGCCGTCGAGACCGCGTTCCAGGAACTCAAGACCTACCTGCGTGGCGGCCCGGGCGCGGTGCTGCGGTCCGGCGACCCGGCCGGCATCCGCCAGGAACTGTGGGCTTTCCTCGTGATCTACCAGGCCATCCGCATCGTGATCTGCGCCGCGGCCGTCGGCGCGAGCCTGGACCCGGGCCAGGTCTCCTTCACCGCGGCCCTGCACGCCATCCGCCACCACGCGCGTCGCGGCGATCCCGCCGCGACGCTCGCCGCCGTCGAGGCCGGCATCCTCGACGCCCGGTGCCTTGTCCGCCACCGGCCCGGCCGGGCCTACCCTCGTATCACCCGCCGGGCCGCTGCCGGGCCTTCCCCAGCCGGCGCCGCAGTGCCGGCACCATTACCACGCCGCCAGACCTGCGCCATCACCATCACCCCGCCCACCCCGGCCCCCTGCACCGGCCCTGACCAGCCACGACAGCAACGAAGACACCCCGAAGCCAGCCCTTAAGTTCCGGCCATTGCCCTATAGGGGGTCGGATCTTAACTGCTGATGGTTATCCACAGCGGGCGCGCGGAGGGTCAGTGATTCCAGGACGCGCTGCACGTTCTCGTCCAGATCACGGGCCGCGTCGGCCCGGCCAGCCAGGTGCCGGATCAGGGCCTGCAGGAACAGCCCGTCGAAGACCGCGTAAGCGGGCCCGGAGGACACCGCCAGCGGGGTCCCGGCCAGATCGGAGTACTTGCTGACGATCCGCCAGATCATCCGCTCGAGGCTCTGGTCGATCTCGCTCACGTCGTGCCGGTAGGAATCGTCGAACAGGCTCTGATTCCGCAAGTCGTACCAGAGCCGGTGCAGCGTGGCCTCCTCCACCATGGTGGCGGCCATGGCCGCGCCGAACCCCCGCTTGAGTTCGGCGGCAGACGTGGCCGTGGCGACGATGTTGTCGTACCGGGTCACGCACTCCGCTTTGTACTGCCGCACGCAGTACGTGATCAGCTCGGTCTTGTCGCTGAAGTAGTAATGCAGCACCCCGTGCGAGAACTCGGAGTTCTGCGCGATGTCGCGCAGGCTGGTCCGCGCGTAGCCCTGCTCGGCGAGAGTCTGCAGGGCCGCTGCGGCCAGCTGGGCGCGGCGTTCGGCGAACTTGTCCAGCTGCCGCCGCGCGATCCGGTCGCGGTTCCGCTCTGCTGTCTGGATCTGGGCTGTCTGGCTCTCGGCTGTCTGGCCCTGGGCCGTGTGGGGTTCGGCCGTCTCGGTGTCGGTCACTACCTGGGCTGCCTCGGTCACTGTCAGGTTCCAATCAGCTCCGCGTGCCCCGCGAACTGCAGGCCAAGTCTACCCGGCGCGCTTCTTCGCGATCTTGACAGGTGACCAAACTTTGTCTGGACGATCGTCTAACCATCTCTTGACAGTTGTCAAGATTGACAGCCAGGCTATGTCTCACGTCACAAGATCCGCGGCTTCGTGCGGCGGGGATACGGGCCCAGGGCGGTCCCGGGAAGAGGTGCCTGATGAGCGTGTACGAACTGACGGGACGGAAGGCACTGGTCACCGGCGGCGCCCGCGGGCTCGGTGCCGGCATGGCGGAAGCCCTGGCCCGGGCCGGGGCGGCGGTCGTGATCGGTGACGTCCGGGAAGACCTGGGCAAGGCGACCGCCGACGCGCTGCGGCAGTCCGGCGCGGTCGCCGAGTTCGTGCCGCTGGACGTGACCAGCGAGGCGAGCTGGGACCAGGCCATCACGCAAGCCGTCAGCGCCCTCGACGGGCTGGACATCCTGGTGAACAACGCCGGAATCGAGATTTCCGGCCTGGTCATCGACCTCGAGGCCGCCGACCTGCGACGCATGCTCGAGGTCAACGTGCTGGGCACGGCCCTGGGCATCAAGCACGCGTTCCGGGCCATGCGGCCCGGCGGACCGGCGGGCCAGGGCGGCGCTGTGATCAACATCGCCTCGGTCGCGGCCACCATCGCCTTCCCCGGCATCGCCGGCTACTCGGCCACCAAATCGGGCGTGGACCGGCTCACCCGGGTCGCGGCCATGGAGTCCGGCAAGCTTGGCTACGGCGTCCGGGTCAACTGCGTATACCCGGGCCTGGTGGCCACGGAGATGGGCATGCAGCTGGCGTCCGACTGCGTCACGCTCGGCCTGTTCCCCAGCGTGGAGGAGGCCGTCGGCGGCGTGGTCGGGCAGACCCCGCTCGGGCGGCTCGGCGAGGTGCCGGACATGGCCGACGCTGTGGTGTTCCTGGCCTCCGACGGCGCGCGGTTCATCACCGGGGCCGGGCTGCCGGTCGACGGTGGCATGGGCATGTGACCAGGGCCTGCTGACGCCCCGGCCCTTCTTCCCGGTCTTCCGACTTCCAGCGAAAGGCGCATCATGAGCACGGACAAGCCTGTCGTCGTCTACGGCGCTTCCGGGTACACCGGGCAGCTGATCTGCGAGTACCTGCGGGAGTTCAACGTCCCGTTCGTTGCGGCCGGGCGGGACAAGGCCCGTATCTCCGAGGCCCTGGACCGGGTGCCGGGCATCGGCACGGTGCCGCATGAGGTGATCGAGGTCGAGCACCAGGTCGGTCCCCTGACCGAGCTGCTGCGCGGGGCCAAGGTGGTGCTCAACACGGTCGGGCCGTTCGCCAAGCACGGCGGCGAGGTGGTCGAGGCCTGCCTGGCGGCCGGCTGCCACTACCTGGACACCACCGGCGAGCAGGACTGGCTGATCACCTGCGACGAGACCTACGGCGAGCAGATGGCCGCACGCGGGCTGCTGCTGGCGCCGGGCGTCGCGCAGATGTACACCACCGGCGAGATCGCGGCCGATATCTGCCTGGAGATGCCGGGCCTGGACACCCTGGACATCGAGGTGTTCTGGAAGGGCCTGCCCACCATCGCCTCGACGCGGACGATCCTGGTCAACGCGGCCCTGGCCAAGGCCTACTACCTCGAGCAGAACGAGTACGTGGAATGGCCGGCCGACGCCGGGCTGTACACCGTCGTGGTTCCCGGCCAGCACGAGACCGGGCTGGCGCTGCCGTGGGGCGGCACCTCGCACCCGGTCTGGTTCCGCCGCGACCCGCGGGTCGCGAACGTCAAGGTGCTCGGCGGCGTGTTCAACCGGGCGCTCATGATGGGCGTCCCGCAGATCGTGGCGGGCGCGCTGGAGCAGATCAAGGACCTGTCCGACGCCGAGAAGTACACCGCCCTGTCCGAGCAGGCCGCCGCGGTGATGAACGAGATGCCACCGCGGGAGAACCCGCGGATCAACACCTCGCTGGATTCGGTCTACGCGTCCGGGCCGCTGGGCCGCGCGCACTGCGTGCTGCACGGCAACTGCAACTACAAGCAGACCGGCGCCCTGCAGGCCTTCGCCGCGTACTCGCTGCTCCAGCAGCCACCCCGGCGGGCCGGCTTCGCGTCCGGCTGCCAGGCTTTCGGCCACCGTGAGCTGCTGGGCATGCTGCGCGGCTTCGGCCTGGTCATGGAGCCCGTGCTCACGGTCCAGCACTGACCATGCCAGCACCGTCCTCGCCAGCACCGTCCTCGCCAGCGCCGTCCTCGCCAGCGCCGTCCTCGCCAGCATCGTCCTCGCCGACCCAGTCCAGGCCGGCCCAGTCCATGCGGCTGACCGACTTCCTGGACAAGGGAGCCTCGCTCGGCCCGGCCGCGCCGTGCCTGACCATGGACGGCCGCAGCCGCAGCTACGCCGAGGTGCAGCAGCTGTCCTGGGTGATCGGCCAGGCGCTGGCCCGGTCCGGCATCCGGCCCGGTGACAAGGTGGCGGTGCTGTCCGCCAATGATCCGGTCGCCTTCTCCTGCGTATTCGGCATCGCCCGGGCCGGGGCGGTGTGGTGCCCGGTCAACCCCCGCAACGAGGCGGCGGAGAACCGCGCCCTCCTGGACCTCTTCGACTGCGCCTGCCTGATCTTCCAGGGGACTTTCGCCCCGCTCGTCGCGCGGATCGCCCCGGACCTGCCGAAGGTCACCACGCTGGTCTGCCTGGACCAGGCCGCGGCCGGGGCGATCGCGTTCGATGAGTGGGTGGACGGCCTGGCCGCCCGGCCCTGGCAGGCCGATCCGGTGGACGACATCGCGATGATCGCGGGCACCGGAGGCACCACCGGCCAGCCCAAGGGCGTGCTGCTCACCGGGCATAACCTCGAGGCGATGACGGCGCTCACCCTGATGGGCTACCCCTTCGGCGGGCGCCCGGTCTATCTCGCCCTCGCCCCGCTCACCCACGCCGCGGGCGTGCTCTGCTTCCCGGTCATGACGCTCGGCGGGGAGATCGTCATCATGCCCGCGCCGGACCTGGCCAGGTTCCTGTCGCTGATCGAACAGCACCGGGTGACCCACGCTTTCCTGCCACCCACCCTGGTCTACCTGCTGCTCGATCAGCCCGGCCTGGCCACGGCCGACCTGACCTCGCTGCAATGCCTCTGGTACGGCGCGGCGCCCATGTCAGCGGCGCGCCTGGAGCAGGCCATGGGGGCGATCGGCCCGGTCCTGGGACAGCTGTTCGGGCAGACCGAGGCGCCGATGATGATCTCGAGCATGGCGCCGAAAGATCACTTCCACGCCGATGGGACGCTGGCCACCGAGCGCTTCGCGTCCGCCGGTCGCCCTGGGCCCCTGGTCACCGTGGCCATCATGGATGACCAGGGCCGGCTGCTCCGCGCAGGTGAGCGCGGCGAGATCGTCGTCCGCGGCCCCCTGGTCATGGCCGGTTACTACCAGGACCCGGTGGCCACGGCCGAGGCCGGGCGGCACGGCTGGCACCACACCGGCGATATCGGCTACCTCGACGAGGACAACTACCTCTACATCGTGGACCGGGCCAAGGACATGATCATCACCGGCGGGTTCAACGTCTACTCCGCCGAGGTCGAGCAGGCCCTGATGGCCCACCCCGCGGTGCTGGACTGCGCGGTCGTCGGGCTGCCGGACGACAAGTGGGGGGAGAAGGTCACCGCCGTGGTCCAGCCCCATCCCGGCCAGGATGTCCCCGGCGATGACCTCCGCGTGTTCGTCAAGGAGCGCCTGGGCGGCGTGAAGGCGCCCAAGCTCGTCGAGGTCTGGCCCGACCTGCCCCGCTCCAGGGTCGGGAAGGTGCTCAAGAACGAGGTCAGGTCGAGGCTGCTCGGCCAGGCCGACCAGGACGACCAGGACGGCCTAGCCGGGGCCCAGGGGGGCGGCCTCGGCTAGGCCTGCGGCGGGGGCCGCTCGCGTCACTCAGTCCCGGCGGGCGGGGCGGTCCCCGGATGCGACGGCGATGATCTCGGGGCTGGCCGGTCCGTACGGCGACCCGTCCCAGTCGCCGTGCCAGGTGACCCGGGCCAGGCCGGCCTCCGCGAGGAAGGCGGCCACCTCCGCCTGCTCCATGAACCGCAGGGTGTCCGGCACCACCACGGTGTCGCCGGTGTCGGCGAAGCGGAACCAGATCTCGTACGTGACCAGCTCGCCGGCCACCGCGCTGATGTCGTAGTGCACGTTGGCCACGAGGCCGTGCGCTTCCACCCGCTGCCGGGTGTCCCGCGGATTCCAGTCCTGCCATTCGCGCACGGCCGGGTTCCGGGTCTCGAACACGAGCTGCCCGCCCGGAGCCAGGTGCCGGGCCAGGGACTGAAGCGCCGCCCGGACGTCGCGGTCGCCTAGGAGCAACTGGAACACGTGCCCGGTCATGATGATCAGGTCAAATCGGGTGTCGAGGGCCAGGCCCGCGGCGTCGGCCTGGATCCAGCGCACCCGGTCGCCGCCGGGCCGGGCGCGGGCCACGTCCAGCATGGCCGCCGCCGGGTCAGCCCCCGTCACGTCGTGCCCCTTGGCCGCGAACTCGCAGGCGAGCTGGCCCGTACCGCAGCCCATGTCCAGGATCCGGGCCAGCGGCGGGCCGGGCAGGCCGAGGTAAAACGCTGTGCTGGCGTCGGGCGGGTTCAGCGCGTCGTACAGGGCCGCCAGCCGCGGATCGGCGTAGCTCACGCTGGGCATGGCCCCCAGACTAGGGGCATGATGCCGGACGAGGACCGCGAGCGGCTGCGGGGGACATTCAACCGGGTGGCCGCAACCTACGACCGGGTCCGCCCGGACTACCCTCCCCCGCTCTTCGACGACCTGATCGCCCTGGCCGGGCTGACGCCCGGCGACCACCTGCTGGAAGTGGGCTGCGGAACCGGCAAGGCCACCCTCCCCCTGGCCCGGCGTGGTTTCCGCATCACGGCCATTGAGCCCGGATCGGACCTGGCCGCCGTCGCGCGCCGCAACCTGGCCGGGCTGGACGCGGAGGTCATCGGGGAACGGTTCGAGGACTGGCGGCCCCGGCCCGGCGATCAGGCCGCCCTGGTCTACTCCGCGACCGCCTGGCATTGGATCGATCCCGCCGTCCGCTACCGCCGGGCCTGGGAGGCGTTGCGCCCCACGGGCCATCTGGCTTTCTGGAGCGCGCTGCACGTCTTCCCCGACGGGGGTGACCCGTTTTTCCGGGACATCCAGGAGGTCTACAACGAGATCGGCGAAGCGCTGCCCCCGGGCGAGAACCCCTGGCCCCGCCCAGGGGAGCTGCATGACCAGAGTTCCGAGATCGAGGCGGGCGGGCTGTTCAGCGTGACGGCGGTCCGGCACTTCGACTGGGAGCAGGTCTACGACGCAGAAAGCTACATCGCCGTGCTGAGCACGTTCTCCGGCCACATCGCCATGGAGCAGTGGAAGCAGGACCGGCTCTACGGCGAGATCCGGCTCCGCCTCGCGCGCCGTCCGGACCGCTCGGTCCGCCGGCACTGGGGAGCCGCCCTGCACGTCGCGCGCCGCCGCGGCGGATCCGCACCCGGCCTTGTGGGTCCAATGGCCCAGCGACACGGGCGGTAGGGCCCTCCCCTCGATCCGCAGCGGCCGGGACGCTGGGAAAATGACTGCCAGCGACTTGCACCTGAGCCCAGCCGCCCCGCCGGTGGCTGGCCCTGAGACCACGCCGGCCGCGCCGATCGACTGGCGCGCACTGAGATTCGCTGACCGGGCCTGCTGCTGCGCGGCGCGGCCCGCGACCGTCGTGATCATGTCGCCTGCTCCCGGCCGGTCCCACCCGACCGACCTCCTGCTCTGCGGCCACCACTACCGGGCGAGCCAGATGGCGCTGGCCGTGGCAGGTACGGCCGTCTTCACCGTGGCGGGCGACCCCGTGACTTCGGCGGATCTCTGGAAGGTCGGGGCGGGCTCGAACCGGACGGCCTGACCGGGGGGCACCCCGCGCTCCGGCGCACGGGCCGAAAGTCCCTGGGCGGCGGCCCGTGCGTCTCTGGCCCGGGCCCCGGGACCGGTGATCCAGTGAAGGTATCGACGCGCTGACCGGAACGCATCCGGTGCGTGATTGGCGGGAGTAACCATGAACCAGCGACCAGGTCTCGACCAGCTCGGCCTCGGCACCGGCAAGAAAGCCAGGCTGCACCGGATACTTCACGAGCACGGCCTGCGCAACGGGACCGCGATCTTCCTCCCCTACGATCAGGGCCTCGAGCACGGCCCCCGGGATTTCTTCGCCAACCCAGCCGCCAGTGACCCCCGCTACATTCTCAAGCTGGCGCTGGAAGGCGGGTTCAACGGCATCGCGATCCAGATCGGCCTCGCGGAGAAGTTCTACTGGGACTACGCCGGGGAGATCCCGCTGGTCCTGAAGCTCAACGGCAAGACGGACATCCCGGCATCCGCGGACCCGCTGTCCCCGGTCAACGCGACCGTGGCCGACGCGGTCCGGCTAGGCGCGGACGCGGTCGGGTACACGCTGTACGTGGGAAGCCCCGCGCAGGAGCGTGACTTCGAGCAGTACCGCCAGGTCCGCGAGGACGCCCAGCGGCTCGGCATGCCGTTGATCGTGTGGGCCTATCCCCGCGGCGAGGCGATCGACGCCAAGGGCGGCAAGGACTCCTTCTACGCCGTGGACTACGCGGCCCGGACCGCCAGCGAGCTGGGCGCCGACGTGGTCAAGGTCAACTTCCCGCACCCGGAGAAGCAGAAAGACGCGGCCGAGGCCTACCAGCATGAGTTCTCCGCCCAGGTGGCCATCGACGCGGTGGTCCGGTCCGCGAACCGGACGCTGCTGCTGGTCTCCGGCGGCGAGCGGGCCGGCGACGAGGCCATGCTGGAGAAGGCGCGGCAGTCGATGGAAGCCGGCGCGACCGGCCTGATCTTCGGCCGCAACGTGTGGCAGCGGGAACACGGCGAGTCGCTTCGCTTCGCCGCTCAGCTCAAGGACATCATGGCCAAGTACTCCTCTACCTGACACGGCCCACCGACAGCGGGGGGAACCAGCTATGGCCGCACCCGAGATCGCCCAGCCGGTCGTACTGACCCGGCCGGGTCTGGACCGCCTGGTCGACGTGCTGATCGCCGACGGCTACCTGGTCGTCGGCCCGACCGTCCGGGACAACGCGATCGTGCTGGCCGAACTCGACTCGGCCGATGCGCTGCCCGCCGGGTGGGGGGTGGACACCGGCCCTGGCTATTACCGGCTGCGCGAGCGGCCGGACGCCGCGGTGTTCGCGCATTCCGCGGGGGCGGGGTCCTGGAAGCAGTTCCTGCACCCGCCGCGGCGCCAGCTGTGGTCGGCTGACGCCGGCGGTGGATTCCAGCCCGCCGAGCCAGCCTCGCCGCGCTACGCGTTCCTCGGCGTCCGGGGCTGCGACCTCGCCTCGATCGGGATTCTCGGCCGGGTACTCGGCGAGGGCGCGCACCCCGACGGCGCGTTCGCCCGGACCAGGCAGGCCCTGTTCGTGGTCGCCGTGAACTGCACCGAGCCCGGCGGGGTGTGCTTCTGCGCCTCGATGGGGACCGGCCCCGCCGCGGGACCCGGCTACGACCTGGCGCTCACCGAGCGGCTGGACGATTCCGGGCACTGGTTCCTGGCCGAGGCCGGCACCACCGAGGGGACACGCATCCTCGCGGAGGTCCCGCACCGGAGCGCTTCCGTTGCGGAAAAAGAAGGAGCGAGAGCGGAGGTCAGCGCGGCGGCGCAGCGGATGGGCCGGGAAATGCCCGCCGTGGACCTGCCCGCGCTGATCCGCGAATCCGTGGCGTCTGCGCACTGGGAAGACGTGGCCAGCCGGTGCCTGACCTGCGCCAACTGCACCATGGTGTGCCCGACCTGCTTCTGCACCACGACCGAGGACGTGTCCGACCTGACCGGCGACCACACCGAACGCTGGCAGCGCTGGGCCTCCTGTTTCGAGCTGGACTTCTCCTACGTCCACGGCGGCAGCGTGCGGCAGTCCGGGGCCAGCCGGTACCGGCAGTGGTTCAGCCACAAGCTGGGCACCTGGCACGAGCAGTTCGGCAGTTCCGGCTGCGTGGGCTGCGGCCGGTGCATCGCCTGGTGCCCCGTGGGCATCGACATCACCGCCGAGGCCGCCCGCCTCGCCGACCTGGCGGGGCTAGCCAATCCGGCCGCCGGAGCGGGAACGGGAGACCAGGATGAGTAACCCGGACGCGGGCCTGGCCGGGCTGGGCGTGCTGGCCGGCCTGTCCGCGGCGCACCGTGACCTGGTCACCCGCGCGGCCGTTGCGGTCCGCTTGGGGGCGGGAGAGCGGCTGTTCCGAGAAGGCACCCCGGCCGAGGGCTGCTGGCTGATCCACGGCGGCTGCGTGGCGCTCGACCTGACGGTGCCCGGCCGCGGCCAGGTGGTGATCCAGACGCTGGGACCCGGTGACGTGCTCGGCTGGTCGTGGCTGATACCCCCGTACGAATGGCACTTCGGAGCGATCACGACGCGGGAGACGACCGCGGCGAAGCTGGACACCGGCCAGCTGCGCAGGCTCGCCAGCGAGGACCCGCAGTTCGGTTACGCGCTCGCGCTGACCATGTTCCAGGCCTGCGCGCAGCGTCTGCAAGCCACCCGGGCGCGGCTCCTCGACCTGTACCGGAGTCCCCATGACCAGTACTGACGCGGCCCGGGCGGCGACTGCGGAGCCGATGCTGCCGGTCCCCTACCGCGTGGCCGGCCGGGCGGCGGAGACGCACGACAGCGTCACGCTGACCCTGGAGCCGGCGGCCACGCCGCTGCCACCGTTCCAGCCGGGCCAGTTCACCATGCTGGCCGTCCCGGGCATCGGCGAGGCCGCGATCTCGGTCAGCGGTGACCCGGCGGCCCGGGACGGGCAGCTTGTGCAGACGATCCGCGCGGTCGGCGCGGTCACCCAGGCCCTGTGCGAGGCTCCCCCGGGCCGGGTGATCGGCGTCCGCGGGCCGTTCGGTACCACCTGGGATCTCCCGTCGGCGACCGGGCGGGACCTGGTCATCGTCGCGGGCGGGGTCGGGCTCGCCCCGCTGCGGCCCGTGGTGCTCGGCGCGCTGGCCGCGCGCCGCTCCTACCGCCGGGTCTGCCTGGTCGCCGGGGCCCGCCGGCCGGCCGAGTTCCTGTTCCGCGGCGAGCTGGACGCCTGGTCCGGCCGCCCGGACCTGGAGGTGGAGCTGACCATCGACCAGCCCGCCGCCGGGTGGGACGGCCAGGTCGGCTTCGTCACCGAGCCGCTCGCCCGGCTGCCCATCGACCCCGGCCGGACCATCGCGTTCCTGTGCGGCCCGGAACCCATGATCCGGTTCTCCGCGCAGGTACTGCTGCGCCGGGGCGTCCCCGCCGGGGACATCCGGGTGTCCCTGGAACGCAACATGAAATGCGGGGTGGGCCTGTGCGGGCACTGCCAGCTCGGGCCGATCCTGGTCTGCCGGGACGGCCCGGTGGTGGCGTATCCGCTGGCCGCACCGCTGCTGACGATCCGGGAGCTGTGATGAGCAAACCTTCCCTCGCCGTGTGGAAGCTCGCCTCGTGCGACGGCTGCCAGCTGACCCTCCTCGACTGCGAGGACGAACTGCTCACGCTGGCTGGGGAGGTCACCATCGCGCACTTCCTCGAGGCGTCGTCGGCGACGGCGCCCGGGCCCTACGACATCTCGCTGGTGGAGGGGTCCGTCACCACCGCGCGCGACGAGCAGCGGATCCGGCAGATCCGGCAGGAATCGCGGATGCTGGTGACCATCGGCGCGTGCGCGACCGCCGGCGGGATCCAGGCGTTGCGCAACTTCGGCGACACGGCTGAGTTCGCCTCAGCCGTCTACGCCAGCCCCCAGTACATCGACACGCTGGCCACCTCGACCCCGGTCGCCGCGCATGTGCCGGTCGACTTCGAGCTGCGCGGCTGCCCCATCGACCGCAGGCAGCTGCTCGAGGTGCTCACCGCCCTGCTGGTCGGGCGCAAGCCGGACATCCCCGACACCAGCGTGTGCACCGAGTGCAAGCGCCAGGGTCACACCTGCGTGATGGTGGCCGAGGGCACCCCGTGCCTCGGGCCAGTCACCCACGCCGGGTGCGGCGCGCTCTGCCCAGCCCAGTCCCGCGGCTGCTACGGCTGTTTCGGCCCGGTGACCGGGGCGAACGTGCCTGCGCTCCTCCCCCAGCTGCGCACCTGCGGCATGGGCGAGGACGCTATTGGCCGGGTCTTCGCCACGTTCAACGCCGCGGCCCCGGCGTTCCAGGAGCAGCACTGCCCAGGAGCAGCACCGCGCGGAGAGGCACCCTCATGACCCACCGCGATAGGAAACTCACGGTCAGCGGGATAGCCCGGGTCGAGGGCGAGGGGGCGCTGCGGGTCACCGTCCGCGACGGCCAGGTGGAACGCGCCGAGCTGAACATCTACGAGCCGCCCCGGTTCTTCGAGGCGTTCCTGCGCGGCCGCTCCTACACCGAACCGCCGGACATCACGGCGCGGATCTGCGGGATCTGCCCGGTCGCCTACCAGACCAGTGCCTGCAACGCGATCGAGCAGGCCTGCGGGGCCGAGCTCACCGAGCCGCTCGCGGAGCTGCGGCGGCTGCTGTACTGCGGCGAGTGGGTCTCCAGTCATGCCCTGCACATCTACCTGCTGCACGCGCCGGACTTCCTCGGTTACCCGGACGCCGTCGCCCTGGCCCAGGATCACCGGGACATCGTGGAACGTGGCCTGGAGCTGAAGAAGACCGGGAACGCGATCCTGGAGCTCGTCGGCGGCCGCGCCGTGCACCCGGTCAACGTGCGCCTCGGCGGGTTCTACCGGGTGCCGACCCGGGCCGAGCTGGCCCCGCTCGCCGAGCGGCTGCGCCGGGCGCTGGACATGGCGCTGGACACCGTCCGCTGGGCGGCCACCCTGGACTTCCCCGACCTCGAGCTGGAGCACGACCTGCTGGCCGCCTGCGATCCTGGCCGGTACCCCATCGAGCGGGGCACCTTGCGCACGACCAGCGGCCTGGCCTTCCCGGCCAGGGAATTCCCCAGTCACGTCGTCGAGAACCAGGTCCCGCACTCCACCGCGCTGCACGCCGCCCTCGACGGGCACCGCTACCTGACCGGGCCGCTGGCCCGGTACACCCTGAACTCAGGCTCCCTGTCCCCCGTGGCCCGGCAGGCCGCGGCCGAGGCCGGACTGGGCGCGCAGTGCCGCAACCCGTTCCGCAGCATCCTGGTGCGCGGCGTCGAGATCGTCTACGCCGTCGAGGAGGCGCTCCGGATTATCGGCGCCTACCAGCGGCCAGACCGCCCGTTCGTCGACGTGCCGCCGCGCGCGGGGACCGGGCACGGGGTCAGCGAGGCCCCCCGGGGGCTGCTGTACCACCGCTATGAGCTGGACGGCGACGGCCTGATCCGGGCGGCCACGATCATCCCGCCGACGTCGCAGAACCTGGCCGCGATCGAGTACGACCTGCGCCGGGTGATCGGGGCCAACCTGGACCGGGACGACGCGTCGCTGACCGCCTTGTGTGAGCGCACGATCCGCAACCACGACCCGTGCATCTCATGCGCGGCCCATTTTCTTTCTCTAACGGTCCGCACCGGGTGACCGGCACCGCGGCGGGACGCGGGGCCCGGCCCCATACAAAGGACGGGGCCGGCCACCGGGCCGGGGGGAGCGTGGTCATCGGGGTGGGGAACCCGTTCCGCCGCGATGACGGGATCGGCCCCGCCGTGGCGGCCGAGATCGCACGCCAGCAATGGCCCGGGGTGCGGGTGGTCGTCTCGGACGGGGAGCCGTCCGGGCTGATCGAGGCGTGGTCCGGGGCCGGACTCGCGATCATCGTCGATGCGCTGCACGGCGGTCTCCCGGGCCGGGCGACCGGCCCGGGGCGCGTCCACCGGGTCTCGGCCGCCGAACTGGAGACTGGCGGCCCCGCGGGCAGCTCACACGGCCTCGGCCTGCCCGACGCCTTCCGGCTCGGCCGCGCCCTCGGAAGGCAGCCGGGCCGGGCGGTCATCCTCGCCGTCGAGGTCACCGACGTCAGGCCCGGGCCTGGGCTGTCCGCTGCCGTGGAGGCCGCGCTGCCGCGGGTACTGGCGGCGGTCGCCGCCGAACTATCCGGCGCCAGAAGCCGCGGCGTCTCGTAGGCCGGGCAGACGAGTCACTCCACCCCACCCACCCCATCCGTCCCGCAGCGCGTTCGGCCCGGGTGGGAGCGCCACGTGGGTAACAGGGGCCTCATGGGGCCCAGGGGTCGTCCTGCGGTGATCCGCGGGTCAGGCGGCGCGGCTGTGCTGGGCGGCGGGCAGGCCGGCTGCGGCCGAGACGGTGGGGAAGACGGGCAGATGCCGGTCGAGTCCGGTGAGGTCCAGCACCCGCACTGCCTGCCGCGGGACCGCGGCCAGCCGGAGGAACCCGCCCAGCCTCCGGGCCCGGTGGCTGGTGCCGACCAGCACGGCGAGCCCGCTGGCGTCACAGAAGCTCACCCGGGACAGGTCGAGGACGAGCCGGCTGGAACCCCGCCGGAGCAGGCCCAGCAGTTGCTCGCGCAGGGCCGGGGCGCTGGCCAGGTCGAGTTCACCGGCCAGCTCGGCCACGGTGACACCGGCCTCGGCGCGGACGCGGCAGAACAGGGCAGGATAGACCGTGGTGGCGGGGTTCATCATGAGTGTCCGATCCGTATGAGGCGGAGCAGGCGGCCGGGTGGCTGCCTGGCGCTGAGCGCACGCCGTGGCGCGGGGCAGCTCAGCGGTGTCCTTCCTCCCTCGGCGGCTGGCCCAGGTCCGCAGCAGCGGCCGGGCCGGCCAGCAGGGCCAGGAACTCACCGATGGTCCGCTCGCGGCTGGTGGGCTCCGGCAGCGGCTGGTGGGCGTGGATCTGGTAGTGGTTGCGCCGGCCGTCCTTGCGCTTGCTGATGTAGCCAGCCCCGGTCAGGTCGGTGACGATGCCGAAAGCGGTTCGCTCGGTGATGCCCAGGCTGGCCGCGATGTCGCGCAGCCGCATCCCCGGATCGTGCGCGAGAAAGAGCAGCACACGTCCGTGGTTACTCAGGAAACCCCAGCTGCCCATAACCGGAAGATTACCATGGATTCCGGAAAAAAATTGCCGGTTTCGGGTTGCCGGCCATGGGCGGCAGGCGGCGGCGTCGTCAGAGCTTGGTCAGCTTGGCGTAGGGGGCGTTGATGCGGTGCCGGACGGTGCCGAACTCGACGAGCACCGCGCCCGCTTCGGCAGTGATGACGCGGCCGAGACCATAACGGTCGTGGGTCACCAAGTCCTGCGCCTCGAACACCTCGACCGGCGGAGGTGCAGGCTGCGGCTTGTTGAACGGGCTTCCGGGCACGGGACGCCGAGTCACGACGCGGGCTGGTTTCTCATCAGGTCCAGTATGCGGCCTGCGGGGCAGCCAGGGCGAGCCTGCGGGCCGGCCAGGACGCGCCCCGCCCTAGGATCCGCCCCGGGAAGGTGTTCCTACAGCGGAGCGGTGACCCAGCGCCAGCCGTCCGGTTCGGCACAGACCGGGTGGACCACGGCGGACCCCGACGCGTCCGACAACTGGGACACGACCCGGATCAGCTCGTGGTGGAAGTCCTTCGGCGTGTGCTTGCCCTCGTGCGGGGCGACCGCCACCAGGGTCACGGCCGTTCCCTCCCCGCCGGCCAGCCGGACGGTGACGTTGCCGTTGTAGTCACGGCCGACGGCCACGATCGCCGCGGCCCGGACGATGTCGGTTCCATCGTCTTTGGCCACCCACACATCGGACGCGTTCATACGCCCACCTCCCAGCTCATCCAGCGGCACTGTCCACAGTGGCACACCTCAGTACTCAAGTTCGGGCCTCAGCGGCCCGCCCACGGTGTTCAGGTGCCGGAGAACCTGGACGTAGGAGTCCACCAGGCCGGTCTCGTGATAGGCGATGCCGTGCTGCTCGCAGAACTCGCGCACCGACGCCTGCGCGTGCCGCAGGCTGGGCCGGGGCATCGAGGGAAACAGGTGGTGCTCGATCTGGTAGTTCAGGCCGCCAAGGGCGAAGTCGGTGAACCAGTTGCCGCGGATGTTGCGCGAACTGACGACCTGACGGCGGAGGAAATCGACCTTCTCATCCTCGCCGAACATGGTCATGCCCTTGTGATTGGGCGCGAACGAGCATCCGAGGTAGACCCCGAACACGCCCTGCTGGAGGAGGAGAAAGGCCACCGCCTGGACCGGGGACAGCACCAGGAACACCGCGGTCAGGTAGCCGATGATGTGCGCGGCGAGCAGGGTTCCCTCCGCCACCTTGACCGCCGTGCTCCGGCGGCCCAGCAGGGTCCGGACCCCGGCGACGTGCAGGTGGAGGCCTTCCAGCAGGAGCATGGGGAAAAACAGCCAGGCCTGATAGCCCGCCAGCCACCTGCCTGCCCCGCCGCGCGCCCGGGCCTGCTCCGGGGTGAAGGCGACCGCCCGGCCGCCGATGTCAGGGTCCCGGCCGAGCTGGTTGGGGTGGGCGTGATGCCGGTTGTGCTTGGACGTCCACCAGCCGTAGCTCAGCCCGATCAGCAGGTTGCCGTGGATCCGCCCGATGAGGTCGTCGGCGCGCCTGGAACCGGAGATCTGCCGGTGGCCGGCGTCATGCCCGATGAAGCCGGTCTGGGTGAACATCACGCCCAGGAAGACGGCCACCAGCAGCTGCCACCAGGAGCGGCCGAGCAGGAAGAACACGGCCCACCCGCCGGCCAGCAGGAGCAGGTTGACGCCGATCTTGACCGCGTAATAGACGCGGCGCCTGCGTAGCAGGCCAGCCGCCCGCACGCGCCGGGATAGTTGCGCATAATCACTGCCTGGCCCGGGGGGCGGCGTGTCCTGCGCGCCTACCGGGTGTGGTTCAGCTGCTGGGCTTGCCGTGTCAACGGTCAACCTCGTCCCCCTGCGGCGAGCGGTGCGCGGCCCGCGATCAGCCGCTGGGAGGTCAGTGGGGCCGCCCGGCCGGGCGGCGGCGTGCTAGGACAAACAGGCGGCAGGCCCGAACGTTCCCATCCGGGCCTGCCGCCTGCTTACAGTCAGACTGCGTGAACCTGGTCTGCCTGCGGGCCCTTCGGGCCCTGCTTGGTGGTGTACTCCACCTTCTGGTTCTCGGCCAGGGTGCGGTAGCCGCCCATGTCGATCGCCGAGTGGTGGACAAAGACGTCGGCGGTGCCGTCGTCGGGGGCGATGAAGCCGAAGCCCTTATCAGGGTTGAACCACTTCACGGTGCCTTGCGCCATCTGCTGTCTCCTTCAAAGACGAGCTCTGGGTCCGCGCGATTGCGCGGGCCAAGCTGCTGGTTGCCCGCCATCGGGAGGAAGAAGAATCCACAGCCAAACGGCAAGGCGCCCACTGTCGAAAACGGGCGCCTACACGATCGCCAACGTCGACAACAACTAGATATCTAAAACGCCCTGCAACGGCCGGATATTCCCGTCCCCCGCGCCCTTCCCGGTCACAGGACCGCCGGGCCGCGGGCCGCGTGGTCAGCGCCTGCGGCGCCCCCGGTATCCGGCGGACAGGGCGACCGCGGCGCTTCCGGTGGCCGCCACCGCGGTCACCGGTGCCTCACGCACGGGATCCGCCGCGGCCGGGGCGGACCGGCCGGCGGGCGGCCCGGCGATGGAGCGCAGCAGGGCCGAGCCCGGGCTGACACTCGCCGTGAGCGGGGCCACGCCGGCCTGGCGCATGAGGACCCGCACGTCACCCGCTTGCGCGGGACTCTGCACGGTGATCACCACGCCGGCCGCCCCGGCCCGGGCGGTACGCCCCGACCGGTGCAGGTAGGCCTTGTGCTCGGTCGGGGGATCCGCGTGGATCACCAGGTCGATGCCGTCCACGTGGATGCCGCGGGCCGCGATGTCCGTGGCGACCAGGACCCGGGCCGTTCCGGAGGAGAACGACGCCAGGTTCCGTTCCCGGGCCCCCTGCCTGAGGTTGCCGTGCAGTTCGGCTGCGGGAACGCCGGACCCGGCGAGCTGCCGGGCGAGCTTCTGCGCGCCGTGCTTGGTCCGGGTGAAGATCAGCGAGCGGTTGTTGCCGCCCGCCAGCGCCGCGACCACCCGCACCCGGTCTCCCGGCGAGACGGTGAGCAGGTGATGGACCATGGCGGCTGGGGCGGCGGCGGCGGAGTCCACCGAGTGCACGGCCGGGTTGCTGAGGAAGCGCCGGACCAGCACATCGACGGCCTTGTCCAGGGTGGCGGAGAACAGCATCCGCTGGCCTTCCAGCGGGGTGGCCTCCATCAGCCGCCGCACCACCGGCAGGAATCCGAGGTCAGCCATGTGGTCGGCCTCGTCGAGCACGCTGATTTCCACATCGTCCAGGTGGCAGTGCCCCTGCTCGATGAGGTCGGCCAGCCGTCCCGGGCAGGCGACGACGATGTCCACCCGGTTGCGTAGCGCCGTAACCTGCGGATTCTGACCGATGCCGCCGAAAATGGTCGTCACCGTCAGGTTCATCGCCGCGGCCAGCGGCGCGAGCACCGCATGGACCTGGCTGGCCAGTTCCCGGGTCGGCACCAGCACGAGGCCACGCGGGCGGCAGGCCAGCGTGTGCCCATCCGCCAGGCCCGCGACGAGCGGGATCGAGAACCCCAGCGTCTTGCCGGAACCGGTCCGGCCGCGGCCGAGGATGTCCAGCCCGGCCAGCGCGTCGGGCAGCGTGGCGGCCTGAATCGGGAACGGGGTGAGAATGCCGGCCTCGGCCAGCGTGCTGACCAGCGGCGCGGGAACGCCGAAGTCGGCAAAGGTCAACGACGCCCCGGGCTGGCCCCCACTGGGCCGCCGGCGGCGGGCATGCATATCGTCAAGAGGAACAGCGGTCATACAGGGATATCTCCCGGACTCGGGTGGCCGCAAGGGCCGCCACGTCCGTGGAAACCAGATCGCTCATCGAGCGACGTACGACCGGCGCGCCCTGATGACGACGCCTCACGATCTATCGTGTGCGCCCACCTTAGCGCACGCGCCTCATCCGTCGCTGCTTCCTCTCAGCGGGCACCCGGCGGCGGGCACCCGGCGGCGGCAGCCTGGGGCAGGCACCTGGCGGCGGGAACCACGGGCCGGCCCGTGACCGTATGGGCCGGAATCCCCCGGGCCGGGTGATCATCATCGACTTGGCCACGGCGACCAGGCATCCTCAGTACATGGGGCTAGCCGACCACCCGGACCACGCCGCCGACGAGCGCGACGCGCAGGCCGACCAGCGGGACGATCTGGCCGAGGAGCGTGACGCCCAGGCCGTCCGCCGGGACACCCAGGCCGACCAGCGCGAGGCCCAGGCCGACCAGCGCGAGGCCCGGCTCGACGAGTTGCTGCGCGACTCGGGGCTGACGCCATGGACCGTTGTGAGGCCAGGCTGAAGCGCCAGGCCCAGCGGGCCGGGCGGGAACAGTCGGACACCGACCGGGAAGTAGCCCGCGGCCGGCGTGAGGCGGGCCCTTCCCGCTGACGGCGGTCACGGCCGGGCGGCTTGGTGCTGATCGGCCACGGGTATTTTGGGCAGGTGACCACGGCCATCGCACAGTTCATGCGGGAGCTGGAGCGGGTGTGGGACGAGCACCGGGAAGCCTCGGTGGTCCGCCGGGATCTGGCCGGGACGCTGACTCACCTGGCCGCCGAGCCGTCGGTGCGGCATCTGCCGGCCGGAACCGGCGCAACCGGGCGGCCGGCCCTGGAACGGTTCTACGCCGAGGAGTTCCTGCCCTACGTGCCGGGTGACCTGGCCATCACCCGGACGTCGCGGACTGTGGACCGATTCCACCTGGTCGACGAGACGACGGTGTCCTTCACCCACGACCAGGAGCTGCCCTGGCTGCTGCCCGGGGTGGATGCGACGCACCGGCGGGCCGAGGTGCAGGCCATCGCGATCGTGGGCTTTGAGCGCGGCCGCATCCGTTCGCAGCGGATCCACTGGGACCACGCCACGCTGGCGGCCCAGCTCAGGCTCCCCTGCCCGGCCGCGCCCACACGGAACAGCTAGCGGCCTGGCCGCCGCGGGTACGGCCGCCCGCTGGTCCTGGCCCCCTGGAACGGTGCTCCGCTATCCTGGCGGAGCGTTCACTCAGCGAGGCCGCAGGGAACGCTCAGCCACTGCCCGGGATGCCGACGGGCATGCGAGACCGCTCGAGCCAGCCTCGGGTGGGCCGTGACGCTATCGCCGGGCAACTCCGCTCCAGCACCGCAGCCCCAGGGGCGACGATAAGGAGCCGTTCCATGCCGATGAGCTACCCGAGCGCGCCGTTCCGGCATCTGCAGCGGCTGACCGATCACGTCGGGCTGCTCGAGCACGCTGAGGGGATCGTGCCCCGCTACGAGCACGGATACTGCGTCGACGACGTGGCCCGCGGCCTGGTGGTGGTGTGCCGGGAACCGTCGCCGTCCGAGGAACTCATCACTCTCGGACGCCGCTACCTGCACTTTCTGGCGCAGGCGCAGGCGGCCGACGGACAGTTCCACAACCGGCTCGGCTCCGACCGCCGGTGGCACGACCAGCCCGGAACGCAGGACTGCTGGGGCCGCGCCCTGTGGGCCCTGGGCACCGCGGCCGCCCGGGGCCCGACGAGGGAGATCCGGGAGGAGTCCCTCACCCGGTTCCGCCTCAGTGCGCGAGCCTCCTCCACGTGGCCGCACGCCATGGCGTTCGCGGCGCTCGGGGCGGCCGAGATACTCGAGCGCTGGCGCGGCGATTCCGGTGCCCTGGCCCTGCTGGACCTGGCCAGCACAGTCATCGGTGAACCACCCGAGGATCCCGCGTGGCCGTGGCCGGCGGCGCGGCTGAGCTACGCGAACGCGGCCATCGCCGAGGCCGTCATCGTCGCGGGCTGGAAGCTCGGTCGTGACCAGGTCCTGGGCCACGGCCTGCGGATGCTGGAGTGGCTGCTGGCCGGCGAGACCCGCAATGGCCACCTGTCGGTGGTCCCGGCCGGGGGCTGGGGTCCCGGTGAGGTCCGGCCGGCGTTCGATCAGCAGCCGATCGAGGTGGCCGCGCTGGCGGATGCCTGCATGCGCGCCGCGGAAGTGACCGGCGACAGGCACTGGCTGGCGGGTGCGGAGATGAGCGTGGCGTGGTTCCTCGGTGACAACGATGCCGGGATCCCGCTGCTCGACGAGCAGACCGGCGGAGGATGCGACAGCCTCGGGCCGGCCGGCCGCAGCCGAAACCAGGGGGCCGAGTCAACGCTGGCGATGATCTCCGTGATGCAGCAAGGCCGCCTCCTGGCGGCAGCGGCCCGCTGACGGCCCCAGATCCCGGGCCGGCTGCTGGCCAGGACCCAGCATGGCCCGCGCCATCAGGTCGTCAGGCGGGCAGGTCCGCCGCCGTCAGCTTGTGCAGGACCGCCAGCAGGAGCGCGGCCATGTCGGACGGGGGGATCGCCATCTCGACCGCGGCCTCGACGTACCCCAGCTGGCCGAAGATCACCAGCGCGAGCGCGGCCCGCTCCCGCACGCCCAGCCCGTCCGGGGCGATGCACCCCGGCTGGCCCGCCAGGGGATCGGAGAGCCGGTTCCACCGTGCGGGGTCAGCAGCCAGCTGCTGGCACCGGCGGCGGACCGCGACTCCCAGGCGGTACTGCGCTCCGTCAGGATCCGGCGCGAGGCGAAGGCACTCATCGGTGATGACGTCGCTGACGACCTGCTCGGCCAGGCCGGCGTCCCCGAGAGTCAGCAGTGCCTGCCGGTACATGCGGGCGGCGTGCTGGTCGTAGACGGCCTCGTCCGCAATGGGGGACGCAGCCGCAACCGCGTGGCCCAGGGCCCGTTTACCGCCTCCACTCACACAAAACTCCAGTCACCTCGGTGGCACCGCGCAGCGCGAACGCCGATAGCCACCAGGGACCGGAGTGGTCCAGGAACCGTATCACCGGCAAGAACGGCACCAGCCCGATGGGCCAGTGCCGTAGGGTCATAATGCAGGCCAGATAGTGCAGGCCAAGATGAGCCGGTGGGTTGAGCCCCGCTTAGCTGCTGTGGCAGGGAAGGCGGCCCGAGGATGAGTGTCAATCGGGCGACGCTCCTGTGGGGGCTGATCGCGGAACACGCCACCACTGCTGGCCTCCAGGTGGCGGCCGCCGACGTGTGCGCCGTCGCCGTCTCCTCGGCCCAGGTCAGCGGGGCGTGGGTGGCCGCCGCCAGCAGCCGGGGACCGGATTTTGTCATGTGCGTGACGGACCAGGTCAGCGAGCAGCTCGCGGAACTCCAGCAGTTGCTCGGCGAAGGGCCGTGCCAGGACGTGCTGGCCGATGCGGCGCCGGTCCTGGCCGCCGACCTGGGTGATGACGAATCCGGCCGCCGGTGGCCCGGGTTCGCGCCGGAGGCCCGCAGCGCCGGCGCCGGCGCCGTGTTCGCGTTCCCGCTGATGATCGGCGCGATCCGCAGCGGGGTCCTTGGCCTATACCGCAGCTCTCCCGGCCCGCTGTCCAGCCTGCAGCTGGGGGACTGCCTCCTGCTGGCCGACACGGCGACCGTGATGCTGCTCGACGGCCTCGACGGCGGCGGCGAACTGGCTGCTGACGGGAACGGGCATGGAGCACGGCCCGGCGGGCAGTCCTCCGATCTAGCGGCGCACCGCGTGGAGATCGACCAGGCCACCGGGATGCTCACCGTCCAGCTCGGCATCAGCGCCGCGGAAGCTTTTGCCCGGCTCCGGGCCTACGCTTATGCCCGGGACAGACGGCTCGCCGACGTGGCCGGTGACATCGTCGCCCGGCGCCTGCGCCTGGACCCTGATCCGGCCCCGGACGCCGGGCCATGACATATCCGGCAGGCGCCCGCAGGCTGGTGGAGACAGCGCCGTCAGCTCCAGCGACAAGAAGGTGGACTTAGATGGACTCCGAACTTCTCTCCGGCACCTTCGTCGATCTCGCCGACACTATGGTCGCTGACTTCGACATCATCGACTTCCTGCACATGCTCACCGACCGCAGCGTGGCCCTGATGTCCGCCTCCGCGGCCGGTGTCGTCCTCGCGGACCCGCGCGGGGCGCTGCGGGTCGCGGCGGCGTCGAGCGAGGCGGCCGGCCTGGTCGAGCTGTTCCAGATCCAGAACGACGAGGGACCGTGCCTGGATTGCTTCCGCAGCGGTCGCTCCGTCACCGCCGCTGACCTCGCGGCACCAGGGACACCGTGGCCCCGGTTTGCCGCGGCAGCTACCCAGGCGGGGTTCCGCACGGTCGAGGCGCTGCCGATGCGGCTCCGTGATCAGGTCATCGGGGCGCTGAACCTGTTCCGAGCCACCCCTGGCAGCTTCGAGCCCGCCGACCTGCGCATCGCCCAGGCCCTCGCCGACGTGGCGACCATCGGCCTGCTCCAGGAACGTAATCTGCGCCGCAGCGAGACCATGGCCGAGCAGCTGCAGGCCGCGCTCAACAGCCGGGTCGTCATCGAGCAGGCCAAGGGCAAGCTCGCCGAGCGGCTGGGCTCCGACATGGACGAAGCCTTCCGGCTGCTCCGCGACCACGCCCGCAACACCAACCAGCGGCTGACCGACGTGGCCCGCAGCTTCGTCGACAGCACCTCGGCGGACTTCCCCGCCCCACCCGGCCGTTAGCTGCCGGGCCGGACCTGACCCCGGCTCAGCGCGCTGATCTGGCGGACGCGGACGCCGGCCAGATCGGCTGCTGGGGTGACGCGTTCGTCAGCCGGGCCGGGGTACTGTGTGGCTAGGCCCGGCCGGGCCTAGCCACACCCTCACCCGAGAGCGCCAGGCCCGGATCGCCGCCCAGGACCCCGGCGGCACATCACCAGACTGGTCACGATGTGCTTCCGAGGAGTTCCAGGTGCAATCTCTTGACGCGGCACCCAGCCGGCCCGGGCGACGGGCGCAGGCCGCTGCCCCCCAGGCCCCCTCCCCGCAGGCCGCAGCCCGCGGCGGCACTGAGTACGCGCAACTGTCCCGGCAGGTCAGGCAAGCAGGGCTGCTGGAGCGCCGGCCGTGGTACTACGCCGCGAAGATCAGCGTCACCGTCCTGCTGCTCGCGGCCGGCTGGGCGGCCTTCGTCCTGGTCGGCGATTCGTGGTGGCAACTGGCCGTGGCCGCATTCCTGGCCATCATGTTCACGCAGGTCGGCTTCCTCGGCCACGACGCCGGGCACCGGCAGATCTTCGGGTCCCGGAAGGCCAACTACGTCCTCGGCGTCCTGCTCGGAAATTTGGGCATCGGGCTGAGCTACGGCTGGTGGGTCAGCAAGCACAATCGCCACCACGCCCACCCCAACCAGGTAGGCGCGGACCCCGACATTGTCATCGGCGTGCTGGCCTTCACCGAGCCGCAGGCCGGCCAGGCCCGGGGGCCGGCCCGCCTGACGTTCCGCTTCCAGGCCTACCTGTTCTTCCCGATGCTGCTCCTGGAGGCGGTCAGCCTGCACGTGGCCGGCGTCCGGTCGCTGACCAGGCGGGGTTCCCGGCACCGGGCCTGGGAGACCGGGCTGCTCGCGGCCCACGTCGCGGGCTATCTCGCGGTGGTATTCCTGGTCCTTTCCCCGGTCAAGGCGGTGGTGTTCATCCTGGTCCAGCAGGGCCTGTTCGGCCTGTACCTGGGGTCCTCCTTCGCCCCGAACCACAAGGGCATGCTCATCCTGGACGCCGCTGACCGCACCGGCTTCCTGCGGCGGCAGGTGCTCACCTCCCGCAATGTTCGCGGCGGCATGCTGACTGACCTCGCCCTCGGCGGCCTCAACTACCAGATCGAGCACCACCTGTTCCCGTCCATGCCCCGGCCCAACCTGAGGCACTCGCAGGCCCTGATCCGGGGCTACTGCCAGCAGCAGCGGGACCTGCCCTACTGCGAGACCAGCCTGTATGACTCCTACGCCCAGGCGCTGCGCCACCTCAACAAGGTCGGCAAGCTGGCCTACCGGGCGCAGCGCCCTCGCTCGGGGCAGCCGGCTGAGGGCTAGCCCTGCCCGGAGCCAGCGGCCGGTCAGAACGTCGCGGTGGGGCGGGCCGGCGCTCCTCGCCTGAACGGCCTTCTGGCCTGGCGGCTGCTACGTAGGTCTACAGCATAGACGTGATCAAGAAATGTATTTAGACTGTAGGTCTACGATGTATTTCTACGGAGTATCAGATGATCGTTATTATCGGGCTCGTTATCCTGCTCGCCGCGGTGATCGCCGGCGTCGCGGGGGTCCTCGCCAACAGCGGCAGCTCACATGCCCTCACGCACGGGTTCGCCGTCTTCGGTTACCACGTGACTGGCTCCACCGGAACACTGTTCCTCTACGGCATCGTGGTCGGCGCGATCGGCCTGTTCGGGCTGACCCTGCTGCTGGCCGGGGCCCGGCGCACCTCTCGGCGCGGTCATGTGGCGCGCCGCGGCCTCAAGCATTCCCGCCGGGAAACCGCCGCTGCCAGCCAGGCCCGCGACGATCTCATCGATGAGCGCGAGGCCACCCGCGTGGCCGCTGCGGGGCCGGCCAACGGCACCGCCCACGACAGCCACCAGGCAGAGGCCGGCAGCAGCCTGCGGAGCCGCCTGCACCGGTTCGTGTCCCACCCGGCCCCCGGGCCGGGTTCCGGACCTGACACCGCGGCCAGCGACCCTGCCCCTGACACCGCGGCCAGCGACCCTGCCCCTGACGCCGCAGCCCCGTCCGCCTCGCCGACGGCCGGGTCGCCGACGGCCGGGTCCGCCGCGAACGGCAGCCGCCCATGAGCGGTGCCAGCAGCAGGATTACCCGCTGAGCGGCCTTACCGCCCGCGGGCCTGGCCGCTCCCCGCCCCCCGCCCACTCCCCCGCCCGCGGGCCTGGCCACCTAGAACAGGCGACCTCGTACCCCGGAGCGCCTCCGAGAGGACCCACCGATGTTCATTGGGATCATTGTCGTTGTCGTGATCATCGCACTGGCCGTGATGTTCCTGCGCAGGCGCTGACCTAGCTGGAGGCGCCTGCTAGCGTCCCCCTGGCGGGCGCCCTGATGCGGGCGTTACTAGCTGCGCTCCCCGCCGGGGGACGGCAGCGTAGTCGCCAGGCCGGCCAGCAGGATGTCGAGGCCTCGTTCGAGCTCGGCGGCGCCGTCGTAGGAGGCTAGGACCGAGGCGAGGCTGCGCAGCAGCGGGAACTCACCGATGGGCAGCCGGTGCAGGCCCAGGCGCAGCAAGTCGTCGGTCTCCTCCGGGTTCTCGACGAGTTCCTGCAGTTCGTTGAGGACGTGGCCGTGCAGGAAGCCGAACAGGGCCCGGTAGATGTGCAGGGCGTCGGGGCCGCTAAAGCCGACCCGGGTCAGCAGCGCGAGAACGTGTTCGAGGGGGCGCAGGGTGCCCTGCGGGCGGAGCGCTAGCGGGGTGGCCAGCGGGCGGGTGACCAGCAGCGGGACCATGTGCGGGTGGGCCAGCGCCAGCCGGCGGTAGTCCCGGGCGATCGCACGCAGCTGGCCAGCCCAGTCCGGGTCGGCCGAGTCCACCTCGAGCTGGGCCAGCACGATCTCGGCCACGTCATCCAGCAGGGCTGCCTTGTTCGGCGCGTGCCGGTAGAGGATCATCGGGTCCCGGTTCAGCGCGCGGGCCAGACGGCGCATGGACAGCGCCTCGGCCCCGTCGCGATCGATGATCTCCAGCGCGGCGGCCAGCACCACGTCACGGGTGATCTTGCCATCACCGGCTGACTCGGCAACCTGGACCGTGCCGTCACCTGGCGGGGACGTCATCGCGGTAGCACCCTAATCTCCAGCGGCAGACAACGGCTTTCCCCGTGCACATCCACGACGCGCAACACCTGCCTGCGCGGGAAGAGCCAGCGTAGAACTACATCGTAGGGCCTGCGACCAGGATGTCGGCCGCCTGCGCGGTGCCCGGACGGGTGGCGGCCACGTCCATGCTGGCCCGGGCGGCCTCGGCCGCCGTACCCGGGGGAACGACCAGCAACGAGATTGGCACCCGGCCAGCTGCGGACACGCTGACAGTGCGGGCAGGGATAGTAGTGAACCAGTCGACCCGCACAACATGACCCTGATTCCTGGTGAGACGGTGCGGGATATCGTCCCATTCGCCGCGATCGATGGACAGCCGCTGCACCCGCACGCCCGCTTGCTCCTTCAGCGCCGCGATGAGGCCGGCCAGCTCGGTACGTGCGTTCCGGGAGTGCGGCCACCATGCTCCGTCGACCGCGCCATGCCGGGCGCGGGCCGGGTCAAGCTGGAGCCGCGGCAGCGGCAGCCCGGCCAGATCCGCGGAAGGCGTGCTGGTGGCGGTCCCGGGATCGCGCACAGTAAGAGCGTTCACGATGCCACCGCTTCTCTATCAGAGGCGCCGGTTCCTGGTCCCGGATGCCAATTTGAAGTTTGTAGCAGAAATGTAAAGTACGCAATTTAATTCTAGCTATTAAGCTCGTTTACGATGCCGAAATTATTATCACCGGGACACCGCCGCGACAGCATCTCCTCCCCGGCCACGCACCGTAGTGCTTAATCATCGTTAACAATGCTGGCCGGCGACGTTGACAATAGCGGTTATCGGGCGTTTACTGTGGATAACAGCGCAAGTTCCCCGACGCGAATTCATGATCTGTTCCTGGCCGGGGCGCTCGCGGGTGTCCCGGTCCGCTCAATGGCCAGCCGGCCATCTGCCCCTGCTCGTGCAGCTCACAGCGCCGCCGGCCGGGCCACCCGGCCGACGGCGCGGGGCACCAATGACGGGATCATGAGCGGCCGCCCCTGAACCAGGGCCACGGCCGCTTGTGCTTGCACCCGAACCCGCGCTACGAACCCGCAACCGGAGGCATCGCATGACCGAGTATGACCTAAGTCAAAGTCAGAGGCTCGAGGTCGGCGATGACGACCGCACCGTCGCCACGGCCCAGGTAACCACCTCTGCGGAATCCGGGGGGACCGCCCGGGTGTCTTTGCACGCCGAGTCCGGGCATATCCCGCCCGGCCGCCGCGCGAGCCTGGTCGATGCGGTCCTGGATCTTCCCGAAGTGCAGAACAGCGCACACCTGGAAGTGGCGTTCCGGCTGGGCGATAGCGAGTCACTGCAGCGGCTCCAGGAACGCTGCGAGGAGGTCACCACCCATCCGGCGGGGTGGAGCGCGCTCTTCGACGGGAACCTTCCGCCCAGCGCGGCCAGCAGCAGTTCCCCAGACTCAGCCGTCCAGGACTCTGCCACGCAGGACTCTGCCGTGCTGGAACGTGCCGCCGGCGAACCTGCCGGGCGATGATCGGCGCGGGTCTTCCGGCGCCATTTTCGTAACCCCAGAAAATGCTGGCCCTGCCTCGGCAGGCGGGAAAATCTCATAGTGCGCATGGCGCACGGAGCGATGCATATTTTTTCTTCCTGAGTCTTCAGGAAGAAACGCCAGCGGATTCTCGGCCTGGTCGTCAGATGAATGTATTATTATTCCCGTAGGGTTTTGCCGTCACCCCGCTCACCCGTGCCCGGTGGCGTACCTGACTGCCCCGGACCTCGGCGGTTTTTCTGGCCTTCTGTGAGCCGAGGCGAGCATGACCACGACGTACCCACCAGCAGTATCCGCAGGCCACGCCGAGCTTGCTGTGCCTGCCCCGGCCAGCCCGGTGCCCAGGGAAACGCTGGCCGGGCTGGATGACCAGGGCTTGCTGGCCATCGTCGGGTCACCGGAGGCGGCCAGTGAGTCGCGGACCGTCGCGCGGGAGTTGCTGGTCGCCCGTCACCGGCGGCTGGTGTTCTCATGCGTGCAGCGCTACCGCGGCGGCACTGAGCCGGCCGAGGATCTGGTGCAGGTCGGGTACATCGGCCTGATGAAGGCGATCAGCCGCTTCGATCCGGCGGCGGGCAGCAACCTGGCCGCCTACGCACAGGTGTGCATCAGCGGCGAGATCAAGCGGCACTTCCGGGACAAGTGCTGGCCGGTCCACGTGCGGCGTTCCGTGCAGGACCTGGTTCTGCACGCACGCCAGGCCACCAGCCAGCTGACCCAGGACCTGCGCCGGCCGCCAACGCAGGCCGAGATGGCCCGCCACCTGCAAGTCAGCGCTGACGATCTGCGGGACGCCCAGCGGGCGGAACTCGCCTTCCGGCCATCCTCGCTCGACGCGCCGCTGCCTGGCCCCTCCGGCACAGTCACCCTGGGCGACGTTCTAGGCGTGGAGGACCGCGGGGTGGAACACATGCTCGGCATGTACGCGGTCGCCACGCACTGGGGCGAACTAGCCCCGCGTGAGCAGACGATCCTGCGGATGCGCTTTCGCGACGACATGACCCAGGCCCAGATTGGCCAGCAGCTCGGCATCTCCCAGATGCACGTGTCCCGGCTGAGCAGCCACGCCCTCGGGCACCTCCGCCAGCGCCTGCTCGCCTAGCTGCCCGCCAGTTGCTCGCCTAAGTGGAGCCCGGGCGCTTCAGGCGGGGGCAAAGCGGAGCCTCAACCCGAGCTTGCGCAGGACCGAGCGGAACCACAAAGGCGGACGCGCCGGTCCCGGCGACCACGAGGGCGACGGTCGCGACGCTGGAGAGCATCAGGAACACGGCCGTCGGCTCCGTCACCATCAGGACCGACAGGCTGGCCGTGAGCAGGAGGCTGGGCACGGATCCCGTTGCAACCTTGCGGACGGCCGCGGTCACCCAGATGGCCACGAGCCCGGCGACCAGGCCCGCGTCGCGGCCGCCGAGCCAGGCCGCGACCGCGTACGCCGCGACCGGCAGGCCCACGGACTCGGCCAGATTCCAGCCCGCGGTGAGCAGCAGCCGCAGCGGCCGGGGCAGGACCAGGTCCTCCCTGGGCAGTTCCTCGGCCAGCCGGGGTTGGACGGCCACAGAAGACTCAGGACCGTCATGACGTGCTTTCACCATGGCTGCGATCACCCGCCCCGCCTCGCGGAGTTACGACGATGCAGCGGGGCGGTCTCGAGACTTGGCGTGTGGTCCAGACCCGGCCGGGACTCGTTCAGGCTGCCTGAGCACGTACGTCTATGAGCGCACGCCCTGATGGCCGCGAACACGGTCCCCGCAGCCTCGCGGACAGTTCGGCCAGTTACCAGGCCAGGGACACGGCCGGGCATCCGGCGTAGTGTCCGTGGTCACTGATGGATAGCCGCTGGGTCAACCCCCCTTGCTGCTGACGCACGAAAGCGACCACCATGGCCCATATCGATCCGCGAGCGCACCAGGCACCTCGCGACCACGGACGCCCGCGCGGGGACCAGCATCTCCGCGAAGCTCAAGGTCTACGTGATCACCGCATGAGCACTCTGCTGCGGCCGGCCCGGGTTGGCCGCTGATGTGCGAGCCAGGGGCAGATCCGCGGCAGGTCGCCCTGGCGGTGCCGCGCCCCGCCCCCGGATCTGCCGTCGACCCGATCGCGCTGGAGCCGGTGGACGAGGTCGCGATCACGACCCTGGTCGACAACACCTACGACGGGCTGCTGGCCGGCGACGAGCGCACGACGAGAGCACCACTCAGCGCCGGGCTGGCCGAGGCCCCGCAGTTCGAGTCCGGGTTGACCACGGTCGGGCTGATGGCTGAGCACGGGTTCTCGGCGCTGGTCAGCGTCCGCCGCGGGACCACCACGACCACGCTGCTGTTCGACACCGGGCTGTCCCCCGACGCCATGGTCACCAACGCCAGCCGGCTCGGCGCGGACCTGTCCGGGATCCAGGCGGTCGTCCTGAGCCACGGTCACTTCGACCATGCCGGCGGCCTGGCCGGGCTGGCCGGACGGCGGGGCGTCCGGGCTCTCCCGATGGTGGTCCACCCGAAGATCTGGACCCGCCGGCGCCTGGCGGTGCCCGGCCGCGAGCCCAGCGAGCTGCCCACGCTGAGCAAGCAGGCCCTCGGCTCGGAGGGGTTCGCGGTGATCGAGCGCCGCGAGCCGTCGCTGCTCGCGGACGGCTGCGTGCTGATCACCGGGGAGGTCGACCGGACCACGGAGTTCGAGCTCGGCATGCCGCCGGCGCACCAGGAGTGGACCGGCTCAGCGTGGCAGCACGATCCCCTGGTCCTCGACGATCAGGCGCTGATCGTGCACGTCCGGGGCCGCGGCCTGGTGGTCCTGACCGGCTGCGGGCACGCCGGCGCCATCAACATCGTGCGACACGCACAGCGGCTCACCGCCGTGCCGGCCCTGCACGCCCTGGTCGGCGGCCTGCACCTGAGCGGTCCCGCGTTCCAGCCCGTCATCGGCCCCACCGTCGACGCGCTCGCCGAGATGAACCCCGGGCTCGTCGTACCCGGGCATTGCACCGGCTGGCGGGGCCAGCATGCCCTCGCGGCGGCCCTGCCTGAGGCCTGGGAGGCGGGCAGCAGCGGCTCATCATTCCGCCTCACCGCCGCCTGACCCAGGGCACCTGGCCACTAGCTCACGGCGCCACGGCACGATGGACACAGTCGCGGAGCAGGGCCCGGCGGCGCTCGTGCTCGCTCGCGGGCTCGTCGGCGGTGGCGGCATAGACGCCGCTGGCCGGTGACCAGGCGAATGACATGGCGATGACCAGCGTCATCAGGTCGAACGGGTCACCACGGCGCACCCGGCCGGCCGCCTGGGCCCGGGCGATGGCCGCGAGTTTCGGCTCGTCATCGGAACCGTCGGACAGCCGGCCTGCCGGGCGCCGCTCCAGCCGGAGCCAGGCGAGGAGGCGGACCAGGTCGGGATGGCGCAGGTTCTCGTTGTACATCCCGACAGCCCAGCCGGGCAGGTCGCTCGCGTCGAACGGGACGGCGCTCATGAGGCGGTCGGCGCGGTCGGCGATGACCGCGTCAAACAGGCCGTCCTTGCTGCCGAAGTAGCCGTAGAGCTGGGCCTTGTTCGTGCGCGCCGCCGCGATGATGCGGTCGATCCGGGCGCCGGCGATGCCGCGTTCCGCGAACTCCTCGGCGGCCGCGTCGAGGATGCGCCGGCTCGTCGCGGCCCCCCGTGGCGTGGTCGGCAGTCCGGGCATGAGCTCACCTCGGCGGGTCCCGATCGAGCGCAGGGAGCTGCGCGACGACGACATCGCGGTGCGCGTCGAGTACTGCGGCGTCTGCCACAGCGACCTGCACAGGATCCGCGGCGTTCTCCGTGACGAAGGAGACCTGGTCCCGGGCCACGAGTTCACCGGCACGGTCACCGCCGCCGGCGCCGCGGTGGCCGGCTTCGCCCTGGGTGACCGGGTCGCGGTCGGGACCATCGTCGACTCCTGCGGGGTCTGCCCGATGTGCCAGGCGGGGCAGGAGAACTTCTGCTACGAGGGCGCTACCAGCACCTACGGCGGGACCGACCGCGTCGACGGCACGAAGACGAAGGGCGGCTACAGCCGGGAGTACGTGCTGCGCGAGAAGTTCGCCTACCGGCTGCCCGGCGGGCTCGACCCGGCCGCCGCCGCCCCGCTGATGTGCGCCGGGATCACCATGTGGGAGCCCCTGCGAGCGGCCGGGACCGGGCCGGGCAGCCGGGTCGCCGTGGCCGGCCTGGGCGGGCTCGGGCACCTCGGAGTGAAGCTCGCCGCCGCCCTCGGCGCCCAGGTCACTGTGCTGAGCCGGACGCCGGGCAAGGCCGCCGACGCCCGCAAGCTCGGGGCCACCGACCTGCTCCTCACCACCGACGACAAGCAGATGGAACAGGCACGCGGCCGGTTCGACCTCATCCTGGACACCATCTCCGCCCCGCACGACGTGCCGCCGCTGCTGCGCCTGCTGACCCTGGACGGCACGCTCAGCCTGCTCGGCTTTCCAGGCGAGATCCCGCTGCGGATCATGGACCTGATCTACGGCCGGAAGAAGCTGACCTCCTCGGGCACCGGCGGCCGCCGCGGCACAGCGGAGATGCTGGCCTTCAGCGCCGAGCACGGCATCACCGCGGACATCGAGCTGCTCCCCTCCGCCCGCGTGCAGGAGGCGCTCACCCGGCTCGACCGAGGCGACGTCCGCTACCGCTTCGTGCTGGACCTGTCCGACCTTGGTTAAGGCCTGGGCGGCGGCCCGGCCCCGGTAGGCCGCCTAGTCGCCCCGGCGGTCCGGGGACGGGGTGACGAGGTCATGGTCGAAGGCGAAGACGACCGCCGCGGCCCGGTCGCGCAGCTGCAGCTTGGTGAACAGGTGGTTGATGTGGGTCTTGACCGTTCCCTCGCTGACGAACAGCCCGGCCGCGATCTCGGTGTTGGTCTTGCCCTGCCCGATGAGCGACAGCACCTCCCGTTCCCGGCTGGTCAGGGCCGCGAGATCCGCGTCCTGCCCGGTCCGGGGCGGCGCGGCCGACCGGTAGGCGGCCAGCACCCGGCCGGTCACCGCCGGGTCGAGCCAGGCGCCCCCGTTCGCGACCTCGCGCACCGCCCGATGCAGGTCCTCGGCGGGCACGCCCTTGAGGACAAAGCCGGACGCGCCGGCCCGCAGCATGCCAGACAGCACCTCGTCGTCGTCGAAGGTGGTGAGGGCCAGCACCGGCGGGCTGGGATCGCACTGGCGCAGCGCACGGGTGGCCTGCACGCCGTCGACGCCCGGCATCCGCACATCCATCAGGACCACGTCGGGCGCTAGGGCCTCGGCCGCCGCGATGACCTCGCTGCCGTCGGCGCACTCACCGACGATGTCGAAGCCGAACTGGGTGCGCAGGATGCCCCGCAGCCCGGTTCGCACCAGCTCCTGATCGTCCACAGCAGCACCCAGATCATGCCGCCCCCGCCCGCCGGCGGCTGCCGTGCAGCGGGAGCGTGGCCTGGACCAGCCACCCCCGGCCACCCGGCCCGGCCTGGCACCGGCCGCCCAGCGATTCGGCCCGCTCGCGCATGCTGACCACGCCCACTCCTGTGCCCGTGCCCGGCTCAGCCGCGCTATCGACGGTCAGTCCCACCGTGTCCACGTCAACGCTCAGGCGCACCGCGGTCGGGGCGCCCGGCGCATGCTTGACCGTGTTGGTCAGGGCCTCCTGCAGGATGCGGTAGACGGCCAGGCTGGTGGTGGCGGGCAGCCGGCTGGTGTCGCCGTCGATGGCCAGGCTGACGTCGGTGCCGGCGGACCGGAACCGGCCCACCAGCGCGGGCAGGTCACCGGCCCCCGGAAGCGGGGCGGTGCGCCCGCCGTCGGCGGCCTGGTGCAGCATCCCCACGACCAGCCGTACCTCGTCCAGGCTTTCCCGGCCCAGCCGCTCGGCCTCAGCGAGCGCCCGCGCGGCGTCGGCGGGGTCGTGCTCCACGGCCAGCCGGGCGCTGGTGACGTGCAGCAGGGAAACCGTCAGGGTGTGCGCGATGACGTCGTGCAGTTCACGGGCGATGCGGGTGCGTTCCTCGGCCCGGGCCCGCTCGGCCAGCCCCGCCTGCGCGGCCCGCAACTGCGCGACCAGGTCGATCTCGTGGCAGATCAGCAGGCTGGCCAGGACGGTGAGCGTGGTGCCGGCCATCCACGCGCCCCAGCCGGGATCGGCCCGGACCCAGAGCCACTCGGCCGCGAACAGGGCCATCGCGCCGGCCCAGTACACCAGGCCGGTCCGCCGTCCTCCGGCCAGCACGCACCAGGCACCGAGCAGGCACACCGCGAACCAGCTCACGTTGCTCGACAGGCCGTTCCCCAGGACGGCGATCCCGGCGGTGGCCGCCGCCGCGTACCCCAGCAGCGGCCTCCGGCGCAGGACCAGCGGCACGGCGGCGACGATGGCCACCACCGCCGCGGCCACCGCGGCCTGCGGGTCCGGGTTCATCGGCGCGACCCCGATCCCCGCGAACACGACGAACACCGCGAGGGCCAGCCACCTCGCCGATCCCGGGAACGAGGCCGGAGGGGCCGGTCCCGTGTCGCCGCTCATAGGGGGATGCTACGGCCGGCCCGCCGTGATCAGCTGTTCCCGGGAGCGCCGGCTCACCGTGGCGGCGGCCGACAGGGCGAACAGCGCCGCCCCGTACGGGCCGGCCACCCAGAGCGGCCAGGGGTAGATGAGCTGGCCGGTGGTGACGCTGACCAGCGCCCACACCACCACATTGACCGACACGGCCGAGAACCAGAGCGCCCACAGCACCCGGAGTACGGCCGGGAGGCGCGCGAAAGCCGTGGCCGGGCAGCTCTTCAGGGCGGTGGCGGCCTGCGCCGCGGCCGCCTGCGCCGGGGTGGCCGGAGCCGCGATGGCCTGCGCCGTGGTGGCCGGCGCCATGTGGCCCGCGGCGGGCAGGTCGGCGTGCAGGGGAACGAGATCGCCGTAGGTCACCGCCTGGTAGGCGCGCCCCATGCGGTCCACGTACTCGTCCATCCGCAGGCGGCCGTCCTCCAGCGCGCCGCACAGCAGGTCCACGACCTGCTGCCGGTCATGGTCCGAGGCTCGCATCGTCTGCCGGTCGTCCATGCCGCACGCCTCCGCCTGCTGTCGGTTCTGGCTCACCTCCAGCCTGGCCGGGCGAGAACTCCCGCACATCAGCCCCCGGGTAGACCCGGGTCTCACGCCCTGGGTGGAGAACGGCCGGCTGCGGGCGGGCGGGGGTAGCATCCGGTGCCGTGGCTGAGCCGGGAGTGGTGCGCAGGTTCAACGTCCGGATCCCGTTGCGTGAGGGCATCACGCTGTCCGCGGACCTGACCCTGCCTGCGACGCTGCCCGTGCCGGCGGTGGTCGTGCGGACGCCTTACGGCAAGACGGGTGAGCCGCAGTCCCAGCGCGCGGTCACGTTCGCCAAGGCCGGCTACGGGGTGGTTTCCGCCGACGTCCGCGGCCGGGGAGACTCCGACGGGGTCTTCCAGCCGTACCGTCACGATGGCCCGGACGGGGCTGAGGTGATCGCCTGGGCGGCGGCCCAGGACTGGTGCACCGGCGACGTCGCGACCTGGGGGGCCAGCTACGGCGGCCGCATCCAGTGGCTGACCGCGCTGGAGCAGCCACCCGCGCTGCGGGCGATGGTGTGCCTGGTGACGCCCAGCGACCCGTTCGCGGAGCACCCGACCGGGCTGCCCACCCCGATGCACATCCACTGGCACCGGTTCACCGACGGCCGGATGCCCCAGTTCTGCGACGACGTGGACTGGATGACGGTGTATGGGCACCGCCCGCTGCTGACCATGGACGAGGCGGCCGGGTTCGTCTCAGCCAACTGGCGAGAAGAACTGCGGCACACCGCCCTGGACGAGTGGTGGGAACCGGTCCGCTACCAGCACCGCATCGGCGAGATCGACGTCCCTGCGCTGCACATCTCCGGCTGGTACGACGACGAGGAGTTCGGCACGCCCGCCAACTTTGCCGCCATGGTCGCCGCCGGGCGGGCCGGCCAGCGGCTGCTGGTGGGCCCCTGGGGACATGCCGTGAACAAGGCGCGGACCCTCGGTGAGATCGACTTCGGGCCGGACGCGGTGATCGACCTGGACGCCCACGTGCTGGCTTTCCTCGACGAGCACGTCCGGGGCATCACGCCGGAACCGCCGCCGGCGCCCGTGCGGATCTTCGTCATGGGCGCCAATCAGTGGCGCGACGCACAGACCTGGCCGCCCGCCGGGGCGGCGTCCGCAGTCTTCCATCTTTCCAGCGGCGGGCATGCGAACAGCCGGTTCGGCGACGGGCGGCTGGCTTCAGCCGCGGTCGACCACGACCAGCCACCAGACGAATGGACGCACGACCCCGGCCGGCCGGTCCCGTTCATCACCAGCGCGAGCAGCGCGCAGATCGGCGGCCCGGATGACTACCTCGGCGTGGAGAGCCGGGGCGACGTGCTGGTGTTCACCAGCGACCCGCTGACCGAGCCGCTGGAGATCATCGGGCCCGTCCGGGTGGTCGCGCACGTCGCCACCTCAGCCGCCGACACCGACATCACGGCCAAGCTCGTCGACGTGCACCCTGGCGATTTCGCGCAGCGGCTGTGCGACGGGATGGTGCGGCTGCGCTACCGGGACGGATTCGACCGGGAGCAGCCCGTGGTCCCCGGCGAGGTGTACGAAGTGGAGATCTCCCTGTGGGACACGTGCGCGCGGCTCCCCGCGGGGCACTGTCTCCGGGTCGAGATCGCCTCCTCGGCGTTCCCCAAGTACGACGTCAACCTGGGCACCGGCGGGGACATGATCACCGAGACCGCCGGGGTAACGGCCACCAACCGGCTCTGGCACACGCCTGCCCGCCCCTCACGGCTCACCCTCGCGTAGCGGGAACACGAAGCCGGCCGGACTCTAGGCCGGATCCGCCACTCGCCGTCCACGGTGGCCGCGGCGGCGATGTCATGGACCCCCGGCCACAGGCGCCGAGCATGCTTTACGGCCAGTGCGGGAAGTAACCATTACGGAATGCGGTGCGCCTCATGGGGACGTGCCTTTTGCGAGGCCCGGGGGGCAACATGAGGTTCTCTAATTCTTCCCTAATGCCGAAATACCGGGACAGAAAAGCCATGTGTGCCGCCGTGCTGCTAGCCGCGGCCGCAGCCGCGGCGGCAAATCTCCCGTCCAGCGCGGCGTCGATCAGTGCGCGCGGCCACCTTGGCCGGACACAAGCGCAGGCACCGCCAGTATTCCCAGGATGCGCGTGGCCGATCGAGACCACCCCGGCCACCGCAAATGTCGCGGCGCCAGACCCGTACGCCACCTACTGGACCACCCCGTTTATCGCCAATCCTCATGATTCGATAACGATCCGTGGCCGGTACCCGACGAGCCGGTTCATGTCATTTTCCGTCTATAACGACTCGTTCCAGCTGTTCACGAACACCGTGCACGGGAAAAGTGTGCCGTCAGACCTGTCCGACTACCAGATCACGGCGAACCGGGGATCGCGGAACCCGTGGCGCACGGGCCGGGCGACGAGGCACGACGCGTTCACCGTCCGCCTGCGGCCGAGGGTTACCGCCGCCCAGCAGCGCGCCGGGAACGCCATCCCGATGATCGACCAGAACCCGCCGGCCAACCCCTCGGGCCCGGCCGGGCTGGGGTACGTGATCTTCCGGACCTACATTCCGGCGGGCGGCAACACGACGGTGCGGCTTCCGTCCATCACGATCAGGCGGAACGGGCGGAGCACCACCCTGCCGCCATGCCCCCGGGACGGCACCGCAGCGGGGCGCGGGAACGCGGCGTTTACCCGGATGCCCAAGCTTGCGGGGACAGCGGGCCGTGTCCCCGAGCTGCAGTACTTCGGGCCCTCGGCCGCGTCACAGTCGGGACTGTTCCCCAACGCGGTCAACGCCTACCTGCTCATGGAATTCACCCCGAAGAACGGATACGTGATCGTCACCCACGGGCAGGCCCCGACGAGCCCAACTCAGGCGGGGCACGGCGTGCCCGGGAATTCCGTCGGTGCCTACCCCGTGCCCTGGATCCACCCGGATTTCCAGGTCCGCTACTGGTCAATAGCCAACTACCTGAACACCCAGCCCTATCCGGTGGTGAAAATCGGGCGGGGCTCCAGAGCCCTCTTCGGCGGAACCGCGGACTACCTGACGTCGCTGCGGAACGGCTTCTACACCGTAGTCTCATCGCTCCCCGCGGATAAACCATCCGCAGCGGCGCTGAAAACCTACGCCGCGACCTGGATCCCGACCTCCGCGGCGCATCCCGCCGCGCCGGAATTCCAGCTCCTGCGTAACATGCTCTCGCAGCAAGCGCTGTATCCGGAGGGATTCACCTTTATCCCGCCCCCCGCCAGCACTTCAGACTCCATCCCGCCGGCCACAGTGCACCAGCACATGGGGGCCTACTATCCGCAAACAGCTCAATGCACGGTCCGGACGTTCGACAAGGGCGGCTGGACAGGCTGCCTGGCCGCCACCAGGCGAGCTGGTTAGTGAGCCCCTGCGGCTGACCGCTGGCCATGCCCTCCTAG
>DATCFY010000179.1:0-29796 GCA_036509255.1 Streptosporangiaceae bacterium
GTCGGCGGCGACGTCCTGCTCGACCATAAGCAGCTGACCCAGGTGGACGAGGCCGAGCTGCGCGAGCAGGTCGAGCGGATCAACCGCCGGGTCCTGCGCGAGATCGGCATCGACCCCACTCCCCAGTGGCCGGTCCGCTGAAAGCCCGCTCGAAACCTGGGCGGCGCGTGGCCGCGGCAAGCGGACCGGATTAGTGGATTATCCCTAAATGCCCGGACATGTCACGGCGCGGGCGCGGATAGCGAAACGCGGAGATTCTCACTAGGCGATACTGCCCAGGACGGCCGGGCGTTGGCGCTTGGCGCGTGCCGGGCGCGGCCAGCCCCCCGGGGGGCACGGCGACGCTGAAGGGCACTGGCCTGGTGGCGGGCGTCGGGGGTGACGCAACACTGGCCCAGACAACCCAGGGCTGGCGGATTGACCTGAAAGTCACCGGACTGCCCCGGCGCGACAACGAGCGGTACTACTACGAGGCTTGGCTGAAGAACACGGCCGGGATCCTGGTGCCTGTCGGAACGTTCAACCAGGGTCCGAGCGTCACGTTGTGGGCGGGCGTTTCACCGATTGACTTCCCGACCCTGACGATCACACAGCAGCAGGTGGGCCGCAGTCAGGCATCATCGGGGAAGCGGGTGCTTACGGGGCCGGTGGACGTCCGCCGTTGAGCCGCTGTCAGCCGGGGATGAGGCCGAGCATCCGGGCGTAGTTGTCGCCCAGGATGCCGTCTAGCTTGGCCTGGGGGATGGGGTCGCAGCCGACCCGCTCGGCGTGGGAATTCACCGCTAGCAGCTTCGCGCGCAGCTTCACCGGGTCGTACAGGAAGCCCGGGTAGTCGGTGCCGAAGAACAGCTTCTCCAGCGGGACGAAGGACGCCTCGGCGTGCACCAGGAAGCGCAACAGTTCCTCGGTGGTCACGCTGGCGATGTGATAACTCAGCTCGGCGTAGAAGTTCGGGTGCTTGGTCAGCATGAACATGGCCTCGTCCACCCAGGGCAGCCCGCAGTGCGCGATCGTCAGCCGCAGGTCCCGGAAGTGCCGGCCGGCGGCGTCCAGCAGCGCCGGGCGGGCGTAGTCCATCCGGGCGTCGATCCGGGTCGAGCCGGCCTGGTGCACCATCACCGGGATGCCCAGTTCCTCGGCCTTCTCGAAGACCGGGAACGCGATCACCGGGTCCGCGGGGGACCAGTCCTGGTACATCGGGTACAGCTTGAGGCCGGTCAGCCCCAGGTCCACCACCGCCCGTTCGAGTTCCCGTACCGCCGCCGCCGGGCCCCGGTAGGCCGGGTTGACCGACGCGTACCCGATGAACGTGTCCGGCCGGGCCGCGGCGATCGCGGCGATGTAGTCGTTGCACTTCTCCGGGGTCGGCGGGCCCGGCACCCCGGTGATGCCGTAGGTGTCCACCGTGCCGATCAGCTCGCCGTCCAGGAACTGCGGGGACACGGCCAGGATCACGATCTTGTCGAAGCCGGGGTGGTCGCGGACCGACTCGTCCGGCCCGACGACCGGGAAGCCCTTGCGGCTGTAGCCGCTGGCCTCCCATTCCTCCTCGGTCGGCGGCCGGTGCGAGGGGAGCAGCCCCAGGCTTCGGTAGATGCACAGCGAACCTTCACGCCCGTACTCGGTCGTGAACTCCGCATCCTCAGCGAGGCTCAGGATGTGGGTGTGCGCGTCGATCTGCATTAGCCGGGTCCCGTAAGTCGAGTCAGGTTCGAAAGCGGAGCGAGCACGGACAGACCGTTAGGAACGGATCTTCTCCAGCGTGCGCAGGAACCCCTGGTTGGCTCCGGACAGGATCTGCTGCTCGTCCATGGTGAGCAGCTGACGGCCGGCCATCAGGATCCTCCCGTCCACGATCGTGGAGTCCACCGCGCTGCCATTGGCCGAGAACACCAGGTGGGAGTAGATGTGCGCCTTGTCGCCCGGCATCAGCGGGGTGAACATCGGGTTGGCCGTGTCGACCAGGATCACGTCGGCTTTGTGCCCGGGGATGAGCTGGCCGGTGTCGTGGCGCAGCGCCGCGGACCCGTTGCGGGTGGCCATCCGGAGCACGGCCGGCGCCTGCATCAGGCTGGCGTCCACCCGGTTCGCGCGGTGCATCAGCGAGGCGAACTTCATCACCTCGAACGCGTCCCGGCTGTTGTTGCACTCGGCGGCGTCGTGGCCCAGCCCGACGTTGATCCCGGCGGCGAGCATCTCCGGCAGCCGGGCGATCCCGTTGCCGAGCTTGGCGTTGGAGCTGGGGTTGTGCGAGATCTGGGTGCCAGTCTCGCGCATCAGCGCGATCTCGGTGTCGGACAGCCAGACGCAGTGCGCGGCCACGCAGTCGGCGCCGAGCAGGCCGGCGTCGTAGGCCACCTCGGTGGGCCGCCGGCCGAACCGCTCTTTGCTGTTCTCCACCTCGGTGAGCGACTCGTTGAGGTGGATGTGGATGCCGGTACCCAGCTCGTCAGCTAGGGCCCGGGCGTCGCGGAGCAGTTCGGGGGAGGCCAGTGGCAGCCACTCGATGCCGACGTACACCTCGATCCGGCCGTCGCCCAGGCCGTGCACCGCGTCGTAGGCATCCTGGTTGTCCTGCAGCGTGTCCAGGTTGTGCTCGGGCAGCGCCACGTCGTTGGACAGCACAGCCCGGATGCCGATGTCGTGCGCGGCGCGGCCCAGGTCGGGCAGCCGGCGGTACATGTCGTTGACCGTGGTGACGCCGCACTTGATCGACTCGAGGTAGCTCGCCGCCGCCGACCAGTACGCCGCCTCGGCGTCCAGGGTCCGGATGAACGGGTACCAGCAGGCGTCCAGGTACTCCCAGAGCGGCAGATGGTCGCTGAAGCCCTTGGCGATCGCGGTGTGGTAGTGCAGGTCGACCAGGCCGGGCATGACGATCTGGCCGGACGCGTCGATGACCTGGTCGCCGTCGGCGGGCGTCCCGGCGTAGGGGCCCTCGCCGACCGCGGCGATCCGGTCCCCGTCCAGCACCACATGCCCGCCGAAGTGGACGTCGTCGGCGTCGTTGATGGTCAGCACCGTGCTGCCGGTGATGATGATCTTGCTCATGCCCGTGCTCCTGTGGGTCAGTTCTGGTAGTCGATGGCCGCGACGATGCGCTGCAGGGCCTCGTTGGCCTGGGACAGGACGGCCGGCTCGTCCACGGTGAGCAGTTCCCGGCCGCGCATGAGGATCCTGCCGTCCACGATCGTGGTGTCCACCGCGCTGCCGTCCGCCGAGAACACCAGGTGCGAGTACACGTGCGCCTTGTCGCCCGGCATCAGCGGGGTGAACATCGCGCTGCGGGTGTCGACCAGGATGACGTCGGCTTTGCGGCCCGGGGCGAGCTCGCCGGTGTTGTGGCCCAGCGCGGCCGCGCCGTTGCGGGTCGCCATCCGGACCACCGACGGGGCCTGGAGCAGGCTCGCGTCCACCCGGTAGGCCCGGTGGATGAGCGACGCGAACTTCATCACGTCGAACAGGTCGCAGCTGTTGCTGGACTCGGCCGCGTCGTGGCCCAGCCCGACGTTCAGCCCGGCGGCGAGCATCTCGGGCACCCGGGCGACCCCGTTGCCGAGCTTGGCGTTGGAGCTGGGATTGTGCGAGATGTGCGTGCCGGTCTCCCGCATCAGGCCGATCTCGTGATCGGTGAGCCACACGCAGTGCGCGGCCACGCAGTCGGCGCCGAGCAGCCCCGCGTCGTAGGCCACCTCGGTGGGCCGCCGGCCGAACCGCTGCTTGCTGTTCTCCACCTCGCCGAGCGACTCGTTGAGGTGGATGTGGATCCCGGTGCCGAGTTCGTCGGCCAGCGCCCGGGCGTCGCGGAGCAGTTCGGGGGAGGCCAGTGGCAGCCACTCGATGCCGACGTAGACCTCGATCCGGCCGTCGCCCAGGCCGTGCACCGCGTCGTAGGAATCCTGGTTGTCCTGCAGCGTGTCCAGGTTGTGCTCGGGCAGCGCCACGTCGTTGGACAGCACGGCCCGGATGCCGATCTCCTCCGCCGCCCGGGCCAGCCCGCCGAGCTGGCGGTACATGTCGTTGACCGTGGTCACGCCGCACTTGACCGACTCGAGGTAGCTGCTGAGTGCGGCCCAGTAGGCGGTCTCCGGGTCGAGCGCCCGGATCGACGGGTACCAGAACTGCTCCAGCGACTCCAGCAGCGGCAGGTGATCACAGAAGCCCTTGCCGATGGCCGTGTGATAGTGCAGGTCGACCAGGCCTGGCATGACGACCATGCCGGACGCGTCGATGATCTCCGCGCCCACGGGCGGGCTGGCGTAGGCGCCCGGGCCGACGGCGGTGATCCGGTCCCCGTCGATGACCACGTGCCCGGGGAAGTGCACGGTGTCGGCGTCATCCACGGTGAGCACCGTGCCGCCCTCGATAACGATCATGCGGATCCCTTCCCGGCCAGACGCGGTCCGATACCGTTCACGCCATCGCCGTCTCGGCCGCTACACAATCCGCGAACGCTCTTATCGTGGCCATCCGGTTGGCACCGAGCGGGAATACGGTGACTGAGTCGACGCCCAGCCCGGCCAGGTCACGCAGGTGCTGGCGGGCCTCGTCGCGGCCGCCGGCCAGCGCCATCCGCTTGACGAACCCGACGGGCAGCGCCGCCGCGGCCCGGGCCGCCTCCTGGAACTCGCCGCCGGCGTAGCTGGCGCGGACCTGGTCGATGATCTCCTGCGGGAGGCCCGCCAGCCGGCAGTGCACCGGCGCGGTCTGCGGGAACCACGCGGCGATGGTGCGGGCCGCGGCGATGGCCGCCTCCTCGTCCTCGTCGATGGCCCCGTAGGCGAACACGGTCACCGGCGGGCGCTCGCTGCGCCCGGCGGCCTCGGCGCCGCGGCTGATGTGCTCCAGCGCGAACGAGATCCCGTCGGGGTGCAGCCCGGCCAGCAGGATCACCCCGTCGGCGACCCGCCCGGCCAGCTCCAGCGTGCGCGGCCCGGTCGCGGACACCCACACCGGGATGTCCATCCCCGGCGGGAAGCGGTAGTGCGCGTCGTGCAGCGCGAACCCCGGCTCGTCGGCTTCGACGGTCGCGCCGCTCCACAGCGCGCGGATGGCCCCGATGGAGGCCTCCAGCGTGGCCAGCCGGGCCGGGGTGTAGCCGAGCGACAGCAGCGGCCGGTCGCCCGCGCCGATACCGAGGACAGCCCGGCCGCCGGAGATCTCGGCCAGGGTAGCCGCGGCGACGGCGGTGATCGCGGGGTGGCGGGTCACCGGGTTGGTGACTGCGGTGCCGATCGTCATCCGGGACGTCTGCCGGGCCGCGAGCGTGAGATAGGACCAGCAGTTGCGGGAGTGCAGCGAGGAGTCCGTCAGCCAGAAGCTGTCGTAGCCGAGGGTCTCGATCTCCGTCACCATGAGCTCGAACTCGGCGGGCGGGTCCACGCCCTGCAGTGTTACTCCGGTGCGCACCGTTCTCACCACTCCTGTCCGTCCAGTCGGGCGACCGTGGCCGCCAGCGCCGCCAGGCCGGCCGCCACCGGGTCGAGATCGATCCACTCCTGCTCGGTGTGGGTGCCCTCGCCGGTGGTGATGCCGAGGGTCAGGGCCGGGATGCCGCGGGCGTAGGCGGCGTTAGCGTCGGTGCTGGCCGCGGTGAGCCGGGGCGGGATTCCCGCCTCATGCAGCACCTCCGCGGCCACCATAGCCAGCGGGTGGCCTGGGTCCAGCTGGCCGGCCGGCCGCTCGCCGATGGTGTGCACCGCGACATCCAGCGGCCCGGCTGGGTCCTCCAGGATGGCCCGGGCGGCTGAGCGCAGCGTGTCCAGGGCCGCTGGGTCGCCGCTGCGCAGGTCGACCAGGAATACGGCGTTCTGGGCGCGGGAGTTGACCGACTCGCCGCCCTCGATCAGGCCCACGTTCACGGTGATCTTCCGGGGTCCAGGGTTCGGGGGTCCGGGGTTGGCGCGCTGCGGGTCGGTGGGCTGTGGCTGGGCCAGCGCGGCGAGCGCGGTGACCAGCCGGGCCGCCTCGTGCACCGCGCTGGGCTGGGTGGCCTCCTCCCAGGCGTGCCCGCCCGGCCCGGTCACCGCGACCCGCCACCGGGTGGAGCCCACGCCGGTCACGTTCACCCGGCCGAGGTAGTTGCCTTCCAGCGCGATGACCGCGCGGACCGGGCCCGGCGGGTCGTCGAGCAGGGCCCGGACGCCGGCCAGGTTGCCGAGGCCCTCCTCGCCGGTGGTCGCGACGATCCACACCGGGTACCGGAGCTGGCCGGGCAGCAGCGCGTCCAGCACGCTGAGCGCGCAGACCGCGACCGTGTTGTCGCCCACCCCGGGCCCGGTGAGCCGTCCGCCGTGGCGCACCACCGTGTGGGTGACCCCGGGACCGAACACGGTATCCAGGTGGGCGCATACCAGCAGGACGGGCCGTTGCGGCTCGCCGTCCCCGGCGCGCAGCCGGGCCCGGACGTTGCCCGCGGCGTCGACGCTGACAGCCGGCAGCCCGTCCGCCCCCCACCAGTCGCGGACGATCTGGGCCCGCTCCTGCTCGTGCCGGGGCGGCGCCGGGATCCCGCTCAGCGCGATGGTCCGGTCGATGACCAGCCGGGCCAGCTCGCCCGTGTTCGGCTGGCCCGTGTTTGGCTGGCCCGTGTTCGGCTGGCCCGTGCCCGGCTGGCTGGTGCCCGGCTGGAACGGGCGGGCGACGCTCATCCGGCCACGATCCCGCGGGCCATCAGGTCGCCGATCTCGGCCGCGGCCAGCCCGGCTTCGTCCAGGATCTCAGCGGTGTGCTGGCCGAGCGCGGGCGCGCCCCGTGAGTAGCCGAGCGCGGTGCCTGCGGGGCCGCCAGGACTCACGGGGTCAGCGCGGCTGACCGGGCTGGAGACCGACAGCGGCGGGCGGATCGTCTGGTAGCCGTAGCCGTCCGGGGTGCTCGCCGCCTGGCGGACTTCGAGGGCCTCGGCCTGCACCGAGGTCAATACCGCCCAGGGCGGGCGCACCGGGGAAGCCGGGATCCCGGCGCCGTCCAGGACCTGCTGCCAGTGCCCGGCGCTCTCCCGGGTGAGCACCCGCTCGATCTCGTCGGTCAGCTCGGCCCGGTGCCGCAGCCGGTCCGCGTTGCTGGCGAAGCGGGGGTCCGCGGCCCAGTCCGGCCGGCCCAGCACCTCGCACAGCTTCAGCCAGAGCGACTCACTGCCTGCCCCGGCGAGTGCGAGGGACCCGTCCCGGCAGCGGAACACGCCGTAGGGGGCGAACTGGGGAGAGTCATTGCCGAGCAGCCCCGGCGAGGTGCCGGTCTCCAGGATGTCCGCGGCGTGGCTGGTGAAGCAGCTGAGCGCGAACTCCAGCAGCGACGAGCTCACCGTCCGGCCGAGCCCGTCGGCGGTCCTGGCGAACAGCGCCGCGATGATGGCGGTCGCCGCGCTCATCCCCGATCCGATGTCCAGCACGGGCGCCCCGACCTTAACCGGCCCGCCGGCCGGGCTGCCGGTCACCGCCATGATCCCGCTGGCCGCCTGGAGGATCAGGTCGAAGCCCCCGCGGCTGGCGTCCGGCCCGGACTGCCCGAACCCGGAGATCGAGGCGTACACCAGCCGCGGGTTGAGCGCGTGCAGCCGGTCCGGGCCGAGACCGGCCCGGTCCAGCGACCCAGGCCGGGCGTTCTCCACGAACACGTCGCTGGCCCGCACGAGCGTCCGGACCAGCTCGGTCCCGTCCGGCGTGGCCAGGTCCACCGCGATGCTCCGCTTGCCGGTGTTCAGCGAAGCGAACAGGCCGCTCAGGCTGCCTACCCGGACCGCGCCCTGGGCCCGGTAGGGGTCGCCGCCGGGCAGCCCTTCGACCTTGATCACGTCAGCGCCGAGCGCGTCGAGCACCATCGTGCAGTAGGCGCCGGACACGAACCGGGTCAGGTCCAGCACCCGGATCCCGGCCAGTGGTTTCAGCGCGGGCGGCTTCACCATGGGGGCGGCTCCCGGTGCTCGCCGAACTCGGCCCGGAGCACGTCGGTGATCTCGCCCACGGTGCAGCCCGCCCGGGCCGCGCCGAGGAAGGCCGGCATGGTGTTCACGCCCGCCGTCACCGCCTCCTTGAGCTGGGCCAGCGCGCGTGCGGCCGGGGCGGCGGCCCGCCCCGCCAGCCGGCTGGCCAGCCGGTCCCGCTGCCGCCCGGCGGCCGCGGAGTCCACCTCGAACAGCCGGGGCGGGCGGTCCTCGCCGCCGCCCGTGAACCGGTTCACGCCGACCTTGACCCGCGCACCGGACTGCACCGCCAGTTCGCTGCGGTAGGCCGCCTCGGCGATCCAGCGCTGCGGCACGCCCTGCTCGAGCAGGTGCACGTAGCCGCCCCCCGCGTCCACCTCCTGCACCAGTTCCAGGGCCCGGGTCCGCAGCTCGCTGGTCAGCGACTCCACGAAATAGGAGCCCGCCAGCGGGTCGACGGTCCTGGTCACCCCGGATTCGTGGGCGATGATCTGCTGGGTGCGCAGCGCCAGCCGGACCGACTCCTCGGTCGGGATCTCCAGCGCTTCGTCGTAGCCCATCACGTGGATGGACTGGGCGCCGCCCAGCACGGCGGCCAGGCATTGCAGGGTCGAGCGGACCACGTTGTTGAGCGGCTGCTGGGCGGTCAGCGTGGCGCCTGAGCAGCCGGAGAAGAAACGCAGCCGGCCCGAGTGCGGGTTGGCCGCACCGAACCGCCCGGTGGCGATGTCGTACCAGAGGCCGCGGGCCGCGCGGACCTTGGCCGCTTCCTCGAACACGTCCAGCTGGCTGGAGAAGTGGAAGGACAGCCGCGGCGCGAACGAGTCGAACGCCAGGCCCCGCGCGGTGAAATGCTCGGCGTAGGCGATGGCTGCGGCCATGGTCAGCCCGATCTCCTGAACGGCGTCGCAGCCTGCCTCCCGGGCGTGATACCCGGTGATGGAGATCGGGTTGAAGCGCGGCAGTTCCCGTGCGCAGTACTCGACCACGTCGCCGGCCAGCTGGAGCGAGGGCTGCGGCGGGAACACGTAGAGCTTGCGGGCCAGGAACTCCTTGAGGATGTCGTTCTGCAGGGTGCCGGCCAGCCGGGCCGGGTCCACGCCCCGCCGTTCCGCGGCCACGATGTAGAAGGCCAGGATGATGGGGGCGGTCGCGTTGATGGTGAAGTTGACCGACAGGTCTTCCAGCGGCAGGCCGTCGAACACGGCGGCCATGTCGTCCGCGGTGTCGATGGCCACCCCGACCCGGCCCACCTCGTTGCTGGCCAGCTCGTGCGAAGAGTCGTAGCCCAGCTGGGTCGGCAGGTCGAAAGCGACCGACAGCGCGGTCTGGCCCTGGCTGAGCAGGTAGCGGAAGCGTTCGTTGGTGTCCTCGGGGGAGCCGAACCCGGCGTACTGGCGCATGGTCCAGAGCCGCTCGCGGTACATCGACGCGTACGGGCCGCGGGTGTACGGCGGCTCACCTGGCTGGCCGAGCGGCGGCCCGGGTTCCCCTGGCGGCCCGTACCAGGGGTCGACGGGAATGCCGGAATCGGTGGTGGTCACGGCCGGCCGCCGTCCAGGGCCTCGTGGTTGCGCGCCTCGTGGTTGCGGGCCCCGTGGTCCAGGGCCAGGACGCCCGCGACGACATCCCCGATCGGCGTCCCGACGCCGTAGACGGCGCGCACCCCCAGGCCGGTGAGGGCCGGGACGTCCTGGGCCGGGATCGTGCCCCCGACCACCAGCGGGATGTCGTCCACCCCGGCCGCCTGCTGCGCCTCGCGGATCTGCCGGGCCAGCGGGATGTGCACGCCGGACAGGACCGAGATGCCGATCACGTCGGCGTCCTCGGCCTGGGCCGCCGCCACGATCTGCCCCGGGGTCTGGCGCAGCCCGAGGTAGATGACCTCGGCGCCGGCGTCGCGCAGCGCCATCGCGACCACCTTCACGCCGCGATCATGGCCGTCTAGCCCGGGCTTCGCCAGCACCACCCTCATGCGCCTTCCGCTTCCCTTGGCTTCTTCCCAGCCGCTGACGTCGCCAGCACCACCCGCATCGCCTCAGGCCCCGGGCCGGGCCAGCGCGAGCGCGGCGAAACTGGCGTAGACCTGGGTGGCCTCGATGATGTCGGCCACGCTCAGGTGCTCATCCGGGCAGTACACCGGCTCACCGCCGGGCCCGAAGATGACCGTCGGCACCTTCGCGCCGAAGCTGGCCGTGTCGCCCAGCCAGCCGGCCACCTGGGGCACCGGCTCGGCCGCCCGTGCGGGCGGACCGCCCGCGGCGCGGACGGCGCGGACCGCGTCGCGCATGTACCGGACGACCTCGTCGTCTGGGCCGGCCAGGTAGCCGTCCTTGACGTCGGCCAGCACGACCTCGGCCCGCAGCCGCGGGTCGCGCTGCCGGGCCCGGTCCAGGCAGCGGTCCACCTCGGCCCGCACCTCGGCGACGCTGACCCCGGGCTGCGGGCGGCAGTCCACCCGGATCACGCATTCGTCGGGGATCATCGACGGGCCGCCCGGCGGCAGGCCGCCGTAGACGCGGCCGGGTACTACGAACGTCTCCGGGCCGAACAGGTCCCGGACCCAGTCCTCGAGCTCCGGCGTGAAGTGCGAGGCCTCTAGTTCGAGGACGGCGTGCGCGGCCAGCGCGTTAGCGTTGACGGCCAGCGGCTTGTGGCAGGTGTGCGCCGACTTGCCCAGGACCGTCACGTCAAAGTAGTAGCGGCCGCGGTGACCGAGGAAGATCTCGTTGTCGGACAGCTCGCCGAGCACTGCCATGTCGGCCGGGTAGCTGTCGAAGTAGGCGATGGAGCCGAGCTGATCACCCATGTGGTCGGCCACCGCGGCCATGGCCACCGTGCCGGCCAGCTCCACGCCGCTGTCACGCAGCGCTTCGATGGCGACGATCTCGCAGGCCAGCGCGGCTTTCATGTCCATGATCCCGTGGCCGTAGATGCTGCCGCCGATCAGCTCGCCCGAGAACGGCGTGGTCGCGGTCCAGCCGTGCGACACCGGCTTGGTGTCCCGGTGCCCGGTGAGCACGACCCGGGGGCCCGGGCCGAAGGACAGCTCACCCAGCGCGTTCGGCCGGCCTGGCAGTACCGGCTGGAGGCCGGCCTCCTCGAATCCGGACTCGGCCATCACCGAGCGCAGGAACCCGGCCAGCTCGCCCTCTTCGCCGAGCACGCTCGGAATGCGGCACACCTGCTGGACCAGGTCGATCAGCCGGCGGGTGTCCACCGCAGCGGCCGCGCGGGCGCTGAGCTCTTCCGGAGTCGGCACGAACATCCCCACTCGTTGCGTCCAAAATAAGATCTCAGATCTTATGCTCGGCCAAGTTTAGGCGCGGCCCCGCGCCGCTGGCAAGGGGCCCGAGCCTGGTCTGCGCGCCGGGCCAGGGAAAGCAAGATATAAGATCTGCGCCTCTCTTACCGGGTGAGGCGACGGCGAAATGCGAATTTTACCGAGAGTAATGTCCGCTTAATCTGCCCGGGTCCAGAGCGGCCGCGGCTGACCATATGAGGCCTTGACGCGTTCTGAGCGGGTGTGCTTCAGTGCAGATCTCAGATCTCACAAGAATCTGTCCTGGCTGTCCTGAGGTGGTACAGCATGACTTCGGCACCGGCGAACGTGGCACAGGCACCAGCCCGGCCCGGCTGGACGGGGCGGCTGTGGGCCGAGATCGCCGGCACCTACGCGGCGATCCTGGACCATCCGTTCCTCCAGGGGCTGACCTCGGGGGACCTGCCGCCGGAGGCGTTCCTCTGCTACCTCTCCCAAGACGACCACTACGTTCACGAATTCGTCCGGGCGGTCGGCCTGGTCGGGGTGAAGGCGCCGACCCCCGACGCGGCCCGGGTGCTGACCCGGCACGCCGCGAACGGCCTGGCCGCCGAGGCCACGCTGCACCAGGAGCTGGTCACCGGCCTAGGCGGCGATCCCGGCGTGCTGGCCCAGGCCCGGCCGGGCCCGACCACCCAGGCCTACACGAGCTACGTGCTCGCCTCGGTGTTCCGCGGAGGCTTCGCGGAAGGCCTGGCCGCCGTGCTGCCCTGCATCTGGATCTACGGCGAGGTGGGCCGCCACCTGCACGAGCAGGGCTCGCCCAACCCGGTCTACCAGCGCTGGATCGACACCTACGCTGGCCCCGAGTACGCCGGCGAGGTGGCCGAGGTCCTTGAGCTCGCCGACCAGGCCGGCCGCGACCTGCCTGTCGGGCAGGAAGAGCGGGCCCGAGCCCATTTCGCAGCCGGGGCCCGCTACGAGTGGATGTTCTGGGACGCGGCCTGGCGCCGCGAGACCTGGCCAGTCTGACCCCGCCGCCGAAGTCCGGCAACCGAAGTCCGGCGGCCGTACCCCCGTCCCGCCCTTAGCCCCGGCCACTTTGGTCCCACCAGCCGCTCTGGCCCCACGGCCTCTTCGTGATCATGACTTAGGTGTCGCTGGAACGACACCTAAGTCATGATCACGACCCAAGATCGCGGTGATTGGAGACCTGCGTGACTGGTGGGAGCAAAGGGATTGGCGGGGGAGGGGAGCGAAGCGCCTGGACTCGCCAGGCCACAACCAGGCCGCGGTGGCCGGCCGGACAGTCCGTTTGCGTTAGAGCGTGCTCTAACGTCTAGGGTCGAGGATGTGTCGGGCTGGACCACGCGGGAGACGGCGGAGAAGTGCGGGCTGTCCATGCACACCCTGCGCTGGTACGAGCGCATCGGCCTGCTGGACCCAGTCGCCCGCACGGCCGACGGGCGCCGCCGCTACACCGATGCCGACGTGGACTGGATCCTGCTGCTGAGCAGGCTCCGGGCCACCGGGATGCCGGTGCGCGACATGCTCCAGTATGCCGAGCTGGTCCGGTCGGGGGCGGGGGAGCAGGAGCGGCTGGCGTTGCTCGAGGGGCACCGCGAGCACGTCCGCCAGGCCCTGCATCAGCAGCAGGAGTGCCTGGAACTGCTCGACCACAAGATCGCGACTTACCAGCGCCGCGTCCGCGCGGCCAGACCAGCAACAGGACAGGACTAACGTGCGCAATGTTTCACTGGGCGGGCTGACCGTCTCAGCGCAGGGACTCGGCTGCATGGGCATGAGCGAGTGGTACGGCGAGGCCGACTGGGACGAGTCGATCGCGACCATCCAGCGTGCCCTCGACCTTGGCGTGACCTTCATCGACACAGCCGACGTCTACGGCGCCGGGCACAACGAGGTCCTCGTGGGCCGGGCCCTGGCGGGCCGGCGCGAAGGGGTTCAGCTCGCGACCAAGTTCGGCATCGACCGCTCGGGCGGCGACGACAAGCGCGTCATCCGCGGCGAGCGTGGTTACGTCAAGCGAGCCGCCGAGTCGTCGCTGACCCGCCTGGGCGTGGACGTGATCGACCTGTACTACCTGCACCGGCCACCGCAGACCGCGGAGATCGAGGAGACCGTCGGCGCCATGGCGGAACTGGTCGCCGAGGGCAAGGTGCGCTACCTGGGCCTGTCCGAGGTGGACAGCGCGCTGCTCCGCCGGGCCTACGCGGTGCACCCGATCGCAGCGGTGCAGAGCGAGTACTCGCTGTGGGCCCGGGACCCGGAGACCACGGTCCTGGACGCGCTACGGGAGCTGGGTGTCGGCCTGGTGCCGTACTCGCCGCTGGGCCGGGGCTTCCTGACCGGCACCGTCGACGTGGCGACCCTGGACGCGAAGGACTTCCGCAGCCGGAACCCGCGCTTCAGCGGCGACGCCGGGCGGGCCAACCAGGCCATCGCGGACGCGGTCCGCGGGGTGGCCGAGGCCAAGGGCGTGGCCCCGGCGCAGGTGGCGCTCGCCTGGGTGTATGCCCAGCAGGAGCGGCTCGGTGTCCCCGTGGCGCCGATTCCCGGCACCAAGCGGGTGAAGTGGCTGGAGCAGAACGTGGCCGCAGTGGACGTCACGCTCACCGACAGCGAGCTGGCCGTCCTGGATCCGCTGGGCGCACAGGTGGCCGGCGCCCGGTACTGACCGCCTGGGCCTGCCGGGCACGGCTCACGCGCCCGGCGGCTCGCCCACCCGGAGCACCAGCATGGTCAGATCGTCGAGCAGCACCCCGGCGCAGAAGTCCAGCACCAGCCGGCGCATGCCGGAGACGATGCCCGCGGGCGGCTTGCCCGCCAGCGTGGACAGGCTGTCCGCGAGAGTCCCCTCGAAGTAGGCCTGGTCCGAGCTCCGGGCGTCGGTCAGCCCGTCGGTGCAGAAGAACAGGACGTCGCCGGTGGCCAGCTCCAGCTCGTGGGTCACCGGCTCGGCGTCGGGGAAGATCCCGAGTGGCAGCCCGCCGCCCGCGAGGACCTGGGCGCGCCCGTCCGGCCGGACCAGCACCGGGCCGGGATGCCCCGCGCTGCCGAGCACCGCGTGCAGGCTGCGGCCGCTCCAGCTCAGGTGGGTGGTGCTGGCGGTCACGAAGCGGCTGCCGAATTCCTCGGCCAGCATGATCTCGTTCGCGCCGCGGAGCACTTCGGCCGGGTCGGCGCTCCAGTGCGCGAGGACCCGGATCGCGTGCCGGGCCACCGCGGTGACCGAGGCCGCGTCCTCGCCCTTTCCGCACACGTCCCCGATGGCCAGGCCCCAGCCGGCCGGGGTCGGGTGCACGTCGTAGAAGTCGCCGCCGACCGCCCGGCCCTGAGTGGGGGCCATGTGCGCGGACGCGATCTCGACGCCGGGCACGGCCCGCAGGACCGGGGGGATGAGGCTGGCCTCGAGCGCTTCGGCGGTCTCGGTGCGGTTGCGCAGCATCTGGCGCATCGACATGGCCAGCGCCAGCTGCTCAGCGATCTCCTCCACTAGGCCTACGTCAGCCAGGCTGAAGTAGCCGCGGGCCGGGACCCGGGCCAGAGTGAGCACGCCATGCGTCTGCTCGCCGTCCGACAGCGGCACGCTGAGCAGCGACCCCGTGCCCAGCAGGGCCAGCAGCGGCACGCCGTCCGGGGCCGTGCCGAGGATGCCGTTGTCCTCCGCGTGCGTCACCAGCAGCGCACTGCCCGACTCGCGGGCCTGCGCGGGCAGCGACCCCGGCTCCGGGTTGACCGCTGCGGTCATCTGGGTCAGCGGCCCGGACTCGTGCTTGTCCGGCCCGGTGACGAAGTGGCGGCGGAGCAGCCCGCCCCGGTCCATGTCCACGATGACCCAGGCCCCCAGCGCCTCGGACAGCAGCCGGGCGCACCGCTGCAGGGTGACGGACTCACTGAGGGTGACGTTCTCCAGCAGCAGGCGGCTGGCCGTCGTGGCCAGGTCAAGCCGCCGGGTCATCACCGTCACCACGGGATCAGGGGTCGCCTGCTCGAGTGCGGGACCGGCCGTAGCGGCGGACTTCGTGCTGCCGGCGCCAGCCGCCGGCCGGGCCCGGGCCGCGACGAGGAGCCAGTCGTCGCCGCCGCGCACGCTGACCGGCCGGACGTCCAGCGCACAGCTGATCCGGCCCTTGGCCGTCAGCAGGTGGCAGTCCAGCTGCCGGCCACCCTCCGTGCGGGCCGCCGCGGCGAGCAGCGAACGGAGCGCCGGGCGGCCGGACGGCTCGACAAGCGCGCTGAACGGCTTCCCGGTCGGATAGCCGCGGGCCGCCCCGAGCAGCGCGCTCGCGGCCGGGTTGGCCCGGCGCACGGTGCCGTCCTGGCCGAGCACGAACAGCGGGACCGGCACCTGCTGGAACACCGCGTGCAGCAGCCGGCGCTCGGCATGCACGGAGCCCGGCACCCGCTCATCCTTGCTGGCGGTGGCGGCGGCCGGCTGGGCCTGTGCCGCCCCCAGCGCGTCGATCGCGCCGTCCAGCTCGGCCAGGGCCGCATCGAGCAGCGGCCGCAGGTCCGCACCTGGCATCGTGGCGGTCTGCTGCAGGGCCTCCTGGCGGGCACGCAGCTCCGCCAGGCCGTCGGCGGGTGGCTGGCGGTCAGGGACGTCTGGCACGGCACTGGCCCAATCTGCGCGGGTGACCCATCACGTTAGCGCCTGGGCCGGGGTGTCTCGCCGGCCCGCCCGGACCGGGAGGCGCCGGACCGGGCCGCCTGGCCGGACCGGCGCGGCTGCGCCGCTCCGGCTGCCCGGGGCGCCTGCCCGGCCCGCCCTGCCCGGGCGCCGATGATCGTCTCGGCCACCTCGGTGGTCCGCATGTTGTTGCGCTGCGAGACCTGGCGCATCCGGTCCAGGGCCTCCTCGGCGCTGCACCCGAGCGCGTGCATCAGGATCCCCTTGGCCTGGTCGACCAGGGAGCGCGAGTCCGCCGCGTCGCGCAGCTGGACCGCCGTGCGCTGCGCCTCGTCGTAATCAGAGACGGCGGCCAGGGCCGCCCCGCCGAACGCCACGAGCAGCTCGGCCAGCGGGATTTGCGCCGGGTCCATCACCCCCGGCCGCGCGGCGAACAGGGACAGTGTGAACGAGTCCGGGGCGCCGAGGTAGGGGAGCGTAAACGAGGACCGCACGCCGAGGGCGAGGGCGGCCGCTGCGTACTCCGGCCACTGCTCACCCTCCAGGGTGTCGTCGCAGTTGACCGGCTCCCCGCTGGCCAGCGCGTCCAGGATGGGCCCGCGCCCGGCGCGGAGCTGCACCCAGATCAGCGCGGGCGATTCCGGGTGGCTCGACGTCACCACGGCGGGCTCACCGTCGCGCCAGAGCGCCACCGTGGCTGCCGAGCAGCCCTTGACCTGCTGGACCGCGAGCCCGGCCAGCCGGCGCAGCGAGCTGGGTTCGGACGACGCCGCCGTCGCCAGCAGGCTGGCCGCGCCTACCGCCAGATCTGAGCCGACCATGTTCCGCCTTCCGCCAGGTGCATGCTAGTCGGCGGCGGCGGCCTCCCCGGCCACGGCGCTATCAGCCACGGGGCTATCAGCCACGGCGCTGTCGGCCGCCGCGTCGGCCGGGCCGTCAGCGGTGCCCTGCTCCTCGGCGGCGATGGCCAGCTCGGCCGTGTCGTAGAGCGGCAGCCGGTCGGCCAGCCCGGTGATCCACAGGCTCTTCGTGTACCGGTAGCGCGCCCCGGCCAGGATCAGCGTCCCGCCCTCGGCCTTGAGCTTCTTCCAGTGCCCCACGATGACTGCGAGGGCGCTGGTGTCCATGAAGTCGACCCCGGCCAGGTCCAGGATGACCCGCTTGCTGGTCGCGCGGGCCTGTTTCAGGCAGTCGTCAAAACGGCCGCTGGTCACGATATCGAGGTCACCACGGATGGTGACGACCATGACGCTGCCGTGCTGCTCGGCTGACAGCCAGAGCCCTTCGCGTCCTTCCACGCTGCTCCCCATCCACACAGGCTAGGACTGGGAAGGTACACCTGTGATCGTAACCCGGTGCCACGCTTCTGCACATGAGCCGCATACCTGAGATTTGCCGGGGCAGATAGCAGCGCGTGCGAGGTAGTGTTCGCTCGGATAACGCGGCCCCAGCTGACCGGCGCGGCGGGGACATGCGCCGGCCCAGCCGCCCAGACCCTTCGCGGCCGCCCACTGAAGCGTGCTAGGCGGCTGGGTATGGGGGTGGACGTGGCGGAGGCGGTGGCCGCCAGCGACGGCTTGCTGCACAGCGCCCTCCTCTACCGGGGCGCCGCCGAGTTCCGCGCCGTCGTCGAGAGGTACGTGCGCGGGGGCCTGGCCCGGGCCGAGCCGGTGCTCATTGTCACCCCGCCCCGTAAGGTGAGCTGGCTCCGCCGCGAGTTCAACGGGGAGACCGGCGGGGTGGCTTTCACCGACATGACCGAACTCGGCCGCAACCCAGCCCGGATCATCCCGGCCATCCGCACGTTCATGGACCGCTACCCCGGGCGGCGTATCCGCTACGTCGGCGAGCCGGTCTGGCCGGAGCGCTCCGCCGCCGAACTGCGTGAGGCCGCGCGCTACGAGGCCTTGGTCAACACGGCGTTCTCCGGAGCCCCGGCCACCATGGTCTGCCTGTACGACAGCGCGGAACTCACGCCTGCCGTCCTGGACGACGCCGGCTGCACTCATCCGGCCTTGTTCCGCCAGGGAGAGGAGCAGGCCAGCCCCAGCTATCTCGGCCCGGATAGCCTCCCGCCCGGCTGTGACCACCCGCTCGCCCGCCCGCCCGCCATCGCGGAACGCCTGACCTACCAGCGCGACCTCCGGCCGGTGCGGAGCCTGGTCGCCCGCCGCGCCCGCCGCGCCCGGCTGCCCGCCCGGCGCATCACTGACCTCGTCCTGGCGGCCAGCGAGGTCGCGGCGAACACACTGCGGCACACCAAGGCGGGCGGGACCGTCCACTTGTGGCACGATGAGGACGAGATCCTCTGCCAGATCCACGACACCGGCGTTATCGCCGACCGGCTGGCGGGCTACTGGACGCCCGCCGATGACCTGCCCGGCGGGAAGGGCCTGTGGCTCGTCAACCAGGTGTGCGACCTGGTCGAGGTACGCAGTAGCCCCGGCGGCACGACCATCTGCCTGCACATGAGGCTGCGGTAAGTTGCGGAGATGCCGGTGATTGGCCTCATTGCGGTGACCGGGGGAGGTCGCGCGGCCGCGGAGCGGCTGGCGGCCGCCTGGCCCGGGCAGACCCGTACCTATGACGGCCCGGCCCGGCAGGCACTCGCGCGGGCCTGGGCCCAGTGCGACGGGCTGGTGTGCTTCCTCGCGGTCGGCGCCACGGTCCGGCTGATCGCCCCGCTGCTGAACAGCAAGTGGACCGACCCCGCCGTCGTCTGCGTGGACGAATCGGGGCGCCGGGCCGTCGCGGTGGTCGGCGGGCACGCAGCGGGCGCGAACGCGCTGGCCACCCGCGTCGCCGAGGTATTCGGGGCGGACGCGGTGATCACCACGGCGACCGATGCGATCAGCCTGCCGGGGCTGGACACGCTGGGCTGGGCGACCGAGGGTGCGATCGGCACGGTCAGCCGCGCGCTGCTGGATGGTGAGCGGGTCCGGCTCGAATCGACGGATACCTGGCCGCTGCCCCCGCTCCCGGCCAGCGTCGGGGACACAGGGGAGTACCGGATCCTGATCACCGACCGGGTCGTCGCGGCCGATCCGCGCACCGCGGTGCTCCGCCCGCCGTCCCTGGTGGTCGGGGTGCACCTGGCCACGCTGGCGGCGGGTCACGAGGCGGGCGCGGACGAGGTGCTGCGGCTGGCGGACCAGGCGCTCGGCGAGGCCGGGCTGTCCGCGGCCAGCGTGTTTACCCTGGCCACGCTCAGCGACGACGAGGACGCCCGGCCGGGGATCGCCGCGGCCGCCCGGGAACGCGGCTGGCCGCTGGTGAGCTACCCGTCCGTGCAGCTGGCCGGGCCGGGAAGCGGGGGCGGCGGTGTCGCTGCCCCGGCCAGGCTGAGCGTGTCCGAGGCGGCGGCGCTGGCCGGCGCGGCGGAGCTGGTGGTGCCCGAGCGCGGGTCCCGGGACGCGAGTGTGGCGATAGCCCGGATCCGGCCCCGCGGCCGGCTCGCCCTGGTCGGCGCCGGCCCTGGCGCACGTGACCTGCTCACCCCCCGCGCCACCAGCGAGCTGCGCCGGGCCTCAGTGGTCGTCGGCGACGGGGCCGTCCTGGAACAGGTGGCCGACCTGCTCCGCTCCGGGACCCGGGTGATCCGCGCCGAGCCCGGGGAGGAAGAGGCGCGCGGCCGGGACGCGATCCGGCAGGCCCGGCTGGGGCACGCGGTCGCGTTCGTCTTCCGGGCCGACCCCGGCCTGCACACGCTGGCCGCCCTGCTCGAGGAACTCGCCGGCGATGCGGTTGACGTGCTGCGGGTTCCTGGCGTCGTCTCCGGCTGACCGTCCGGCGTCGTCTCCGGCTGACTCCCGGCACACTTCACATCCGCGCCCGGCCACCCGGTCCGGGCTAGTTGCCGTCGGCGCCCTGGGCGGGCGGGTCGTCCCCGACGATGAACCCGCCGCCGCGCCGCCAGCTCAGGTACCGATACGACAGGTTGATCAGCGCGTTGATCCGGTTCCGCCCGCCCAGCAGCGTGACCAGGTGCAGGGCCAGCCAGGCCAGCCACGCGATCGTGCCGCGGATCCGTATCCCGTGGTTGAGCTGGACCACGGCTGAGCGGCTGCCGATCGTGGCCATGGTGCCCTTGTCGTGGTAATGGAACGGCTCAGTTTCCTGCCCCGCCTCCAGCCGCCGGATCTGTGTCGCGGCGTGCCGCCCCATCTGGATAGCGGGCTGGGCGAGCTGGGGCGTGGGGTCGCTGTCCGCCCGGGCGATGTCCCCGATCGCGAAGACGCGCTCCTGTCCCTCCACCCGCAGGTCCGGGCCGACCAGCACGCGGCCTCCCTTGCCCTGGGGCAGGCCCCACTTGGCGAGCTGCGGCGGGCCGGCCACGCCGGCCGCCCACGCGGTGAGGTTGCTGGGCATCTCCTGGCCGCTGGCCAGGATGATCTGGTCCTCGGTGATTTCCCGGATCTCCGCGTTCAGGTGCAGGTCCACGCCGCGTTTGACGAGCTGTTCCCGCGCGTACTGCCGGAGCGAGGGGTGGAACGGGCCGAGCAGATCGGGTGCCTGCTCCATCAGCCTGATATGCACCCGCTCCGGATCGATCTCAGGGTAGGACGCGTGCAGGCCGACGTTGCGCAGGTCGGCCAGGGTGCCGGCCAGCTCCACCCCGGTCGCGCTGCCGCCCACGATCGTGACGGTCACATCCTGATGGCCGTCCGGCTCGAGGCTCATCTGCTCCAGGCCGGCCAGGATCCGCTCGCGCATGGTGACGGCGTCGTGCAGCGTGTACAGGCCGTGGCTGAACTCGGCGGCGCCGGTGATCCCGTAGAAGGCGGCCGTGACCCCGATGGCCAGGATGAGGTAGTCGTATTCCAGCCGACCGCCGTCAGCGAACTCGGCCACCCGGGCCTCCGCGTCCACCGCGGCCAGCTCACCGTGCCGGAACCTGGCGCCGTACTTGTGCGCGAAGCCGCGCAACGGGTAGGCCACGTCGCTCGGGGCCAGCCCGGCCGTGGCCACCTGGTACAGCAACGGCTGGAATGTGCTGTAGATGTGGCGGTCGGCGAGCGTGACCCGGAACCCGCCGCGAGCCAGCCTGCTCACCGTGGACAGGCCCCCGAAGCCGGCCCCGACGACGAGGACCCGAGGCCCGTCATTGGCTGATTTCACGGCCTTCGGCCTACCCGCGACGAGGACGCCCAATCCGTGCGGATCATCCGGTGATCGCTGCGGCCGCGTTCGTCACCACGTCACGCAGCAAGCCGCTGCGCCGGAACGCGTCCCGCTGGAACGCGGCGCCATTGCCGCGGCGCCGCACGTCGGCCACCATGCCGGTCACCGTGCCGAGGTCGCCCGCGTCGGCCAGCGCCTCCCTCACGTGCTCCAGCAGCAGGCCGATCACCTCGGGCGCCGGAGCCGGTCGCCCGCTGAACGGGTCGACGAGCGGGCCGTCCAGGCCGGACCGGCTGGCCCGCCACGCCGCGAGCTGGAGCAGCTCGGTGCGCATCCGCAACGGCACCGCCCCCTCCTGCCAGGCCCGCGCCTCCGTCTCCACCAGCGCCCGCACCAGCGCGCCGATCAGCACCGCGTCCTCGTGGCGCAGGCAGACATCGGCGATGCGGACTTCGAGCGTGGGGTAGCGCTGGGACAGCCGTGCGTCGAAATACACCATGCCGCTGTCCAGCAGCGTTCCGGTCTGCACCATCTGATCCACGGTGGCCTGGTACGCCTGCGCGGACCCGAACCACTCGGTGGGTCCTGAGCAGGGCCAGCGGCCCCACGCCTGGTACCGGAAGCTCGCGTAGGAACTGTCCTGTCCCTGCCAGAACGGCGAGTTGGCGCTGAGCGCCAGCAGCGCGGCCAGCCAGGGCTGGATACGGTCCAGCACGGCCACGCCCTCCTCCTCCGAGCCGACCTGGACGTGCACGTGGCAGCCGCAGGTGAGCTGCTCGTGCGCGGTCAGCCCGAAGGCCTCGGCCATCCGCTCGTAGCGGGGCTTGCCGGCGGTCTCGGGTTCCACCGGGATCGGTGAGGTGGCCAGGGCCGCGACCTGGACGCCCACCCGCCCGGCAGCCTCCACGGCCGCGGCGCGGGACCGGCGCAGCTCGCCCTCCAGCTCGCCCAGGGTGCTGCAGGGCCGGGTGCTGGTCTCCACCTGCTGGAGCTGGAGCTCGAAATCGAGTTCCTGTTCCGGGTCGTCGGCCCCCGCATCTGCTGCCCCCGTGCGGCCGGCTTGCGCGCGGCCACCCCCCGAATCGCCACCCCCCGAATCGCCACCCCCGGAATCGCTGGCCTCGCTGTCCGCCTCCAGCACGGCGGCGGCCACCGCCCGGGGCCGGCCCGTACCCGGCTCCACGAGCAGAAGCTCCTCTTCCACACCTACGCTGCGCACGCCCATCCGCCCAGCATGCCCGCTGAACCGGGAGAGTGCGTCAACGGAAACGTGGATGTATACAGAAACGGATCATTGGGACTATGGGGTATCACGCGGCGGGTAACCGCATGCACGGGGCACCGCCCGCCGGGTACCTACCGATCGAGGAGCACGGCATCGTCGGCGACCTGAGGACCGTGGCCCTGGTGGGCACGGACGGCACCGTCGACTGGTACTGCCCCTCCCGCTTCGACGCCCCGGCCCTGTTCGGCGCGCTGCTGGACGCGCGCAAGGGCGGGTACTTCTCGTTGTCCAGCCACGTGACCACGCGCCCGAAGCAGATGTACCTCCCGGACACCAACATCCTGCTCACCCGGTTTCACGGGGCCGAGGCGGTCGGCGAGGTCATCGACTTCATGGTCCCGGAGACCAGCAGCACCCGGAAGGCCCGCGACCTGCTGGTCCGGCAGGCCCGGGCGGTCCGCGGCCGGGCGACGTTCGAGCTGGCCTGCCACCCGGCGTTCGACTACGGCCGGGCCCCGCACACGGTCGAGGTGGTCTCAGGGGTCGGCGCCGTGTTCCAGTCCCCGGCCGGGCACTGCGTACTGCGCACCACCGTGCCGCTCAAGATCGAGGAATCCGGCGTGGCCGCGACGTTCACCCTGGACGAGGGCGAGTCCGTGGACATCCAGCTGGAATGGCGCGGCGAGGTCCGGCCACTGGGTGAAGGGGAGACCGCCGACCTGTTCACGCTGACCTCGGATTTCTGGCAGAACTGGGTCAGCCAGTCCCGCTACCACGGCCGCTGGCGGGAGACCGTGCAGCGGTCCGCGCTGGCCCTCAAGCTGCTCGTCTACCCACCCGACTGGCGCGCTGGTCGCGGCGCCCACCACGTCGCTGCCCGAGGAAATGGGCGGCGGCCGGAACTGGGACTACCGCTACAGCTGGCTGCGGGACGCCGCGTTCACCGTCTACGCGCCGATGACCCTGGGTTTCCTGGAGGAGGCCGCGTCATTCATGGAATGGGTGCAGGCCCGCTGCGAGTCCGCCACCCCGGAAAACGACGTCATGATCATGTACGCGGTGGACGGCAGCCAGGAGATTCCGGAAACCGTCCTGGACCACCTGGAGGGCTACCGTGGCTCGCGGCCCGTCCGGATCGGCAACAACGCCGTGCACCAGCGGCAGCTCGACGTGTACGGCGAGCTGATGGACTCGGTCTACCTCTACAACCGTGAGGTGCCGATCTCCTACGACCTGTGGGTCGGGCTGTCCAAGCGGCTCAACTGGCTGGCCAAGCACTGGCAGGAGCCGGACGAGGGGGTGTGGGAGATCCGCGGCCCCCGGCAGCGGTTCACCTACTCCGCGCTGATGACCTGGGTGGCTTATGACCGGGCGGGCCGCCTGGCCCGGGACCGGGGCCTGCCCGCGCCGGTCGAGCGCTGGCGCAAGCTGGCCGCGTCCGCGCACCGGTTCGTGCAGGACTCGTGCTGGGACCGCGACCTGCAGGCCTATGTGATGCATCCGGGCAGCCGGCTGCTCGACGCGTCGGTGCTGGTCATGCCCCTGGTCAAGTTCGCCGGCCGACCGACCCACGGTTCCTGTCCACGCTGGACCGGATCGGCGCCGAGCTCACCTGGGACAGCCTCGTCTACCGCTACGCGATCACCGGGCACGACGGGCTGGACGGCGGGGAAGGTACGTTCAACCTCTGCTCGTTCCGGTACGTGGAGGCGCTCATCCGGGCCGGGCGGGTGAAGGAAGCCCGGACGATCTTCGAGAAGATGCTCACCTACTCCAACCACCTCGGGCTCTATGGCGAGCAGATCGGCGCGTCCGGCGAGGCGCTTGGCAACTTCCCGCAGGCCTTCACCCACCTGGCCCTCATCAGCGCCGCGGTCAACCTGGACCGGGCGCTGGACCGCCGCTGACGGGCACGGCCCGCGGTCCCGCCGGCCGTGCGCGAGCGAAAAATTCTCCGCAACGATCCGTCCGACCACGCTGACTAGCGTTCCGCGCGGCACCTTTTATGGCTTTCGCTCCTATTTCGGGCCGGGTGACAACGCGATTGCTTCCTGTTTCGGGTACTTTTGCCGACCGGGGGGCAGGTATCTGCCGAATGGGCGCTCCATGCCGGACGCCTGGATTCCGGCACACAGGAGAGGCTCGGGATGGGAACGAGGCGCGTCCGCGTCAAGCCTTGGTATGCCGCCGGGGCCGGCTTGCTGATGGCCGGCCTGCTGGCGGCCTGCGCGGGGACTGGCCGGCCAGCCGCCCAGCCTCACCTCGGCAAGGCGAAGGCGGCGTCGGTTAACGAGGTCGCGGGCGGCCCGACCGGCCGGTACGTGGTTCCCCCGGGCATCCACAAGATCAAGCACGTGATCATGATCATGCAGGAGAACCGCTCGTTCGACAGCTACTTCGGCACCTACCCCGGCGCGGACGGCATTCCCATGCGGGACGGGAAGCCGACCGTGTGCATCTCCGACCCGGGGGGTAGCTGCACCCGCCCCTACCACGACAAGGCCGACCGCAACGGCGGCGGCCCGCACGGCGAGGGCAACGCGGTGGCCGACGTGAACGGCGGCAAGATGAACGGGTTCATCTTGCAGCGGGACGCGGCCCGGGCGTCCTGCCAGGTCCCCGACGACCCGGCCTGTGTCGCGACCGGCAGCCCGGACGTGATGGGGTACCACACCGCCGCGGAGATCCCCAACTACTGGAAGTACGCCCACGACTATGTGCTCCAGGATCACATGTTCGAGCCGGTCAAGTCGTGGTCGCTGCCGGACCACCTGTACATGGTGTCGGCGTGGTCGGCCAAATGTAAGAATCGCTCGCCGATGAGCTGCGTCAACGACATCGTCGGGCCGTACGGCGTGGACAAGTTCCAGAAGGCCGTGGACACCGAACTGGCCAAGGGGAAGACCAGCATCGACCTGGCCTGGACCGATATCACCTGGCTGCTGTACGCCCACGACATCAGCTGGCGGTACTACGTGCAGGCGGGCGTGCAGCCCGACTGCGGCAACGATTCCGCCGAGACCTGCGCCGCGGTCAAGCAGAACGTGCAGACCCCCGGGATCTGGAACCCGCTCCCGCTGTTCGGGGATGTGCAGGCCGACCACCAGCTGCACAACATCCAGTCGACGCGGGCCTACCTGCACGCCGCCAAGAAGGGGACGCTGCCCGCGGTGAGCTGGATCGTCCCCTCCGGCCCAGACAGCGACCACCCGCCAGCCGGCGTGCACCGGGGGCAGGCCTACGTCACGGCGCTCATCAACGCCGCGATGCGCAGCCCGGACTGGAAATCAACCGCAATCTTCCTGTCCTGGGACGACTGGGGCGGCTTCTATGACAACGTGGTCCCCCCCTCCGTGGACCAGAACGGATACGGCCTGCGGGTGCCGAGCCTGGTCATCTCCCCGTACGCCAAGCGCGGCTACATCGACCACCAGACGCTCAGCAGTGACGCCTACCTGAAGTTCATCGAGGACGACTTCCTGAGCGGCTCCCGGCTCAACCCGGCCACCGACGGTCGCCCGGACCCGCGGCCCGATGTCCGCGAGATCGCGCCGATCCTGGGCAACCTGGTCCAGGACTTCAACTTCAGCCAGGCGCCGCGGGCGCCCATGCTGCTGCCCACCAACCCGCGCACCGACTCGCCGACCATCCCGGCCTACTTCATCGGCGGGGCGGCCTGTAAGGGCTGCACCAAGGTCCTCTCCGGCCAGCCCGACGCGGCTGGCCCCCAGGAACACCAGCCGGTCCTCACATCTAAGTAGCCGGCCCGCACCGTCATCCCGAGCCGCCGCCCGGTTCCGCCACCCGGGCCGGCCCGCAGCCACGATGAATGAAGGTTTACTGCACTCTGGTGTGCACCATTCCTTCATTCATCGACGCCCCGTGGGGCGCAGGTCAGGTTGGCGTGGAGAGCTGGTCGCGCTGGTGGCGCAGGAAGGCTTGCTCGGCCGCGTTGGCGGTGCGGGCCAGGGCCGCGTCGTAGGCGGCCGCCGCGTCGGCGGGCCGGCCCAGCCGCCGGAGCAGGTCGGCCCGGATCGCGTGGAACAGGTAGTAGCCGGCCAGGCCAGGGCCGGTGCCTGGGCCGGGCGCGGCCCCGAGCTCGTCGACCAGGGCGAGTGCGGCGGCTGGCCCGCTGACCTCGGCCACTGCGACCGCGCGGTTCAGGGCCACTACCAGGCTGGGCGCCACGGCCAGCAGCTGGTCGTAGAGCTGGAGGATCTGGTCCCAGTCCGTGGCGCCGGGGGTCCTCCTGGGCGCGGTGTCACTGTGCACGGCGTTGATCGCCGCCTGGATCTGGTACGGGCCCGGGTGTCCGCGGCGTAGGCACCGCCGCACCAGCGCCTGTCCCTCGGCGATGAGCCCGCGGTCCCATCGGCTCCGGTCCTGGTCGGCCAGCAGGACCAGGCTCCCGTCCGGGGCGGTCCGGGCCGCCCGCCGGGACTCGGTCAGCAGCATGAGCGCGAGCAGCCCCATGACCTCCGCCTCGTCTGGCATCAGCGTGGCCAGCAGCCGGCCGAGCCGGATGGCCTCGGCGCACAGGTCGGGCCGGGTCAGTTCGTCGCCGGTGCTCGCCGTGTAGCCCTCGTTGAAGATGAGGTACACCACGGCCAGCACGGCGGCCAGGCGGCCGGGCAGGTCGGCCTCACCCGGCACCCGGTAGGGGACCCGCGCGTCCCGGATCTTGCCCTTGGCCCGGACCGGCCGCTGGGCCATGGTCGGCTCGGGCACCAGGAACGCGTGCGCGATCTGCTCGGTGGTCAGCCCGCCGAGCAGCCGCAGCGTCAGCGCGACCTGGGCAGCCGGGCTGAGCGAGGGATGGCAGCAGGTGAACAGCAGCCGGAGCCGGTCGTCGCGCACGGGGCCCTCCTCGCCGTATCCGGTGCCGCCTGCGACGCTGCGGCCCCCTTCCGGGCCCGCGTGCAGCAGGGCGGCCTGGGCGTGCCGGTCGGACCGGGACGCTTCCCGGCGCAGCCGGTCGATCGCCTGGTTGCGGGCGGTGGTGATGATCCAGCCGGCCGGGCTCGGCGGCAGCCCGTCAGCCGGCCAGCGCTCCGCGGCGCGGGCGAAGGCGTCCTGGACCGCGTCCTCGGCGATGTCGATGTCGCCGAACACGCGGACCAGGATTGACACCGCCCGCCCGTATTCCGCACGGAACACCCGCTCGATGTCCGGGCCGGGCACGGCGTTCTCAGCCTCCGTCGCTCATCCGCAGCGGCCACACTTCGCAAGGCAGGGTGGTGATCTCGGAGATCCGCCTGCCCCACTCCAGAGCGGCGTCCAGGTCGGGCACGCTGATCACGGTGAAGCCGCCCAGGTGCTCCTTGCCCTCGGCGAACGGCCCGTCAGTCATGACCACGTCGCCGTGCTGGGACCGGACGACGGTGGCCGTGCTGGCCGGATGCAGCCCCGCGGTGAAGACCCAGGCCCCGGCATCCCTCAGGTCCTGGTTCCAGGCGCTCACCTTCCGCATGATCGGGCCCAGCACCTCCGGCGGCGGCGGGTCACCATCAGGCTGGTACATGCTCAGCAGGTACTGCGGCATCGCTTCCTCCTCGGTCGGGCCGGCGGCGGCCGGCTTCTCACCGTCTACACGATCCGCCTGCCCGGAAATCGACATGCGCCCGGCGGGGATTTGCCTCAGTAAGCGAAAATAAAGAGCCTAAGCGGGTGGATCGGTGGGCTGCCCGCTGCTGAGCTGGGGGTTCCATGCGGGAAGCGCTTCGCATCGCAGTCGCTCAGCCGCTCTGCGTGCCGTACGACGTGACCCAGAACGCGGTCGCGCACGCGGCGGCGGTGCGGGCCGCGGCGGCGCGGGTGGTGGTCTTCCCTGAGCTCTCGCTGACGGGGTATGAGCTGGGGGCCTCGGCTCTCACGGCTGGCGATCCGCGGCTCGCCCCGCTCGCGGAGGCGTGCGCGGAGACGGGGTCGGTCGCGCTGGCCGGCGCGCCGGTCCCGGGCGAGACCGGGCGCCCGCACATCGCGGTGCTCGCCGTGGACGAGGCCGGGATCAGCGTGGCCTACCGGAAGCTGTGGCTGGGCGGGGCCGAGGCCGAGCGGTTCGCCCCGGGTGACAAGCCCGCCGTGCTGGAGGTGGACGGCTGGCGGCTCGGCCTCGCCATCTGCAAGGACGTCAGCGTCCCGCAGCACCAGGTGGACACGGCTGCCCTCGGCGTCGACGCGTATGTGGCCGGCACCGTGATGTCCGCGGACGAGCGGGCCCTCCAGGAAGAGCGGGCCAGCCGGATCGCGGCCAGTTACGGGATGTGGGTCGCGATCGCGAGCTTCGCGGGGGCTACCGGCGGCGGCTACGCCGAGTGCGCCGGCCGGTCCGGCGTCTGGTCTCCGGACGGCGCGCTGGCCGCCCAGGCGGGCACCGGGCCCGGCGTCGTCGTGTCCGCACTGCTCGGCTGAGCGGCCTGCGGCGCGGTTACCTTCGATCATTCCGCCGTCACGGTCCGCGTCAGAAGTTGGCAATAGGGTTACTAAGGAGTTCGAAAGTAGCCTGACTTTGATCTTGTGATCTGGCAGGATTGCAGTGTGCGGGACAACGACGGCCGGAAGCTTGATCACAAGACGCTTGAGGCGCTGCGGATCCGGGCGGTGGATCAGGTCGGGGAAGGCGCGCATCCGGAGGATGTGGCCGCCGCGCTGGGGCTGCACCGCAAGACGGTCTACGCCTGGCTGGCGAAATACCGTGAAGGCGGGAAAGACGCGCTGAAGGCCCAGCCGGTGCCGGGCCGCCCGCCGAAGCTGGCCGGCCCGCAGTTGTCGCGGCTGTATGCGCTGATTGCCGGGCAGGATCCGCGGCAGATGCAGTTCCAGTTCGCATTGTGGACCCGGGAGATGGTCCGTGAGGTGATCCGCCGCGAATTCGGCGTCGCGCTGTCGGTGGTCAGCGTCGGGCGGCTGTTGCGCAAGCTGGGGATGTCGCCGCAGCGGCCCCTGCACCGCGCGTACCAGCAGAATCCCGAGGCGGTCGACCGGTGGAAACGCGAGGAGTACCCCGCTATCCAGGCGCAGGCCGAAGCTGAGGGAGCCACGATTTACTTCGCTGATGAGGCCGGGATCCGCTCGGACTACCACGCGGGCACCACCTGGTCACCCGTCGGCCAGACCCCGGAAGTGCGCAACACCGGCGCCCGCTATTCGGTGAACATGATCTCCGCGGTGTCCGCGAAAGGCGCGCTGCGGTTCGCCGTCTACGAGGGCACCACGAACGCCGCTGCCTTCATCAATTTCTGCAAGCGGCTGCTGCACGACGCCCGCGGCCCCGTCTACCTCATCGTGGACGGGCATCCCGCGCACCGGGCCACCGCCACGAACGAATTCGCCGCTTCCACGGAAGGCCGCCTGAAACTGTTCCGCCTGCCCGGCTACTCACCCGAGCTCAACCCCGACGAATGGGTCTGGAAGAACGTCAAACACGACCGCATCGGCAAGACCGGCGTCACCAGCAAGCAAGACCTGAAAGCCAAGTGGAGCGCCCCGAACCTTCCGGACAGCGGCCCCACTAAGATTGGGGTCCTCTGAAAGGGAAATCATTGGCGAGGCGCAAGCATAATTACACACCTGAGTTCCGGGAAGAAGCCGTGAATCTGGTGATCGAGACGTCACGT
>DATCFY010000180.1:0-35176 GCA_036509255.1 Streptosporangiaceae bacterium
TCGCCAACCGGCTCACCGGCATCCTGCACGGCTGCCTCAAAACCCGCACCCTCTACGACGAGACCACCGCCTGGCCGCAGTACGCGGCGAAGACGGAGCAGGCAGCGGCTTGACATTTAAGCTCCTGGGATGTCTTTCAGCGAGCACTCACGAGCGGGGCCGGGTCGGCCTGCTCACGTACCAGGCGGACCAGCGTGCCGTAATCCCGCGCGTCGGCCAGCGGCGTGAAGCCGCGGATCAGCAGGGTGCTCACCCCGAGATCGACGTACCGCAGCAAGGCCTGGGCCACCTGCTCGTAGCTTCCGACCAGGGCGGTGGAGTTGCCAGCCGCCCCGGTCACCTTCGCGATCGGGGTCCACAGGCGCTCGTCGTGCACGTCACCCTGGGCCGCGAATTCCAGCAGCCGCTGCGAGCCGTGCTGCTGGGAGTGGTCGAGGTTGAAGAACTGCCGCGCGCCGCGGGCCCGTTCCTTGGTGAGTTCCAGGATGTCGGTGGCCCGCTGCCACGCCTCGGTCTCGGTCGAGGCCGGGATGGGCCGCAGGCTCACGCTGAACCGGGGGTCCCGGCCGTACGGGGCGGCGGCCGCCCGCACCTGGTCGATCCGTTCCTGGATGCCGGCCAGCGGCTCACCCCAGAACGCGTAAACGTCCGCGTGCTTGCCGCCGACCCGGATGGCGTCCGCCGACGCACCGCCGAAATAGACCGGGATCCGGCCGAGCGGCGGCCGCACTCCCGACAGGCCGCCCTTCACGACGTAGAACTCGCCGTCGTAATCGAACGGGGTGGCGGACGTCCACTCCAGGCGGAGTACGTCCAGGAACTCGTCGGTCCGCCGGTACCGGGTCACCTTGTCGGTGAGGTCCCCGTCCCGGGCCTGGTCCGCGTCGTCGCCGCCGGTGATGACGTGCAGCGCGACCCGTCCGGGGTGGAACGCGTCCAGCGTGGCGAACTTCCGAGCCGCGTAGGTCGGGGCGACGAACCCGGGCCGGTGCGCCAGCAGCACTCCGAGCCGCTCGGTGCGGGCTAGCACCTGGTCGGCCACCGTGAAACCGTCCGGGGACGCGGACGAGTGCGCGACCAGCACCCGGTCGAAGCCCGCTTCTTCGTGGGCCCGCGCCAGTTCCTCCAGGTAGCCGGGCTGGACCGGGTCGGTTTGCTGGGCGGCGATCTCGGTCTCACTGTGCGGGGCGGTGGCGGCGATTCCGATGAATTCGATGCTCAACGTCCCTCCCGGGGCATGGCGGGCCGACCCGGGAGGGCAGCAGAGCGGGCAGCGTCAAAGCGAGGGGGCATGCCTCGGATGCAAACACACCGCCCGCCCCTATGTCAATAACTCCTATCGTTTTTATAGGAATTAGGTAGCAGGCGGGTCACTCCCGGTTTCTGGCCGGGATTACTCCCCGGTGGCGGCCGCGTCCCCGGTCCGGTCCACCGCCGACCACAGGCTTTCCAGGTTGACCACGATGCCTTCCTGGCTGCTCCGGGCGATGACCACGACCGCTTCCTCGTCGCCCGGGTTCTCCTCCCGGTGCGGCACGTACGGCGGCACGAAGATGTAGTCGCCGGGCTCAGTCTCCAGCCTGACCTCACGATCCCCGTCCGCGAACACGAACGCCGGGTGGCCGGACGCCACGTAGATCGCGGTCTCCGCGTGCCCGTGATGATGGTCGCCGGACTTGGTCACCGGGGCCACGTGGGTCTGGCCCATCCACAGCTTGGACGAACCGGAGGACTTGCCGGAGATGGCTTCCAGGCGGGTCATGCCGCTGGTCTGGCCGGTATCACCGCGCACGTCGCTGCCGCGGATGTGCACGAGGGGCGTGTGCCACAGGTCTTCAGTCATGGGGGCTCCCGGGTAGTTCCCGCTGGCCAGGATCGGCCTGCCGATGGGCAGGGCCAGTGTAAACAGCCCGTGGCCGCAGGGGCGTTCTCGCGGTGTACTCCTCCAGCGCATGCGCCAGCCAGCCCGCCGTCCGGGCCACCGCGAAGATGACCTCGCCCGCACCCCGGATCATCCCCGCACAGGTGGCCAGCACGGCCAGCGCGAAGTCGATGTTGGGCTCCGGCAGGGACCGCCGGTGCATCTCGGCCAGCACGGCGTCCACCACGGCCAGCCGGGGTGACGCCGGGACCGCCCGCCTCACCATGGCCAGCAGGAGCCCGGCCCGCGGGTCTCCCGTGCGGTACACGAAGTGGCCGAAGCCGGGCACCCGCTCACCACGGCGGAGCAGCTCCCCCACGACCCTTGGCGCGCCCGCCGCGTCCTGCGCCGCGGCCAGCATGGTCTCGGCGCCCAGTGAGGCGCCGCCGTGCAGGGCGCCGCCGACCGCGCCGAGCCCGGTGGCCACCACCGCATACGGGTCGGCCCGGACGGACGCGGCGACCCGGGCCGCCAGCGTGGACGCGGCCAGCTCGTGGTCGGCGAGCAGGACCAGCGCGGCCCGCAACGCGTCCAGCAGCGCGGGCGGAGGGTCGTCCGGGCAGAGTCTGGGCCAGAGCCGGGCCGGTATCCCGCCAGCTGACTGCGGCCCGGGCCCGGCTGGTGGCAGGCAGTCCACCAGGCCTGCGATGATGGCCCGGCCCGCCGCCGCCACGGCCGGCGGGTCGAACTGCAGCCGCAGCGGATCCGCCGCGGCCAGCGCCGGCACGATGACCTGCAGCCGCTCCAGGGGGAACGTGCCCGGCGGCAGCGCCGCCTGCGCCGCCGTGCCCGCCGCGATGGCGGCCGGCGTCGCCTGCCACTCCCCCGGGCCGGCCTCCCCCGGGCGCGTCTGCCCGAGCCACAGCAGGTCGCAGACGTCCTCGAAGTCCCAGTCCCGGGCCAGGTCGAGCGCGTCCAGCCCGCGGAACCACAGCCGCTCGCCGGAGATCTCCGTCACGCCCGACTCGATCACCAGCCCGGCCAGGCCCGGCGGCCGGCGCGGCCGCCCGCGCCGGGCCAGCTCCTCGACTTCGCCCGCATCGAACCGGCTGCCCTTCCCGCTGCCCCGGCCGCCAGCAGCACTGCCGCCGGGCGCCCGGCGGCGGTTCAGCACGCCCCGGCTGACGTAGGAGTACAGCGTGGCCTGCTTGATCCCGAGCCTGCTGGCCGCCTCCGCTGCGCTGATCCACTCCGTGTCCGCCATCCGGCGCCTCCGTGTCACTCCCCAGTTCTCGTTCCCCTGTCAAGTTAGTTGATTTTAATCAATGTTGATGACAGTCGACAGAAATGCCATGGTGTCGACCACGAGCCCGCGCCCCAGGCCGGCCGGCCCGGCCCGGGAGCCGCCCACTTCAGGAGGATGCCGATGCCCGCGATCCACTTCCTTGACGTGACCAACCGCGATGGCGTGCAGACCGCCCGGACCGGCCTGTCCAAATTCGGCAAGATCATGGTCAACTTCTACCTGGGCCGGCTCGGCGTGGCCCAGTCCGAGCTGGGCTTCCCGTTCCTGTTCCACGAGGTGCCCTACATCCGGGCCAGCGTGGCGCTGGCCGAGGCGGGCGCGTTCGGGAGGCTGCGGCTGTCGGGCTGGTGCCGGGCTGTTCCCGGTGACGTGGAGGCGGCCATCCCGCTCGGGCTGCGGCACTACAACCTGTCGATCTCCACCTCAGATCAGATGATCACGCATAAGTTCCTCGGGAAGCTGGACCGGGATTCGGTGATCTCGGAGATGGTGGCGGCGGTGCGGGCCGCCCGGGACGGCGGGGCGCAGACCATCGGCGTGAACGCCGAGGACGGCTCGCGTACTGACGAGGGGTTCCTGCTGGAGTTCGCGACCGCGGCCCGGGAAGCCGGGGCGGACCGGGTCCGCTACTGCGACACGATCGGCGGGGAGACGCCAGACCGGATCCGCGAGCGCTTCGCCAAGCTGGCCGCGGCGATCCGGATCCCCGTCGAGACGCACTGCCACAACGACCTGGGCATGGCCGTGGCCAACTCGGTGTCCGGTGCGCTCGGGGATCTCGACGCCGGCCAGGACGCCTGGGTCAACACCTGCATCAACGGCATCGGGGAGCGAGCCGGCAACGCCGACCTGCTGTCCTGCATCCTCGCGTTCAGCCACGGTTTCGGGGTGGCTGGCCAGGCCCGGATCGGTGATCAGCTCGACCTGTCCTGGGCCCGGCGGTTCAGCCTGTGGGCAAGTTACGCGTTCGGCCAGCCGCTCCCGCAGAACCAGCCGGGGGTGGGCCGCAACGCGTTCGCGCACGAATCGGGGATCCACGCCGACGGCGCGCTCAAGGACCGGCAGAACTACGAGTTGTACGACGACGGCACGCTGGGGCCGTTCCCGGGCGACTGGTTCACCAGGGCGGGCCGGGTGGTGCTCACCGGCGAGTACGGCGGGAAAGCCGGCTTCCGGCACGTGATGGAGGGGCTGGACATCGAGATTGCCGACGGCGACGAGGACCTGGCGTTCTCACTGGTGCAGATGTGCGCGTCGGCCAGCGGCAAGCCGCTGACCGACGACGAGCTCCGCCTCATCGGCGGCTATCCGCACCAGCTCGCGCTGCTGTTCCCGGGGTCGCTCGGCTGACCGGGGTCAGCCGCCGATCTGGCGCCGGCGGCGGATCTCCTTCAGCCGCCGCCGCTGCGACGAGTCGAGCATCAGGTACATGCCCGTCGGGATGCCGATCGCCAGGACGATCACACCGATCGCGAGCCATGGGCTGACTATGAACAGGATGAGGCCGAGGATGATCCCGGCAATGGCGAACTTCATCCGACCTGACAACTTCTGCCTCCTCAGGCGGCGTGGATGCGGTTCCCGGGCTGGGTCACCCCCGGCCGGCCGCGCCACATCCGCGCCTGCTAAGTCAAACGCCAGCCGGCCCGTACGTAGTTCCGCACCAGCCGGTTCTGCGCATGTTTCCAGGCCGCGCTCAGTTCCGGCCTCCCGGTTCGCGAGAGCTGCCGCGGCCGGCCAGGATGGCCGCAGCGACCAGGAGGCTCTCATGACCATATCGCTGCCGATCGATCCCGACGCGAACGAGTTGCTTTCGCGCGACCCCCTCGCGCTGCTCATCGGCATGCTGCTGGATCAGCAGGTACCGCTGGAGAAGGCGTTCAGCGGGCCCCGGGACCTGGTGCGGCGGCTCGGCCACGAGCCCACCGCGCCGGAACTCGCCGGGTACGACCCGGACGCGCTGGCCGCGATCTTCAGCGAGCGGCCGGCCCTGCACCGCTACCCGCGGGCCATGGCGGCCCGGACCCAGGACATGGCCCGGCTGATCGTGGACCGCTACGACGGGGAGCCAGAGCGGCTCTGGACCACCGCGGACACCGGCCAGGAACTGGTCCGCAGGATCGCCGGGCTGCCCGGGTTCGGCCCGACGAAAGCGCAGATCTTCGCGGCGCTGCTGGGCAAGCAGCTCGGGGTACGCCCGCCCGGCTGGCAGGAGGCCACCGGCCCGTTCGGACAGGAAGGCTCCCGGGTCTCCGTGGCCGACATCACCGACAGCGACTCCCTGGCCGAGGTCCGCGCCTACAAGCAGCAGCGCAAAGCCGCCGCCAAGGCCGGCCGGTCATGACCGGGACCGCGCAGGTGTTCGTCCTGCACGAGGGCTACGTCCGGGAAGAGGACGACGCGGACCGGGTGGGCAGCACGGTCACGCTGATCCTCGACAGCGGCCGGGTGATCGTGGTCGATCCCGGCATGGTGTCCGGGCGTGACGCCCTGCTCGGCGCGCTGGCCGCCCGCGGGCAGGACCCGGCCCGGGTGACCGACGTCGTGTTCAGCCATCACCACCCCGATCACACGATCAACGCCGCCCTGTTTCCGGGCGCGGTCATCCACGATCACTGGGCCAGCTATGACGGCGACCGCTGGATCAGCCGCGAGCCCGGGGACTTCGCGCTGACCCCGTCGGTCCGGCTGATCGCCACGCCAGGGCACACCGCCGAGGACATCACGACGCTGGCGGCCACCCCGCAGGACGTGTACGCGTGCACCCACGCCTGGTGGGGCCCGGACGGCCCGGCCGAGGACCCGCTCGGCACCGACCAGGCCGCGCTGGGCCAGAGCCGGGCCCGCATCCTCGAGGTGGCCACGGTGATCGTGCCCGGCCACGGCCCCGCCTTCCGTCCCGGCCCGGACACCCCCCGCTAGCGAGCGCGCCCGCGAGCCTCAGACGGCGTCGCCCTTGAGTGAGAAGGCGCCCAGCCGCCGGACGGCCAGCCCCAGCGCGATCACGGTGACCACCGCGCCCATGACCGCGGCCGTGGCCACGCCGAGATGGGCGTTCAGGTTCCCGTCCCGGGCGATGGAGTTGGCGATCCCCAGCGAGTACTGCTCGGCCGAGAGGACCCGCACCCCGCTCACCACGTTGCTCAGCAGGGATTCCCAGACCAGCAGATACAGCAGGCCCACGGCGATGGCCCGGGTGGTGAGCACGGACATCATGACGAACAGCGCGTTGTAGATGACCGACCCGGCCAGCGCGCCGGCGAGCACCCCCACCGCCAGCCTGCTCGGGCCGCCGGTGGCGATCAGCCCGGCCAGGAACTCCGGCACCGCGGCGAACAGCATGGTCAGGCCCGTGGCCACCGCGAACTTGCTGAGGATCACGGTGGACCGCGGCACCGGGGTGGCCAGCAGGTGCACCACGCTGCCGTCGTCGATCTCCGCGCCCAGCACGCTGGTCCCGATGATCAGCGCGGTGAGCGGCAGCACCACGGCGAGCCCGAAGCCGCCCAGGATGAGGCTCGGCCAGTCAGCCCGCTCCGCGTGCGCGGCTTTCAGCAGCACGGTGACCAGGACCAGGATCAGCGGCGGGAGCGCGAACAGGAGAGCCCGGCGGCGCCCCATGGTGGCGCGCAGGGTAATCGAGGCCACGGTCCTGGCCTGTACGGACAGCATCTCAGGGGGTCCCTTCTCCGGCGCGCGGCGCGCTCACTGCTCCACCAGGTAGGCGAACACGCGCTCCAGCGACTCGTCCTCGGGCAGCAGCTCGCGGAGCTGGATGCCGTGCTCCCGGGTGAGCCCCGCGATCTCCCGGCTGAACGCGCCGTAGTCCGAGGCCTTCACCTGCAGTCCGCGGCTGCTCATCTCCACCCCGGTCACGGACGGGCGGCCGATCAGGGCCGCGCCCAGCCGCCGGTCATCGGAGGTGCGGACCAGGAATACATGCGGCCGGCTGGTCATCAGCCGCCGGATGGCCCGGAAGTCCCCGGACGCGGCCAGCCGCCCGGCCACGATGACCTGGATCGTGCCGGACAGCCGTTCGACTTCCTCCAGGATGTGCGAGCTGAACAGGATGGTGCGGCCCTCGTCGCCGAGGGTCTCCAGCAGGTCCATCATGTGCAGCCGCTGCCGCGGGTCCATCCCGTTGAACGGCTCGTCGAGCAGCAGCAGCTCGGGGTCGTGCACCAGCGCCGCCGCCACCTTGATCCGCTGCCGCATGCCCTTGGAGTAGGTCGCGATCTTCCGGTCCTGCGCGGCCGCCATCTCCACGATGGCGATGGCCCGCTGCGCGGAGCGGTCCGGGTCGGGCAGCTTGTGCAGCCGCGCGGTGGCCCGGACGAATTCCAGCCCGGTCAGGAACGGGTAGACCGAGGGACGCTCGGGCACCAGGCCGAGGGACCGGTAGACGTCCGGGTTGCGCCAGCTCGGCGCGCCGCCGACCGTCAGCTCGCCCCGGGACGGCTCCAGGAATCCGGAGATCAGGTGCAGCAGGGTGGACTTCCCGGCGCCGTTCGGGCCGAGCAGGCCGGTGACGCCTGGATCGATCGTCATCGTGACGTCGTTGATCGCCACCACGTTGCCGTACCACCGCGACACGTTCCGCAGCTCGATCGTGCTCACTGGAGCACCCCCGCCTTCCGGTACCGGACGGCCAGGCCGCCCGCCGCGGCCGCCAGCAGCAGCACGAACATCACGCCGTACAGCGGCCCCAGATCGCCCGGCGGCGGGAGGGGCGTCGGCGAGGTGCCGCCGAGCCACTGGCGCAGCCCGTCCAGCACGGTGAAGGGGCTGACCAGCCCGGATAGCCGCGCCCCCGCGCCGGCTACCCCGGGTCCCCCGGTCTGCGTCACGCCACGCAGCAGGGCGGCCAGGGCCCAGCTGAGGAAGAAGCAGATCGCGATGCTGCCGGTCGCGTACGCGCGGCGGCCGCTCAGCGAGGCGAGGGCGAGCCCGAGCGAGGCCAGCAGCACGGCCCAGGCCAGCCCGACCAGCAGGCCGGGGATGAGCGCCCTGGTCTGGTCCCAGATGGCTCCCCCGCCGTGCGCCTGGCTGATCATGCCCAGGTACAGCAGCAGCAGCGGGATCTCCAGCAGGATCAGGCAGGCCAGGATGAACGCGCCCAGCTTGGCCAGCGGGTAGTCGAGCCGGCGCAGCGGCCGCGAGAAGTACAGCGGCAGCACGTGGCTGCGCAGGTCCCGGGACACCAGCTCGGGAGCCTGGGCCGCGACGAAGATGATCATGACAAAGACCCGGAGCTGGAACACGTAGGTGTCGTAGTAGACGATCTGCTTGCCGCCCTGGGCCATCCCGATCGCGTTGACCACCGCGGGCAGGCACATGATCGCGAACGTGATAACCGGGATGATCTTGGCCTTGGCGCCCCTGCCGATGCCGAACGCGGACCGCAGGCTGTGCCAGCCGAGCGCCCGGATGATGGCGGCCCGGCCGAGCCGCGGCCCCTGGTAGTGCCGGTAGCCGATGTCGTGGATGACACCGACCCCGGCCGCGGGCGGCCCGCTGTGCGTGGTCACGCTGCTCCTTCCTTCTCCGCGGCGGACGGGTCAGCATCGTCGCGGAACAGTTCCTCGACCCGGCGCCTGCGCTGCTCCAGCCGGTTCAGCGGCAGCCCCAGATCCGCCACGGCGTCGCGGACGAGGTCGCAGGTCTCCGCGGAGACGATCTGGACCAGCAGCGCCCGCTCCTGCGGCCGCGGCCGCAGCCCGCGGGCGGCCAGCTCGGCTTCCAGTTCGGCCGTGCCCTCGTCCACCTCGATCAGCAGAACCTGGCTCACCTGGGTGAAACTGGTCATCGAGTCAGACCGGAGCAGCCGGCCGCCGTCGATGACCACCAGGTGGTCGCAGATCTGCTCGATCTCGCCGAGCAGGTGCGAGGACACCAGGATCGAGATGCCGAATTCGGTGCCGATCCGGCTGACCAGGTCCAGCATCGCGGCCCGGCCCGCCGGGTCCAGGCCGATGGTGGGCTCGTCCAGCAGCAGCAGCTGCGGGTCCCCGACCAGGGCCTGGGCCAGCTTGACCCGCTGCTTCATGCCGGTGGAGTAGGTGCCGATCTGGCGGTACCGCTCCTCGTACAGGCCGACATGGCGGAGCGATTCGGCGGCCCGCTCCTTGGCCGCGGTCGGCGGCAGCCCCGACATCCGCCCCAGGTGGGTGACGAATTCGGTCGCGGTGACGTCCGGCGGCAGGCAGTCGTGCTCAGGCATGTAGCCGCAGCGCGCCCGGATCCGCTCCCCGTCCCGGGCGCAGTCCAGGCCGAGTACGGCCACCCGGCCGCTGGTCGGCGTGAGCAGCCCGAGCAGGATCTTGATCAGGGTGGACTTGCCCGCGCCGTTCGCCCCGACCAGCCCGGTGATCCCCGGCCCGACCCGCACGGACAACTGGTCCAGGGCGGTCACCGCGCCCGGGTACCGCTGGGTGAGGGCTGAGGTCTCAATAACCGCCGCAACGAAACCCGGCCCGGGGCCGGTCCCCCCGGGCGGCGGCCCGGCCTGCGGCGGCCCAGACTCCAGTGGCACTGGCGTGGTCACGGGTCTCGTGCTCCCCTCGTCGGGTTGTCGCGGTGGGGTCCCAGCCTGGCGGCCGGCCCGGCCGTGCGTCATCAACCCGGGGAATGGCTTTCGCTATCAGGCCATGGCCTGACCCGCCTGGCGGCGTGCGCCGGATCAGCCCGGCAGCGTACGACCGCGGGCGGACGCCTGGAGGCGCCCCGCGCGTTACCGTTAGGTGGTGAGTGGAGCAACCCGACCACCGCGGGGCGCCCGGCTGAGGCGGCGGTTCTGGATAGCGCTGGACTATGCGGCCGCAGCTTTCTGCGCCGTGCTCATCTTCGTTGCCCTCTTCCACGCCAGCACCGGCAGCCGGAGCGCGATCGGGCTGCTGGCCCCGCGGGACGGCCTGCTGGCCGCCGTGCTGGCCATCGGCTTGTCCGTCCCGGTCGCCATCCGGCGCCGGGTCCCGGTCCGGGCCCTGGTCATCGTGCTGGCCTGCTGCCTGGCCGCCCTGGTGGTGGGCGGCGGGATCGTCCGCGGCCCCTTTCTCCCGCTGGCCCTGGTGCTGTACCTGGTCGCATCCACCTGCCGCCGTCAGGTCGCGCTGGCCGGCCTGGCCGCCGCGCTGGTCCTGCTGATCGCGCAAGGCGTGCTGCTGAGCTTCGAACGGCAGGGTTCGGGCAACGCGACCGGGGCTGCGCTGGTGCTCACCATCTTCTGGATGGCGGGGTACCTGGTGCAGCAGCGCCGCACCCACATGGCGCACGTCCGGGACCGGGCGGCCAGCGATGCGGTCACCCGGGAAAGGCTCCGGATCGCCCGGGAACTGCACGATGTGGTGGCGCACAGCATGACAGTGGTCGCCGTGCAGGCCGGGTTCGGCGAGTACGTGTTCGACACCCAGCCCGGTGAGGCCCGGGCCGCGCTCGGCGCGATCCAGGCGGTGAGCCGCGAAGCGCTGGGCGAGATGCAGCGGATGCTGTGCGTGCTCCGCCAGACCGACGTGGACATCGCGTCGGCCGAAGCGGAACTGGCCGCCCATGAACCGGCCCTGACCGGGACACCCGTGGCCGGCAGCGCCACGGCCGGTACCGGGGGCGGCACCGGGATCACCGGGCTGGGCGGGTCCACGGACGCGGCGACCGGCTCCGGGGACCGGCTCCGGGCGGCACAGTTCCGGCCCACCGCGCCGCTCGCGCCCACGCCGGGACTGGGCAACCTGGACCGGCTGGTGGAGCGGACCGCGGGCGCAGGGGTCACGGTGACCGTCGAGCGGGTCGGCCAGCCGCGCGGCCTGCCCGCCAGCCTGGATCTTTCCGCGTTCCGGATCGTGCAGGAGTCCCTCACCAACGTGGTGAAGCACTCCGGCGCGGACCGCTGCCATGTGGTGCTCGAATACGGCCTGGACAGCCTGCTGGTCGAGGTGACCGATCCCGGGCCCGGCCTGCCGTCCGAAGTGGGCGCGCCGGCCCGGGCCGGCGTCCCGGCGGGTGCTTCCATCGGAGCCGGCGCCGCCCCGGGAGCCGGGGTCCCGGCCGGTGGCAGCCCGTCGCCGGCGCGAGCCGTGGCCCCGGCGCGCCCCCCGGCCCGGCTAGGCGGCGGGCCGCACCGGGCCGGGCACGGGATCATCGGCATGCGGGAGCGGGTCAGCCTGTGCGGCGGCGACCTGCACGCCCTGCCCAGGCCGGGCGGCGGCTTCGTGGTGCGGGCGCGGTTGCCACTGCGCGCGGGGCAGCCATGACCCTGCGCGTGCTGGTCGCCGACGACCAGGCCCTGGTCCGGGCGGGCTTCCGCGGCATCGTCGCGGCCACGCCCGGCTTCGGCGTGGTCGGTGAGGCTGGCACCGGAACCGAGGCGGTCGAGCAGGCCCGGCGGCACCATCCCGACGTCGTGCTGATGGACGTCCGGATGCCGGGCATGGACGGCATCGAGGCCACCCGCCAGATCACCCGGTCGGCCGCCACGAGCGAGGTCCGGGTGCTTATCCTGACCACGTTCGACCTGGACGAGTACGTCTTCACCGCGCTGCGCGCCGGGGCCAGCGGCTTCCTGCTCAAGAGCATCTCGCCCGGTGAGCTGCTGAACGCGATCCAGGTGGTCGCGGCCGGCGATGCGCTGCTCGCCCCGAGCGTGACCCGCCGCCTCGTCGAGGAGTTTGCCCGCACGCCCCCGCTCACCCCCGTCGCACCGGCCGGCGGCGGCGCGCTGGACGTGATCACCGCCCGTGAACGCGAGGTGCTGGCCCTGGTGGCCGGCGGCCTCTCGAACTCAGAGATCGCCAAGCGCCTGGACATTACCCCGGCCACCACCAAGACGCACGTGGGGCACCTGCTCACCAAGCTCGGCGCGCGGGATCGCGTGCACCTGGTCATACTGGCCTACCAGGCGGGCCTGGCCACCCCCGCGTAGGAGACCATGACCAGCAGGCGGACAGCAGTCCCATCGCGCGAGCCTGCGCACAGCAGCATCGCGGGCCAGCCTGCGTCAGCCCGCACGCTCCGCGGGCCGGCCCTGGCCAGGCTGCTGCTGATCGCGTTGCTGATCGCCGGGGTCCTGGTCGGCCTGCGGGGCGGCTTCGCGCTGCACGGCTGGCGCGGCCCGTACCACCGGGACGGCATCGCGGTCGGGGTCGCGCTGGAGGCCGTCCTGGCCGGCTTGCTCGTCGCGCTGCTGATCCGCGGGCGCTGGCCCAGCGACGACGTCCGCGTCCTGCGGCTGCGCGGCGTGCTCCGCGCCGCGCTGACGGCCGCGCTGATCGCCATCCCGGCGGTCCTGCTGCTGGCCAAGCCGCTGCACGGCCATCCACTGCCGCTGCCAACCCAGCCGCAGCCCAGCCCAGCCGGGAGCGCGACCCCTGCGGTCACCCGGGCCCCGAGACCGTCCGCGCCGTTCCGGGTGCCGCTCCCTGACGTCCTGTACGTGCTGCTCGTCCTGGCCCTGATCGGCGGGATCGTGGCGTGCGTCATGCTGCTGCGGCGGCGGCAGCCTGATCATGATGTGCTGCCGCCCGACGAGGCTGCGCTGGCCGACGGCCAGCGCAGCGAACTGCAGGACGCGGTCAGCTCCGGCCGCCGCGCGCTGGCCGGGCTGGACGACGCACGGGCCGCGATCATCGCCTGCTACGTGGCCATGGAGCGCAGCCTGGCCGCGGCCGGGGCGGCCCACGCGGCCGCAGACACGCCGGACGAGTTCCTGGCCCGGGCGGTCGCGGAGGGACTGGTCCGCGGGGCGGCGGCGGGCGAGCTGACCAGGCTGTTCTACGAGGCCCGGTTCTCCGCGCACGAGCTGACCGTGATCCAGCGTGACGCCGCCCGGCAGGCGCTGGAGCAACTCGCCGCCGACCTGCGAGGTTCGTCGTGACCGGCCCGGGCGGCGGTCTGCCCGGCGGTCCCGGCCCGCGTGATCCCGGCCCAGGCTGGCGGCCGGCCCGGCCCGAGATCGTCATCGCGGTCGTCGGGGTGGCCGCCACCGCCGCGGCCGGGTACGCAGTGGCCGGTCCCGGCGCGTCCGCGGTGGTCGTGGTGGCGGCCGGGGTGATCAGCCTCGTCGTGCTGTTCAGCCTGGCCCGCTCACCGTCGCTGGCGTCGTCACCCGAGGACGTCAGCGGTCCAGACCCGGCCGTGCCCGCACCGGTGCTGTCGTCCTTCTCGCGCCAGTGGCGGCGGCGGTCCCGGCTGGCCGACGCCCAGGCCTCCATGACGGCGTACGAGGCGGGCCTGCGCGGCCAGCTGGAGCACCTGCTGGCCTCGCGGCTGGCCGAGCGGCACGGGATCAGCCTCTACGACGACCCGGCCGCCGCGCGGCAGGTATTTGCCCGCGGCGAGCCGGGCTACGGCAGTCTGTGGCCGTGGATCGACCCGGCCCGCTCAGCCCGGGCAGCGGAGCCGGCCAGTACCGCGGAGCCGGCCAGTACCGCAGGGCCGGCCCCGCCCAGTGACCAGCCGGGTATCCCGTACCGGACGCTGGCCCGTCTTCTCGACCGACTGGAGCACCTGTGACGGATAAGAGCCTGACCCCCGACGAGACCGCACAGCGGTCCGCCCAGGTGCTCGCGGAAGTGCAGCGGGCCGTGGTGGGGCACCAGCGTGCCCTGGAACTCGTGCTGATCGGGATCCTGGCTGGCGGCCACATCCTGCTGGAAGACCTCCCGGGGCTGGGCAAGACCCTGATCGCCCGGTCGTTCGCGCAGGTCCTGGGCCTGGATTTCGCGCGCATCCAGTTCACCCCGGACATGCTGCCCTCCGACGTGATCGGCGCGCCCATGTACGACCAGCGGACCGCGGAGATGCAGTTCCGGCCGGGGCCGGTGTTCACCCAGCTGCTGCTCGCGGACGAAATCAACCGGACCCCGCCGAAGACCCAGGCCGCGCTGCTGGAGGCCATGGGCGAGGGGCAGGTGAGCATGGACGGGCAGACCCGCCGGCTGCCGCAGCCCTTCGTCGTGCTGGCCACCGACAACCCGATCGAGTACGAGGGCACCTACGAGCTGCCCGAGGCCCAGCTGGACCGTTTCCTGATGCGGCTGCGGCTGGGCTACCTGGACCGTGCGGACGAGGCGGCCATGCTCCAGCGTCGGCTGCAGCGCCGGGCCGAGAACGCGGAGCTGCAGCAGGTCACCGACGCCCCCGAGCTGCTGGCCATGCGGGCCGCGCTGGAGGACGTGGAAGTGTCGGCTGACCTGATCGACTACGTGGTGGCGCTGGTCAGTGCGACCCGGGAGCACCGGCAGATCCAGGTGGGGGCCAGCCCGCGGGGCGGGCTGGCCATCATCCAGCTGGCCCGCGGGCAGGCCCTGCTGCGGTTGCGGGATTACGTGATCCCGGACGACATCAAGAGCGTGGCGGTGCCTGCGCTGGCGCACCGGATCACGCTCCGCCCCGAGCTGTGGGTCCGCCAGGTCAAGCCGGATGACGTGGTCGCCGGGCTGCTGTCCAGCGTGCCGACGCCGCGGACCGACCCGTCAGCCGCCCGTGCCTGACGGCCCGCCCGGGCCGGACACGTCTCCGCTGCCGTCCGGCCCGGGCCATGAGTCCACGGTGACTGTGCCGTTGCGGTGGAACCTGTCCCGGCATGCGCGGCGCCTGCTGACCCTCGCGGTGGCCGGGCTGGTGATCGCGCTGGTGACCAGGCGGCCCGAGTTCGCCGGCGCGGCCGCCCCGGCGCTGCTCCTGCTGGCGGGCTGGCGTCCGGGCCGCCCGTCGCACGCCCAGGTCACATCCGGGCTGACCGCAGGCCGGATCATCGAAGGTGAGCGGGCCGCGGTCACTGCGTCGCTCAACGGCGCGGCGGAGTACACCGCCGCAGTTGTGCTGCACCCGGCGCACGAGATCGTGCCGCTGCCCGCAGCCGGGCAGCGGCCCGGGTACGCCTCCGGGCACCGGGTCACCCTGCCGTTCCTGGTGGAGCGCTGGGGACGCCGCCGGGTGGGCACCGCCGAGATCGTGTTGCGGGATCGCTGGCGGCTGGCCGAGGGCCGGGCGCAGATCGGGCTGCCGTCGCTGGAGTGCTATCCGCGGCCGGCCATCCAGCGCACCCGGGTCGTGCTGAACCGCCTGCCCCAGCGGCTCGGCGAGCACTCGGCGCGGGCGCCCGGTGAGGGTTCGGAGTTCGCGGGCGTCCGCGAGTACGTGCCGGGCGACCGGCAGCGGAGCATCAACTGGCCGGCGACCACCCGCCGTGGCCGCCTCCAGGTGAACACCTTCCAGGCGGAACGCTCGCAGGACGTGGTGATCCTGGTGGACACGGCCTGGGACGGGGACGACGCCAGGCATCACGTGGTGGACATCGCGCTGCGCGGCGCGGCCGCCGCGGCCCGGGCCTACCTGGACGCGCGGGACCGGGTGGGCTTCATCACTTACCGCTACCGGGCCCGCTGGCTGGCCCCCGGGCACGGCCAGCGGCACTATTACCGGATCGCCGAGGCCATGCTCACCCAGGACCGGGAGTGGACCCAGGATCCGGGGTTCTCCCGGCTGCCCCGGCAGGCGCTGCCGCCGGGCGCGCTGATCCTGGTGTTCACCCCGCTGATGGATCCGCGGCTGGTGGAAACCCTGCGTGACCTTCGCCAGCGCGGGTTCGGGGTGCTGATCGTCGATGTCCTCAACGGTGAGCCCAGCGCGGGCCGGGGCCGGGCTGCCCGGCTGGCCCAGCGGATCTGGCGGATGGAGCAGCAGGCGATCCGGTTTTCCCTGCGTGAGCTGGGCATCCCCGTCGTGCACTGGGACGGGGAGCAGAGCCTGGACCTCTCGCTGGCGCCGTTCACCCGCCGGGCCATGGTGACCCGGCGGTGAGCGGGTGGCAGGCCCCGTGGACGGCGGGGGGGCGCCCGTCCTGGGCGGCGGGACTGGGGACGGACCTGCGGCTCTGGTGGCGGCGCAGCACCGTCCGCCTGGCGGCCACCGCGGGCCTGCTCGGCGCGGCCTGCGTGGCGTGGTCGGCGGCGCCTCCCGGCCGGGGAGGCCACGCCGCGCCGGTCCTCATCGTGCTCGCCGCGTGCTGCGTGGCTGGCGGCCTCGGGCAGCTGGCCACCGCGGCCCTGGTGCCGCCCGGGCCCGGTGCCTACCCCGGGCCGCTGGCCCGGCTGGGCTTGTGGGGCCTGGACTGGCTGCGCCGGGCCCCCTGGGCCGAGGGGGTGACACTCGGCGCGCTGGCGCTGGAGGCCTTCCACCCGGCCCGGCCCTGGCACACGGCGGTGCTGGGGGTGGCGCTGATCGCGTACCTGCTGGCCACGCACCTGGCCGAGTCGGCCGGCGGCCCCGGCGAAGCCGCCACGGTGCTGCGCGCCCAGGCGCCGGTGCTGGCCGCAGGGCTGGGGTTGCTGGTGCTGGCCGCGGCATCGGCACTGCTGCCCTCGGCTGGGACCGGGATGGCCGGTGGCTGGCTCCGGGCCGCCGCCGCGGTCGCCGCCGTGCTCGCCTGCGCCCTCGCCCTTCCCATCTGACCCGCGACTGCCCGCGCCGCACTGGCCACCCCGGTTCAGCGTCCGGCGGCGTACCCCTGCATGCCGCGCGGGTTGGCGGCGGCGTACAGCATCCCCTGATCCCGGGCCACCGCGCTGACCCGGCCCAGCGACCACGGCGGCCGGACGGTGACCTGGTGCCCCCGGCGGCGCAGCTCACCCACCACCGCAGCGCCGGCCCGCTCCTCCACATCCACCGCCAGCGGCGACGACTCGCGCGGGTAGAACGACGACGGGAAGTGCCGGGTGTGGAACGCGGGCGCGTCGATCGCCTCCTGCAGGTTCATCCCGAACAGCACGTGCCGCAGGAAGAAGGCCAGCGTCCACTGGTCCTGCTGGTCCCCGCCCGGTGTCCCGAAGGCCAGGTACGGCTCCCCGTCACGCAGCGCCAGGCTGGGAGTCAGCGTGGTCCGCGGGCGCTTGCCCGGGGCCAGGCTGTTGGGCAGGCCGGGGGTGAGGGTGAACATCTGCGCCCGGGTGCCCAGGCAGAAACCCAGGCCCGGGATGACCGGTGAGCTCTGCAGCCAGCCCCCGCTCGGTGTGGCTGACACCATGTTCCCGAACCTGTCGGCCACGTCCAGGTGACAGGTGTCCCCCCGGGCCGGCCTCGTGTCCGCGCGGGTGCCCTGGCCGGTGACCTCCCAGGCCGGGCGGGCGGCGGCCCCGGACTCCTCGGCGGTCGGCTCCGCCGAGGCCATCCAGTCCGGGACCCGCACCTCCCCGGTGACGTATCCCGGCAGCCGCGGCCCGGTGCCGCCAGGAGCACCCGGACGCAGATCCGGCGACGCCGAGGGACCGACCAGGGACCGCCGTTTCGTTGCGTAGGAAGGTGACAGCAGCTCAGCAAGCGGGACGCTGGTGAACCGCGGGTCGCCGTACCAGGCCTCACGATCAGCGAAGGCCAGCTTCGCGCTCTCCACCACGGTGTGGATGAAGTCCGGCCCGGCTGGGTCCATCTCCGCCACGCCGAGCCCGTCGAGCAGGGCCAGCTGCTGCAGGAACACCGGGCCCTGGCCCCACGGGCCCGTCTTGCACACGGTGAGGCCCGCGAAGTCGAGGGTCACCGGCGGTTCCGCGCTGGCCCGCCAGCCCGCGAGGTCCGCCGGGCTGAGCAGGGCCCGGTGCCGCTCCCCGGTCACGTCCATGACCTCGGCGCCGGCTAGATAGGAGCCGATCGCCTCGGCCACGAACCCGTCGTAGAACGCACCCCGCGCCGCATCGATCTGCGCGTCGCGGTCGCCGCCGGCGGCCTCAGCCTCGTCGAGGATCCGCTGGTAGGTAGCGGCCAGGTCCGGGTTCGCGAACCGGGATCCGGCGGCGGGCACCCCCCCGGCCAGGTAGATCCCGGCCGAGGTGGGCCAGTACTCGCGGAACATCGGCTCCGCGGCGGCGATCCCGGCGCTCACCCCGGCCGTCATCGGGTAACCGTCCCGGGCGTATCCGATCGCGTACTGCATCACGTCACGCAGCCGCATCCGGCCGTGCCGCCGGAGCAGCAGCATCCAGGTGCCGAAGGCCGCCGGAACGCAGGCGGGGAGCAGGCCGTTGCCCGGGACCAGGTCGAGGTCCAGGGCGCCGAACGCGTCCAGCGTGGCGCTGCCCGGCGCGGGTCCCTGGCCGTCCAGCACGAAGACGCCCGTGCGTGACGGACCAGCGCCTGAGGGACCCGGGCCTGAAGGACCGCTGCTCCCGGCGTCGTAGCCGATGATCGGGGCCTCCCCGCCCAGCCCGTTCATGTGCGGCTCCACCACCTGCAGGACCAGGCCCGCGGCGACGGCCGCGTCGAACGCGGTGCCGCCCGCCTCGAGCACCGCCATCCCGGACGCGGTGGCCAGCCAGTGAGTCGACGCGACCATGCCCAAGGTGCCCGCGAGCTGCGGCCGGGTCGTAAACGAGGAACCCTGCGGCAGCATCAGCACTCCTGACGGCGTGGCCCGGCGTGGCCGGGGACGGGACGGGTATTCAGCTGCCATAATCGCCCGGCGCCAGGACGCGGGCAACCGCGGGCCGGCCAACGATCCGGCTCAACCCGCAACCCGCACACCGCATGCTGCGTCGTAAGAGTCAGGACACCCCAGGGGCACAGCCAGCGGCCCCGCCACGACAAGGAAATCGCCGATGAGATCATCCGCCCGCGCCGCCCGGCGAATCAGCGCCACAGCCGCCCTGCTGTGCACCGGAGCCCTCGCGGCGGCCTGCGGATCGACCAGCAGCAACAACTCCGCCGGAGGCCAGTCGTCCACGGCCGCCTCGGCGGCGGCCTCCGCGGCCTCGACGCCGCCGGGCTCCCCGTCCAGCGCGGCGGCCACCACCCCGACGGCCCCGCCCAGCACGCCCTCGGCACCCGCGTGCTCAACGGCCGATTTGTCCGCGACCGTGAACACCAGCCCAGGCGGCGCGGCCGCCGGCAGCACCTACTATCCGCTGAATCTCACCAACACGTCTAAGAGCTCGTGCTACCTGTACGGCTACCCGGGCGTCTCCTTCGTGACCGCGCCGTCCGGCAGCCTGATCGGCCAGCCTGCCTCCCGCAACCCGGCCGTCGCGCCGAGCACGGTCATCCTGTCGCCGGGTGGGACCGCGCACGTGACCGTCCAGGTCGTCGACGCCATGAACTACAGCAAGTCCGCCTGCAAGCCGGTCACCGCACACTGGCTCAAGGTTTTCCCGCCCGGCCAGTTCACCGCGCTGTACGTCAAGTTCTCCGCAACGACCTGCTCCGTGCAGCTCCCCGCCAAGCTCGGCAGCCCGCTCAGCGTCACCACGGTGAAGGGCGGTGAAGGCCAGCCCGGCCAGGGACTGTGAACTCTGGCCCCCCCGCCCGCCGGCGGAGCTGGCCCGGTAGCGTCGGGGTCATGGATGACCTTCCTCCCCGGGTCCGCGCGGTCTGCGCTCTCGACGTCGCCGAGGCCCGCGAGTACAGCGGACGCCACGAGTACGACGGCAAGATCCAGGACCTGTCCCCCGCCGGGGTACGGGAAGGCCTGGCCAGGCTGGCCGAGACCGCGGCCTCGGGTGACCGGCTCGATGATCCGCACGACGAGTCCCACCTGGCCGCGTTCGAGCGGCGGGCCCAGGTCGCCTACGGCGAAGCAGAGCTGCACCGCCGTAACCCGCTGGTCCATCTCGCCGAGATGGACCTGGCCTGCTACGACCGTGAATACGCGCCTGCGGAGGAGCGGGAGCGGGCCAAGATGCAGCACCTGGCCCTCTGGCCGCAGGCGGTCGACGCGGCCCTGGCCTCGCTGGACCAGGTGAGTGCCCCGGTTGCCAGCGCACTGATCTCCGGCCTCCGGGGGCTGGCGGCGGGCATCCCCCCGACCGCGCCGCCGGACGTGGCCGCGAGGGCCATCTCCGCGCACGCCAGCCTCGTCACGCACGTCGAGATGGCGATCACGGAAGGGGACCCCGATCCCGCGCTGGGCGCGGCCGGGCTGCGCGGCCTGATGAGTTCCTCCGAGGACATCGACGTCGATCTCGGCCTGCTGGCCGGGCGGGCCGACGCCGAACGGGACCGGCTGATGAACCGGCTGGCCGAGGACTGCGCCCGGATCGACGCCAGCCGGCCGCCGCTGGAGCTGTGCCGGGACCTGGTCCGGGACCACCCGGGCCCGGACGGGGTCATCGACGCGGCCCAGCGCGGCACCGAGGAGGCGATCGCGTTCACCCGCGAGCGGAACCTGATGCCCTACCACGACGGCGTCTGCCTGGTCGGGCCCGCGCCGGAGTCGCGGCGCTGGGCCATGGCCATGATCTCCACGAACGCGCCCGGCGAGCCGGAGGGGCCGTCCTGGTTCTACGTGACCCCGCCTGACCCCGGGTGGCCGCCACGGGAGCAGGAGGAGTGGCTGGAGGTGTTCAGCGGCACCACGCTGCCCGGCATCGTCGTGCACGAGGTCGCGCCGGGGCACTTCTCGCACGGCCGCGCGCTGCGCCGGGTGGCCGGCCCGGTGCGCCGGACCCTGCACTCAGCCGCGTTCCTGGAGGGCTGGGCGCATTACGCCGAGGAGTTGTGCGTAGAGGAAGGATTCCGCAGCGACGATCCCCGCTTCGCGGTCGGGGTCTGGCTGGAAGCCCTGGTCCGGGTGACCCGGCTGGCCTGCGCGATCGGCGTGCACACCGCGGGCATGAGCGTCGAGGAAGGGGCCCGCCGGTTCGAGGCGGACACGCACCTGGCCGGCCCCGCGGCCCTGTCCGAGGCCCGGCGGGCCACGTTCGACCCGACGTACGGGCGCTACACGTGGGGCAAGCTCGAGATCATGGACCTGCGGGAGCAGGCCCGCAAGCAGTGGGGCAACGGCTTCACGCTGCTGCGCTTCCACACCGCCCTGATGGAGCTCGGCTCCCCGCCGCTCGGCCTGCTCGGCACAGCCCTCGACCGCGGCTGACGCTGCGCCGGGTCACGCCGCTGCCCGGCTGGTGCGCACGGGACACCTGGGGCCAATGGGACGTTTCCGGGCGCCCCAGGATTCGTGATCTAACGAACGCAAGTTGGGGCCGGCGAGATGGCTGAGGCTGGAGAGGTGGCTGGGGTGGGAGTGGGTGGCCTTCGTCCGGGCCGGGGCTGATCCGCCGCCACAGGAGTTCCCGGCTCGCGGCGGCAGACGTGGATCCCGCCGCGGCGGACGTTGATCCGGCGGCAAGGGACGTTGATCCGCGGCCGGGGTTGCCCGGGGCCGGCGGCTGCGCAATTATTTGACTATGTCAACGACTTCCTTGCCTCCGTCAGCTAACTCAGGCACCGGGGCGGTCCGCGACGGGCGGGTCCGGGCGGTGCGCGAGTTCAACCGCGTCTACACGAGCATGATCGGCCTGCTGCACGGCGGCTACCTGGACACGCCCTATTCGCTCACCGAGGCCCGGGTGCTCTTCGAGCTGGCCCAGGCCAGAGAGACCGAGCGCGGTGAGAGCGAGATCAGCGCGCTGCGCCGCTCGGTCGACATCGACGCCGGGTACCTGAGCCGGATCCTGGCCCGGTTCGAGGCGGACGGCCTGGTCACCCGGCGGCGCTCGGATACCGACGCCCGCCGCCGGGTAATCAGGCTGACCAGCGCCGGCGAGCATGCCTTCGACGGCCTGGACCGGCGTTCCGCGGCGCAGATCGGCGGGCTGCTCGACCAGCTCACCGAGGCTGAGCAGCAGCGGCTGACCGCGGCGATGGCCACCATCCGGGAGATCACCGGGCCGCGGGGCCGGCCGGCGGCGGTGGTCCTGCGCTCCCCGCGGCCGGGCGATCTCGGCTGGGTGGTGCAGCGCAACGGCGCCATCTACGCCCAGGAGTATGGCTGGGACGCCAGTTATGAGGCGCTCGTCGCCCGGATCGTCGCGGACTACGCCGGACGCGCCGATCCGCGCGAAGCCGGCTGGATCGCCGAAGTAGACGGCGCGCCGGCCGGCTGCGTGTTCTGCATGCGCAAGGACGACCGCACCGCCCAGCTGCGGCTGCTGCTGGTCGAGCCGGGCGCCCGCGGCCTGGGCATCGGCGAGCGACTGGTCGCCGAGTGCCTGGCCTTCGCCCGCCGGGCGGGCTACCCGGAGATCGTGCTGTGGACCAACGACATCCTCGTCGCGGCGCGCCGCATCTATCAGCGGTTCGGGTTCGAGCTGGTGGATTCGGACCCGCATCACGGCTTCGGCCATGACCTGGTCGGGCAGAACTGGCGGCTGAGCCTGGACTGACGCCCGCGCGCGGCCGCCCCCGCCGGCCTTCAGTCCGCCAGGTCGCCGGGGACCACCAGCCCGGTCTCGTAGGCCAGGATCACCGCCTGCACCCGGTCGCGCAGACCCAGCTTGGCCAGCAGGTGCCCGATGTGGGTCTTGACCGTTGCTTCCCCAACGAACAGCTCGCGGGCGATCTCGGCGTTGCTACGGCCTCGCGCGAGAAGGAGCAGGATGTCGTTTTCCCGGGCGGTCAGGGAGGCTAGCCGGGAGGGGGCGGGCACCGCCGCGGCCGGGCGGCGGGCGAAGGCCTCGATGAGCAGCCGGGTCACCGAGGGGGCGAGCAGCCCGTTGCCCGCCGCCGCGGCCCGGACTGCGGCGATCAGGTCAGCCCGCGGGGCGTCCTTGAGCAGGAATCCGCTCGCCCCGGACCGCAGTGCCTCGTAGACGTAGTCGTCAAGATCAAAGGTGGTGAGCATGACCACCCTGGGGCCCGCGTCCGGGCCGCCCTGGGTGATCAGCCGGGTCGCCTCCAGCCCGTCCATCCCCGGCATCCGGATGTCCATCAGCACCACGTCCGGGCGGTGGGCCGCCACCGCGGCCACCGCGTCGGCGCCGTTGGCCGCCTCGCCCACCACGCTGATGCCCTCGGCCGCGTCGAGGATCACGCAGAACCCCGCGCGGACCAGTTCCTGGTCGTCAGCCACCAGGACCCGGATGGTGGACGGGGGGCCTGCCGTGCCCATCGCGCTCCCCGTGTTCACTGGACCGGCAGCCGGGCGGTGACCGCGAACCCCCCGGCGCCGGTGGGGCCCATCGAGAGACTGCCGCCGCAGGAGGCGACCCGTTCCGCGATACCGGCCAGGCCGAACCCGCCCGACCGGCCCGGCATCTCCCGGTCCCCGGCCGGGGTCCCGTGCCGGGCGCTCGCGGGCACCGGCTTAGCGAGCACGGGGGTGCGGTTCACCAGCCCATTTCCTGTCCCGTTCACGACCGGGACGGTACCCGGTTCACGCGGGGTGTCGGTCACGCTCACCGTGACGAAGCCGGGCTCGTAGCACAGGGTGACCGCGGCCTCGGCCGCGTGGGCGTGCCGGACCGTGTTGGTGAGTGCCTCCTGGATGATCCGGTACGCGGTCAGATCGACGCTCGGGGCCAGCGGGCCCGGCGTGCCCCGCACGGTCAGGTCCACCGCCAGCCCGGCTCCGCGCACCTGGTCGAGCGCGTCCCCCAGGTCAGCAAGTGACACCGACGGTGCCGTCTCCAGCTGGTCGGCCGGCCCGCGCAGCACCCCGAGCAGCCGCCGCAGCTCGGTCAGGGCCTGACGGGCGGTGGCCGCGATGACCTCCACGGACTGCTGGGCCTCGGCGGGCCGCCCGGGCAGCAGGGAGGAGGCCGCCTCCGCCTGCACGGCCATCAGGCTGACGTGGTGGGCCACCACGTCGTGCAGCTCACGCGCAATCCTGGTGCGCTCCGCCGCAGCGGCCCGCGCGGCCTCGTCGTCGCGTTCCGCCTCCGCCCGGACGACACGGTTTTCCACCTCCTGGATGTAGGCGCGCCGGGTCCGGACGAGCACGGCCGCCAGCCACGCGGCCAGGGTGGTCAGGCCCGACACGAAGGCGTCGTAGGGCTGGGTATGCCCGGGCGCCACCTGGGACTGGATGGAGCCGATCACGGTCAGGACGATGACCACCCGGCGGACCGGGGGGCGGCAGTAGACCATCGCGGTGTAGAACGCGATCGTGTTGGCTAGCGGGATAGGGGCGTAGCCAAAAGCGAGCTGGTCATACAGGATGCGCGGGATCCCGGCCACGATCAGCACCGCGAGGGGCCACCGGCGGCGCCATGCCAGCGGCACGGCCTGGGCGACGACCAGCACCAGCGCGGCCCAGAACGGGTGCATCCGCGAGTGGTAGGGCAGCACCGAGCCGACGTTGACGACGACCAGTGCCAGCGCCAGGGCGAGGTCCTGGGCCTGCGGCGGGAGCGCAACAGCCCGGGCCATCAGCCTCTTCACGTCCTGATCGTATGGTCCAGGGGTCCGGGGGGGCATCCTCCCGGCGGCGGAGCCCGGCGGCTCCCTCACTCTGTGGAGAACGGCGCATGCCGACACCCTGGCTCCGCCGCGCTGCGGAGCGCGGGAAATGGACCCGGGGACCGATGCCGGCCGGGCAGCCGGCGGGACACGATGCCGTCATGGAGCAGAACTCGCTCACGGGAAGCGCACTCCCGGCCTGTCCGGACCTAGCCAGCCCGGGCACCGCACCAGAAGCGGCCGGCCAGCCGGCCCGCATCCGCCGCACGCCCCCGCTGGGTGTCGTCGCCGTCGCCGTCCTGGCGTTCGCGGTCGAGATGGCCGTGAGCGCCCGGTACGGCTATCACCGCGACGAGCTGTACTTCCTGGAAGCAGGACGCCATCCCGCCTTCGGGTACGTGGACCAGCCGCCGCTCACCCCGCTGGCCGCCCGGCTGGCCTCGGTACTGTTCGCCAACTCCCTGACCGGCTTGCGGGTGCTGCCCGCGCTGGGGCTGAGTGCCATGGTGCTGCTCACCGCGGGCATGAGCCGCATCCTCGGCGCGGGGCGCGCCGGGCAGGTGCTCGCCGCGGTCTGCGTGGCCGGCTGCGCGGAGTTCCTGGGGGCTATGCACCTGATGAGCACGACCACGCCCGACTTCGTGGCCTGGGCCGTGCTGCTGTACCTGGTCCTCCGGCTGCTGGACAGCGGGAACCCCCGCTGGTGGCTGGCCATGGGCCTGTGCACCGGGATAGCCGCCGAGGCCAAGTGGACGATCTGGTTCCTGGCCGCCGCGCTACTGGCCGGGTTCGCGGTCACGCCGCAGCGGCGGCTGCTGCGCAGCCGCTACCTTCTCCTGGGCGGGGCGATCGCGGTGGCGCTCGCCGCTCCCGACCTCGTCTGGCAGGCCGCCCACGGCTGGCCGAACCTGGAGGTGTTCCGCGGGCTGCAGACCGCCGCCGGGCACAACCGGGCGGTCTACTGGCCAGCGCAGCTGCTGTTCACCGGGGTCGCCCTCACCCCGATCTGGGTGGCCGGGCTGGTCTGGTGCCTGCGCAGCGAACCCGCGCGCCCCTTCCGGCCAGCCGCGATCGCGACCGTGCTGACGATCGTGGTGCAGTTCATCCTGGGCGGCAAGCCGTACTACTCCGGGGGTGCCTACACGTTCCTGCTCGCGGCCGGCTCGGTGCCCGCCGCACGGTGGCTGTTCCCCGGGAGCGGAACGGCCGGGCGCTCGTGGCGGCTGGCCCCGCTGATCGCCGGGGCCGTCGCGACCCTGGTGGCCGTGCCTATCGCCATCCCGGTGCTGCCCGCCGCCATCCTGCGCACGGTGCCGTTGCAGAACATCAACTACGACCTGGCCGAGACGATCGAGTGGCCCCGGGAGGTCCAGCTGATCGCCCGCCAGTATGACGCGCTGCCCGCCGCGCAGCGGGCCCGGACCGCGCTGCTGACCGGCAACTACGGTGAGGCGGGGGCGATCGACCGCTACGGCCCCGGCCTGGGTCTCCCCCAGGCGTACAGCGGCCACAACAACTTCTGGCTGTGGGGTCCGCCGCCCGCCGCGGACCACTCCGCGATCGTGATCGGCCTGGACCCGTCTTTCCTGCGCCGCGAGTTCCGCGACGTCCGCCAGATCGCCACGTTCTACAACGGCCTGGGCGTCTCCGACGATGAGCAGGGCTCGACGGTTTACCTGGCCACCGGGCTGAGGGAATCGTGGGCCCGGGCCTGGCCGGCGTTCCGCAACTATTCCTGACCCTGAGACACAGGTCCGCTGCCACCCCCGCGGGCCCCGCGGGGGTGGCAGCGCGACTAGCATCGTCATTGCGCTTCAGACGCGAGGACAAGGATGATGCCGGGAACCGATCTGCTGCCCGAGGCGGGCAGCCCAGCACAGGCCCCCCCGGGGCGGGGCAGGCCCGGGCGTGCGCCTGCCGGGCGGGCAGCCCGCGCGGCCGCCGCTGCGTGCCTGGTCGTGCTGGCCGCCGCTGGCCTCACCGGCTGCTACGCGAAGGCCAGCGCCGCCCCGTCGGTCGAGTTGTCGACTGGCGTGGTGCCGCAGCCCTCGGTTCCCGGTGAGACCACCGCCTACCTGGTCATCCGGAACAACAGCGGCCCGGACCGGCTGCTGCGCGTCCGCACGAGCCTGGGCGGCCGGGTCACCTTCCGGGCGCCCGTGGGACACGGCAGCCTGACCATGCACACGATCCCGGCGGTCAGCATCCCGGGGCATAACGTCATCCGGCTGGTGCCCAACAGCGTGCACCTGCTGATCACCGGGGCCAGGCCGATGCGCGGCGTCAAAGAGATCACCCTGACGCTCACCTTCGCCCACGCGGGGGCCATCTCGGTGATCGCCCAGGTCACCAACCCGGAGACCGGCGGCAGCAGCTACTTCCTGAACTCCTGAACTAGCGTCCCACCGGGAGAGGAACCCGCCGGATGCTCTGCCGCCGAAAGCAGTGGCTGTATCACATCGCGACCGCGCCAGACTGGGAGCAGGCTCAGCGGGACGGCCAGTACACGACGTCTACCCGCGGCCGGTCGCTCAGCGAGGAGGGTTTCATCCACGCGAGCACCGGGGCCCAGGTCCTCCCGGTCGCGAACGCCCTGTACCTGGACGAGCAGCAGGATCTGGTCCTGCTGCTCCTGGACACCGGTCGCATCGGGGCCGAGATCCGCTACGAGCCGGTGCCAGGCTGGGCGGATCCTTTCCCGCACATCTACGGGCCGCTGGAGGTCACGGCGGTGGCCCAGGCCGTGCCGCTCGAGCGTGATGCCCGCGGGGGCTTCCGCTGGCCGGCCGGGCTGGACCGCCCGTGACGGGCCCGGACCCCGATGGCCTCCCTGCGGACGGCCAGCCTGCGGACGGCCAGCCGGTGCTCTACGTGATCGCCTGCGCCGCGCCGCCCGCCGCCGGGGTGGGCCAGCTGGTCACCCTCGCCCAGCGGCGCGGCTGGGACGTGTGCGTGCTGACCACCCCGTCGGGCCTGCGGTTCACCAACGTCGCGGCCCTGGAACAGCAGACCGGGCATCCGGTCCGCAGCGAATACAAGAACCCGGGCGAGCCTGACGTGCTGCCCGGCCCGGACGCGGTGATCGTCGCGCCGGCCACGGTGAACACCGTCAACAAGTGGGCGGCGGGGATCTGTGACACGCTCGCGCTCGGCATCCTCGTCGAGGCGATCGGGAAACGGCTGCCCATCGTGGCCCTGCCGTCCACCAACCAGGCGCACGCCGCGCACCCCGCGTTCGGCGAGAACATCATCAAGCTGCGCTCGTGGGGCGTCTCGGTCCTGTTCGGCCCGGACATCCAGCTGCTGCCCGAGCCGGGAGCCGGCGGCAGTGACCTGGTCATGTTCCCCTGGTCCGCAACCCTCGACGCCCTGGACGCCCGGATCGCCCAGGCCACCGGAGACTGAGCGTCCCCGGGCCCGGGCGGGACACGACCGTCAATCCGGTCGTGCCGGGCACGGGTATTTGCGGCCGACCACTTCGCGACATATCGTGTGGGCCGGAGGGTGGCCAGCGATGCGGAGGATCACGTGGTGATGCACGGCGACGTTCGGCCCAGCGACGCGGACCGGGATGCGGCTGCCTACGGCGGCCCCTGGCTGGCTACCGAGACGCAGCGCGGGGGCTGGCCGTCCAGCACGGAGCAGGCCCGCCAGGGATGGGCCCGCCTGCGCCGCCGCTTTCTGCTGTCCCTGACCGTGGTCACGGTGGGCGGCGCCGCCCTTGTGGCCCTGCTGATCACCCTGGCCCTGTTCCACGGCGGGTGGCTGGGTGTCGCGCTCGTCGTGTTGCTGGCTGTCGGGGGACTCGGCCTGGCCGCCGCCGCGGGCCTCGTCTGGATGGCCCGGCGGATGTGGCGCCGGGGAGCCTGGCTGGAAGCCCTGCCCCTGCTGGCCGGGCAGCCGTGGCTCAGCCGGGTGGTGTGGGCCGGGCGCCTGATCTGGACGGGTCACTCGCTCTGGCGGCTCCGCGCCCGCCTGCGCCCCGCGACCCGGCCCTAGAGGCGCATTATCGGGCGGAAATCCTCTAGGTGAGCCCGGTGATCGCATCGCCGATGAGCTTGGCTCCGATGACCAGGCACAGGATAGACATGATCACCGCGTTGTTGCGGCCCATCCAGTCCTTCAGCCTGGCGAGCGTGGCCTCGGACCGTTCGCCCATCGCGAGGTAGATCACGACCGGCACGCCGACCCCGATGCTGCCGATCAGCGCGAAGACCAGGTAACTGATGGCCTGCTGAACCCCGGAGATGCCGGTCTGCGCGATGACCGCGGCCCCGGCCACTGCCAGCAACAGGTTCTTCGGGTTCGCTCCGGCCAGGACCGCGGCGAATCCGAGTGCGGTCAGCGGCCGCACGTCGTCGATCCGGCCCATCCACTTCGGCATCGGTGCCTCGTCACCGTCCCGCGGGCGGCCGCGGAATTGACGCAGGGCCACCAGCAGCAGCAGGACACCGAGGACGACCTTGACCCAGCTGACCCAGGTGGCCGGCCCTCCCGCCTGGCTCGCACCCGCCGGGTTCGCGAGCACCAGGACGAGAGCCCCGACGATGGCCAGGCCGAGCAGCCAGCCGGCCAGGAACGCCGGGCCGTTGGTCTTGGCCCTGGGGGTGGTGAGTATGAGCACGACCGCGATGATGGGCAGAGGGCTGACGGCGATCCCGATCGCCAGCGCCAGCGATCCGCCGATGGCCTGGCCCATCACCCCTCCTGGCCGGGCATGGCGGACGGGGCCGGGCGTACCGCGTTCACCGCATCCTGGACCGAGGGGTAGTACTCCGGTGCGCCGCCGGGCTGATCCGCGAGCGCGAGCATGTCCCTGACCTGCCCTACGTCGCGGGCCACGACGAGGGGTACCTGCTGGCGTCCCAGGTCGGCGGTCAGCTGGGTGAGCATCCGGGCGGCGGTCACGTCGATGAAGGGCATGGTCTCGCAGTCTAGGACGATCGCAGCGGCATGGTCTGTGGCGGCGTGCTGAAGAGTGGTGCGGACGTGGTCGGCGTTGGCGAAGAACAGCCCGGATTCACCCGCAGCACTGTGACGCCGGGCACGGCCTGATCCTCGTGGTGACCGCCGGTATCGGCCCACCGGCCATCGCTGCCGGGCACCTGTCCCAGTACGGCGATGTGCGGGCGAGACACCCGGTAGAGCAGGAGCAGCAGGGAGTCAGCGATCCCGATGAACAGGCCGGGCAGCGTGTCGAACACGAGGACGCCGAGAAGCGCGGCTAGCGCGGCGATGAAATCAGCCCGCGCGGCCAGCCCGTAGATCTGGCCGAGCCGGGACGTGTAGGTCCGGTACAAGTCGCGCAGCGATGCGATGTCGACCAGTTCGATCAGCGCGGCGATGACGACCGCGCCCAGCGTGGCCTCGGGGAGATCCTCGAACAGGCCGGTCAGGAACAGCAGCGTCAGGATGGTCAGGGCCGCGACGAACAGCCCGGATACCTGGGTGCGGGCCCCGGCCGAGCCGTTGACCGCAGTCTTGGACAGTGACCCGTTGACGACCATGCTGCTGGACAGGCCCGCGGCCAGATTGGCTGTACCCAGGCCGATCAGCTCCCGGTTGGGGCTGATCTCGTACCCATTCCGGGCGGCGTAAGTCTTCGCCGCTGGGATTGCCGCCACAAGCTCGGGTTAGCCGTGTCCGGGCAATCGCCGGCCAGGAACGAAAACGCGTCGTTATCCCAGACCACCCGGCCGCTGGCGTCCTTGACCACGCACGGGTCCAGCGAGCCGATGAGCCCCCGGTCAGCGTCCGCGAAATCCGCGCGGTCTTCAAACGGCAGGTCACTCATCCGGGCTCCTCGCCTGCGGGGCAGCCAGCCATCACTGCGGCTGGCGGAGACAGCCGCTCACCGATGCCGCCGCCCCGGCCGGCGCATCACCCGAGGGCTACCGCAGCGAAGTCCTATGACCTACCCCCATCGTCGGGTTAGCCCTCGCTTGGCGCTTCACCCTCGACGGGTGACGATTCTGGACAGAAAGGTCTCTCTCGGCAGCTGACCGTTCAGGCCCGGGCGGCAGCCCGCAGCGGAACGACGAGGTAGCGGAAGTCCGGCCGCTCCTGGTCAGTGCCCGGGTCGCCGGCTGGGGACACCCGGGTGATCAGCGCGGGCTTGGCCGGGCTGGTGAACTCGATCCTGAGCAGCCCGGGATCGGCCGGCCCGGCGCTGCCCGGTTCCTCCCCGGACCCGGCGACGCCGCCGTCCGCGTCGCCGGCGTGCGGCCGGGGCTGGCCCGGCACCGCCGCGGCAGCGAGGCCGTCGAGCAGGTAGTGCGGGTTGAACGCGATCACGGGCTCCTCACCGAGGAAATCGGCGGGAACCGTCTCGACCGCGCGCGCCCGGCCCTCGGTCTGCGCCTCGATCAGGACCCGGCCAGGGCCAAACGTGAGCCGGACAGGGCTGGCCCGGTCGGCGACCAGGGAGACCCGGCGGACCGCCTCGGTGAACGGCCCGGCCGGCACGTCCGCGCGGCAGCCGAACTCGGTCGGGAAGCGGGACCGGTACCGGATGAACTCGCCACCGATCAGCCGCGTGGTCAGCTGCCGGCCGCCGACCGCGAAGCTGATCATCCCCTCGGCGGGCCGGGGCTCGTCCGCCGGTTTCGCGGCGGGCGCCCCGGGACCGAACGCAACCGAGACCGGCACCCCCGGGGTCATCGCCCGCGCGGCGTCCGCCAGCGTCCGCGCCGGGACCAGGGCAACCGCGCGCAATCCCGGCTGGACTGGCTCCCACGGCATATCCCGCACCGCCAGGCGGTAGCGGTCAGTAGCGGCCAACGTCAAGGTCGCGCCGTCGATGTCCAGGCAGACCCCGGTGAGCATGGGCAGGGTGTCGTCCCGGCTCGCCGCCGCCACGACCTGGCTGATGGCGGCGCCCAGGACGCCGCCATCCACGGTGCCGGCCAGCGGCGGCGGCGCGGGCAGCTCCGGGTACTCCTCGGCCGGGAGCGCGACCAGGGAGAATTCCGCGCTGCCGCAGGTCAGATTCACCGCGTCGGCGTCCGTGGCAATCTCGACGGCCAGCGCCGGCAGGCTACGGGTGATCTCGGCGAGCAACCGGCCCGGGACGATCACGGTGCCGGGTTCGCCGACCTCGGCCTCGACCTGCGCGGTCGCGGAGACCTCGTAGTCGAAGCAGGACAGGGTGAGGCTGGTCCCCGCCTCCAGGCGCAGGCCGGACAGCACCGGGACCACCGGCCGGGTGGGCAGGGCCCGGGCCACCCAGCCCAGCGCCTCAGCCAGCACGTCCCGATCGACCCTGATTTTCATCTCGCGCCTTCCGCCACCATCGTCACGAGGGCGTTCCCGCCCGGGCGGCCCCCGGGCTGCCGGGGTACCCGCCAGTTCGATACTGGCACGGCACACCGACAATCCGGGCCCGTCCGGGCGGGCAGGGGTGTGAGACACGAATGTAGGTGACTGGCGAGTAGCTTCCGCTGGCCTGGGTTGTCTGAGTGAGGTTCGTTGCCAGATGCTGGTTCAGGCTGCGCTGGTCTGACGGGTCTGGTTGTGCGGCTGTGGCCAGATCTCTTCCCAGCGGTTGCTGGATTCCAGGCATCTCAGGGTGAGGATGCCGGTGGCGCCGTGCTCGGTCCAGCGCATTCCAGACAGCTTGCAGCGCTGGCCGGCGATCGTTTTGCAGCCGGCCTCGATGGTCCCCGAGCCGACGAACATGCCGAGGGACCTGAAGCGGGCGTAGTGCATGCGGCAGGCGTTAGTTTCGAAGTAGTGCAGGGCCTTGCCGCGGTCGCGGGCTTTGCGGGTGGCCAGCGGGAGGGCGCGGGCGGCGGCCAGGATCGCGGGGACGTCGCCGTTGTCGAGGTCGGCGAGCCGGGCGGTAATCCAGTCGCTGTATCCGGTGCCGAGCATGAACTCGACGATCTTCCCGAGTTCATGCAGGTGCTCGCGGGCGTGGTAGAGGTCGACGATCTGGGTGGCCCCGGGGAAGTGCTGGCTGGCGAGGTTCCAGATCCAGGGGGCGCCGTCGCCCAGGACGGCCAGCTGGCGGACGTGCGCGGCGCCGCGGCGGCGGGCCTCGGCGGCCATCAGGATCCCGAACCCGGCCGCGGGCGCGAAGGTGGCCAGGTAGGAGGACGAGGCGGGGTCGCGGACCGGGCGGCCCTGCTCATCGAGGCTGGTCTGGGTGAAACAGCAGCACAGCTTGACTTCACGGGTGCGGGCCCGCCCGTCGTCGCCCTTACCGGGCCGGCCCTCGGTCTCGGCCGGCACCATCGGCACCCCGGTGCCGTCGATCGCGATATACAGCATGTCCGGGACCGGCCCGGCCGGGGGCAGCGGGACGACCTGGCGGGCGGTAATCGCGGCGGCCTGCGCCTCGATCACGGCGGCGGCGGCCTGGCCGTCGGCCTCGGCACGCCGCCCAGCGCGCTTGCCGGTAAGAGTGATCCCAGCCAGCTCACCGACCAGGCGGGCGGCGGCCGTGAATGGCACCGCGGCGGCGGCCCGCGCCGTCATCTTCCGCAGACCTGGCGACATGCTCTGCCCGGCTACCCCCAGTTGCTGGTCGCGGGGCGCCAGGCCGTGCCCGCACTTCCTGCAGTGATACCAGGCCCGGCGCAGCCTGACCGGGCCGAGTACCGTGTCCACCGTCTTGTCCCGGTAGCCGGCGAACTGGGCCTGGTGCCCGGCGCCGCAGTCAATGCGCGGGCCGTGATACCCGGCGTCAGCGGCCAGCAGGTCTTCCAGCACACCGCCGCCCAGCCGGATCAGCCCGGCGCGGATCGCCCTTTCCGCGGCCTCCAGGCCTGCCCCGGCCGCCAGTGACGCCGCGGCCGCCGCGGCCAGCGCCGTCACCTCGGCGGCGGCCTCCGCCGCGAGCTCCGCGCCGAGCTGATCGCAGAGCCCTTTTTTTGCCCCTGCTGGCCAGGGGCCGGACCGCCAGGCTGGGCTAACGGCGGCCGGGCATCGCAGATCGCCTCGTTCACCTGCTCGATCTGCCCGGCCAGCGACCGGAACCGCTCCCACTCCGCGGCCTCCCGCTCGGCCTTGTCCAGCTCCGGGCCCGGCCGCGGATGCGTGGTTACCGTCTTGCCGCCCTGCCACCTGGTCAGGTTGTACTGCGGCCCGTGGCCCCGGTCGCCGGGCTGCGCGCAGTGACAGCCCGGCTTGCCGCACTTGCGGAACACTGCGCTCAGCGCGCCCCGGCGGAAATCACCGACCCCGCTGAGGTCGGCATACAACCGCGCCCGCTCCGCTTCCATCGCAGCCAGGTCAGACTCGTCCGGCACGGCACCTCCTCTGAGCTTGGACCTAACTCAGGTTAACGCCGCACCCAGCACTGATCAACGACACCTACATTCGTGTCTCACACCCGGCGGGCAGGCTCCGCGATGAGCGGGCCTGGCGGCGCCAGTTAGTCAGGACCGGCCAGCTGAGGCCGACTCGACGAGCTCTGGCGGAGCCGACGCCAGCGTGGCCTGGATGGCCTCGGCGAGCGCCCGGGCCGACTCGGCGGTCAGCTCGACGGCCACCCGGGCCGACGGTCCCTGCCCGGGGTTGAGGAAGTCAATGTTCAGCGTGTGCTCGGCGGGCGCGTGCACCGGATGATCGAAATACACGCTCGCCTCGCTGAGCTTGAACCACCCAGACGAGCCCTTGCCGCTGCCGGTGACGTCGACCTTCTCGGTGAGATACGTGCACATCAGGTGTCCCCTTTCCGCTGGCCGGGTTTCAGCTGGCCAGGTAGCGGCCGTAGAAGTCCCAGATCTTCTGCCAGCCGTCGTTCGCGGCCTCCGGCCGGTACGCGGGCCGGTTCACCGCGAAGAACGCGTGCCCGGCGCCCTCGTAGCTGTGGAACTCGAAGGTCTTGCCCGCGTCGCTCAGCGCCTTCTCCAGCTCGGCGACCTGCTCCGGTGAGGGATGTGAGTCCTCGGCGCCGAACAGCCCGAGCAGCGGGCAGGACAGCTGCGGGGTCAGGTGCACGATCGGGCCTACCTTGAGGGGCATACCCTCGGGCGGCGTGCCGACCACGAACGCGCCGTAGCAGTCCACCGCCGCGTCAAGTGGCAGGCTCACCGCGGCCAGGAACGACTGGCGGCCGCCGGAGCAGTATCCGATCGTGCCCGCCTTGCCGTTCGAGTTCGGCATGGCCCGCAGGTACGCGACCGCGCCGCCCACGTCACCGATCAGCCGCTCGTCCGGCACGCCGCCCACGGCCCGCGCCGCGGCCGCCGCGTCGTCCGGGCTGGCGCCGGGCGCTTCCCGCCAGTACAGGTTGGGGCACACGGCGTTGTAGCCGTGCACCGCGAACGTCCTGGCGATCTCCTTGGTCTGCTCGTCGTACCCGGGCATGTGATGGATGACTACGACACTGCCGAACGCGCCCGGCCCGAGCGGGCGGGCGAGGTAGGCCTCGATCTGGTCCCCGCCAGCCCCGGCCAGGCTGATGGTTTCCGCCTGAATGGCGTCATACATGTGGCGTCCTCTTTCTCTGTTCCTCTGCGTCCGCATGCGGACTTCCCGTGCCCAGGCAACGAACACATCCTGCCAGCCGGCGTCCGGCGGCTCCCGCGTACGTCCCGGCATCGCGGCGCCAGGCGGATCAGAGCCTCCCTGCCGTGACTTATCTCGCGCACCGCCGGCCGTAACGGCTCGAACTAGCCAGACGTACCGAGGAGCTGAATCCCTTACGTGGCAAGGGTCCAGCCCCTGTTACAGTCCCTGTCCCCCGCGCAGGTGGCGAAGGTAGTACCGCAGCCCGGGCTGATCACTCCGCGGCGGGCGTGAACCGGGGGACGACGCGGGAGCTGCCCCGCGACTTCCCGCCCGCGAAGTTGCTGTTCTGATCGCTATCTACACGGCCTTGTGCAGTACACCGGACGGTATAACCA